>JBEKBJ010000037.1:0-40767 GCA_050015455.1 Binatia bacterium
GCAGCCGCCCGCTGAAACCACACGGCGTCAGCAGGAATCGCGCGAGGATGTTACTGTCGAGAACAGCCCGCAGACCGCTTTTTCGCGTGCTCACGCTGTGCATCCCGGCGGGCAGCGCTGACGGCGCCGGCAATCAAATGAGGGTCGCGGTTCCCTGTTCGCTTCCACAGGCGCTCCACCGCCAGCCGCAGCCGCAACTGCGGCGTCAACACTTTCCGCAGCAGACGAAGCTGATCCGTAGGCGGTAACGCTTTGAATCGGGCGCTCAGTTCCCGCACGGCATTCGGCTCTGTGGCCATCGGCGCTCCATGTAACTCGTTCCACTCTAGCACACAAGTCTAAGCGCGGCTTTGCTCCCACCGTGCTCGTCCGGGTTCGGTTGGCTTGCCTGGCCCCGACGCTTCCATGCGACCAACTGAGGCGCGGGGATCGTGGGCCGGTTAGTCCTGGCTCCTGAGCCGCGGTCGCGGTTTCTCAACGCCCCCTCACCCCTCACGGGTTTTGCACGCACCCGTTCAGCGTGTTGTTCACGGCGGTGAGAGATAAGCGGGGCGCACCGGGACGTAGTTAAATTGCTAAGTATCATGCGCTCGTAGTTGCGCTGTAATAGCGGCCCGGCTGCCCCCCCCGCGCCATGACGTGGTACATCCCACCCTCGACATGCCGACGCGGCCCACGCGCCATAGCACTCTGTGGCTATCATGCCCGGACTAGCTTAACAATTTAACTACGTCCCGATTATCCTGCTTGTGGAGATGGAGGTGCGGAGCACCCTCAATGAGAAGATCGGCGACGTCGTAGGGTGACTCGGGCTCACCCACGCGCAGGTTGCCAAACTGTGTGGGACTTCGCGCACGCGGATTACAGCCATCATCAATCGAAACACGCAGGACGTTTGGACCGATCTCCTGCTGCGTATTCTGGCACGGCTGGGATATCGCGCGAAGATCAGTTTTTTCGATGGCGGCTTAGACGCCGGGCGCGCCGACGATTCCTCGCACGAGTGCGGCCCGCCGCCGTCAGCAAGGAGTCGGTGCGGTACGTAGAAAAACAGTCCCACGACAGCTCACGATGCCAGTTGCATCGCGCTGGCAACATACCGGCGCTCGCTGTCGATGACATTCGTCAGGGCGGATGTGACCTGGCTGGTGTCCGCGGTCTCTTGCTCGGACAGTACCTTGAGCGCCCCTGCGAGCTCCTGCCAGGCACGCCCGGACTGCAGCATGAGCTCAGCCAACTTCAACTCCGCGACACGCGGAACCCATTTTATGGCTTGCGAGAGAAAATCGGCGTACATGAGACGAAACCCTCCGCCGCCGGTGCCGCGCTTCTCGATGATCTGGTACATGAAGCGCGCGGTCCACTGCCAATCCTCCACGTTTCCCCAGTCGGCAAGGTCGCGCTTGAGCGTTTCGAGCGCGTCGATCCCACTGTACGGGAGATCGGAAGACGCGAGTTGGCGTGCATTATCGATGATCGCCTCGGTAATGACGTCGTCCATCCGGCGCGGCGTACGAAGTGCGGCTGGTGCGTAGAAGTCCCCGCTATGTGGTACCGGCTGGGTACTCACGCGTGCCGTTCGCATGTCGTCAAACGGCACCGGCAACACCCCTTCACGCTCAGTGTCGCTCACGTAGAAGACCCGTCGGTCGTCGTCATACCCCCACGCGATGATGCAGTGGCCCGGGAAATGCGTTTGCGACCGATAGTACGGCAGGTAGTAGATGTCGGTGAGCAACAGCGCCGGACGCCCAGCTGCCAGCACTGTCTTCAGATCAAATTCGGCTGCCGCCGGGTCGTCATCGCGCTGCCAGGCGAATTCCATACCGATGCGCTCGAAAAAGCGCCGTTCGAAATCCATGGACCGTGCGTGGAGCACGCGGCTCGGCGACATGCCGGGCAGGTGGGCGTACCAAATGCCGAGCCCGCCGCCGATGCCGAAGCACAGCGCCTCTCCCCAGGGGATGCCGTGATAGCGGAGCAGATCGGCCACCGACGTACTGGCACAGTGCCGGCCAGGTTCATGGGTGTGGTCGAGCACGTGTCTCATCGCGGCCGACGATAGCAGCACGGGAAGGACTCGGCCAAGCTATTCGCCAACAGCAGTGCCCCGCCTCGGGTCCCTTCCCTCCATGAATCTTGGGATCAGCCGACTACAGACTTCCCATCACCTTGTCAGCCGCTTGCAGGGTCTTCTCCACGTCCGCGTCCGTGTGGGCGATGCTCATGTACCATCGGCCGCCGACCATAACGCCAATGCCCTCCAGATTCATGCCTGACCAGAAGTTGAGCGTCTTCTCCAGGTCTAGGTCCGCCATCAGATCTTCGTCAGTGTAGATCACCTTGTCACTGTCAGCGCCGAAGATGAGGAAAAACACGCCCAGGCCACCCTGGATGCGCAACTGGATACCATGCTTCTGTGCCAGCTCCTTCAGGCCTGCCTCTAGACGCTTCTGTACCCGCTCCATCTCCCCGTAGACGGCGCCATTGTTTCGCTCGAGGATTTTCAGCGTCGTCAGGGCAGCTCGCATCCCGAGGGGATAACCGTTGAACGTGCCGGGACCCAGCACCTTCTTGTCGCGGAGCTGTTCCATGATGTCAGCTTTTCCCACCACGGCCGACATCGGCACCCCGCCGGCGAGGCACTTACCAAGAGTGCATATATCAGGGGTCACACCGTAGTATCCTTGTGCACCACTCAACCCCAACCTGAATCCGGTGATCACCTCGTCCATGCTCATCACGATGCCGTACTGCGTACACAGCTCCCGAATCCTTTCCAGATAGCCCGGACGCGGCGGCAGACAGAAGTGGTTGCAGACCAAGGCCTCGAAATGGATCATGGCAACCTGCTCTCCGTATTTCTTGAGCGTGTCTTCCAATACAGCAAGGTCGTTCCACGGTAGCAGGAAAGACTCCTTTTCCGTGTTCGCTGCCCTTCCGAGGGTGAAGCACGAGTCGATGTACGGGTTCGACTCGGGATCGTAGTAGGCAAAGGGCATCCCTGCAGGACTGGGGTTCACCATCCCGCCGAGGACGTTGTCGAACCAGCCGTGGTAGTGGCCGCCGAAACGGATGAAGTAAGGCCGTCCCGTGTATCCACGCGCCAGCCGAATGGCCATCTGGACTGCTTCACTGCCGGAGATGCAGAACTTGACCTGCTGCGCGCAGGGGACGTGCTTGACCAGCTTCTCGGCAACCTCGATGTCATCGGGCGAGAAAAGCAATCCCGAGCCGATATGGACCGAAGAGGTGTCGAGCAGGTCCTTCAGGCCCTTGACGAATTCCGGGTGGCGGTGGCCCAGGATCGACGGGCCCATTCCGCAGTGGTAGTCGATGTACTCGTTGCCATCGACATCCCACAGATGGCTCCCCTCCGCCCGGACGATGAACACCCGGTTTTCGGTCGCCTCGATTGGCACCCGGTAGTTGCTGTGGCTGGCAGGGTAATACCGCCCAAACTTCTCGGTGAGCTCCCGATTCTTTTCCATCTTCAGCATGGCTTCCTCCTTTGCCGGCTGGCTGCTTCACTACCACTTCTCGTCGACCGCCAGCAAGCGCGCTGGTTCGATGCGCCCGAGCGAAAGAGCGCAGCGGGCCCGGAAATGCTCAACCCTTCACCACTCTGTTACGCAACACGCCTAGGCCTTCGACCTCGAGCTCAACCACGTCGCCCACTTTCAGAAACCTGCCCATCTCCAGCCCGCAGCCACGCCCCTGCGCCCCGGAACACGTGCCGGAACCGATGAACTCACCTGGATGGAGCGTTTCGGCTTGTGAGGCGTACGCAATGATCTCCTCGAACCTCCAGTGCATGTCGGCGGATGTGCCGCGCGACCATTCCTCGCCGTTGACGCGGGCTTTCATCGTCAGATTGTAGGGGTCCGGTACCTCGTCCGGTGTTACCAGACACGGACCCATGGCATTGCCGGTGTCGAAATCTTTTCCCTTCGCCGGGCCGAGGCGCCCACTCTGCTCTCTCATTTGTATGTCCCGGGCCGAGAAGTCGTTGAATATCGTGTAGCCACCGATATAGTTGCGAGCCTGCTCCTTCGGGATGTTTGTGCCCCGCTTTCCAATAAAGACACCCCACTCGAGCTCGTAATCAAAGCGCCGCGTGTACGGCGGCATGCGGACCTCCGCGCCGCTGCCGACAACCGAGAATCTGTTGCTCTTGTAGTAAATCGGCCGCTCGTACCATGCCTTGTTCAGCCGATAGGCAAGGGACCGCTTGCGTCCGAAGGTCTTCTCGATCCATTCGTCAATTGGCGCGAGCTTCTTCAGTCCGACAACTCGAATGCTGTTGATGATATGTTGCTCGAACGACATGCAGTCGCGGATCGACTCCGGACAGGGTACGGGCGCAAGCAGTGTCACCTCATCCATCGCAATGGCAGCATCGGGTAGGCCGTGCCCAGTCACATACTCGACGACGGCCTGAGCCTTGTCGCGCGCCACCACGCCACCGCGCAGAAACGCCAGCATGTCGGTGAACAAGGGGGATGGGGCACCATCCATCGCGAGCGCTCCCGCCTGCAGGACGACGATCGTACGGCCGCCGTCCGCCAAAGCGCCAACGTGCTGTGCGGTGTCTGCCCGCGCGAATGTAATTAGCTTCATGATACCCTCTGTCAAGCCGGGCGTTTCCACTCCGGTCAGGGCTGTCCGGCTTCGATCAAGTGGAGCGCGGCAGCGGCCTCGTTCCGGTCTGGTCCGATCCTGCCTCGCATTTCACACGTGATCAACCGGCCGTATTGAGCGGCTACAAGAATCCCGCTTGCACACAAACCCACCCCGCAACCGACACATCAGCACTTCTCCGACATGGATCATTCCGCCATCGCCACTGAGGTTTCGATGAAGGATGAGGAAGTGATAAGTTTGGAAGTCCTCAAGATGAACGCACGCGCCCGATTTCTGGAAACGCTGCACTTCGGTCATCCGGACCGCGTCCCCTACTACGATCACCAGATCCCCAAGGATGTCGTGGCGCGCTGGCAACGGGCTGGTCTCCCGTTCGACGTCCCGGTGGAACGGTTCTTCAACCTCGACCGCTGGGACGTGCTCATGACGCGGGAAGAGCCCTCGCTGAACGTCCGCGCCATCCCGGAATTTCAGGGACCCCTGAGGAGCCGCGCCGACTTCGAACGGCTAAAGGCAGCATACGACCCCTACGCTCCCGGGCGGTATCCCTTGGAGTGGGACGATATGGTTAGTGCCTGGCGAAACCGCGACTACCCGGTCGGGATCACTGCCTGGCGCGGGATGCTCCTGTCTCTAACCGTCGGCGGTTGGCGCAGCCTGGAGGACGTCATGTATGGGGTCTACGACTGCCCCGAGCTCATCGACGAGGCGATGGAGCACGTGACGGATTTCATGCTCGCCCTTATCGAGAAGGCCCTGAACGAAGTCCGGTTCGATTACGCCCTCTTGGCCGAGCCCATCGCCAGCTGGCACGCGCCCGTTGTAGGACCGGCCACATACCGGCGCCACGTCATGCCCGGACTTCGCCGCGTCGTCGACCGCCTTCGCGCCGCGGGGATCGACATCATTATTGTCGACACGCACGGCGCGGTGAAACCCATCATCCCTCTCGTCCTCGAAGCCGGAGTGGACACCTTGTGGATCGGCTCGGCCCGGGCGGCGGGCGTTGACTACCTCGAGCTGCGCAAGCAGTTCGGAAAGGACCTGCGCCTGATCGGGGGCCTCGACGTTCGCGTCCTGGAGAAGGACAAGCAGGCCATCGAGAGAGAAATCATGTCCGTGGCCCCTCCGCTCCTCCAACAAGGCGGCTACGTCCCGATGGTCGACGAGCGTGTCCGCTCGCACGTCTCCTTCGAAAACTACTCCTACTACCGGGAACTGATTCGAAGACTGGCGGAAGGTGGCTGAGGCGAGCCCGCCTGGCGGTTGAAACCGCGGCTACGAAAAGCTCCAAGCCCACCTGCGTGGGCTCCCGACGACGCGCCTTTTGGGTCCACCGCGGGGTGGGGAGGGTTCGCACAAGGCGGACTTGGGCTGGCCGCCGCCGCGCCGGCAGTGCCGCTACCTTCCGGCCTCGACTTTACCCGGACTTGCCGGTACATTTCGGCTCCGAGGCAGAACTCATGAAGGTCCTCGTCATCATCGGTCACCAGCAACAAGGCAGTTTCAACCACGCGATTGCGCAGACCGTGGTCGAAGAACTGCGAGCCGCCGGCCACGAGGTCGTCTACCACGACCTCTACGCGGAGCGGTTCGATCCGATCTTGCCTGCCCATGAGATCCCGAACGACGCCGAGATCGATCCGGTGGTCCGGCGGCACTGCGACGAGGTGCTGGCGGCCGACGGCTACGTGATCGTCCATCCCAACTGGTGGGGCATGCCGCCGGCGATTCTCAAAGGCTGGGTCGACCGCGTCATCCGCCAGGGGACCATGTACCGTTTCGAACCCGACGGGGTGGTGCCGTATCTGAAGGGGAAGCGGGCGCTGGTCATCACTACCTCGAACACACCGCGTGAGGACGAGCTGCGTGTGTTCGGCGATCCCCTGGAGAACCTCTGGAAGACTTGTATTTTTGGTTTCGTGGGGGTGGAGAATTTCCAGCGGCGCAACTTCGAGTCGATCATCCTCAGCACCGTCGAGCAGCGTCAAGGTTGGCTGCAAGAAGTGCGGCGACTAGTCCGCGAACGCTTCCCCGCTGGCTGACCTTTTGCGCGGTCACCGAGACCAAGAGCTTCTGGCCAGTCTCCACCTTCACTGCGGGTGTCTACGCTGCCCGGGTGGTTTGATTGCTCTGGACCGCGATCGATCCGGCTTCGGCGGGCAGCCAGCAGCGGAAAGTCGAGCCGCGCAACACCTCACTCTCAACGGAGATCTTTCCTCCCATCATCTCGACCAATCGGCGAACGATGTACAGCCCAAGCCCGACTCCGCCGTACGAACGTGTCATCGAACTGTCGACCTGACGGAAGGGCTCGAAGATCAGACCCTGCTGGTCTTTCGGAATGCCGACGCCGGTGTCAGCCACTGAAATCTCGACGCCGCCGTCGTTTGGACGAGCGTCGATCGTAACGCTACCGCGCTCGGTGAACTTGACGGCGTTGCCGATCAGGTTCTTGAGCACCGTCTTGAGCTTGGTCGGGTCCGTATACAGCCGCGGCAGGTCGGGAGAGACGTTCCAGATGAACTGGATGCCCGGTTTCGCCCACCCCCGGCGCGTCTCGTCATCCAATAGCCGCAGCAGGTCCGGAAGGTCACAGTGGCTCAGCTCCAATTCCAGCTTGCTCGCTTCCAGGCGGTTGAGGTCCAGGGTGGCGTTGACTAACTCCAAGAGTTGCCGCTGGTACTTGGTGACAACCAGCAAGGGTTCAGTCTGTTCCGCAGTAAGGTCGCCAAACTCTCCCGTGAGAAGGAGGTCGGTGTAGCCCATCATGACATTCAGGGGTGTGCGTAGCTCGTGCGACATGGTGGCGATGAACTCGGACTTGAGCCGGCTGGCTACCTGAGCCTCGTCGTACAGCCGGTGCAACTCCTGGGTGCGTTCGGCGACCTTCTCTTGGAGTGCCTTCGCCCAGGCGAACCCCTTGTCCGCTCGTTGCCGTTCGCGCCTAACCTGGGCGAGGACATTTCCATAGAAGAGTGCCACCGCGTAAAAGAACACGATGCGCAGCAGGTGCGGTGAGGTCCAGAGCGGCGTGTCGGCAACGAAGTACACGTTGGCGACGCTGATCATCGTGCTACCCAACAGCACCATCACCATGCTCTCGCCCAGGGCCGCCAAGAAAAGGACGAAGAAGTACAACAGGAAGAATTCCTGCCCGATGGTACCGGTCGAATGCAGAGCCCACGATACCCACAGGGTGTCGGCGATCAGCACGGGGGCTTCGACGTACCAGGCGAACACCATCTCCGTCCGCACCAGGGAGAGCACGACGTTGCTGGTGAGCGCCGCGGCGATCATCAACGCCTGAGTCGCACCAAAGCCTCCGACTGGAGCCTCGAAAATGAGCAGGTAGGAAGCAGCTACAATGAACACATACCGCAGAAGCAAAAAGAGCCCCTTCCGCCCACCGCCAAGGTGTCGCAAGGTGTTGGGGTCAGCACTCATCGCCCCCGCAATGAGCAAACCACGCACCAGGTAAACCGAGGACGTCCCTGCGGCAATCTGTCCCGAGCCCAACGACAAGTCTGTGACGCAAACCGTCGCAGCGGGGAATGGTCGCGCCTTCCGCGTTGGCGGGGAACACCAGCCAAGAGCGTCTGGTCCGCCTTACCCTCAAGCCTGGCGGGATAGAACTCCGCAAGATTGCAGGCGCCCCGCCGAGTTGACGTGTAGACCTTGAGGAGATCGGCGGCCTGTGAGATCTTGTCTGCATGCGGGGAACGGCGCGCAGAGATCTCGCAGAGGAAGCGGCGAAACACTTCCAAGGCACGGTGACCTCGCGGCTTCGTACCGCCCGTCGTCTCGGGCGCCGGGCGCTGGATTTGTTTCGCGCCACGCTGCCTAAAGGAACCAGCATCCGCGAAGCTCGCCGGCAGATCGAGGCGGTGAAGCGGCGCGGACGACGCCGGAGCGCTGTGATCGAGGCATTGAATGAGCCTCTTAGGTGAGGTGATCACCCACCTTGAAAAACAGCAGGTGAGATGTGGACTGATCGGCGGAGAGGCTCTCGCCGTACACGGCGTCGCGCGGGCCACTTTAGATTCCGACCTCCTGGTCGCAAACCCAGATGTCTTGCGTGATTCATTCTGGCCGACTTTCTCGCCAAGGGCGGCGGTTGAGATTCGCCGCGGCGATCCGGATGATCCGCTCGCCGGCGTCGTGCGTGTTCACCGGCGCACCGAGCAGACCGACATCGTAGTTGGCCGGCCGTGGGTTCGCCGCATTCTCCATCGGACCATTCGCGTCCGCGTACGAGGCCAAGAACTTCCGGTCGTTGACCGCACGGATCTGGTTCTTCTCAAGCTGTTTGCCGGGGGGCCGCAGGATCTCCTTGACGTTCGGCTGTTGCTCGAGGTGGGAGGCAAGGACCTTGGCGATCAGGTCGAGCGGCGCCTGTCGGGCGTCCCGTCCGAGGTCGGGCGCACTTGGAGGCGCGTGCGTTCTGCGCCGCCGTGATTAGGAGTCCCTTGATCGCCTCATTGGAGGAATCGACCCCAATGAGTTCCCAATCTGGGCCGCCGGCGATTCTCAAAGGCTGGGTCGACCGTGTCATCCGCCAGGGGACCATGTACCGTTTCGAACCCGACGGGGTGGTGCCGTATCTGAAGGGGAAGCGGGCGCTGGTCATCACTACCTCGAACACGCCGCGTGAGGACGAGCTGCGTGTGTTCGGCGATCCCCTGGAGAACCTCTGGAAGACTTGTATTTTTGGTTTCGTGGGCGTGGAGAATTTCCAGCGGCGCAACTTCGAGTCGATCATTCTCAGCACCGTCGAGCAGCGCCGGGGTTGGCTGGAGGAAGTGCGGCAACTGGTCCGCGAACGCTTCCCCGCGGCCTGACCGCACCTCTGGGTGACGTCATCACCCACCTCGATACTCAGCGGTGCCGCGCGCATTCACCGGCGCTGGTCGATGTTCTCGCCAAGGACGGTGGTTGACATCCTCGGTGGCGCCTGGCTCAGACAGGCAAATGGCCGGGTATCCGCGCCACCTGCTCCTCGGCGGACGGATGCGCGCGATTCGACCCAGCTGCTTGATCACAAATTTCACGTTGGCGTAGCTGTCGGTGGCGACCCCGTTGGCGTAACCGTCGGTGTGGGTGTGCTCACGAAAGACCCGAGGTAGCGAGCAAGCGCAAAAGACGATCCCCCATTTTCACTCCCTGCAACGCTTCCACCTCCCGCAACGATCAGGTTCCCATCCGGCTGGATGGCTAGCGCCCAGGCATAACCTGTACTAGCTTGGTTCGGACAGGTGTACCATCCGAGCGACGTGAAGGTCGTTCCCCCAGTCCCGAAGCTTGAGTCGAGACTGCCATCAGCATCGTAGCGGGCCACGACAAAGCTCGTGAGGTTGAATCCCGCCGCCACCAATTTCCCGTCAGGCTGAATTACCAGTGCAGCAAGATAACCGATAGCTTCGGAGCTAATGCCGCCGTTCCCGAACTTGCTGTCCAGACTGCCGTCAGGGTTGTAACCGACAAGCGCGAAATCCCCGTCTGCGGGGCCCCCGGCAACGAGCCGGCCATCGGGCCGGAGTACCAGTGCCCGAGCGAAGGCGTAGCTGTTGCCGATGGAAGTTGTAACGATTCCATTAGTCCCCAAGCTTGGGTCGAGACTGCCATCGGCGTTGTAGCGCAAGAGAGCGAATCGGTAGCCAGCATACTCGTCGTATGCAGTCCCTGCGGCCAGCAGTTTTCCGTCAGGCTGTAGTACAAGAGCACTGATCGCGCAAAAAGAAAACCCGGAACCGCTGAGCGAGGTGGTGGTAGCGCCGTTGGCTCCAAAGGTTGGATCGGGCTCGCCATCTGTCTGGTACCGCCTGAGAGCGCAGGCGTCATACGAAATGCCACCCGCTACCAGTTTCCCGTCGGGCTGCAGTGCGACTGCATACGCAGCATCCTGCAGCCCCCGCGAGTCATTGACGATCCCGGCGGTTCCGAAATCAGGGTCGAGGCTACCATCAGAACTGTATCGCACGAGGGCGAAGTTATATGGATTATATGTCTCGCCCGCTACGACCAACTTGCCGTCGGGCTGCCAAGCCAGAGCATGAGGAATGGCGTTGTTGTTGCCGATGGGAGTAGTAACGATTCCATTGGTTCCGAAGCTTGAGTCGAGACTGCCAGCGGCGTTGTAGCGGGCCAGGGCGAAGTGGAAAATGCCATCAGCCGTTCTTGCAGGGCCTGCCGCGGCCACCTTTCCGTCGGGTTGCACGACCACAGCGTATGCCGTCGCCCACTCGGCGATTGGAGTGAGAACGATCCCGCCCGCCCCGAACGTGGTGTCCAGGTCTCCCGGCCTTTCGGCTGGGACCGGAGTGAATGGTGGGAGACAAGTCGGGGTTGGTATTGGGGGCTGGGCTGGGGTGCTGGTCGGGGTCGCCAGCGGCGTGACGGTCGGGCTTTGAGCCGGCGGGGTCCAGGTTGACATTCTGGTCGGGGTTTGAGCCGGCGGAGTTGTCGGTGGTGACCCCGTTGGCGTAACTGTCGGTGTGGCTGGGCTCGTTGACGTAGCTGTCGGCGTGGTCGTGCTCGTCGGTGGAGCTGTCGGTGGCGAGCCCGTTGGTGTAACTGTCGGTGTGGCTGTGGTCACGAAAGACCCCAGGTAGCGAGCAAGCGCAAAAGACGCTCCCCCACCCCAACTTCCCGCGACGATCAGGTTCCCATCCGGCTGGATGGCTAAGGCACTGGCATCGCTTACACTAGCTTGGTTCGGGCAGGCGTATTGCCCGAACGAGGTGAACGTCGTCCCCCCAGTTCCGAAGCTTGGATCGAGACTGCCATCAGAGTTGTAGCGGGCGAGGGCGAGTAGGCCGGACCAAGCAAATCCCGCCGCCACCAGTTTTCCGTCGGGCTGAATTGCCAGGGCGCTAAGATCACCGACAGATTCGGAGCTAATGCCGCCTTTCCCGAACTCGCTGTCCAGACTGCCGTCAGCGTTGTAGCCGACAAGCACGAAATCCCCTCCTCCCGAGAAGCCGCCGGCAACCAGCCTGCCGTTGGGCCGGAGTACGACTGCAGAAGCGAAGCCGCTGTCGCCGATGGAGGTGGTGACGATTCCATTAGTCCCGAAGCTTGGGTCGAGACTGCCATCGGCGTTGTAGCGCAAAAGAGCGAATTGGTAGTAGCCCACGTATGATGCAGTGCCTGCGGCCACCAGTTTCCCGTCGGGCTGCAGCGCAAGAGCACTGATCGCGCAAGAATAGAAACCGCTGATCGAGGTGGTGGTAGAGCCGTTGGCTCCAAAGGTTGGATCGGGCTCGCCATCAGGCTGGTACCGTCTGACAGCGCAGGCCTTGTGCTGGGTGCCAGCGGTCACCTGCAAAACGCCTGCGGCGACCAGTTTCCCGTCGGGCTGGAGTACGAGTGCATTCGCGGCGGCTCCAGGAAGCCACGAGTCATGGCTGATCCCGAAAGTTCCGAACCCAGGGTCGAGGCTACCATCAGGAGTGTATCGTGCGAGGCCGAAGGTATATGGGTAATCTGCCATGCCCGCTGCGACCAACTTGCCGTCGGGCTGCCAAGCCAGAGCGTTAGGAATGGCGTCGCTGTTGCCGATGGAAGTAGTAACGATTCCATTGGTTCCGAAGCTTGGGTCGAGACTGCCATCGGCGTTGTAGCGGGCCAGGGCAAAGCGGTCGTAAGGGCTATCAGCCGTTGCTGCGGGGCCTGCCACGACCACCTTTCCGTCGGGTTGCACCACTACAGCGGTTGCCCCCGCGCTTTTCCCGATTGGGGTGAGAACAATTCCTCCCGCCCCGAACGTGGTGTCCAGGTCCCCGGGCCTCTCGGCTGGAGCGGGAGTGATTGGTGGGAGACAAGTTGGGGTTGGCGTCGGCGAGGGCCGGGTTGGCGTGCTGATCGGGTTTTGAGTCGGCGTCTCCGTCGGGGTCCAGGTTGACGTGCTGATCGGGCTTTGAGTCGGCGTTGGCAGCGGGGGCCAGGTAGGCGTGCCGGTCGAGGCTTGAGCTGGCGTAGCCGTCGGCGTACTGACTGGCGTGGGCGTCTCCTGAGTGGGGCAGCCATTCAGCGCGTTGTTCACTGCGGCCAAGATCTCGTCGATCGTGATAATCCCATCATGATTTAGGTCCCCTGCTATGCAGGCCGATGGCTCGTTGCTACCCAGAGCGATGTCTACCGCGGTCAGAATCTCATCGACGGTAACCGCTCCATTCTGGTCACAGTCACCACAGCATTGAGCGCTTCCAAAAGATGCCAAGAGGGCGTTGCCAACCAGGGCGACAATGTGTCCAATCACTATTCGATTGTGCATTGACCAGTCCCTCCACCACTAACAAAGTGGCCTGCGTCTCCTGTTACGCTCGATTTGGCAGCACCATTCTCGCGTAGAGCAAACACCGTCGGCCACTGATTGGAAACTGCATCATTCTAGACAGCCGGAGCATCTAATCACTGCGCTTTGTCATGAATACCATTGATTTTTCAGCTTGCTCCATTCAGCAAGCTTGAGGAGTTTGCCGCGCCCTTCTCGCGCAGCGGCTCGACAAGATCCGGCCCCAATACACCGTTCCAGACCCCATTGTGGTCACAACAATGGCGCCTGACACCGTTCCAGACCCCAATGTGATGATAACAATGGCTCCCGGCAGGGTTCCGGACCCTAATGTGATCACAACAACGGCCCTCGGCACGGCCTAGCGCCGCGTTGCGGGCTCCGCAGGGCGAGCTTGTAGCCTTCAGCGATCGTTATCACACCGGCCACGCCGGCTTGCTGACTTCCTGACGCGTGGCGATGGGCCGGCCTTTTGGCAGTATCTGGTGCCGGGGACGGGCGGCGTCTCGGGCGGGCCGGCAAAACACTGGGCGATCGACATCCAGCGCTGCGCGGTCTCGCCGACAACCCGCAGCTCCGTATCCGCAATATTGCGCACTTGCGTCACGACCTGGCAGAACTCGGTGGCGGCGCCTTCGACCAGGTTGTCCTCACTGGGATCGTTCCACGTCCACAGCTCGCCCGAGGGCGCCGTGAGCCGGACGTGCGGGGCCGGGCTCGGCACGTCCAAGCCACGGTTCGCGAATGTCCAGCCGAAGGTATTGACGCCCAGCACGGCGATATTCTTGATGCGGTCGCCATTGACGCGCTCGACGCCAAGCGCGTCGTAGACTTCCTGCCCATGCGCCCAGGTTTCCATGAGACGCGCGGCGATACTCGACCGGACACTCATGTCGGGGCCCGCCCATTTCACGCGTTTCTTGGGATCTGCCGTCAGAAAGCGCTCGGTCATCTCCCCAAAATAGTCGCGCCAGGTCTCCAGCAGCGCCCGGCCACGCAAGCCGTTCAAATAGGATTGCTCAAAGACCCGCAGCGATTTCCCGTCTCCCACCGCTGCGGCGACCTGCTCAAAGAACGCAGCGAAGGCATCGGCATCCTTCAAGGACAGATCGGCCGCGATGTTCCAGACGTGCAGATGTGTCAGCACATCGTTGACCGTCCAATTCTTGAACTGCGTCTGCAATTCGAACACAGCGTCATCATGCGGGACAATCAGGTCGTAAAGGGCCGTGCTCTCCTCGCGAAAATCGATTGGCTGCTGGAACATTTCTCCCCCTGTCGGTTGCTCCGTGAATCCGGGCGCCAGAGTCCATTTGGTCAAGTCGAACCACCCGATACCACGAAG
Source organism: Binatia bacterium (assembly GCA_050015455.1). GTDB lineage: Bacteria > Desulfobacterota > Binatia > HRBIN30 > HRBIN30 > JAGDMS01. Next base: position 14,286 of record JBEKBJ010000037.1, read on the forward strand.
GTGGACCAGGCTCCATTATTCACTGTTCCGTTGACACGCTTCGTCCTGAGAAATAGGCTTGCGTTGGCTCTTTGGCCTGTAGAGAAACCAACCTACTGTCGATGACTTCCGAGCGCGCTACGAATCCGGATCACATCGCGCAGGCCTTCCGATCCGAGACGCTGGATGTTGTGGCGAAGCGTGCCTCGTTGGCGTTCGGGCTCTTCCTCGTGCTCACAGGTGTGGCCAGTGCGTTCGAGTGGTTCTACCACCCAGGGCGTTGGCGCGCACTTGTCGGAGTGTATGCGGCATACGTGCTCCTTGCTCTCCTTCGCACCGTCGCCTTGCGTCTGGCGCCTGCGTGGGCGGTTCTTAACACTCCGTTCAACACCAATGCTCTTCCGGCCTGCCTCAGCGCCTACTTCGCGTGGGTCGATGGAAACGCCGAGGTGCTGGTCATCTTGTTGATAACGTATCTGTACGGCTTGGCCATCATCTACCCGTGGGGGTGGCGCCGCCAGGCGCTCGGAACCGTGGGAGTGCCGATCGCGTATCTCCTCGCGCTTCATGCGGGGGTCACGCCGGCCCAGCCGCCCATTTACGGCGTAGCCGCGGTGCTGACAGCTGAGGGTTTGGCGATCTTTGGTGCAGGGTTGTTGGAATCTCACCGCTTCACCGCCTATCGCGACGCTGCCGCCCTGCAACGTATCAACGAGGAGAAGAACGAGATCCTCGGGATGGCGGCACATGACCTGCGCAATCCGCTGGGCGCCATTCAAGCGTACGGCGAGCTACTGCGAGACACCAAAGCTGCGCTCAGTATCGAGGAACGGGGCGAGATCATCGAGAGGATCGGTTTGCTGAGTACGTCCATGCTGCACCTCGTCAGCGATCTCCTCGATATTTCCGCAATCGAGGCCGGGAAGCTCAAACTCGATCTGCAGGAGACTGACTTGGTTCCCCTGGTACAGGCCAACGTGGCGGTGAATAGTCTCTTGGCGCGACGGAAGCGTGTGGCGCTCGTCTTCCACAATCGCGGTCCCGGGTCGGTGGCGAGGGTCGACCGGACGAAGATGGAGCAAGTGCTCGACAATCTCATCACCAACGCAATCAAGTTCTCACGGGCGGGCGCGCAGGTGACCGTACGACTTTACCAGGACGACGGGGCGGCAGTGATTGCGGTGTGTGACGAGGGGCCCGGTATTCCTGCCCAGGAGCGGGAGAAGCTGTTTCGGCCTTTCTATCGAGCCGGCATGCAAGGGGCCGCGGGCGAGCCGGGCACCGGCTTGGGCCTGGCCATCGTGCGTCGGATCGTCGAAGCGCACGGCGGTCGCGTCTGGGTGGAGAGCGAGATCAACAAGGGATCGACCTTCTACGTGTCCGTGCCCAGTGTAGTCGGTGAGCCATCACGCCAACCGTGAGCTGCGTAGATCTACCCGTCTACATCAGCCTTCCATGCTCTTTGCTGCGCCGTAAACCTCCTGGAGTCCCTGACGGCTCAAGCGAGTCCGGCGAGGCCTCTTAGCGCAGGGGGACCGCGGTCTGCGTGCCTCGGGCCAGGACCTGCCCTTCGACGTTACGCATCTCCGCCTCGGCGAACACGATCCGACGCCCCTTACGTGTGATCCGTCCGGTGACGATTACGACCTTGGCCTCAACGGGGCGGAGAATCTCGCAATGAAGTGAAGCGGTCGAGATGTACCCGTGGCCCGCCGCTGCCATGGCCATATCGAGCATCACGGCGATCATCCCGCCCTGAAGAACACCACCCGGAATCGTGAACTCGGGACGAACCTTGAACCGCAGCTCTGAACACCCCTCCGCCGCGGTCTCAATTTCGGGTTGCATAAGGTCGAAGATCGACGAACTCACAGCTCTGCTCCTTGGAATTGCATTTGTGGTGAACAGCGAGTGAGGCCTTGTCTCTGAGGATCATGGAATTGGCCAAGCTGGCTCGCAGTCTCGGTCCCGGTGCCTACGCCGACGCGGCGAGGGGCGGATCCGGCTTCTCGTACAGGGCGCGCCGCTCCGGGGTCATGGCGTCGAGTCGCCTGCGGGCTTCGTCGGGGGAGACCGCTTCCAGCGAGCCGTCGGTATGCTGAATGACAACGCCGCTGTTCCTGAGCATCTTGTAGCGTCGCTTGCGCTCCTGCCGGTCCGGGTGACAGATGAGCTGGCAGTTGCCGCAGGTAAGGGCCAGCTTCCCTTCCATCAGCGGATGGTAATGCCCGCCCGGAATCGGCGGCCGCTTTGCCCACGCCCCCATGGCCTCGATTAGGACGGGCAGAAAGTCCTCGTCCTTGTCCGGAATCGACAGGCGGCCCGGCGACCAGTTCGACCATTTGCCGGACGGGTGTAGCCCGGTGAAGCCGCCGCAGACGAGGTCGCACCGGTGGTAGGTGCGGCGCTTGGAGTACGAGAATTCCACCCCGGCCATTGTCACGTGCGTCTTTTCCTTCTCGTCCATCAGTTTCGAGGCGCACGATGACATACACAGCTTGCACCGGTCGCAGTAATTCTCGTCGTCGGGGATCGGCGCCGTAGGCTCGAGCGCGGCCGTGGTGACGGTGGCGCCGAGGATGACTGCCGCGCCCTCCTTCCGGGTATGGACGTTGCCCGAGAGACCGAAGCTTCCCACCCCCGACCGCACGGCCAGGTACCGCAGGGAGAGATCCGGGTACATGTCCAGCACCCCGCGCGGTGTGTCCTGCCGGTACACCTCGTTGGCCAGCACGGGCGCGGACGGATAGCCCTTCATGCTCAGATAGTTGGCCAGGTGCGCCCCGAGCCCGGTCGCCCGCGCATTCGTGTGCAAGTTGTCAAGCTCGTGTGAACGACGGTCCTTCTTCGCGAGGTACGCCGGGATGAGGTTCTGGTCCAAGGGCATGGCAAAGCTGATCGCCGACTTCGCCCCTGGCAAGACGTAGGAAAGATCGGTGGAAGGTGGGCCTCCCGCCAGCGTTTCCGTCGTGCAGATGCCCGCAACGCAGGCTCCATCGCCGATCGCATAGTCAATCACTTGACGACTCAAGTCGTCCATACTTGCCTCCTAGCTAGAAGATCTTCTCGCGCGCCGCGGCGATGGCGCGTTGCCAGTTCTTGAAGCGGGTCTCGCGCTCATCGGTGCTCCAGTGTGGCTCGAAGATCCGGCCCGAGCGCCAGGCGTGGCGCACCTCATCCAAGCTCTGCCACATCCCCGTCGCCAAACCAGCTAAGTACGCAGCACCGAGACCCGAGGCTTGCACGGTATGCGGGCGCTCGACCGGCAGACCGAGTACATCGGCCAGATGCTGCAACAGGAAATCGTTGGCGGCGGCGCCGCCGTCCACCCGCAAGCGCGCCGGCGGCGGAGTCGATGAATCCTCGAAGAGTGTCTCCAGGATCTCGCGGCTGCGATAGGCGATGCCTTCGAGCACGGCGCGCACCACGTGCGCCCGTGTGCTGGCGCGCGACAGGCCACCGATGGCGGCGCGCGCGCCGGCGTCCATGTACGGCGTCCCCAATCCCTGAAACGCCGGCACCGCCCACACGCCGCCGGAGTCCGGTACCTGCATGGCCAGCGCGGCGCTTTCGTCCAAACTCTGCAGCACGCCGAGACCATCACGCAACCACTGCACGGCGGCCCCCGCCGTCGGGGCCGTGCCTTCGAGACACCACGTCCGCTTTCCCGCCAAGCCCCAGAGGACCAATGGATACGCGCCGCGCATAGACAGCACCGGGAACTCGCCGACGTTGATGTCCGCCATCGCCGAGGTGCCGTAGGTGATCTTCACCGCCCCCTTGTCGACGCACAGCTCGCCGAACATCGCGGCCTGCTGGTCGCCGGCCATCGCCGCCACCGGGACCTCCGCGCCGAAGGTCTCCCGGGTGGTCTGGCCGTACACTTCGCTGGTCGAACGAATGGCCGGCAACATCGTTGCGGGAATGCCGAGAAGCGTCAGAACCTGTTGGTCCCACCCGTCCTGCATCGCGTCGTAGAGCCCTGTACAAGAGGCATTTGAGTAATCCGTCGCATGCACCGCCCCGTCGGTGAGCTTCCACAGCAGCCAGCTGTCCACCGTCCCAAAGCATAACTCGCCTCTGGCGGCGCGCGCTGGGCCGTCATAGATGGTTCGCAGCACCCATTCGAGTTTGGTCGCCGAGGCCATCGCGTTGGTGTAGATCCCTTGCGCCAGCAGCTCGGGGACGCGCTCGGCGGTCCGGACATCCTGCCACACGATAGCCGGATAGACCGACTCACCGGAGCGCCGGTCCCACACCACCGTCGTAGAGCGCTGGTTGGCGATGCCGATGGCGGTGATGTCGCGCGCCGTGAGCCGCGCGGCCTGCAGACCGCGGGCACAGACGGTGCGGGTGGCGTTCCAGATTTCGTCGGCGTCGAGCTCGACCCAGCCGGGCTTGGGGTAACTCGGCGTGAGCTCGTGGTACGCGCCGCCGCGGACAGCACTGCCGCTGTCAATGATCAGCGCGCGCACGCCGGTGGTACCTTCGTCAATGGCGAGAACGTGCATAATCAAAAAACGTGAGTCGTGCTGGTGAGTCGTGCTCGGCTGGCACTCTTACCCTGCCCCCCTCTCAAAAGAGGGAGAGGAACCTCCGTCCGAGCACGATTCACGACCACGATTCACGATCCTTCCGGGATCAGCACCCCCGGGTTCATGATGCCGTTGGGATCCAGCACCTTCTTGATGCTGCGCAAGACGGTCAGGCCTTCGCCCAGCTCGCGCGCCATCCACGGCAGGCGCAGGCGTCCGATCCCGTGGTGATGTGAGATCGTCCCCCCGCAGCGCAGAGTCGCCTCCATCGCCTTCTGCCAGCAAGCGAAGTAGGTGGCTTCGGCGCGTTCCGGATCCCCCGGGTGCGCCGCGAAGCTGAAGTAGATGTTCGTGCCTTGCGCGTAACTGTGCGAGCTGTGACCGGAGGCGACCACGATGCCTTCGACGGTTTGTAGCGCCGCGATCACCTCACGGTACAAGTCATGAATGTGATCCCACGTGGTCGCCACCTCGATGGTGTCCAGTACAAGCCCGCTCTTGAGAAAGGGTTCGAAGCCGGGGACTTGGTTACGCTCGACCACCCAGTGTTGCACCGGATCCGGGCCCATCACCTCGCCGCCGTGTGCCGAACAAATCGCCTGGCAGGCTTGGCTCTCAGCCGCCGTCAGCGCCTCTGGTCCTTCGCACAGCAGCAGCAGCAGGCAGTTGTTCCCGGTGCTGGCAGCGGTGAACAAGCGCGCCGTCTCGACGCCGTCGTACAAGCGCACGACCGGCGGCTTCCAGCCGGCGCGGGTGATGAGACGAATCGCTTCGAGTCCGGCGTCCATCGAGGCAAAGCTGTAGGATTGCCCGACACCGCTTTCCGGCCGCGGGAAGATCCGCATGGTCGCTTCGGTGACGACGCCGAGCGTGCCCTCGGCGCCAAGGAAAAGCTGGCGTAAGTCGGGACCGGTGGCGGCGCGCGGCCCTACCTTCGTGCGCAGTAGGCGGCCGTCGGGCAACACCACCTCGAGGGCCAGGAGAATGTCCTCGATCGAGCCGTAACGCGTCGAGTACTGGCCGGCCGCCCGTGTCGACACCCAACCACCAACGGTGGAGAGGTCGATCGATTGCGGAAAGTGGCCCATCGAATAGCCCGCTTCATTCAGCTTCGCTTCGAAGGCGTTGCCCATCATCCCCGCTTGCACGCGCACCAAAAGCGCGGTGCCGTTCAATTCGAGGATGTGATTCATCCGCCGCAGGTCGATGACAATGGCATCCCCAGGCGGCAGCACGCCGCCGCACACGCCCGATCCGGCGCCGAAGGGCACGATCGGCAGCCGGTACTGATTGGCGTATTCCACCGTCGCGCACACCTGATCAACCGCCGTCGGGCTCACGACGCACAGCAGCCGGGCCGACAACATGCCCCGCAGGCTGCGCAGGATGGAGATGCACCAGGTGTCACGGCTGTGCTCGGTCAGGGCATTGTCGTCCCACCGCACCGTGTTGCGGTCGCCACCGAGCGCTGCGCCGAGGGCTTCACGGTGGCGGGTGCTGCTCGACTCAGGCATGCGCGACGCGCGCTGTGGTGACGGTGTCCAGCTCCGGCAGAAAGGTCTTCACCTCACGGACGTGATTGCGGTAGCTGGTGATCTCCGCATCCATGCGCCGGGCATCCCACCCCAGAAGGTCAGCCATCAGAGACGCCACCTCGGGAGCCGCCGACAGGCCATTGTTGACGTCCCACAAAAGCAAGCGACCGCGCCGCTCGAGGAAGTCCTCCAAGGTCATCGCCATTTCCTCGCGCACCGCGTACGCCACCTCGCCGCGGGTCACCGCCATGCCGGGAGCGCACCGCCGCGCCAGCATCGGGTCTGCGGCCATGCCCTCGACCATGCGTTCCGCATTGCTGCCGTACAATGGGACCAGCCGCTCGACGATGTCGGCGGGAACGTGCGGCCAGCGGCTCTTGAGCTTGGTGGTAAAGGCGTCGACGTCGTCGCCGGTCTCGCCGCCGCTGAGCAATGCGCGCTCGCTGTCCCCTCGTTTGTCCCCCCGCCGTTCGCCATCGGCCAAGCGCTCGACCACCATGTCGACGACCCGCTGTGCCATCTTGCGATAGGTAGTGAGCTTGCCGCCGGCGATCGATATCAATCCCGCCGGCCCCACCATGATTTCGTCTTTGCGTGAGATCTCGGTCGGCTTCTTGCCTTCTTGATGCAGCAGCGGCCGCAGCCCGGCCCATGCGCCGACCACCTCTCGCGGAGTGAGCCGGTCCGTTTCAAAGGACGCGTTGGCCGCCTCCAAGAGGTAGGTGACGTCCTCCATGGAAATGCTCGGATCGTCGTAGCGGCCGTCATAATCGGTGTCGGTCGTTCCGATGTAGACCACCACGCCGTGCGGCACGACGAACACGGCGCGGTTATCGGGGGTGTTCATCACGACGATGCGCGACACCGGCAGTCGCTCGCGTGGCAGCACCAAGTGGATCCCCTTGGTGAGGTGCAGGCGTGGCCGCTCGTTCTCGTCTTCCATAGAGCGCAGCGCATCCACCCATGGACCGGCGGCGTTGACTATGGTCGTCGCGCGCACGGCGAACTCAGCGTCCGCGAGCGCGTCCTTCACCAGCGCCCCGTTGACCCGCCCGTTTTCCTTCACTAGGCCGACCACCTCGCTGTAGTTCGTAACCGCTGCGCCGCTTGCGGCGGCGGACTTCAGGGTTTCCACAACCAGGCGGGCATCATCGGTGAGGTATTCATAGTAAAGCCCGGCACCGTACAGGTCTTTCGAGCGCAGCAGTGGTTCGAGCGCTAGGGTTTGGTCGCGGTCGAGCATGCGATAGCGCTCCTCGTCGAGGACACGGGCCACGCGGTCGTACGTCCACAAGCCGACACTGAGTTTGGCGTAGGTGGAGCGGGAATGGGCCGGGACGAGCATCTGGATGGGACGCGCCAAGTGTGGCGCCAGCCGGCGGATCACGCGCCGCTCGTGGGCCGCCTCCATGACCAGCCCGACGTCACCTTGCTGCAGGTAGCGCACGCCTCCGTGGATCAGTTTCGACGATCGACTGCTCGTCCCGACCGCAAAATCGCGGCGCTCGACCAAGGCAACACGGAGGCCGCGCAGAACGGCGTCACGCACGATGCCAGCGCCGGTGATTCCGCCACCAATGACGAGCAAATCGAATTGTTCCTGGGAAAGCCGCCCGAGGGTCTTGGCTCGGTTTCGGAAAGAGAAACTAGACATTGACAAAGTACTTCATCGTTGCACCTGCGCAACATTACTCAACTCCCACTCTCGGCCGGGTTTGTCAAACCGCGCGTTGATGCCGCTCCTCCCGCCACTCTCGGCGCTCGCAGGTTGACTCGCGAAGCCTGGCACGCTTTACATCGCTGAGATGAGGTTGCGAGCGATAGTGTTCGATTACGGCGGCACACTGGACGGCGGCGTCCACTGGCTGGAACGGTTTGCCCAGCTCTATTCCCTGGCAAATCTCGACTTTCCTTTCCAACAGGTACGAGCGGCCTTCGACCACGCCACCCGGTGTGCCTACGGCGAGCCGGCCGTTGCGGAGTTCGGGTTGGAAGCGCTCGTCGAATACCACGTGTCGCGCCAGATGGAGCAGCTCGGTTTCAGCGTGCCGGCGGCCACCGCGATCGTTGCGGGGTTTGTGCGCGCCTCGCGCGCCGGGTTAGCAGAGAGCCGCGTACTCCTCGGCCGCCTCCGGCAACGCGTGGCGCTCGGCGTGGTGTCCAATTTCTACGGCAACGTGCATCGGATTCTCGAGGAAGCCGAGCTGGCGCCGTTGCTGGCCACCATCGTTGATTCCAGCGTGGTGGGCGTGAGGAAACCCGATCCGGCGATCTTCGCCCTGGCTGTCAAACACTTGGGGGTCGAACCGGCAGAGGTGCTGTACGTCGGCGATTCGTTCGAGAAGGACATCGTCGGTGCCCACGCAGCGGGCTTGCGGACCGGTTGGCTGACGGGCGCGACCGAACGCCCGTGCGGCTGCCCCGAGTGTGTCGACGTGCGGCTGCGCCGTTTGGCGGATTTGGAACCGCTGCTCGCAATTTAGCAGGACGACGGCGCACGGGGCCTATCGTCACGGTGATGAAGGCGGGACTGATTGCGGCCGGGTTGGGCGGGCGGTTGAGCCGGGGCGGGCTGACGATGCCCAAACCACTGGTGCCGGTGGCTGGTAGAGTGCTGGTGGATTATGTCCTCGGTGCAGCAACAGCCGCTGGTGTGGGCCAGATCGCCTGTATCGTCAATGAACAATCCCGCGGCATCGAAGAGCACTGCCGTCGCCATTGGCCGCAGATCGAGTTTGAGTTCGTCCGGCGCACGACCCCGAGCTCGATGGAAAGCTTGTTCGCGCTCCGTCCGCTGCTCGATCGCGAGCGCTTTCTGCTGCTCACAGTTGATGCGGTGTTCGCACCAGTGGTGCTGAGGGAGTTCCTGCACGCGGCCGGCAATTACATGGCTGCCGACGGCGTCCTGGCGCTCAGCGCGTTTGTCGACGACGAGAAGCCGCTCAGGGCCCGGATTGCGCCCGATGGCCGCATCACCGCGCTCGGGGCCGACGCGGAGGAAAGCACGCTGGTAACCGCAGGTTTCTATGTCTTCGAGCCGGTCATCTTCAGCGAGATTCCCGCCGCGCGCCTGGCAGGCTTCACCGCCCTGCGGCAGTTTCTGGGGCATCTGCTTCAGGAAGGGTACCGCTTGTACGGCGAGCGGATCGCCAAGACGGTGGACGTGGACCGTCCGCAAGACATCGCTGCGGCCGAGGCCTTCGTGCGCAGTGGTTTTACGTCATGAGTGACTATTTCGGCATCACGCGCGAGCGCGTCTTCTCACCCGGCAAAGTCGAGGCGGATGCCGCCGTGCTCGAAGCCGTGGCCGTCCGCCTGCGGCGGTTCGGTCATGTGGTGTCCGTGTTCAGCGGGGATGCGCCGACATGGCCCGATCCGGACGGCGCCACGGCCGTCTTCACCATGTGCCAGGGGCCGGGCGCACTGGAGCGCCTCTCCTCTTGGTGCGCGCATGGCGTGCGTGTCGTCAACAGCCCGCAGGCGATCCTGAATTGCCACCGCCACCGGACCGTTGCCCTGCTCAAAAGCGCGGGAGTGCCGTTCCCTGACAGCATCCTCGTGCAAACCGACGCTCGCGTTTCCCTGCCGCAGTGGGTTTCCGGCGGTGCTTGGGTCAAACGCGGTGATGTGCACGCGACCGAAGCGGGAGACGTGGTCCGCGTCGACAGCGTTGATGCGGCACGGGCGGCGCTGCGGGCCTTCCACACGCGCGGCTTCCGTTACGCCGTGGTGCAGCAGCATGTTCCAGGCACGGTGCTGAAGTTCTATGCTGTGTGCGGATCGTTTTTTCATTGCGTGCCGCCGCCCGCCGCCCCGCCGTTGCCCGTCGCTGTGTTGGCGCGGCTGCGCGCGCTCGGCGAGCGCGCCGCCCAGGCGCTGGAGGTGGAAATCTACGGCGGCGATTGTGTGTATGACGCGCAGCGTGATGCTTTGGGCTTGATTGACTTGAACGATTGGCCCAGCTACGCTGCCTGCCGCGCTGAGGCCGCGACTGAAATTGCAGCCTATTTGCATGCGCGCGACGTCGCGAGTGGAAAGTGAAAGCTGCGTCAAGAAAAGCTGCGGCCCACGCTCGAATCCCTGGGCCTAGATCACAGGCTCTCATTGCCGCCGAGGGCGAGTGCATCGCTCCCGGGCTGCAGCGTATCGCCCAGCTGTCCGAAGTGGCGATGGTGGAAGGGCGGGGCTGCACCCTCACGGACGCTGACGGCAACGAGTATCTCGATTTTTTTGCCGGCGTCGCCGTCGCCAGCCTGGGGCATTCACATCCGCGCTTTGTCTCCGGCGTCACTGAGCAACTGCAAAAGCTTACCGTCGGCAGCTTCACCAACGAACCCCGCACGGCGCTGCTGAAGCTGTTGGCGGAGTTGGCGCCCGGCGGGCTGAAGCGTACGCAGCTATACAGCGGCGGCGCCGAGGCGGTCGAAGCGGCCATCCGTCTGGCCAAGGCGTACACCAAGAAGTTCGAGATCGTCGGCTTCTGGGGTGGGTTCCACGGCAAGACCGGCGGCGTCATGGGACTCATCGGTGACGAGTGGAAACAAAAGTGGGGGCCGCTGGCTCCGGGCACGCATCTGGTGCCGTACGCCGACTGCTACCGTTGCCCTTTCAAGCTCACCCATTCGCAGTGCGGCTTGTTCTGCGTTGAATTCCTGCGCAAGTCGCTGAAGATCAACACCGCCGGAGCCGTGGCCGCCATCCTCGTCGAGCCCATGCAAGGGACGGCCGGCAACGTCATTCCACCGCCCGAGTTTTTGCCGGCGGTAGCGGAAGTCGCGCGTGAGGTAGACGCGCTGCTCATCGTCGACGAGATGATCACCGGATTCGGCCGCACCGGCGCTATGTTCGGCTGCGATCATACCGGGGCGGCGCCGGACATCATCACCATCGGCAAGGGCTTTGGTTGCGGTTTTCCCGTGACCGGGCTGATTTCGACGGACGAGATTACCGCCGCGTTCCCGTTCGCGAAACCCAGCTCCTCCTCTTCGAGCTACGGCGGCAACCCGCTCGCCGCCGCCGCCGCGTTGACCACCCTCGAGACCATCCTGGACGAAGAACTGGTCGATAACTCCGAACGCGTCGGCGCGGTATTGCTTGCTGAGCTGCGCCGGCTGCAGGAGAAGTATGAGTTCATCGGCGATGTGCGCGGCGCGGGCTTGCTGATAGGGCTGGATCTTGTGAAGGACCGCGTCAGCAAGGAACCCGTGGCTAGGGCCGTCACCGAGGATATCTTCCGTAGCGCGTTCAGGCGCGGCCTGTTGCTGATGGGGTACTTTCCGCGCGTGCGCATCAACCCGCCGCTGATCCTCACGGAGTCGGAAGCCCGGGACGGCGCCGCCATCCTCGATGACGTGTTCGCCGAGGTGGCGCGCACCGGCCGCTATCGGCAATGACGCCATCATCGAGGCCGCGGGCGTTCGCGCCGCAGGCGCCAACGCCGCGAGCGCCAACGCCCCCCACCCGCACCGGCGCGGTCATCGGCTTCGGTAACGTGGCCGCGAATGGCCACCTACCCGTGTGGCGCGAGCGCAGCGACTTCCGCATCATCGCCGTGGTCGATTCGGACGCCGAGCGGCGGGCGCTGGCGGCAACGGCGTTGCCCGGCATCCGCACTTACAGCACGCCCGGGGAGCTCCTCCACCACGAAAAGCTGGATTTCGTGGACGTCGCCACCCCGCCGGCGTTCCACGCGGCGGCGATCATCGCCGCCGCGCAGGCCGGGGTGCACGTCTTGTGCGAGAAGCCGGTCACCACCTCGGTGCGCGAGTACCGCGCGGTGCGCGAGGCGGTCCGCCGCAGCGGCGTAGTGCTACACACGGTCCATAACTGGAAGTACTCTGAAGCGTTCCGCACCGTGCGCCAACTGCTGCAGGCGGGAACGCTGGGATCACTCAACAGCATCAGCTTCAACACCGCCCGTAACGGGTGCGCCATCACCACACGTGATAACTGGCGCGTGCAGGCTGCGGTCGCGGGTGGCGGTATTCTCGTGGATCATGGTTGGCACGCATTCTACCTGCTGCTGGCGCTGGCGCAGGAGCGGCCGCAACGTATCCGCGCGGCGCTGGAACGTCGGCGCTACGTGGACGCCGAGGTCGAAGACACGGCCGTGTGCGGCATCGATTTTCCGTCGTTGACCGGCGAGATCCGGCTGACCTGGGCCGCCGCGGAGCGGCGAACGGAATGGCGCTTTATGGGTGACGGCGGGCAGCTGATCATTGACGAGGATCACGTGCTGATGCACAGCAAGAGCGGGCGACACTCGCAACGCTTGGCAACGGCGTTGTCCGCCGGTTCCCATCATCCGGAATGGTTCGCCGGCGTGGTGGACTCATTTCGGCAAGAACTCGATGACCCGGGCACGCGGGGCACGAACCAAGCGGAAGCGGAATGGTGTTTGCTGATGCTCAATCGGGCCTACGCGTCTGGCGCTCGTGATGCACAGCCGATGGACATACCGCAACCTCCCGAGTGGCTTGAGGCGGGAGGTCGAGAGGGCGGAGCAGTCGAGTGAAAGTCGCAATCATTCTGCCCCCGACGGCGTCGAGTTTTGAGCCGGTCGCGGGGCTCCCGGTGATTCAACGTATCGTGCTGAGCGCGCTGCGGTGCGGCTTCGACCGCATCATCGTGCTCGGTAACGAGCACACGCCGCGCTTGCGGGCGCTGTTCGGGGGCGATGCCCGTAGTCGCGCGGTTGAAGTGACCGACAAGTTGCCCGCCCTCGACGGTGCCACGGTCGCCCTGATCCCGAGCGACCGTTTGGTCACCGCTGCCACCCTTAACCGCATCACTGCCGCCAGCCTGGATGGCCGGCCGTTGCTCTTCGGAGCAGACGGGCGCCACGACATTGCATTGTGCCGGTCGTCGGCGCTGCCGGGGATCGACCTGCAGACCCTCACCCCGGAGGCGACCGAGGCAACTTGGGCGGCGCTGCGCCGCGGCGGCGCTCAGCAGGCGTCGCTCGATGGCGAGATCTGCCTGCCGGTCCGTGATGCGACCTCGGCGCGGCGGGCCGAAGCCGCGCTGTGCCGAGGGCTGCGCGGCGACAGCGCGGCGACGGACGGACCGCTGGCGCACTGGATCGACCGCCGCATTTCGCTGCGTGTCAGCCGTTGGCTGGCGCGGCACACACGCGTGCGGCCGAATCAGATCACTCTTTTCGGCACTTGCATCGGATTGCTCGGCGCCGCCACGCTGGGGATTGGCGCGTACTGGAGCGGTGTAGCCGGCACGTTGCTCTTCTTATGCGCGACTATTCTCGACGGGTGTGACGGGGAGGTGGCGCGCCTCACCTTCTCCGAGTCGGCGTTCGGCCAGAAGTTCGACGTCATCACCGACAACATTGTGCATGTCGCCATCTTCATCGGGCTGGCACTCGGGATGTACCACCAGCACCCGGACAGTCATTACATGCTGTTGATGAGCCTGCTTGTGGGCGGATTCGCGTGCGACGGAATCGTTACTTACTTCTTCCTCGTGCACCGGCCGGGATTTGCCAGCGGCGGTCCGGCGCCGGTGACCTTCAGAGGCAAGGTGCGGCGGAAGCTCCTGCAGGCCTTCGAGGCGATGATGAACCGCGACTTCGCTTATCTGCTCCTCGCACTTGCGGTGATCGGCCGCCTGCAATGGTTCCTGTGGGGCAGCGCCTTCGGGACGTATCTGTTTGCGCTGCTCCTGATCTGCATCTATCGATGGCGTGAGGCCGCGTGAGCGCGGCGTTGCGAGCCGTCCGGTTACCGAACCGAGAGTGAATGTCGGCACAGCGCGCATTCCACATCGCCGAACGCGTTTTTCTTATCAGCGGAGTGATCCTGTTCGTCTTCCTCCTGCATGAATTGGGAGTGCGAACCGTTGTGATGAACCTGCGGCTCGTTGGGTGGGGCATCGCTCCAATCGTGCTGCAGGAGATCTTGGCGTACATGGCGAACACCTTTGGATGGCGCGCCGCCTTTTCGAGTCCGCGGCCGCAGATCCCGTTCACTAAACTGCTGACGGCACGGATTGCCGGGGATGCGGTGAACTATCTCACCCCCACGGCGACGCTCGGAGGCGAGTTCGTGCGTACCCGCTACCTCCGCGGTCAAGCGGAGAGCACGTCGCTGGTTGCGTCGGTCGCCGTAGCCAAGCTGACCCAAACCATCGGCCAGATCACCTTCGTAGTCATCGGCTTGGCATTCGTCCTCGATGATACGCCGTTACCCGCGCCGGTACGCCATGGCCTGCTCGCCGGCCTGGCGGGCTTTTCCGCGCTCATTGTGGTGCTGATCGTGGCGCAGCGCCGCGGGATGTTCGCGCCCATGTTACGCTTCGCGCAGCGCCTCGGTCTGCCGGAACGGGCGCCGGAATTCACGCGCCGCCTGCAGCGCCTCGACGAGGAGATCGCCCGCTTCCATGGCGACACCAACAGCGCGCTCGTGCTCTCCTCCGCAAGCTTCTGCGCCGGGTGGGCCCTGGGGGTGGTGGAGATCTACTTGATCCTTTGGTTTCTCAGGGTGCCGGTCAGCGTGCATCGCGCACTGACCATCGAGGTGCTGTCGGTGGCAATCGACGGCATGCTCTTCTTCGTGCCCGCGAAAGTCGGGACGCAGGAGGGCGGCAAGGTGTTGATCTTCACCGTGCTCGGCCTCGACCCGGGCAAGGGGCTGGCGCTGGGGATTCTGCGACGCATCCGGGAGCTCACCTGGGCGTTGGTCGGCATGCTTATCCTGTCCCGGCACCAACTGGTCTCTGGCGGTATAGGCTTCCAGCCTGTACCAGACTGAACGACATCTTCCGGACCGGGTGCGTGCGCAGCAGCCCGACCCAAGGTGCAATGCATGACGTCCCCAGGGCGAGAAGCAAGTGTGCGGAAGCGGCTGATCGTTTCTGGTGACGATTTCGGGCTCTCGCCCGGCACCAACTTCGGCATCATCAAGGCGCATCGCGACGGCATCCTCACCAATGCGAGCCTGATGGCGAATGGTTCCGCCTTCGCGGAAGCGGTGGAGCTAGCGCGCGCGACGCCGAGCCTGTCCGTCGGCTTGCACCTGGTGCTGGTCCAAGGCCGCGCGGTCTCGGCACCCCGAGATATCCCCGACCTCGTCGATGACGCCGGCGTGTTTCGCAACAACGCGGTAACAGCGGGGTTCCACTACTTCTTCGCGCGGCGGCTGCGCGAGCAGATCGAGCGCGAGATCGGCGCGCAACTGGATAAATACCTGGACACCGGCCTGCTGCTCTCACACGTCGACGGACATCTGAACATCCACATGCACCCGTCCGTGCTTGCCATCCTACTGAAACTCGCGTCACGTTACGGCATCCGTGCCATGCGTTTGCCGCGCGAACCGTGGCGCATCTCGCTCCGGCTCGACCGGCGCGAGCGGAGGCGCAAGCTGCTCGAGGCGCTGATCTTCCGCAACCTCACGCGCTTCGCGCGGCCGCGGCTAGCTGCACGCGGCATTTGTCATCCCGATCAGATCTTCGGGTTGCACCAGAGCGGCCACGTCACCGAGCCGTACCTGCTCGGTGTGTTGCAGCACTTGCCCCCAGGCATCACCGAGGTCTACGGCCATCCCGCTCTCGTCGACGCCGAAGCGCGGCGCTGGCGCCCCGCCGAGTACGAAAGCGAAGCCGAGGTCGCGGCCTTCACCAGCGCGCGTGTGCGCGCAGCCATGCCCGCCGCCGACATTGAGTTGGCTAGTTACGGCGATCTCAGTTCCTCAGTCTGAGGCGTTCAAGCTCGCGGTCCACGCGCAGGGCAGCGTCTATGTCATATGAAAGGGCAAGGGGCGCCTGCCCCGGGCAGCCCCCGGGATTGGAAGCGTGTCAGGCTATTCCGCGAGATTCATTAATCCGGCAGGAACACCGAATTGCCTATCGCTCGATCCGAATCGGGACCCACACACTGAACGTCGAGCCCCGCCCCACCTCACTCTCGACAGTCACGCTGCCACCGAGCAAATCGAGCAGGCGCCGCACTATGTACAGCCCCAACCCAACTCCGCCGTATCGCTGGGTGGTGGATGAGTCGGCCTGACGAAAGGGCTCGAAGATGATCTTCTGCGCTTCCGGCGGAACGCCAATGCCGGTATCACTGACATCAAACTGCACGCCGCCGTCATGCAGCTCCGCACGGACGGTTACGTTCCCCCGTTCCGTGAACTTCACGGCGTTGGCGATCAAGTTCTTCAACACCACCTTGAGCTTAATCGGATCGGTACGCAGCTGCGGCAGGTCAGACGGCAGGTCCCACACCATCCGCACATTTGGCTTCCGCGCGCGCGCCTCGCGCGTCTCAGTGTCCAGTTCATCGACCAGATCGGGGATCGCCACCTCGCGCACGTCCAGGGGCTGGCGGTCCGTATCGAGCCGGCTCAGGCTCAGCGTGGTATTGATCAGCTCGAGCAGTTCGAGCGCGCTCCGACGCACCCGGTCCAAGGCCTCGTGCTGCTCCTGAGTCAGATCGCCGAACACGCCCTCCAGTGCCAGGTCGTTGTACCCGATAATCACGTTGAGTGGGGTACGCAACTCGTGCGACATGGTGGCCACGAAGTCCGACTTGAGACGGTTGGCACGTTCGAGCTCTCTGACCAGTCGCCCGTTCTCCAACGCCAGCGAGGCAAGCTGACCGATGCCGCGTGCGGTGCGCTCTTGCAGCGCGCTAAAAGGCTCCTCGCGGCCGCGATACCCAGCCGCATGGACACCCATGATTTCGCCGCCGCGCCGCAGCGCCATGTACAGAACCACCGTGGCGCCAACCTGTGGAGCCAGGGCCAGAAGCGGCCGATCGGGGGACTCAGCCGTCCGGAACTGGATCACCTCTTGGCGAGCGAGTCGGTCCAGAAGCGCCGCGATGACCGCGCGCGGCACTTTCACTACCCGCAGCGACTCCCACTGCTCCGCGGCATGGCCGTGCCCCGACATCAGTACACATGCGTCCTCCTCCGGGCGCAAGAGCCAGGTGTGGCTCCAATCGCATTGCAGTACCTTGGTGGTCAGCTGACACAACCGGTTCAGAATGACCGGCGTATCGACCGAGGAAATCAGCTCCGGTCCCACTTGGGCCAGTGCCGTCGCCATCTGCGCTTCTTCTTGCTGCGCGCGGTACAACTCGACCGCCTCGATGGCCACCGAGAGCTGGCCGGCGATGCCGGCGCACAGATCGATCTGGTCCGGCTTGAACGGGCCGTCGGCCTGGGTGCGCAACGCAACCAGTGCGCCTAGACGGCGGTCGGCGACGCGTAGTGGCGCGGCCACCAGCGTCGTAAAGCTGAAACGCGCACAGAGCTGGGCCATTGCTTTTGGCATCTCGCTCGGATCGTTGAGGACAGCGGTCTCTCCTCTTGCGAGGCAGCATCCAGGAGCGGCGCTCGAGAACTCCAGCGACTGAAGTTCCGGAGGCAAGGTAGTTCCAATGCCATGGTGGGAGATGATCCGAAAGACGTCTCGAACTGGGTCTCGGTAGATGGTGAGCACGGCGGTACACGGGAGCACTTGTGCAGTCCGCCGCTGCACGCGATCGAGGATCTCCTCCAAACTGAGCGTGCCGCTGATGTCCTTGGCAATCTGGAGCAGCGCCTCCGTCTTTTCCTCAGCCTGCTTGCGCTCGGTGACGTCGCGCACGACGCCACGGAACCCACGCGCTTGCCCGGCGTCGTCCCGGATCAGGGTGACGGACGCCTCGACCAGCCGCTTGGTTCCGTCCTTCCAGGTAATTCCCCAGTCGAAAAGCCTCTGTGGCTCGCCGCTTCGATACACGCGGTTGAACACCTCGTACAACGTTCCGACTCTTTCTGGCTCTGTGTATTGGCGGTAGTTCATCCCCAGTAACTCGCCGCGGGAGTACTGCATTGCCCGACACAACGAGTCATTGAAGAAGGTCAAATTGCCGGCCAGATCCACTTCGTAGTAGCCGTCCTCGATGCTCGTGAGGATGGTGCGGTATTTCTCCTCGCTCTCGCGCAGCGCCGCCTCCGCCCGCTCGTGCTCCCGGATGTCACGGGCGATGAGGACGGTGCCCACCCGGTTGCGATCGCGGTCCTGCAGACGGGAGAGCGATATGCTCACGGCGACCGGTTCGCCGGCCTGCGTGCGCAGTACCATCTCTTCGTTGCGAGCCGTGCCCGGCGAGAGCAGCTGGCGAAGGTGCTCGACGCCGCCCGCATCCGCACCCGCCAGGCGCTCAATCCGCTCCCCGAGCAGCTCCTGCTGCGTGTAACCCAAGGTTACGCACAGCGCCTGATTGACGACGCGGATCCTGCGGTCGGCGTCACACACCGCCAGCGGATCGGCCATGGTGGCGATGATCTCGTTGGCGGCGAAGGCCGGAACAATGTCGACCAAACGGTACCGCTGGGTGACGCGGGCCATCAAGGTGAGACAGACGAAAACCGACAAGTACCCGAAGGCATAGAGCGGCACGCCGTAACACGGCAGATAGTCCAAGGCGCCCAGATAGGCGAAGCTGAACGCGATGAGCAGAGCGCGCAGCCTGAGCTTATGCGTTCCGGGCGCTGCCTTATGGTACTCGACCCAGTAATCGCGCAGGTTGGCGAGCGCCAGCCCAAAGAAGAATACCAAGAAAGAAATGCCCAGCCAGCCGTAGCGCGGATAGTATCCCCACCAGTAGCGGTAGACGCCAGCGACCAGCACATCGCTGTACATGGCGGCCGCCGAGAAGGACGTGGACAGCAGCAAGCCGGCCCAGATGAGCCTCTTGCGCCGCGCGTAGATGCCCATCGCGACCACCGAAAACAGGTAGATGGTCGACGGAATAAAGGGAATGCCGAGAAAATGAAACCTTGCCCACCATATTGCGTCCCCTTCGTTGGTGGAGCAATACATCCCCGCGAGCCCAGAGAGCCACAGGCTCGTGGCAAGCTGGATAGAGAGAAACGCCACGCTGACGCGCGAAGCGCGCTCACGGATGAGCACCACCACACCGACCAGCAGGAGCGCCAGGGCTGTCACCGCCGGCGGAAGAGCGTAGACGTTGAAGCTGTAAGTCGGTGTCATTTACGGACTGATTTGCTCAGTCATCGCCTCCCTCGCAGCGGCCGTCGAGGATCAGCCGGAGGCACAGTCGCTTTTCTGCGCGCTTACGCCGGGTCACGTCGCGGCAGAATCACCACATGCCGATGAGTTTTGCAAACGCTCGCGGGCGCCGACCGTGACTCCTGCCCGCGTGCCGCCGGCGCACTCGTGGCCTGCAAAGCAAACTGCGGTCAAACTGTCTGCTGCGTGTTGTGGCGTCTGACGTCTGCCTCGGTATGTCCGCTCTCCTTTGTCCGGGACCGCATCAATGGCGCCCGCGATGTGCATCCAGGTGGAAGTGTCGGCGGTGCGCGTGAAGCAGGGCTGGCCCCGTGCGTTCGCCGAAGCCTGCTAGCAGCGCGGCGCCGAGAATCGCCAGGGTGAACGCCAGCGGCCGCAGCACCGCCGCCGGCTGCTGAGTCGGGAGGGTTTCTCCGAAGACCAAGATCCCGCCGATGATCGGCACCAGATTCGACAACGCGCCGAGGAGCGGCATCACCACAACACCGCGACCACGCTGAAAGGCCGCCTGCATCATCGCGAACCCGACCAGGTTGGCGGCGACGGTCAATAGCAGGTGGAACGCGGCGTCAGCGGTCACGCCAATGCCGCTGGCAAGGCCTTTCGCGTACACCGCCGCCAGGCCGAGGACCAGACCACTGGCGATGCTCAAGCCGATGGTACGAGCCGGCTGCCGGTCCAGAGCCAGCGCCAGCGCCGCGAGCGTCAGCACCGCCAGTGAGAACAGTAGCGTGCCGTGCTCGGCCGCGCTCACGGCCGGGGCGGAGGCCAGTGAAAGGCTCAAAATGATCAACGACACGACGATCACCACGACCGCAAACCACTCAACCGGCCGTGGGTCCTCTCCGAGCCCGAGCACCGCGAGCAGAACGAATAGCGCGATGCCACCGTTCAACACGGCGTGTACGATGGACAGCGGTGCGGCACGCAGACTCAAGAAATACAGGCCGTAGCCGGCGACCTGCAGCAGAAAACCGGACAGCCACCAACCGTCGCGCATGAACGCCCACCAGGCGGCCAACCGCCAGCCACCCCCGAGCGATGGCAAGCGCTCGGCTTCGCGCTTCATGAAATACAGGCCGACCGTCAGCAGCGTGCTGGCAAGGACAGCCAATCCCGACGCGTACAGCAATGTCGCCTACGGAGACGGCGTCGGCAAAGGGGCGGCTGCAGCCTTCCCGTTCGTCCGGCGCTTGCGCATGGTGGCAAGGAACTCACCGGCCTCACGCAGCATGCGCTTGCGCTCGGCCCGGCTCTTCACCATCTTCTTCGCTGCCTTGAAGAAATACTTCGGGCGGAAGTAGTACTTGCGATAGAAGCGCTCCACCGCGGCGAAGATCTCCTCAGCCGAAGCCTCGGGGTAACTCACGGTGCAGCGCTGGTAGCCTGCTGCGTCGTTGTACACGTCTTCAACCAGGAAGTTGTTCTCTCGGACGTACTCGTAGAAATGGGTCCCCGGATAAGGCGAGGCCAACGACACCTGAATGGTCTCGGGATTCATGGCACGCGCGAAGCGGATGGATTCCTCGATCGTCTGCAGGGTCTCACCGGGCAGGCCGACGATGAAGGTGCCGTGAATCAGAATGCCGAGATCGTGACAGTCCTTGGTGAAGCGCCGGGCCCGCTCGACGCTGACGCCCTTCTTGACGTTCTTGAGAATCTGCTCGTTGCCCGACTCGTAACCGACGACAAGCACGCGCAGCCCGCCTTCCTTCATCACCCGTAGTGTCTCGCGATCCACATTGGCGCGGGCGTTGGTCGACCAGCACAGCCCCAGCGGCTTGAACATTTCGGCCAACTTGCGCGCCCGCGGCGGATCCGCGGTGAAGGTGTCGTCGTCGAAGAAGACCTCCTTCATCTCGGGGAACAGACGAGGCATCTCCCGAACTTCCTCGACCACGTTTTCCGGGCTGCGGGTGCGGTAAGAGTGGCCGGTGGTCACTTGCGGCCACAGGCAGAATGTACAGCGCGCCGGACAGCCGCGGCCGGTGTAGATCGACACGTACGGATACTGGCAGTATGGGCTGTTGTACTTGAGATACTGCAGGTCACGGCTGTAAATGCGGCTCACGAAGGGTAGTGCGTCGAGCTGTTCGGTGGTGAGGGGCTGTGGTTCGGGGTTGTGCACGACGTTGCCGTTCTGGCGGTAACTGATGCCCGGAATGGACGCCCAGTCCTTTCCCAGCGCAATGTCTCTAACGGCGAAATCGAACTCCTTTCGCGCCACCAGATCGATCGCGGTAGAGGCGTTCAGAGAAGCATCGGGCAAGACCGTCACATGGCCGCCGACGAAGGCCATCAGGCATTGCGGATTGGCCTCTTTGATCAGCTGTGCCGTGCGCACATCGAGCTGGAACGACGGCGTACTGGTATGCACGACGACGAAGTCGTAGTCCCGGGCGATCGCCACGGTCTGCTCCTGGTTGAGCTCTTCCGGTGGGGCGTCGAGCACACGGCTCTCTGATACCAGGCCGGCGGGATAGCAGAGCCATGTGGGATACCAGAAGGACCACACTTCGCGAGTGGCCTGGTAGCGCGATCCTGCCCCGCCATCGAAATCCTCGTACGCAGGCGGGTTCAGAAAGAGCGTTTTCATGCGGACACCCCTGTCTCGCCTCCTCGTGGTAGCCGTTTCGTTGAGTTGGCAGACTAACCGAGCGCACAGGGGCAAGCAAGGGCGGGGACGTCCGGGTAGTGGGTCAGTTTGATTTCAAAGGGCGCTAGTGCGGCGCGCTGCTCGCCAACCGTATCGTCGCGTAAACAAGTCCTCCGGTGGCGAGCGTAAGTCCAACCGTCGCAAGAGCTAGCACGCGAGTCCATAGGACTAATCCATGCGAAGTAGACGATGCATCTGCTGAAGCCGTATTGATGACGTCCCTAAGGCGCACAATCTCAGAACCAAACTCACCAAGCGTCTGGACGAGGTTCTCCCTAGTCGATTGGATTAAGGTGGTGGACTCCTCGGCCAGCACGGCGTCCAGTTCTGCTCTTGCGCCGTCGCGCTGGGCATCGCCATACGTTCCACGTGCGATGATTGCTATCAGTTCCTTTTTGCTTCTCATTCAGTGCCTCCTTCCTTCCCCTTCGGCTTGCGACCAACCTTCTCGTGCGGTTGCCGCGCTTCCCATTCCTCCAGCACGGCAACCATGTCCGCCAGCGTCCAGAGGTGATCGGTCACGGCCTTTTCCTTGCCGTCCGGCCCGATCGTCTTGGCCTCCATGGCCGGGGTCACGCGCAGCGTCTGGTGAACTCGCACGAAGTTGTAGTGCATGAAGTAGATCGAAATGGCGTAGACGTGATTTTCCAGCTTCTTGCTGAAAGCGTTCGTGAGGCGGGTGAACCGGCGCATTCCCATTCGCATACTGAGGTTCTGGCGTTCCACGTAACTGGTCGAGATGTGGTCCGGCTCCGGATCGCCGAAGATTTTGTGTTGTTCGCATCCGATGCACTTCGCCGGGCTATAGCGCTTCTCGTCTTCCTGCGGGTCCGGCCCGTACAACTTCACGAGCATCGCATAGTCAATGCCCCGATAACCGAAGGTGCTCTCGACGGCGTCCAGGTATGCGCGGTGTCCGTCCGTGGTCAGCTGCACGCGATTGGCAAGACGGCTTTCCAGATCGGAGATGAACTCATAGGCCGCGCCAGCATCGCGCTCCCCGACAAACCAAGAGGGCACCAGTTTCGTCTCGGCGTCTATGGCGGTCCACGTCCAAATGTCGCCAACGTTAGTCGGACGCTCGCTGCCCTTCCGCTTCGCCTGTTTCTCTTTCATGCCGATGAATGACCAGATCTCATCGCACTGGACGCGCCGGCATTTCAGGTTGCGAAGCGTCTTGTCCTGGTATTCGGCGAACGCAGTGCCGGCGTCCCTTAGCAGTTTGGCCAGAGTGTTCTTGCTGGCGCCCGTCATCCGAGAGATTGAACGTAGCGACATCCCTTCCCCCATCATCCCCAGAATCTGTGCGCGGCGCGCTCTCGTTGCCCTATTCATACTGACCCTTATACATGAGCGCTTTAGAATGTCAAGCACTTTCAACCAGCAAAATGAGCTGCCCATCCATCCGGAAGTGCATGGAGCCATGGGCCACGCGCATCGACTCGGCGGTTTCACGCATTCTGCTATTGGTATCATGCATAGAATCGTGCTACAATGCATCGGCATGCAGCACTTCGACATCGTATTGGTCCTGGCGCGCATTGCACTCGATGCCGAAGGTCCAAGGGCGACTCAGCAAATCGAGCGACTGAGGGACGCGTTGGCGAAATCCGACGCTGATCAGGCAGCGAAGCTCGGCCGGCTCCTATCGCGTGCCGGGCGTCGTCACGCCATGGCTCCACTGGCGATAGAAGAGATGCGCGCCACCGCCGAAGCCGCACGTCGACAGCTACCGGGGGAACAACTTTCGCCATCAACTCCGATTCCAACTGACCGCGAGACCGGCACCCCGCTAGTCCGCGTAATTTTCCCTGCCAGCACCGTCGTGGATGCGCCGATCCTAAACGGGGCGGTGGCCGTGGCGATCAACGATCTCTTGGCAGAGTGGAAGCGGGGCGACGAACTAGCCCGTATCGGCGCACGGCCCCATATGCGTTGCCTAATCTATGGCCCACCAGGTGTGGGGAAAACCAAGCTGGCCAGGTACCTAGCTCAGCAGCTCGGGCTGCCTTGTGTCGAAGTGCGTCTCGACGGCCTCATGTCGTCCTTTCTGGGTACGACGGCGCGAAACATCGGCGCCCTTTTTGAGTTCGCCAACCGCTATCGGTGCGTGCTCTTCCTAGATGAATTCGATGCTGTAGCCAAGGCGCGTGACGATGCGCAGGAAATCGGTGAGATCAAGCGGGTCGTCAACACGCTTCTTCAATCAATGGACATCCGAAACGGAACGGGCGTCACTCTTGCCGCGACCAACCACGAGCATCTGCTCGATTCCGCGGTCTGGCGCCGTTTTGACTCGCGCATCGACCTTCAGAAACCGGGGCCAGAAGCACGCGGGGAATTGCTTGAGAAGTTTCTTATGCCTCTTCGACTTGGTGCCGCCGAGATGCGTTTGCTTGTTTGGGTGACCGAAGGCATGAGCGGCGCGGACATAGAAATCCTGGTTGAGGCCGGCAAACGCTTCTTCGTCCTCCACCGCCCCGCAGAACGGGAGGGTCAGGAAGGAAGCACAGACTTGGCAAACTCACAGAGCACAATCAGTTTGGAGAGCCTGCGTCATCAGGTGGTGATAAATGCGCGGCTCTTCGCTCCCGACCGCGCAGCGCTGCTTATCGGTCCAGTCAATGCCCTCGACCAGGCGCTGCAAGAGATCGGATTGACCCAGGCTGAACGCGGGTCAGTTCTCGGTCTTTCGCAGAGTGCTGTTTCGCGACGGAGAAAGCGCGGCAAATCGAGTGAGGCACAGAAGGGCGCCGGCAATGCCTAAAGGAAGGCGCGATCTGCGGCCAATTCAGGTTTTTCTGGATGCGAAACGCTTCATCGAACTGGAAGAACCGCAGCCTTTCGTTCCATCCTCGAAAGATTTCTTCAAGGACAACGATAAGGGTTTCGCCCAGCACAAGACTAAGATTGAGACCCGCGTCAAAGGCGTCGCCCAAGGGTTGCGGCGAAATAAGCAGCCGGGCGGCTTCATCAAGGTCCAGCAGCGCGAGGAAGCGCTCGCGAAGAGCCATCGCCCACTTGGGCATCTCTTTACGAAGTCCAACTCGTTCGCGTTGGTCGGTGCCGAACACGTTGGTGAGTTACTATTTCAGGCGACGCCAGCTGCTCTTGATCGTCTCGCGGACATCATCGAAACCAAGGCAGAGCCGACACCGCGAATAGTGCGGAACAAGAAGACCGGTAAGAATGAGCCGCGAGCATCAGGGTACCGCAGTGAACTCGGTGGAATTGAGGATGTTCGGTTGTATGGCCCAACGGACAAGGTAAGCTTCTCGGCCGATGAGGCTGTGCGGTGGATGCGGCAGCCCAATGTGATTGGCGGCTATATCGTTGAGTTGTTCCGACCGGATCGCGACATTGGCGCTGGTGCCGTCGATCAGCTCATCGCGCATCTCAAACAAGGATTGGAGCAGCTACGAGGCGGTCTCCTCGTTCGGCCCGTCCTGCCGTCAACGCCGACTACGCAATTTGGCGAGCCGATTCTCGCTCTGTCCGTCCAGTTGGTCTCGGATCAACGGCGGCTAATCGACTTGCCATTCTTGGACGACGGGCGCGCCGTAGAGATGGCGGAAGCATCGCTTCCATCGCAGATGCGCGGCGTGCGCGGTGACCTGACACTGGGGCGCCACGCCGAACTTTTGGCGTTCCTTGCCGAGCAAGGGCTTGTGAGGAAGGTTGAACTGGCACCGATGCTCGAAACCGCGCCGACTGTCGCTGGAACCAGTCTCAGACCGGCGGCGGTAGTGAAGCCCGCAGTTGGGGTCGACTATCCGGTAGTGGGTATTGTCGATGGCGGTGTCATGGACAAACCACCCCTCGATAAATGGAAGGTCGCCGATGCTGGTCTAGTACCCGTGGGTGACCGCGATGAGAATCACGGCACTTTTATCGCCGGACTCGTCAGCGCAGGAAGCGCCCTAAACCCGACCCTGAGTGATTTGATTGAACCAGTCGGTTGCAAGTTCGTCGATCTTGATCTCTTTCCGCGGCGCGAGCTGCGCAGTCACTACTACCCAGACATTGAGGACCTCTTCGATACCCTGGATGAAAAGGTGAAGGTGGCGAAGCATGATCACGGCGTAAGGGTTTTCAATCTGAGTTTCGAAATCGGACGGCGATCTTCGCGTCTGGCCTATTCCCTGGCTGCCGACCGGCTCGACCGCATTGCGCGCACGAACGACGTCATCTTCATCGTTGCTGCGGGCAACCTTCTATCGTCGGCATGCCGACCACCATGGCCAGAGAAGGCGGAGGAAGCAGTTGTGATGTTGGCCGGCTTCGGAACGCAGGATCAGCAGATAACTGCCCCAGCGGAACACATTCTTGGCCTGACTGTTGCTGCCGTAAATCCACGTGGCATTGCCGGACACGCACCCTTGATGCCAACTACCTACACTCGGCGGGGTCCCGGTGTCGGCGGTGCACGCAAACCCGACCTCGCTCAATGCGGTGGGGCAGAAGCGGCAGGAGCGGCAGGTCAGACTGGGCTGGTCTCGCTCACACCAAAGGGCTACGCCGTGCATATGTGTGGCACCAGTTTCGCCACCCCTTTGGTGGCAGCGATGATTGCCACACTTGATCAGCGCCTTGCACGCAAGGCCCCGAGAGAAACTCTCCTAGTTGTGGGTTCCGGAAATTGTGTCCGCTTTTTTCCGGAAATTCTGTCCGGTTTAGTAGCGTGATCGCTGTTTGAATCGGGCAAGTCAAGCGGCGGCAAGTGGCGAGTGCGGTAGGAGGGG
>JBEKBJ010000038.1:0-40747 GCA_050015455.1 Binatia bacterium
GCTCGTTCGCCTACTGGTGAAGGAAGTGCTGGTCGGCCCCGAAAGAATCGTAATCCGCCATTCCATTCCCGTCTCGGGACGAGATCCGACGCCGGGTTATCGTTTGTGTTGGGGGCGTCGTCAGTCCGCTGCTGGCCAACATCTATCTCCATTACGCGTTCGACCTGTGGGTCCAGCGGTGGAGGAAGCAGCGAGCGCAGGGCGACATGGTGGTCGTGCGCTTCGCCGATGACTTCATCGTGGGGTTCGAGTACCGGCACGAGGCCGAGCAGTTTCTCGGCGAACTGCGCCAGCGGTTGGCGCGGTTTGGCCTGGAGTTGCACCCGGACAAGACGCGACTGATCGAGTTCGGGCGCTATGCCGAGACCAACCGGCAACAGCGCGGTTTGGGAAAGCCGGAGACGTTCGCATTCCTCGGGTTCACGCACATCTGCGCGTGGACGCGGGCGGGGCACTTCACGGTGCTGCGCCAGACGATGCGCCAGCGGTGGCAAGCCAAGCTGCAGGAGGTGAAAGCCGAGCTGCAGCGGCGGCGCCACGTCTCGATCCCCGAACTGGGGGCGTACCTCCGCTCGGTCGTCGGTGGCCACGTGCGTTACTACGGCGTGCCGCTGAACAGCCGGGCGATCAGCGCGTTTCGATGGGCCGTCGGACGGCTCTGGAAGCGCGCGTTGGAGCGACGCAGCCAACGGACTCGCATCGCGTGGGCACGGATGCGGCGGCTGATCGACCGCTGGATTCCACCTGCGCGCGTCTGTCATCCTTATCCCTTAGTGCGGCTTGGCGTCATGACCCAAGGTGGGAGCCGGATGCGGTAATGCCGCACGTCCGGATCTGTGGAGGGGGTCGTGGGTGACCACGATCCCTACTCCGTCAACCCCTATACGGCCTCTGCTTGTCAGGCACACGAAACGGTGCTATCACTAAAAGTGCGGCAACCATCCTGTGAGTGATTACCGGGCCGGGGAAGGGATCGGCCATGCCCTCGTCAGCGAAGCGCCACGGTTACGGTGAGGGTGTCGCGATGGGCCGCAGCAGTTGCGTGGCTCCCGAAAGGCCGCGGCGGAGGTATAACAGCGGCAACCAACGCCGGGAGACGCCGTAGCGCCGTAGCATGTATGCGGCCGGTGGGAAGAGATGCTCCCGCAACAGGCGCAGCCGCGCCCGCCAGCCGTTGAGCGCCGCCAGGTCGGAACGGAGCAGATGCCAGCGCGTCGCGCCGTCGCGGAGGAAGTCTTCCAACGGCTCCTGCGCAGCCAACTCTGTTAGTGCGCGCAGCCGCGCTTCAGGAAGCGCCGGCCCGAACCACCGCGCGGCGGCGGACAAGCCCGCCACGCACAGATGCGCCACGCGTTTCTCCGCCGCCAGTCGGACCAGATCATCGTGTTCTGCTGGGGACAGACCGCCCCCGAGCAGATGAATGTCGTACAACCACAGGAGGCGATCCCCGTCGCGGTGATGCGCCAGCCGATGAACGCACGCCAACAAAAGCGCATGTACCGCGGCGGGTGCACGTGCCCCCGGCCCCAGTGTGGGCAGCGGCACCGCTGCCGCCGCGATTTCGTCGTACGAGAGCAGCCCGGCGAAGCGCTGCGGGTTGAGCACGCGCCAGTGCACGTCGAGGATGTGGGAGAGCGGCCCCGGCCCTCCCCTGACGAAGATCTGTTGGTAGCTCACCAACTGGCCGCTGACGCTGTTCATCGGCACATAGCCCAGATCGGCGAGCGCGGCGGCGGCCGCGGCGCGGTCTGCTTCGCGCAGCAACAGATCCGTGTCATCGCGCGGGCGGCAAGCGGGCTGCGGGTAGTGGGAGTATGCGAGCGCCGTACCCTTGATCACCAGCGGCGCAACTCCACACGCTACCAGCTCGGCCAACGCTTCTTTTACCACCGCTTCGCGACAAGCATCCACGGCCGCCTGTCGCCGCGCCTCCCGCACCAGCGTCTCACGCACCAGCTGTGGCCAGCACTCCCAGTCCGCGCGGTGGCGCAGGCGCGCGTAGAGAATCGGTTGCACGCAGTGGCGGCGCGTGAACTGGAGGAACTCGGCCTGCACGGTTGCAGATGCAAGCGGTACCGCGGCCGGGCGCGCGCCGCGCAGGGCTGCGGCCACCAACGCCTCCACGCCAGAGTGCGGCTGTGTCACTGGGTTTGTTCCGCGACCGCGGCCGTTTCCGGTCGCACCTGGTCGAGAGTGATCTGAAAACGCCGCAGCGGAACTCCCCGCGGCCCGCACGCAATCATGGCCGCCTCGATACGTTCGGGCAGGACGTTCCGACTCGCCACGATGACTTCGCGCACACCATGCCGATCGATCAGGGTACCGAGCTTGTTGATGCCGCCGAGCACGCGCACTCCGTTCACTTCGTGTCCCCACCAGGCCGAGTAGTCGTCGATGAATCCCACCACTTCGTACCCGAGCGCCGGATCCTGCTCGATCTCGCGCAGGAGGGCCGTCCCGGTCGCGCCGGCTCCGTAAATCAGGACTCTCCGGGTCTCGCCGCTGGGCTCACTGCGCGCCAGCACCTCGAACACCTTGAACGACACGCGCGTGCCGACCACGCCGGTTGCGCTCAAATAGAAATCCAACAACAGGACGGGCAGCGCATGCGAGGGCAGGCCGAACGCCGCCGCCAGAACGATAACCTCAAGAACTTGCGCGGCAAGCATTCCTCTCAGCAAGCGCAGCAGGTCGCCCGTGTTCGTGTAACGGTAGGTGCGCCAGTAGACCCCCGCGTACGCAAACGCCACCAGCTTCGCCACGGCGACCGGCACGACCGTCCGCAGCAGATAGTTGCGTTCGTCGCCCGCAAGCGGCCCCGACTCGACGACGAAGAAGGCGAGCGTGTACGAGAGGCAGACCAAGCCCGCGTCCACCATGGCGTGGAAGAGGCGCCGATTGACTACCGGCAGTTGAAACAGTGGGAGCAACGTGCCGCGCCGGAAGATTTCCACCTCCTGATAGCCGAGCTTGCGGATGCCCACGTACGCGGCACCAGCAACGATCGCCACTAGTGCCGCCGTTGAACTTCCACGCAATACTACCGACAGAAATGCCAGCAGCCCGAGCAGGACGCTGACGGTATACAACAACAGCACCACGTTCCTCTGAGTGAAGCCCAGCCGCATCAGCCGATGATGGATATGGTTGCGGTCCGCCCGGAACACCGAAGCCGAACGGGCAAACAGGAACCGATACTCGTTGCGCTCCGGGTCCACCTGCGCGATGTGAAGCGCGCCAAGTAAGCGGCGGACCATCGACAGAAGGATGTCCATTATGGGCAGGCCGAGGGCGAGGATGGGAACAAAGATGACCACCGCCGTGGCGCCCTTGTGCCCGGACTGGATGGAGAACACCGAGAGCAAATAGCCGAGCAGCAGGGCCCCCGAATCGCCGAGAAAGATCGAAGCCGGGTTGAAGTTGTAGTAGAGAAATCCGGCCAGACTCCCCGCCAGGGTTGCCGACAGCAGGGCCACATCCACCCCTCCGCTCGTCACCGACACCATGAACAGTGTCCACGATGCGATCAGCGCCACGCCCGCCGCCAAGCCGTCCAAGCCGTCGATGAGATTGAACGCATTGGTTACGCCGACCACCCATAGCAGCGTGATCGGTGCCGACAACCAACCTAGCGAGAGTGCCTCGCCACTGAACGGATTCGCGACCGCCGCGATGCCGTGTCCCCCGAGCAACACCATCAGTCCGGCCACAAGCTGGAACAAAAGCTTTGCGGCCGGACCGACCTTGCGGAGATCGTCAACGGCCCCCACCCCGGCAACCACAGCGGCCCCACCCAGCACCCAACTCCACCCTGCGCCGTAGCCGAAAAAGACGTCCACCCCGAGGAGATCGAGACCCCACTCGACCGCAAGCGCGCTGAGAAATGCCGCGAACACGGCAAGCCCGCCGAGGCGCGGAACCCGGCCTTGATGGATACGGCGCCCGCCGGGCTCGTCAATTGCACCCAATCGCAGCGCCAGGGCGCGCACGCGCGGCGTCAGGAGGAAGGCGATTGCCGCCGCAAGCACCGCAAGGATCGCGTACTTCAACACGACTGCTGTCTCCTGCCCACCAATTCCGCGCTTTGGTTCTCGCGCGCCGGGCCAGTGTTCTTAATGGCAAGATTCCCGGCGGCATCACCGCGGGCTCACTGGCCTCTCCCATGACGACGTTGCGCAGCAGCGCCGCAAACTTCCTCACGCTCGTACGCCGATCGAAATGCGCTTCTGCCGCCTTACGCCCGCGCTCGCCCATCCGCGCCAGCTCGCGCGGTTCCTGCCGTGCGCGCCGGATGACGGCAGCGAGAGCCTCCGCATCATCCGGCGGAGTTACGTATCCCGCGCTGTACTCCCGCGCAATCATGGCCGCCTCGGCCTGTTCTTCCATCATGGCAACAAACGGTAGCCCCACGGCTAAGATACCGTACACCTTGCTGGGCACCAAACAACCATACACACCGCGCCGCAGCGGCACGAGGTGGAGGTCCGGCGCGGCCAACGACTCGGGCAGCCGTTCCTTCGGCTGATACGGCAGCAAGCGCACGTTCTCAGGATGCAGCGCGTGCACCCGTTTCTCAAGCGCCGACTTGAGCGCGCCGTCACCGACGTACTCCGGCGCCCGCCCCTCTTCAACTGCCCGGTTGGCCCTGCTTCGCCTTCAACAACCGCTCTAGCTCGTCGCCCATGCCCTGGTGAGCGAAGGAAATAATGGCCAGGTTTGCTCCCACCGTAAGGATCCGCTCGGGATGCGCCTCGCTCGGCCCGCTGCCCTGCCACACCAGCTTACGGGCAAACTCGGCGGCGCGCTCGGCGTCCGCCACGGTGGCGAACTGGAGATAGAAAGCCGTGCCCCGCGCAGGCCCGGCAAACGATTGGAATTCCTTTGCGACAACGGTGGCGCCCACTTCCTTGGCGTAGCTCAACTCGTAGTTCTCATAGAAGTCGCTGGCGGTCTCGCTCACGGAGTAGTAGCTTTTCACGAAGGACCAGCCCTTGGGCAGCTCGCTGCGCTGGACTATGAACCGTTCCAGTGACGTGCCGGCCCACGCCACGGTACCCGCAATGGCCATGGCGATCGCCGCAGCGCCCGCCGCTCGCCATGGGCGCAATTTGCCGCTGGCAGGCGCGGACTGGGTAGACTGGACGAATGAGAGGCTTCCGGCGCGGCGGCGTTCAGGCTTCACAGCACGACTCCATTGTTACAACCCTCTTGTGAAAGTGCTTGTGAAAGTGACGCAGTGATGGTATCAAGTCAAGTGCCTGCAGGGAGTCGTTCGACGTGCGGGGATCATTTGGATCAATCCACTGTAACCGCGTTTGTGGCGTCAGTTGAGACCCGTGCCCGGGTGAGGAGACGAACGGTATGAGAACGACGTCAGGTCGAATTGGCTTCGCCGTTGCTTCGTTACTTGCCGGGACGGTGCTGACCGGGTGCATTACTCTCAACAGACCCGTGGCGGGCGCGCCAACGTGTTGCCCGGGGCCTGTTGCTCCGGCCCCGCCCGCACCCAAGCCCAAACGAAAGCTCGTTCTGCGCGGCATGAATTTCGACTTCGACAAGTCCGAAATCCGCCCGGACGCGCGCGTCATTCTCGATGAGGCAGTCAGCATCCTGCAGGGGCATCCCGGCGTCCGCGTGCTCTGCGAGGGCCACACCGACGGCAAGGGCAGCATTCCGTACAATCAACGGCTATCGATGCGGCGCGCCATTGCCGTTCGCAACTACCTGGTCAGCAAGGGCATCCCGACCACGGCGATGACGGTAGAGGGCCGGGGCAAGCTGCAGCCGGTGGCGACCAACGAGACGGCTGACGGGCGCGCCCAGAACCGGCGTGTCGAATTGCTGGTCCTCAGCGGATCGTTGGAAGACGAGGAATGATCGGGGCCCGCTTTCCCAGCACCGAGTGAGCGGAAGAAACGCCGTTGTCCGCAGAGTTGCGAAATAGGAACTGGCGGTACCGCTGCTTGGCGGCGGCGGTGCTCACGGCCGCTTCGCTGGGCGCGATGTCGCCCGCGCCAGCCCGCGGTAGCGGTGAAGCGGTGGTCGGCTTCGTCACCGACGATGCGGGCAACCCGCAGCGCGGCACACCGGTCACCGTGTACGGAGACGATCGCAGGCCGCTGGTCGAAGGGCGTACCAACGACGCGGGGGGCTTTTGCCTGGCGAGCGACGCGCTCTCGGAGGAACCGAAGTACACGATCTGCGTGCCGGTGACCGCCGGCAAGGCCGCGTGCGCCGACGGCCGGGCGAACACTGTGGCGGGCGCTATGCTTGGCCGCGATGCATCGCCACTTCACGGACGAGCGGTGACCGTGTACGCAAACGATTGGACGGTCGTGGCAACGGGCACAACGGATGCGGACGGCATCTACTGTGTCACGAATGAGCAGCTGCTATCCGATCAGGCCTACCGCGTCTGCGTAAGCGGCATTTCGGCCGCGTGGGTTTTCGGCGGCGTTTCGGGGTGGATGTTCGGGGCGCAAGATCAGCCGCTCGCCAATGCGGCGATCACGGTTAAGGATGTGCAGGGGCAACGCGTGATGACCGGACAGACCGGCGACGATGGACACTACCTCGTCGCTGGAAACGACCTCGTCGTCGGTGGCACCTACCGCGTGTGCGTCGAGGCGACGGCGTTGACGGGCGTGTGTCGGCCCGCGACGGCCCCAGCGATGGCGGGCTCATTGTTTGACGCCGCGGCGCAGCCCATCGGTGCGGCCAATGTCGTCGTCGAAGATGCTACCGGCCGTGTCCTCGTCCAGGGCAAGACCGATAAAGACGGGTTCTACTGCCTAGCCGACAGCCAGCTCACCGATGGCGAGACGTACCTCGTCTGCGTTGATCGCACGCCGATGTGTTCCGGCTGTAACGTGGGAGGCTGCTGTCAACAAGCTTGGACCAGCCAGACTGCGGTGATCCCGGTCTGGGTCGCCGGCGTACCTCCGGCGATCCTCGTTCCCATATTGGAAGGTATAGGTGGACCGCCAGGGGAAATCATCAGCCCATCGCAGTAACCGTGGGGTCGGGCGAGATCACTCCAGGCCGCGAGCCTTGCGGCACATCCTGGCTCTCGTCCTCTCCGTCCTCTGCGGCTGCTCGGCCGGGCGAAGCGCGGTGCGCCTGAACGGTGCAATGCCCAGCCCCGTGCGGGACACTGCGAACCAGGAGCGGTTTCGGAAGCTGGTGGTGCAGCGGCAAAGTCCGGAAGACTCGTCCGAGTACCGGATCAGTTTGGGCGATCTCCTGTCTGTCACCATTCACGCGTATCGCCCAGGTGGGGGCGACTTTCTCACCGATGTCAGGGTCGATGAGGCGGGAAAAGTGAGCTTGCCCATGATCACTTCCGTGCAGGCCGCAGGGCTCACGATTGCGGAGTGCCGCCAGGCCTTGGCGGATGCCCTGCAGCGGGCCGAGATGATACGGCAGCCGATGATCACGGTCTCCCTGAAGGAGTACCTCGGGCGGCAGGTGGTGGTGCTCGGTTCGGTCAGCCGCCCGGGGCGCTACACGCTATCCCGTGGCCAGGAAGAACTCATTGATGTCCTCTCGATGGCGGGCGGCCTGCTGCCTACCGCGGGGAACTATCTGATTCTGCGGCCGAAGCAGAATAACTCGAATGGGTACGATGTCTCCAACCTGCAGGTCGCGTACGCCCTGGCTTCAGGCCAGGCCGGGGAGACACCCCGGGTCGGGAGCGACGATGGCATCGTCCTCCCCCTCGGCACGGGCACGGCCGGCGCCGACTCCGGTCTGGTCACGCTCCCCGTGCGCGGGGGCGACGTCATCATGATTCCCGAGGCGGGCCAGGCGTTTGTCGAAGGGAAGGTGGACAAGCCGGGCGTCTACCAGCTACGCCACGGAATGACGCTCAGTCAGCTGCTGGCGAATGCAGGGGGAACGACCTTCCCCGCCAGCCGCGGCAAGATCGAACTCGTTCGCAGCAGCCCGTTCGGCGACTCATCCCAGTGGCTGATCGACCTCGATCGGATTCGCGATCAGGAACTCAACGATGTCCTCCTCGAACCCAACGATCGCGTGGTGGTTCCAGCCAGCGCGATCAAGATGGTGCCGTGGGGAGTCTATCAACTCGCCCTGTCAATCGTGCGGGTCAGTGTCGGCGGGGCTTTGAGCGTTTTCTAGCAGGCTTCTTGAACCCCTCGGATGCTTCGACAGGCCCAGCATGGATGGAACCCCTCCTCAACCTCATCACACACCCGAACACACCCGAATGTTGTGAGCGCGGCAAAGGGTGTCCGAACCGATTTTCAGCAGTCACTTAGGTAAGCATGCACAACACCCCACACGACATACCCGAGGTTTTCCGCGGGGCGTACATGCCCCGCGGCGCGGGATGGGAACCCGACCCAGGCGGGAACTTCGCGGCGTTCGGCCAGTGGGACGGCGACGGCAGGAACTGGCAAGCAGAACTTTTCCATTACTTGCGCCTGCTCCTGGCGCGGCGCTGGCTGATCGCGGCGGTGGCGTTGCTCGGCCTGATCGTGGCCGCGGTGCGAACTTTCCGTGAACCCCGGCTTTTCGTTGCCCAGTCCACGGTCGAGTTCAAACAGGCCATTCCCCCAGGCAAGGACCTCGATATCATGCAACGCCAACTGTTCATCCCGGGTGAGCTGGCGCAGCGGCTGCTCACCACCAAGGTGCTGGCGGCCCGGGCGATCAAGATGGCGCGTGAGCGTGGTGACGACTGGTTTAGCCCGGGCCCTTCTCCGGTCCCGACCGAGACGCCCAAGTTTTCCCTCCTCGACGCCGTGAGCAACACGATCCGCAGCGCCCTGTCCGCCGGCGTGCGCACCGCGCGAGACTTCCTGGGCGGTGCGTCGCCGCCGCAGACCGAGGAGCCGTCAACCGCCGAGCGCCGCGACTGGGACGGAATCGATATCGACATCATCTCGGCTTACTACAGCTACATTTCGATCCGGCCGGTCCAAATGACCTCGATCGTCGATATCGTGGTCACTCACCCGGATACGGTGATCGCCGCCAAGATCGCCAACTATCACGCCGAAGCCTTCGTCCAGATGGATATCGATACCAAGGCCGAATCGCTTTCCGATGCGCAAGGCCTGTTCATGCGCCAGCTCCAGGATGTGCGCAAACAGCTCGAGGCAGGGCGTAAGGCACTCAGCGAGTATCAGATCGAACACGGCATTCTCACGCTGCCTAAGGAGGAAACCACCCTGACGCAGCAGTCGGCGAAACAGCTGAACAAGCTCCTCGTGGAGGTGCAGGCCGAGCGCATCGCCGCCGAGGCCAACTTCCGACACGCCATGACCATTGCGCCCGAGGAGCTGGCGGGAACGCTCGACGACAAGGGTCTGCAGGCGATGCGCGATGAGATCCTGCAGCTGCGCGCGCGCTACGCGGCACAGTTGCAGGACTACGGCCAGAACCACCCCGATATGGTGGCGCTGCGCGCCCGCATCGAGTCCTCGGCGCATTACCTCGAGGACGCGGCGCTTCAGGCGCGGGAGCGCTTGCGCAGCACGTACGAAGCCGCGCTGGCCCGGGAGAAAGAGCTGCTGGCCAAGTTTGTCCAAGTAAGCAAGGACGCCAGCGGCGAGGAACGCCAACTGATCCAGCTCATGGTCCTGCAACGCGATGTCGAGAGCAGTGGCCAGCTGTACGCGAGCTTGCTCGAACAAGCGAAACAATCCGACCTGATCCGGGGAACTTTTCAGTGGACCAACGTCAGTCAAGTGGACCGCGCGGTGCCACCCTCGGTCCCCAGCTACCCGCAGACGCAACGCAGCCTGATGCAGGGGCTGCTCGTCGGCCTGCTGCTCGGCGTGGGCCTGGCGATAGTGATCGACCGCCTCGACACCAGCATCCATACCCCCGAGGACCTCACATCGTTCCTCGGCCTGCCCTCACTGGGAGTGATCCCCA
Organism: Binatia bacterium; assembly: GCA_050015455.1. GTDB lineage: Bacteria > Desulfobacterota > Binatia > HRBIN30 > HRBIN30 > JAGDMS01. The sequence goes on from JBEKBJ010000038.1 coordinate 9,904, forward strand.
ACTTCACGCGCCTCGCCGATGCGTACGGCTACAGCGCGTACGGCCGCCGCAGCAAGCCGGTGGAGAGCGATCCGGACTTCCACCGCGATCTGATCACCTTGACCAGCCCCGGCTCCGTGGTGAGCGAAGCCTACCGCGCGGTTCGCACGAATCTCATGTTCTCCTCTCCCGGTCATCCGCCGCGGACGGTGCTGATCACGAGCAGCGATTCCGGAGAGGGCAAGACGGTTACGACCGTCAATCTCGCGGTGAGCCTTGCCCTCTCGGGCGCTCGCGTCGTGGTCGTCGATGCGGACATGCGCAAGCCCTGCTGTCACGGCCTCTTGCAGGTGGCGCAGGAGCCGGGCCTGAGTAACGTGCTGACGGGGCAGTGCGATGCCGACACGGCGTTGGTCCGCTCACCGGTGTCCCGGGCGATCGACCACTGGACTCAGGAGCAGGGTCTCTACGTGTTGCCGTCCGGACGGATTCCCCCGAACCCCTCGGAACTCCTGAGCTCCGGGGTGATGACCAAGCTCCTGCGTGATCTCGCCGAACAGTTCGAGTATGTACTGATCGATTCGCCGCCGGTTCTGCCCGTCAGCGATAGCGTCGCCCTGGCGACGAAGACGGACTCGGTAATTTTCGTCGTTCGCGAAGGCAAATGGGGACGGGACATCATCCGCAAGACGGTGGGCCAACTGCGCGCCGTTCGCGCCCGCACGCTCGGCGCCCTTCTCAACTGCGTCGACGTCGGTCCGCGTGGGCCCTCCTATTACTACTATCGCCGCTACTACGGCTATGGCTCATACGCGCGTCACTATGGGAAGCGGGCAGGTAACCAGGAGTCCGCGTAGCCTACTAAGCCTCTCCCTTCTTCGAGCCCTGTGGATCAAGATGGATCGCGCCCTCGATTTTCTCGCGGGCGCCGGGCTGGCGAGCGCGCTGGTCTTCGCCCCGCTCGCCTTCGGCGCCGTGCATCGCTGGGCCCAGGCGATCCTGGAAGGATTACTCCTCGTTATAGCTCTCGGCTACGTCCTGCGAGGCATCGGCGTTCCGCGTCCTCGCCCCACCGACCCGGCTCCTTACGCTTCCCGGCTCGCGATGGTTGCCGCGGTGTTGTTCCCCGCGTGGCTTCTGATTCAGGTCCTGCCGCTGCCACCCGGCGCGCTCGCCGTGCTCTCTCCTGGGACGTACCGGCTTCTTACGGGAACCCTTCCGGGCTGGCCCGCCGGACCCGGATATGCTGCCGCGCGACTGGCGGACATGCCGGCCTGGGTGCCACTGTGGCGGCCACTTGCGCTCTCCCCCTTCCTCGCGCGCGACGCGTTGATCCGAATGCTGACCCTGGGGCTGGCTTTCTTGATGGTCGCACACTATCCTTGGCGGGACCCGGTGCGGGTAACGCGCCGGCTGGGCGCGGTGCTGGTTGCCGTTGCCGCGCTCGAAGCGGCGTACGCGCTTTACCAGGCCATGACGGGCAGCGACATGATCTTCTGGTATCACAAACCCGTGGACGCCTCGCTTCCGAGCGGCACGTATGTCAACCGCAATCACCTCGCGGGCCTGCTCGAAACGGCGCTGCCAGTGGCGGGGGCCTTTGCCCTGGAGTCGGGGGCCCGGCTGGCCGCCATGCACCGGCGCCGGCTGCGCGGATCGAGCATGTTCCAAAGGGCTCAGGCATTCGTGGATGTCCTGGCAACCCCGTTGGCGCTGCGGCTGATTGCCCAGGTTGGTCTCATCCTGCTGCTGTTCGTCGGGCTCTACCGGACGCAGTCGCGCGCGGGTCTGCTTGCGCCCCTCGCCTCGGCCTTCCTGCTGGCCCCGCTCTTTGCCCTGGGCGACCGCACTGCGAGAACACAGCCGGGCGAGCCCGGGCGTCGATCCGTCCTTTCCGCAAGAGGGAAAGTCCGGTTGGGCGATAGGGTGCCGCCACGGGCCGGGTTCCCGCGCTCAAGGGAGGGGACGCTTACGGGCGGGCTTCTCCCATGGAGAAGCCGGTGGCTGGGATCTTCGGCTGCCGTGGTCGGCTTTCTGCTGCTGTTGAGCAGCTTGAACCTGCCCGAGATCTCACCGCGCTTTTCCGACGTGCAACTTACCGCGGGCGCCGCAGGTCGTGCGGGCGCGGTTAGTGACTCCATGAGGATCGTTCGCGATTTTCCCCTCTTCGGTGTGGGCCTCGATGGCTTTCAGTACATCTTCCCTGTCTATCGCTCGTATGGGGGCGGCCTTTTAACGCACCTCCACAACGACTACGTCGAGCTGGCCGTAGAAGCCGGGTTGCCCGCTCTCGTTTTTGCGCTCCTTCTGATCGGGATTCTCTATGCCCGAGCCGTCTCCTCGTTCCGCAAGCCGCGCGAGACCCGCACGCTGCTGTGGGGATTCTTGGTGGCAGCCACGGCCTTGCTGATCCACTCCTTCGTCGATTTCAATCTGCACATCCCGGCGAACGCGCTGGTCTTTGCCTTGTTGCTCGGCGGCGTAGCGCGACTCTCTCGCGACCCGGAGTTCCGAGTCGCCTCGCCCCGCCGCGCATCCCTGCTCGCTATTGCCGCTTTGCTCTGTGTAATTGCCGCGGTACACTGGCCGCTGATGCGTGCCGATCTGGAGTTTCGCCGTCTCATCCCCGACTCCAATCTGCGTGACAGTCGCCCGATTGCGACCGCCACGGCGCCGGTTCCCGCCGCTGCCCTGACCCAGTTGGCGGCCGCGGCCCCGGAGCATCCGTTCATTCAAAGCGAGGCGGGGCGTGCTGTGTTACGGCAGCTCCGCGAGACCGAGCCCCAAGGGGACCGGTCGCCTGCGCTGCGGCAGGCCGTCCATTACTTCGCCGCCGCCGCCCGCGGCATCCCGCCGTGGGCCGAGGCCCATCTCTGGCTTGGCCTTGGCGCCGCGACCGGAGCGACTGGGCTGACGCTGGCCGATGTTCAGGATGCCCTCTCCCGGGCGCAACGACTTGATCCGCGCGACCGGGATGCGAGCCGGGCCATTGCCCAGGCGCGCCGGGCGTTGCTGCAAGGGAATGGAGCATGAGCGTGCACGACGACAATATACTGCCCTGGTTCGCGGTGCAGACCCAGCCGCGCCGCGAGTCGGCCGCCGAAGGGACGCTGCGGCGACTCGGCATCGCCGTCTTCCTGCCCCGCTATCGCAAACGCACGATCCTGCACGGGTACCGGCGCGAAGTCGTGGGTCCGCTCTTTCCCGGCTATCTCTTCGCCGCCTTCGATCCGGGTGAATGCTTACGCATGGTCCACTACGCGCACGGTGTGCGCGCGGTGGTGATGTTTGGCGGCGAGCCGGCGAGTGTGCCGGTTGCGCTCTTGGAGTCGATCGAAGCCCGCATGCAGGACGGCTACGTGCGGCTGGCGCCGCCGACGTTCTGGGCCGGACAGCGCGTGGAGATCATCGCCGGCCCGCTGGCAGGCATGACGGGAATTTTTCAGGCCGACGCCAGCGGGGCGGAGCGCGTGACGATTTTGCTCGACACCTTGCGGTACAACGCGAGGGTGTTGCTGGATCGGATTGCGGTGCGTGCCGTCGCTTGAGCGAGCACGGCAATTTCGAATTTCGAAATTGCCGATTTTCGTCACCGTGAGTGACGGAGGACACACGATGAACCTACCGGGCGGGTGAACGGGCGTTCACCTGAAGGGCGGTAGCTTGCCCGGAATTTCAGAAGGAGGGATGAAAGCTGAGGGATCTTCCACCTTCATCCCTCACCTTTCAGCTTTCATCCCTCCTTTGAAGGCGCGATGGAAAGAGTTGAGTTAGAAAACTCGAAATTGATTGGAGACGAACCTTGGACCACCGTCATTCGTCCCCAGCGTCACTGGCTTGATCTCCGGCTCGGCGAGCTGTGGCGCTACCGAGAACTGATCGGCATATTCGTGTGGCGCGATTTCGTGTCGACGTACAAGCAAACGGTCCTTGGCCCCCTGTGGTACATCGTCCAGCCGCTTGCCATGACGATCACCTTCACCGTGATCTTTGGGAAAGTCGCGGGATTATCCACCGACGGGCGTCCGCCGTTCCTCTTCTACATGGCCGGCACGGTTCTCTGGAGTTATTTCGCGGCGTGTCTGACCAAAACCTCGAACACCTTGGCCGGGAACGTCGGCATCTTCGGCAAGGTGTATTTTCCGCGCCTGACCGTTCCGATTTCAGCGTTGATCTCGAGCTTGGTCGCGTTCGGTATCCAGTTCGGCCTGTTTGTCGTTTTCGCGATTCAGGGCGCGGTCACGAACGCGTCGGTCCGGCCGAATACGTGGATTGCGCTGACACCGCTTCTCTTGATCATGATGGCTGGTCACGGGTTGGGATGGGGCATCATCATTTCCTCCCTCACTACGCGGTATCGCGACCTCCAGAATCTCGTCGGCTTCGGAACGCAGCTGCTGATGTATGCCACGCCGGTGGTGTACCCGTCCTCCATGGTTCCCGAGTCGTATCGTTGGGTCGTCTCCATCAATCCTATTGCGCCGATCATCGAGGCGTTTCGGTTCGCCTATCTGGGAGCGGGGACCGTCGATGCGGAGCAGCTCGCCTACAGCTTCGGGTTCATGTCGATCGTCCTGTTGATCGGGCTGATCACCTTCAACCGCGTCGAGCGGACGTTCGTGGACACGGTGTGAGGGCGGGGGATGAGGGATGAAAGGTGAGGGATGAAAGGTGAGGGATGAAAGGTGAGGGATGAAAGATGAGGGATGAAAGATGAGGGATGAAAGATGAGGGATGAAAAGCTGACAGAGTATGAGCGGAAGAAGGAAGAGTTCAGGCAGCGAACGAAGGCTTTCGCTTCTGCCGTCGTCCGGTTTTACTGTTCGTTGCCGAAGCAGAGGGCCGAGGTTCAAGTCCTGGGCAAGCAACTGCTCCGTTCAGGCACGTCAGTGGCGGCAAATTACCGCGAAGCATCTCGCGCACGGTCCGATGCGGAGTTTGTGTCCAAGGTAGACCAGTGCGCCCAGGAAGCCGATGAATCGATGCTGTGGCTGGAGCTTCTTCGAGACGATTGCGGCATTCGGCATGATGCCTCAGAGTTACTTTGGCGTGAAGCCGACGAGTTGATCGCGATATTCGTAACCATGTCCAAGAAGGTGAAAAGAAGGAAGGGTGAGGGCTGAAAGCTGCTTTACCCTTCATCCCTCAGCTTTCACCTTTCATCCCTATCTCCAATGTCCGTTGTCATTTCCGTCGAGCAGGTAAGCAAGCTCTACCGCTTGGGTGCCATCGGCGCGGGTACGCTGCGTGGCGATTTCGAGCGCTGGTGGGCGCGCATGCGGGGGCGTCCCGATCCTCTGGCTTTGGTTGACCACGACGGTGCCAGCGCAGGTCTTAGCAATTGGAAATTCGACATTCGAAATGGCGAAATCTGGGCGCTGCGCGACGTGAGCTTCGAGGTGAAGGAAGGCGAAGTGCTGGGCATCATTGGCCGGAACGGCGCGGGCAAAAGCACGCTCTTGAAGATTCTCTCGCAGGTGACCGCGCCCACCGCTGGCTGCGTCAAGATCAGAGGCCGCGTGGCGAGCTTGCTGGAGGTGGGCACCGGCTTTCATCCGGAACTGACCGGCCGCGAGAACATCTACCTCAACGGCGCCATTCTGGGCATGAAGCGCGCCGAGATCGATCGCAAGTTCGACGAGATCGTTGATTTCTCTGGGGTCGAACAGTTCATCGACACTCCCGTCAAGCGTTACTCCAGCGGCATGTACGTCCGTCTCGCCTTCGCTGTGGCCGCCCATCTCGAGCCGGAGATCCTCTTGGTCGACGAAGTCCTAGCGGTGGGTGACGCGGCATTTCAGAAGAAGTGCTTGGGGAAGATGAGCGACGTCGCCAGGCAAGGGAGAACCATTTTATTGGTGAGCCACAACATGGCGGCAGTGCGCAATCTATGTGCAAGCTCCATTTGGATCGACAACGGGTCTGTTCGTCGAGTTGGCGCGACCGCCGAAGTTGTGCACGCTTATTTGGATCGCTCAGGAACCATGCGTTTCACTGGTGAAATGCAACTGCAAGATTGGCCGAATCGCTATGGGAACGGCGAAGCCCGCATCCTGTCGGCGCGGCTGCTAGACGAGGAAGGCGCCCCGACGAATATCGTCCGTCGCACGCGACCAATGGCAGTGGAGTTCATTGTCCAGAGCCACTGCAAACATGCGCTCCACCTATCAGCGGCAGTGGTTGCAGACTCAGGAGTCCGAGTTCTGCATTTATCTCACCATGATACCCCCGGCTTAGTCCCCGGTGTTATTCACGGCCGTTATGTGATTCGGTTTGCGGTCGTTGCTTCACCGTTGTGTGCTGGGGACTACAGTCTCGTCCTGGCAATACACTCCGAACATTTGACTCCAGTCGACGTCGTAACGGATGTTCTCCCTTTTGCTGCCGAAGATGTTGCCGATTCACCAAGGCCATACAAGACGATTTCCGAACATGCCTACTGCTGGACCCCTAACAATTGGTCAATTGCGCCGCTTGCTGACTAGCGAGGAAGTTGATCCCGCCCGTCGTGCTCGTCTCTTTGAACCGTTTGGCGGGCCACGTGCTGAAGTCGTCAATTGCCTTACCGAAGCCGTGCTGGCGTTCATTGTGAACGAAGGTGCCGCCTTGAAAGATGCCGCCGTTTTAGATTACGGCTGCGGCGTAATGCCCTATGCGAGAGCCTTCACGCTGGCGGGAGCCCGGGTGCTCGGGGCTGACATCGGTGACAACCGCTCCGCCCAGCTTCGCATCGCCAGTGATAGTAATCTCCCTCTTGTGGACGAGAGCGTTGAGTATGTGGTGAGCTTTCAGGTGCTCGAACATGTCCCCGTTCCGTCCGATTACCTGGCGGAAGCCCACCGCGTGTTGAAGCTGGGAGGTAAGTTATTTCTAACCACTCATGGCCTCTGGCCCTATCACCCGACGCCGACCGACTATCATCGTTGGACCAGGGCGGGCCTCGTGAGGGAACTGCAACAAGCCGGTTTTGAGGTTCAATTGGCCAGTCACATTCTCAATGAGTATTCCGCGGCTGTTCAGTTTTTCGTCATGAGCGGTGACTATCGCGGCGCGTGGCGTGGGTGCCGCGCTTTGGTGCATTTTATAGCACATTGTGTCATCCGCTTACTCGAATCCTGCGCGCATCACGAGCCGGAACTGCCCGGTGTCCTTTGCATCCAAGGGGTCAAACTGTGAATCCGCGCCTGCTGCTAACCAAAGTTGGACGCCGTTGGTTCCGGCGATTCCCCACGCGGAGAAGCCAGGTATTCGTCGATAATCATTTTCGCAAGTGGTGTGTCCGTGAGGAGTTGCCAACATGGACCCGCGAGGGTTTCGCGATGTTGGTCTCACCACACGACTACGTGTCGTGCGGGATCTTCTTCTTCGGCGATTACGATCCCGAAATGACCCATCTGCTGAAGGCCCATGTTCCAGAGGCGGGCGTCTGCTGGGACGTTGGCACTGAGCGGGGCTGGTTCTCGTTGCTCATGGGGCGATTGGTTGGACCAGAGGGGCGGGTCGATGCGTTTGAAGCCTTCCCTCCTAACTACCGGAAACTAAAGGCCAATGTGGCGTTGAACAAATTTACTTGGGTCCATACTTACAACATGGCGGTCAGTGATCATGCGGGGCGCATGCACTTCATCCCACCCTCCGACGAAGTGACACATCACGTCAGTAATAGCGGGGTAGGCTATCTAACGACCAGACCAGGGCGCGGCGCTATTGAAGTGCCTACCATTACAGTGGATGAGCACAGCGACGACACCGGCATCGATCGCCTCGATTTTATTAAGATGGATATTGAGGGCGGGGAGGTGGCTGCGCTCCTTGGTGCGGAGCGCACCATCCGGCGATTCCGCCCCACACTGGCGGTCGAGTACAACCGTGAAACTGCTCGGCGTGCGGGCAGTTCCATCGAAGAATTGGATGACCTACTGGACGCGTATAGATACGAGCGTTTCACGTTCTTCGGGCGGCTGGAGAAACTGCGACTGGAGAACTGGAAAGATTGTCCAGACAACGAAGCCGTTTTCAACGTCTATTGTTTTCCGCGCCCGTAAACCCGGTCACCGTCCCGCACATGGGTGTCCTGTTCATCATGCCAAACTGGGCAGCGCCGTCCGAGCTTTGGATGCAGCGCATGATCGAGGCGCTTGAACCGCACGTCGTCGCAATCGCCACCCCGACCCCAGCGGAAGCGTCGTGGCGCAACAGAGTTCCCGCAGTTACGTTGCGTGCCGGGCGCCCGCACCGGCAGGTGATGCGCTGTGTCTGTCGGGCTTTGGGAATGCCGGTACGGCTGAAGCCAGCAAGAACAGCTGCGGAAATCCTAAGCGAAGCCGTTGCGAGTCAGGCGGTAAGTGCCGTGTTGGCTCATTACCTCGAATTTGCCCTGCAATTTGAGGATGTCTGGCGGGAGACTTCCAAGCGGTTGTTTGTCCATTGCCATGGCTATGATGTCACCTGGGATCTGCGCAAGGATGAGAAGCCTGACGAGAAGTACTTTGCCGATGACTATCTGCCGCGCGTTCTGCGATTGAGCAGGCGGGCAATCTTGATCGCCAATTCACAATTCACGGCCGGCCGACTCCATGCGGCGGGAATTCCGCCGGATCGAGTGCGGGTCAAGTACTTGGGAGTACCGGTCCCGGAACAGTCTCCACGAGGCTCTTCAAAGACCAAGGCGATTGACATTCTGTACATCGGTCGGCTTGTTGACTTCAAAGGACCCGACTTGGTGATCCGCGCCTTCGAGATCGCTTGCGAACGGGGGCTGGATGCCCACCTCACAATGGCAGGTGATGGTGAGATGAGAGTTACTTGTGAGTTGCTCAAACGTCGGTCCGCATTTGGTGATCGTATCCGACTGCTCAGCTGGGTAGATGCGCGGCAAGGGGAGGAACTTCGGGCGCAAGCTGATATCTTCACCGCCCATAATTGCCGGGGACCGCTTTCCCGACAAGAAGAAGCGTTCGGAGTGAGCATTGTCGAAGCAATGGCTTCGGGGTTGCCAGTTATTACAGGCCGCAGCGGATCAGTGTGTGAGACTGTGACCCACGGGCAGACGGGCGTTCTAGTTGAACCGGGTGATGTCGAGGCTCACGCGGAAGCGTTCTTACAATTGGCCCGTGATCCTGAACTGCGCTTTCAAATGGGACAAGCCGGCTGGCAACGCTCAAAGCTCTTCTCGCTGGAAGAGGAGAAGGTAGCTCTTTGGGACATATTGGGCCTTCCTACCGCGTGACATTTCTTATAGTCAACAAGGACTACCGCGAATTCCTACGCAGCCGGCAGAATCGGCATCCACGATTGGAGACACAGCCCTACGACGGGCAGATGCGGCCCTGATGCATTCACGTTGTGTCCGCTAAACGACACGAATCCACCCACCGCTCCGGAAACGAACCACTTGGGGCCTTCCTACCACAAGGCCATGCTATTTTCTGGCGACTTCATAGGCTTTGGGATAGCCCTTGAAAAGGCCGGCGCGTGAAAGACCCGCTGGTAACCGTTGTCATCCCTGCGCGCGAGGACCTGTTACGCCGTCGCGACAATGCGAGGAATCCGAACCGTCACCCTGATGTTTTGGCGGATCCTGATGGCCAAGGACGTGCGGGCGGGCCGTCCAGTCAGGAATGGTAATGGAACCCATTCCGGTCGCATTGTTCGCCTACAATCGCCCAGACCTCTTGCTGCGCACGCTCGACTGCTTGCGAGAGAACGCAGTGCCCCTGATCTACGCCTTCAGCGATGGGCCCAAGACAGTCAATCGCGAGTCCGAGGTTCGGGAGGTGCGTGAAATTCTCCGGGGAGTGCACTGGTGCGACGTGCGGTTGACCGAGCGCGCCGGCAACTTGGGACTTGGCAAGTCCATCCTGACGGGAGTTGCAGAGGTGTTGGAGGGGCACGAGATGATCCTCGTCTGGGAGGATGATCTCGTCTGTGTGCCTGGGACGTACCACTACCTCTGCGCGGCGCTGCAGCAGTACCGGGGCGAGGCCCGCGTGATGAGCGTCACCGGTTGGACCCACGCGCGTGTGAGGCCTGGCAACGTCGGAGGCCTCCCTTACTTCGACGGTCGAGCAGAGTGCCTGGTGTGGGGCACCTGGCGGTGGAGCTGGCGTGGGATGCACCGCAGCGCAAGGACCCTGATGCGCCGCTGCTACTTGCGGGGGATCGACCCGTACCGCTACGGATCGGATCTCGTCCAGATGGCCCGTTGGGAAGAGCAGCAGAACATTTGGGCGGTTCGTTGGCTGTACCTTCACATTCTGAAGCGCGGACTGTGTCTACGCCCGCCATGGAGCATGGTAGAGCACATTGGCAACGACAATCGGGCCACCAACGCAGCAGCGTGGAACGAGAGCGGATGGGCGAGCCCACCACTGCGACGTTGCCCGGAAACACCAAGATCCTGGCCCGAGCCCGCCGAGCATGAAGACTGCCCGGGGCTGTGGCAACAGGCGTGTGGCCGAAAGCCGCCGCTTCAAGCCCTCGTAGCGACGAGCGTCAGCGCGACCACGACCACTTTCTCCCGGCTTTTTGGTGCTCTCCAGCGCCGACGTTCGCGACCGGGCGGCTGAGTGCGTAGCCCTTCAGGGCGATTCGCATCACGAAAACGAAAACAAGACTCATAATGGGTGACGTCAGGAAGAGAATCCGTCGCCAACTGGAGCAGCATCCCGATGTTCGTAGAAGCCTTTTTGGAATTGCAACGCTCTTGGAGACACTTCTCTACGGTGGAACACGAAGAGAGGCACTCCTTGTCAGGCTGCTCGGAGCTTTGCACAGAAGTCAGTTCCGGCGGGAGTGGCATCTCTCCCTCAAAACACCTCATTTCTATAACCAGAGGTGGAACGGCTTCGAGTTCACTTATGGCAGATCGAGGAGTCCTTACGGCTTCTTTCGCGGTTTCCTTGCGTCCGAAGTAATCCGAGACGGCGACTGCCTTTTGGACATAGGGTGCGGAGATAGTTTCTTTTCGAACAGCTTCTTCTCGGAAAAATGTCGGCATATCGATGCAATCGACGTCGACGCGTTTGCGATCGAAACCGCTCGGAGGCTCAACAGCAGCCCAAAGATTAGGTTCCACATCCTAGATGCAGTCCGGAATAGTTTCCCCTCTGAGTGCTACGATGTCATCGTGTGGGACGGGGCGATTGGTCATTTCTCTCAATCTGACACGTTTCGCGTCCTTGAGAAGATCTGCCGCTCCTTGTCCCCGTCTGGCATCTTCGTCGGGTCGGAATCGTTGGGCATGGAGGGTTCTGATCATCTACAATACTTTGAAAGCGAATCCGCTTTGGCCGCGGTGCTGAAGCCATACTTCGAACATGTATTGATTCGGACTGCGGAGTATCGGATCGGAGAAGGTTATGCGCGAAGGGAAGCCTATTGGCGCTGCTTCAACCGTTCGAGTTGTAGACACGAATCGACCACATGGGTTGACTTTGCTGAGTCAAGGGCTGCGGCGCACGGCAGCTCGGGCTGCGCACAGCTCGAATGACCAGGTTGATCTGCGCGCGTGGCCGGCTTCTGGCGCCTAGCCGGTGCCCTGCAAGCTCGAGCTGGGTTTAGATAGGGACATGATGATCGGGCGAATGTTCCGGCGGGTGCCCGGATCGCGACGCCTCGCGCGGCGGCTGGGCGGACTGGACGGCGACAATATCGTGTTCAGGGGGAATTACGCATCCTGGGACGAAGCCGTTCGCGACGCGCAGGGCTACGACGAACCGTTCATCCTGCAGCGCGTTCGCGAAGCATGTCGGACTGCCCGGGATCGCGAGGACCGCTTCGAACGGGACGGCGTTCTGTTCGAGGAGCCGCAGTGGAACTTTGCGCTTATTGCGTGTCTTCTCCGCACCGCCAACGAGTGCGGGGGGTCGTTGTCAGTGCTTGATGTTGGGGGAGCGCTCGGCAGCGTTTACTTTCAGTCACGTCCGTTTCTTCAGGGGATCTCTGCGCTGCGGTGGAATGTTGTGGAACAACCGCACTTCGTTACCTGCGGGCGCGAGGAGTTCGAGAATGACACCCTGCGCTTTTTTGAAGATATTGAATCGGCACTGTCCGCAGCCACGGCGGATGTCGCCCTATTGTCAAGTGTGTTGCCGTACGTGCCCCGCCCGTACCGAATGATCGAAGAGGTTGCTGCCGCTCGCGTTCCGTGGCTGATCGTGGACCGTACCCCGACCCTATCCGCCGCATCCGATCGAATTGTCGTGCAGCATGTGCCCGCATGGGTATATGGCCGACCGGTCCGGTATCCAGCAAGGCTGCTCGCTGCCCGCCGCCTTCGAGAAGTAGTTGAGGAGCACTGGCCCGTCGTGGTTGATGCGGAAGCAATCGACCCACCGATGGTAAGCGGGCAAGATCGAGTGACCTTCCGGCTTCTGCTGGGGGGTCCCTACGTCGAGAAGCGACTCTGAGTCGTGATACGAGTAGGCAACCTGCTTAGTTGCGTGGTACCGCGTCGCCGGTCGGCGCAGGCTGACCTGGCGTTCCGCGCTCGCGTTTCTGAGTTGAGCGACAGCGTTCGTGATCTCCAGATGCAGGTCGGGTGCTTGCAGGTAAAGCAGATGCGGGCGTCCGCCCCAGCAAGCTTGCGGGAGGCAGAGTTCCGAGTGTTCTCTCAGTTCGGCGAAGATGGAATTCTGCAATACCTTATCTGGAAACTCGCGCCTCTCCCGGAAATCTTCGTCGAGTTCGGCGTGGGAGACTACACCGAGGCGAACACCCTCTTCTTGCTGATGCACGACAACTGGCGTGGGCTCATCATGGATAGCTCCGCGTCGAACATCGAGAACGTGCGCCGGCGCTCCCTCGCCTGGCGCCACGACCTGCGTGCCGCCTGCGCCTTCGTCAACCGGGACAACATCAACCGGTTGATCGAGTCCAACGGTGTCTCGGGCGCGATCGGACTGCTGAGCATCGACATCGACGGGAATGACTACTGGGTGTGGGAGCGGATGGATGTGGTCCGGCCGGTCATCGTTGTTGTCGAGTACAATAGCGTCTTTGGGGCCTCCCGTGCCGTGAGCGTGCCCTACGACCCGAGCTTCGACCGGACCCGCGCGCATTTCTCGACCCTGTATTGGGGGTGCTCGCTAGCTGCGCTGTGCCATCTGGCGGAGAGCAAGGGCTACGTGTTCGTGGGCTCCAACAGCGCGGGCAACAACGCGTTCTTCGTTCACGCGGAGCACCGGCGCGATCTCAAGAGCTGCAGCGCGGAGGAGGGCTACGTAGAGAGCCGCTTCCGCGAATCCCGTGATGTTGCCGGCGCTCTGACCTTCCTGTCGGGACGCGAGCGCTTGGCGGCGATCGCTGACTTGCCGCTCATTGATGTCGAGACCGGCAAGACGCTGCCGGTTCGGGAGCTGCCAGAGTTCAGAGGCGCAACCGACTGAGGCAGCAGGGAATGCGAGCATGAGCTCTTTCGAAGTGATCGAGCGCAATGGGATTCGGTACGCGGAGGTCCTGCGGGCCGACGTCCACACTGCAACCAGCAGGTTCTTTTCTCCGCCGGACTCTTCTCTGCAATTAGGTCTCCTGGCTCACGAGGCCGGCTTTTATGAGCCTCCCCACACGCACAAGCCCGCGCGGCGCCTAATCCAGGACGTCCAGCAGATGCTCATCGTGCAGCGGGGGGTGGTTGCGGTCGAATTCTACGCCGAGGACGGGACGACGTTCCGCGACGTGGTCCTGAGGCAGGGGGACGCGATCTTGCTCGTGCACGGAGCGCACGCTGTCAGAGTCATGGAGGACATGCAGTGCGTGTCTGTCAAACAGGGTCCTTTCCTGGGCGCGGAGAACGATAAGGTGCCAGTGAAGACGAAATGAATCTGAGATTCCCGGTATTCGAACCCGACGTGGGGGAGGAGGAGGCCCTAGCCGTGGCCGCTGCCGTCCGGCGGGGCGAGATCTCTGGGACGTTTGGCGAATCGATCGCCAAGTTCGAGCGGGCCTTTGCGTCCTACTGCGGGGCTGCACATGGAGTTGCGGTCACGAGCGGGACCGCCGCTCTCCATTTGGCAGCGGCCGCTTTGGATCTGGGTCCGGGCGACGAGGTCCTCGTATCCGCATCGACCAATATCGCGACCGCCCTCGCCATTTATCACGTCGGGGCCACTCCCGTGCCGATCGACTCCGAGCCGACGACGTGGAACCTGGACCTAGATCAAGTCGAGGCTTCGATCGGCCCCAACACAAAGGCGATCTTCGTGGTGCACCTGTTCGGCCACCCCGTCGATATGGATCGCGTGGGCATGATCGCGCGCACGTATGGCCTTCGGGTGGTGGAGGACGCCGCTGAGGCCCACGGAGCGACCGTACGCAATAGGAAAGTCGGTTCGTTTGGCGATTTAGCGTGCTTCAGCTTCTACGCTAACAAGCACATCACGACCGGCGAAGGCGGGATGGTGCTGACGAATGACGAGGCGCTGGCGGCAAGACTTCGGCTGCTGCGGAATCTGGCGTTTTCCCAACCGCGCTTTCGACACGAACTGGCCGGATTCAACTACAGGATGACGGGCTACCAGGCCGCCATGGGGCTCGTCCAGATGCAGAAGCTGGAGCCCGTTATTGCCGCCAAGAGGCGTATCGCCGGCCTATACAATGAGAGACTTGGGAGCATCCGGGGCTTGCAGCTTCCCACGGAGATGCCGTGGGCGCGCCACGTGTACTGGATGTACGGCGTTGTTGTCCGACCGGAGTTCGGACCGAGCCGGGACGAACTCGCTGCGCTATTGGGGGAGCGCGGCATCGACTCGAGGACGTTCTTCTGCCCGATGAACATTCAGCCCTGTTTTCAGCACATCGATGCGTGCAGTACGCGTGCCTGCCCCGTGGCCGAGAACCTCTGGCACAGCGGACTCTACCTGCCGTCGAGCACGACGCTTGCGGAGGCAGACATCACTCACATCGCGGACGAGATCCGGCGTGCCGCGCGAGGAGCGTGACCGGGCGTGAGGTAGTGCGCGTCCGGGGCGCTTCTTATGGGTTTGACCGACGCTCGCGGTCGTCGTTGGCCGCGACGTGCCGGCCGAGCGGAGCCCGCACCAACATGGCCTCGTTTGCTTGACATCCGAATTGTATGCGTGTCGGTATAAGACTGCCGGTCCTGCCCGAATCCATCGGAGGCGGGTTTCACTTCGAGCACGAGATCCTCCGGGGGCTTCTCACTCGACTCCCAAACTGTTCGCACCAATTCGTGTTGCTCGGTGACCAGGCAACATGGTCGCACGAATTCCCGCTTCCCCCCAACGCCACGTACGTAAACCTTCACCCGACCTACCCACACGTGCCTTTGCCTCTGCGCGCGATACGCTGGGTGCGCCGGACAAAGGGACGCGGCGCTCTTGCGCGCCTGCGTTCGTGGGTCAGGCCTCCAGTAGCTGTGCCTGGGTCGGACGAGCTAATCCGAACGCACGGTATTCAGTTCTTGGTCCACCTCGGGCCGTGGGCACTCGACCTGGATGTCCCCTTTTTGATATTCGTGTGGGACCTCGAGCATCGATGTCAGCCTTATTTCCCCGAGCTGTCGGCTAACGGCGAGTGGGAGAGGCGTCACCGCAGTTACCAGTCGATCCTCCCGCGGGCCACCATGGTGGTGACGGGCACACAGGAGGGAAAGAATCAGATCGAGCGATTCTACGGCGTGTCACCCGCCCGCATTACAATCCTGCCCCATCCGACGCCCGGCGACGCGTTGGCCCTCGGCGCCCGCTCGCCGAGTGCGGCGCCACAGTCTCGCGCGCCCGCCGAGCCTGTACTGCTTTACCCCGCGCAGTTTTGGCCGCACAAGAATCACGTGGGACTGCTCAAGGCGCTCCGCCTCCTCGACGATCGTCATGGCTTGCGTCCCCGCCTCCTGCTCACCGGCTCGGACCAAGGCAACCGTGGGCATGTGGAACGGATGGCACGGGATCTCGGCGTTGCCGATCAGGTGTCTATCCTGGGCTTCGTGCCACGCGATCACCTGCTCCAGCTCTACACACAAGTGAGCGCACTTGTCTACCCGAGTACTTTCGGGCCCGAAAATCTTCCGCCGCTGGAGGCCTTCGCACTGCGGTGCCCGGTTGTGGCCTCCAGGATCCCGGGCGCAGAGGAACAACTCGGTGATGCGGCGGTCTTCTTCGACCCCCTCGATCCCGCCGCCTTGGCCGACGCCATAAGAGTCGTCCTGGTCGACTCGTCGCTACGCGCCGCGCTCATCGCACGCGGCCTCGCTCGCGCGAGCCGATGGACGCGGGCAGAGGTGGCGGACGCCATACTGGGTGCTCTCGACCGCTTCGCAACAGTGCGGGAACTGTGGCCGTGACGACTCCTGGTAGAAGCAATTTCGCCCGCCACCCGTCCTCCACTCGCCTGCTCTGGTCGCGCGCCCTCCAGCTCTGCATTCCGAATTCTCCCCGGTAGATTCAGAGAATGCGCTCCCCGACATTGAATGATCTCCCGCCTCCGCCGCCCGGTAGGGTGGGCTGGCCCTGGACCGAGGAAAGCGCCCGCTTGCCCGAGGCCATGCCCGACGGCAGTCCCTGGCCGCGGATCAGTATCGTGACCCCCAGCTACAATCAGCGCCAGTTTCTGGAAGAGACCATTCGTTCCGTCCTGCTCCAAGGTTACCCGAATCTCGAGTACATCGTCATCGACGGCGGGAGCACCGACGGCTCTGTCGACGTCCTCCGAAAGTATGCGAGCTGGGTGGCCTACTGGACGAGCGAGAAGGACCACGGACAGTCCGACGCTCTGAATAAGGGTTTTGCGCGAGCCACCGGGGAGATTGCTGCGTACATCAACAGCGACGACATCTATCACCAAGACATCTTTGGAACCGTAGCAACGGAATACGGAAGACATGCAGCGAAGGATGTCTTCTGGATCTCGTATCCCGTGCAGAATCTCTATCTGACCCACTCCGAGGTCGTCTACCCGCATCCCCATCTCCGCGAACTCAAGTGGTGGTTCGCCGACACCGCGCAGCAACCCGGAGCGTTCTGGTCTTCCGCGCTGTTCCGCCAAGTCGGGGGATTCGACACGTCCTTGCACTACTATTTCGAGAAGAAATTCTTCCTGGAACTCGTGACGCGGGGGTACTTTCCTGTTCTGCGGGAGACGCCCATGGCCGCCACCTTCCGGCAACACGCAGCCGCGAAGACGACGATGGAGGCTGCAAAATACCACTTTCTCAATGCCTTCAACGTCGAAGACAAGAAGCTGTACCAGGCGTATTTCGCGTATGTACCGGACGCCGACAAAGCCTGGGTGCGGGAGAGGCTGAACGCGAAGCGCCAGCACATCTTGAGCGAGGCCGTGGCGTCGGCCGGCGCGCAGAAGTCGGCAAGACGCATCGCCGTGTTGATTCAGCTGATGCGGTTCGACCCGTCAGTTTTGCGCACGAGATTTTTTTGGGGGGCCGTAAGAAGCTTGCTTCTGTCAGGCTAAGCAGTCGCGCATGAAGGTGTGCACCGTCTTGATCCCGATGCAGGCGAATTGCCTGCAGGGCGGCGTGGAAATCATGGTCACCAACCTGTGCCGCGAGTTGCCCAGGCGAGGATGGAAGGTCGTCCTGGGATTGGCGCGGGGGGCGCGATTCAATGACGACATTCGCGCCGCCGCCACGACCTACCGTGGGTGCCCCCACGTCGTGCTCGACGGCACCACCGGCACACGGCAAGCTCGCACCGAGGCGCTCATTGGCGCCGTCCGCTCGCTCAATCCCGACGTGGTCTTCAGCCCGAGACTGTTCGATGCCTATCTGGCGGTGGACCACCTCAAGCGACGCGGGGCGACGGTCAGGCTCATCGGCGGCGCCATGAATTTCGAGTCGCAGTATATCTACGATGCCTGTCTGTACCGCGGGATTCTCGATGGCTTCGTGACCATGGGCGAGCTGGCGCGCCAGACGGTGATTCGCTGGGGTGGACTGCAGCCCGAGCGGGTGCGGAATATCCCCGGGGGCGTCATGCCGCCGAGAGTTCGAACCACACCCGGTTGCGGACCCGGTCCCGTTCGCTTGCTGTACGCCGCCCGCATCTCCCGCGACCAGAAGCGTGTCATGGACCTAGTGCCGTTTGTCGCCGAGCTGGAGCGGCTGGCGATCCTGTACCGGCTGGACATCGTCGGTTCCGGCGAGACCGAGTCGGAGCTGCGGGAAGCGATGGGCTCGCGGATTCGCGACGGGCGGGTGACTTGCCATGGTTGGCAGAGCGGCGAGGCGCTCTACGGACGGTTCTTCCCGTCGGAGGATTTTCTCGTCCACTTCGCACACACGGAGGGGATCCCGACGGCGCCGCGCGAGGCGATGGCGCACGGCGTGATTCCGGTCATGGCCGAGTATGAGGGCATCTACGCCGAAGGACACTTTCGCGACGGGGTCAATGCGCTGATCTTTCCCGTCGGTCAACCGGCCGAGGCGGCGGCGCGGCTTGGCGCGGTGTGGACCAGACCGGGAGAGGTGCAACGGCTTTCCCGCAACGCGGCCGAAGCGGAGACGGGTCGGTGGTTGTTCGACGGGGTGATGGATACCTGGGCGGAGTTTTTCGACTGGTGCATGTCCGCCCACTGTCAGCGCGAGTTTCGCGACGACATTCGGTTGCCGAATGCGAGCCGTCTGGATCGGCTGACGCGCAGTCCCTGGCTGGGTGAGCGCATCCGAAGAGCCGTGGGCCGGTCGTTCGTTCACAACGATCCGGGCAGCGAGTGGCCGGTGAGCAGTTGGCTCTGCTCGGCGCAGGCTGATGCGGAGATCCGGACCTTCGCCTTCGACTGGGAGCGGCAATGCCGCTTGGCGGCGTCAGGCGAAGCGGGCGCCTCGGCAGCCGGCAGAGGTTGAGACCGCGAGGTGCGCCTTGACGGCGCTGGGAGCGCAAGAGGGCCGAATGCCGACAGTCAGTGTCCTCGTTCCCTGTTACAACTCGGAACGGCATCTCGAGGAATGCCTGCGCTCCGTGCTCGGCCAAACTTACCCCGACCTGGAAGTGGTGTGCGTGGATGACGGGTCCACGGACGGAACACTCTCGATTCTCCAGAGCACCGGGGCGCGGGATGACCGCATACGGATCGTGAGGCAGACCAATCAAGGCGCAGCGGAAGCCAGGCGGACCGCGCTCCGAACGGCGACCGGCGAGTTCGTTTGCGCGGTCGACAGCGATGATTGGATCGATCAGGATTGCATCCTGCGAGCGCTGGAAAAGGCCGAGAGCGAGGGCGCTGATATCGTCCTGTTCGCGTTGAAGCATTGGTCCGGGGGACAGGTCGTACGGCACCAGACGCTTGACGGGCTGCCTTGGCCCATGTCCGGGGCAAAGGCCTTGGAATACACCCTCGACGGATGGAAAATTCATGGGTTGGGGCTCTTCCGGCGTTCGGTGTTCGAGCGCGCCTACGAGGAGTTCGACCAGTACCGATTGTTGCCGTTCAACGCCGATGACTTCGTAGCGCGGGTCGCCCTGCACGCCGCCCGAAAAGTGGAGCGCGTCAGCGCGAGTTACCACTACCGCGCCCACCCCAACGCGACCACTCTGAAGGTTGATGGGCAGTGGCTTGGTTATCTGTCGGCGCTCGAAGCCACGGGGGGCTTCCTGGCGAAGGTGGGGGAGTCGGATCGGTTGTTGGTACCGTACATCTCAGACTGTCTCAAGCATTCGAACTATCTCCTTTCGGTGTGGGCGGACGCCCGGGTTGAGATGTCGGAGGACCTGCGCCGCGAAGGCATCCGGCGCGTCCTCGCTTTCTGGTCGCGGCTGCCCAAGCGCGGCTTGCTGCGCTACGCGCGCGAGAAGCGGCTGCCGCCGCGTGAACAGATCCGCCTGCTGCTCATCGCCGCCGGCCTGTACCCGTTGGTCTACGGATTCGCATCGCACATTCGGAGCAGACGGTTTGCCTGAGACGCACGACCTCTTCGTCGGCATCACCACGTCGAACAGCTCCCGGTTCATCGGCTGCTGCCTCGACTCACTTCGTGAGCGCACGCGAGGCGTGCGCCTGCGCGCGGTCGTGCTCGATAATTACTCGACGGACGACACGGCGGCAATTGCGGCGAGCAGGGGTGCGCAGGTTGTCCGCAAGGCCTGTACCCAGCCGGATGCTTTGAATGCGCTGTTGCGGAAGTCGCGCGGCCACTTCACTCTGCTGATGCACGCCGATACGGTGGTACTTGGCGACGACTGGTTCGATCTCTGCGCGGCAAAGGCGGAACACCATGCCCTGGTGTCACCGGAGGACATAGGCTGTGGTCCCTTCAGCCGCCCGTTTGGTGTCGGCATGCCGGAAAGCTCGTTTCTCTTCTTCAATACTGTGATGATCCGGAGGGCCTTGGATTGGAGAGTGGTCAGGCGCTTTCGCTTGCCGATCCCTCGACGGGCATTGGATTTCTACGCTGACCATGTCACGCATCGTCTGCCGGCGCGACTGCAGCGCAACGGGCTGCGCTGGTTTCCGATGTGCGTCCATATCTCGGATCGCGTGGAGTCGCCGATCTACCAGCCGCTGGTACCGGATATCCCCTCGAACTGGGTGTGGAACGAGAGTCTGGCCTATTATCGCTACGGGCTGGGAAACTTCTACAGCATCGACGGCAAGATCACCCACTATCACAACTGGTACGAACGGATTCGTGCCGACGTCCCGGACGACTCGCTGGAGACGACGACTTATGATGGGTCGCCGGGCTTTCCGCTCGTATACGTGAGGAACTACACGAATCGATTTCTGGCGGATTTCAGGGGCGGATGCGTTCGGCTGCCCGCTCCGAGCACTGCGCGGACGACACCGGCGTTGCTTTAGGGGCGATCATGCAATCCAGCGAACGGTGCGGGAACCACGACCACTCAGACCCCTTGTTCACGGCCTCCAGCCACCTGATTCGTCGGGCTGATCAATTGAAGACCACGTCCTTGAAGGCAGCGCCCTTTTGATGGATCAGAATGGGAAAGGCGTGAACGGCAGCACCCCCCAGTATTTCGCAGGGTTGGTGCGCCTTTGCTTCGAGAGCGGCCAGTCCATCGAGGTCTCGCCGCAAGAATGCTGGAGCCTGGTGGAATCGGTGCGAGCCTTCCTCGTAACCAATTCTTTTGGGTTTGATCCGCCGCCCGCGAGATGCATCCGAAAACAGAACAAGCGATTCAGAGTCTTGATGAGTGGCAACCTCGAATTCTGGAAGAGCTTAGAAGCCGACGCTTGGGAGACAGATACGTTCAAAGCTCTCGACCACTTTGTTTCTCCTGAAACCTACTACATCGATGTCGGGGCGTGGATTGGTCCAACCGTGCTTTACGGTGCTCAACTGGCCAAGCGCACGTACGCCTTCGAACCGGATCCAATCGCCTTCAGAGAACTCGAGGCAAATCTCAGCCTGAACAAGGATATGGAATGGGCCTCTTCGGTTACCCTGCATAATGAAGCCGTTGCCCCGTCGAGCGGCGATGTCAGAATCGGGAGCCGGCATGAAGGGGGAGATTCCATGAGCAGCATTCTGTTCTCGGGTGGACTGGTACATTGGGACGTTCACGCCGTTTCGTTTGACGAAATGCTGGACCGACACCAACTGCGCGCGCGGAAGCTCTTCATGAAGGTCGATATCGAGGGTGGAGAATACGAACTGATTCCACGAATCAAGGACGCACTGGCGCGTTGCGATGTCGAACTTTGTCTTTCCCTTCACCCCGACTTCCTCATGGGCAGCCTCTTCAAGGGTACATCGAACAGCCTGATCGTACGATCGTTGCGACGAATGCTCTTCTTCTGGCGTCACCTCCTGGTCGTACGGTCTCTTCCCTTTCGACACTGCTATACGATCCGCGGCGAGAAGCTGAATCTCTACCGGCAGCTCGCTAGGGCATTGCTGAGAGGGGATTTCGTGAAAGAGGTCGTGGTCACGAATAGAGCATGGAAGCCTCTGCGAACTACTGCGTGAACTGGGGGGCCCGACGGGTTTTCCGTTCGCTTACGCGAAGGCGTACACGAATCGATTCCTCAGAGACCTCGAGGCCCGAGCGGTCCAGTTGCCTGCCATTGCTGAGGAGCGGGTCGAACCGAAATTGCTGTAGCGCCGGCTCGCCGTCCGGTCCGGGGCCGGCGTGCGAAACACTCGGCCCAGCCAGGGGAAACGAGTATCGTCTGCCCGATGATTCGGATTGTTAGGCTCAAAGCGCGCCTTGGCGTAGCCCTGCGTTCTTGGCCGCGGACAAAGCGAGCTCTCCGCACCTTGTGGGATTGGTGCTCTCCGATCTCTTCGCCAACAAAGATCCTTACTGCACGCCTGAGAGGGCTCGAACGCATCTACTTCGTGCAGATCGGATCCAATGACGGCATGTCCGGGGATCCCCTTCGGCCTCTGATTGAGCACGATTCCCGGTTCACCGGGATATTCGTTGAGCCGCAGCCCGATGCGTTCAAACGGCTCGTTTCACTCTATCGCGGCACTGGCCGGGACCTGCACTTTGAGAATGCCGCTGTTGCCGAGAAGGATGGCCAGAGGAAGCTCTACTTCGTCGATCCGGCTGCAGCGGGTCAGTTCCCGGATCTAGCAGGCTGGTCCGAGCGGGTTGCGTCACTCTCCTATCAACATGTAGTAGACCATCTCGGAGAAGCCTATCGTCACCTGGTGGTCAGCATGAACGTCAAGTGCGTGTCCTACAGAACACTGCTGGCGACACACTGCTTACCGAGGGTCGACCTCCTCCATATCGACGCCGAGGGACACGATGCTGCGATTCTGCGGACGATCGACTTCGATCACTGCCCCCCACGGGTGATCCTTTTCGAATCTTCCCACATGGATTGGAGAGCGAAGCGTGATATCTACGCGTTTCTCGCCGACAACGGGTACCGGTTGCTTCCGGTCGATCTCGATACCCTGGCCGAGCGAGACGATCGCTGCCCGAATAACAAGCTCAGGTGGATCGCGAACGAGGCGGCACGTCTCTGATTCGACGTCCCTCGTGTGACGGAAGAGAACAGCCTGCGTCCCGAACCGCGAACATCCGCGTAGCGTCTTTTTCTGCATGCTCAAGAGCGCGCTCGATCTCCGATTCCGCCCATTGCGACGCGCGCTGGGCGGCCTCATGCGCCGCCTGTGCGACAAGCGCCTGCCGGATAAGCCGTGGCCGCACTGGGCTTCGGCTGGGAGCTTCCCGAACCTCGGGTACGCAGCCTTCGACGCCGCCTTCGCCAGGTTGCCGGAGAGCATTCAGCAGCATCGGAGGTACTTCGAACAAGATGCTCGGGGGTACGGAGAAAAGGCGTTCCACGTCATGTGGTGCAGCCTCTTTCGCGAGTTTGCACTTGAGAGTTTTCTCGAGATTGGTGTCTACCGAGGACAGATTCTTAGCTTGGTCGCCTTGCTGCAGAAAGGGCGCGGCATGCGCCAGCGCGTTACGGGAATCTCCCCTTTCACGAACGCCGGCGACGAGCGAAGCCTCTATCCCCATCTCGATTACGAAGCCGACGTGCGTTCGCACTTTCGACATTTCGGGCTCGACGACCCGACGCTCGTGAAGGCCTGCTCGGTCGAGCGACCAGCAGAAGCGACGATCGCCGGCACGGAGTGGGACTGTGTCTACATCGACGGCAGCCACGACTACGAGGCGGTCAGGCACGACTGGGAGATGTGTTCGAAGGCGGTCAAGGATGGCGGTTTGATCGTGCTGGACGATGCCGGGCTCTACACCGGTTTCAGGGCGCTCCACGACTATTACCCCTTTCGGGGTCACGAGGGGCCATCGCGGGTGGCGAGGGAAGCGGACCGAACGCAGTTCGAACTGATTGTGCAGGTCGGACACAACCTCGTTTTCCGCAAGCTTCCGGCGCCACCACCCCGCTGAGGAATCCGCATCACGCAGCGATGCTCAACCGGCTGCTAAGGACGCTGCGACTGTCGAAGCCGCACCTGCACGAGGACTGGAAGATCCTGGCGCAGCTGCCGCGTCCGGACGGGCACCACATCGTTCTTGACGTCGGCGCCCACCACGGGTGGTTTCTCCGCTGGTGGAAGGCGTGGTGCCCGTCAGCCGAGATCCATGCCTTCGAGCCGGCGGAGGCAGCGGCCCGATACCTGAGGCGCACGTTCAGTGGCGATGGAATTGTCATCAACCAACTGGGCGTATCCGACCGGCCGGGCAGTGCGGACCTGCACGTCATGGCCGACATGAGCTCTTCGAGTTCGTTCCTTCCGCCCATCGCCGATGCGTGGGAGCGACAGCAGATTCGCACTGGCGAGATCACCACCGCCCAGGTGCCGTTGACGACGATCGACCGCTACTGCGAGGAGAAGCAACTGAAGGACGTATTTCTCCTCAAGCTCGACGTGCAGGGCTACGAGCTGAAGGCCCTGGCGGGAGCCGAACGGACGCTCGCGGCGGTGAGCTACGTTCTCGTCGAATCGAGCGTCAAGCCCATGTATCAAGGCGCCCCAGTGTTCACCGAGGTCTACGCCTACCTGGCCGCGCGTGGGTTCGGCCTGATGGACATGTCGGGCTGGAAGGGCAAGGACGGCGAGATGGTGGAGGTGGACATGCTGTTCAGAAACCGGAACAGGCCGTAGCCGCAGGACCATGAGCGTTGCCGTCTCGGTAATCATTCCGACGTTCAACCGAGCGCGATTGCTCGGCGAGGCTATCGAGAGCTGTCTGCGGCAGGACGTCGCTGGCCTCGAGGTGGTCGTGGTCGACGACGCCTCGGCCGATGCAACCGGTGCCGTCCTCGAACGGTACGGCGATCGGGTGGTCACGATTCGCCTGCAAGATCGCGCCGGCGTGGACGAGGCCAGGAACTCAGGCATGAACGCGGCGCGGGGAGAGTTCTTGAAGTTCCTCGACTCCGATGATGTTCTGGTTGACGGCGCGCTGGCCCAAGAGTTACGGATCGCCCGAGAGCGTCGTGCGGACATCGTGGTTTCCGGCTGGGGAGAGGTGCATCTCGACACCCGCGATGACGAGATCCCGGGCACGCGAAGGGAATTTGCGGCGCCAACCATGGAGCCAGTCGTCGACGCCGTCTTGGCCGGGCGGGCGGTACCGACTGGAGCGGCCCTCTACCGGAGTGCCTATGTCGGCGGTATGCGTTGGGAAGCGGATGTCTACAATCTCGACGACTGGGACTGGTTCTGTCGGGCGGCATTGCGCGACGGCCGGATCGTGTCGAGTACAAGCGGGATCGCCTACTGGTGGCGACACCATCCTGCCCCCAGAATCACCGACGGATCTTTGCGCGAGAACGCGGTGGCCCACCACCGCGTCTTAGAAAAGATCGAAGCGATGCTGACGCAGCGGAGAGAGCTGAGCTGCGACCGCGCGCGCCGGCTGGCCCAGTACTACTACAAGGAGTTGCGGGTCCTGAAGCGTTTCGACAGCGAGCGGTTCGAGCGGGCGTTGCGCCACATCTTCGAGCTGGATCCCGAGTTTCGCCCCGTCGACGAGGAGTACAGCGCCACTATCAGGCTACTTTCCCGCGCTTTAGGCGTCCGGCGCACGCTGGCACTCTATGGCGCGGCCAAAGCCGTCGAGGCCCGCGTCCGGGGTGGGGCCTGAGCGCACCGCAGAACAATGGTGGCGCCGCTCGTTTCGGTCCTGGTGCCGTTCTTCAACGACGCCGAATTCATCGGACAGGCGCTCGCCTCGATCCGGGCGCAGAGCCTCGATGATTTCGAGGTCATTGCGGCCGACGACCGGGGAGCGGACGGGAGCAGGGAGATCGCTCTGGCGGCTGCCGGGCCTGACGCGCGGTTTCGTCTCGTCTCCAACCCGGTCAACCTGGGCATGACGCGGAACTGGAATCGGGCACTGAAAGAGGCGACGGGAACCTATGTGGTCAAGCTGGATGCCGACGACGTCATGTGCCCGCGGATGCTGGAGCTGCTCGCCGCGGAGCTCACGGCTCACCCGGAGGTGCAGGCGGTCTACTGCCGGACGTTGAGCTGCGCTGCGGACCTGAAACCGGTTGCCTCCTATCTGGGGGAGCGGGCTCTGTTGCGCGGCAGGATTGACCCCCTGCAACTCCATCGCAAACCGGGGCACGAGTGGTACCGCCTCTGTTTTTTCGACATTCAGCTGTGGCACTCCGATGCCCAGATGCACCGGCGCGACGAGTTGCTGCGCATGGGCGGATGGGACGAGCGCTGGGGCTGCGCGTCGGACACCGACCTGATCCTGCGCGTCCTGGAGCAAAATCGGACGATCACCCATTTGCCGTACGTGGGGATTCACTACCGGCAACGGGAGAATTCGGTGAGCGACCGTTATCGGAAGGCCGACAAGCTGGCGGCGGAGGTGACACGGATCAACCTCGCCTCGCTGGGGCGATACCGAGCGGAGCGAGGCACTCTGAACCACGACCTCATGGAGAACTGGTGGCGCCTGTGGCGGAACTGGCAGGCGCTCCGTCAGGCTGCGTCACGCTCTGGCCGTGCCGCAGACGGAAGATCGCCTCGGGAGACGGAACTGCCCGATGAACCCCTGCCCACTCCGCCGTTTTCCGTCGTGCTCTATGGAACATTGCGGCACTCGGCATCGAAGCTCCGGCAGCGTCTGCGGCCCTGAGTTCATGGGGGCGCCGCAAACCACGCGGCAACTGGCAACGCCGCTGGGAAGCGAGCGGTCCCGCACGCGGGCCGCGTTCGAGAACGCCTTGGCTGAACCCGGTTGATCGTCATGTGCGGCATCGCTGGATGGTACTCTTGCGGGGCGTCCTACGACACGCCGACGCTGGAGCGGATGCGCCGGATTCTTGCCCACCGGGGCCCGGACGATCACGGCATATTCGTGGATCCCGAAGCCGGCCTTGCCCTCGCCCACAACCGGCTCAGCATCCTGGACCTGTCGGAGCGGGCGCATCAGCCGATGACCACAGAGGACGGGCGCTGGACGCTGGCCTACAACGGCGAGCTCTACAATTTTTCGGCGCTCCGCCAGGAGTTGGAGCAGGCCGGCTGTCACTTTCGGTCGCGGAGCGACACCGAAGTGGTGTTGCAGGCGCTGGCGTCGTGGGGCGATGCGGCGCTCGACCGCTTCTGCGGCATGTTCGCCTTCGCGCTATGGGACCGTCGGGAGCGGCGGTTGTTGTTGGCGCGCGATCCGATGGGGATGAAGCCACTGTACTATTGGGCGCGCCCCGGCGGCGGTATGGTGTTCGTCTCGGAGATCAAGGCTCTGTGGGCGCTGCCCGACTTCCGGCCGGTGGTCGACCGAGAGGCGCTCGGGCAGTTTGTCGAGTTCGGCTACACGTATGAGTTGCACCGCACCATCCTTGCCGGCGTGTCCAAGCTGCCGCCGGGGCACCGGCTGGCGGTTGCCGGCGGAGGTGTCGAGGAACCGCAGCGGTATTTCTTTCCCGCGACCGAAACGGATTTCGAGGCCTCGGCGCGAGCGCCAGTCGAGGCGCGGTTATACGAGACCATGACCCGGGTGGTCGACGAGCACCTCAACGCGGATGTCCCAGTGGCGCTGCTGCTGTCCGGAGGGCTCGACTCCGGTATTTTGGCCGCCTTGGCAGCACGGCAACGTCCCATCCGCACCTTCAGCATGGGGTTCAGCGACTCGCCGGTCGACGAGCGCCCCCAAGCCCGGCTCGTCAGCCGGCACATCGGCTCGCAGCACAAAGAGTTCCTGTTCTCGCCCGCGGATATCACCGAGGGGATCGAGAACAACGCGGGCTGGTTCGACGACCTGTTCGGCGACTGGGGACTGCTCACCACCCGTCTCCTCTACCGGCGGTGTCGCGCGGCGGGAGTCAAGGTGGTGCTCGTGGGCGAAGGCGCGGACGAATTGTTCGGCGGCTACACGTCGTTCGAGTTCGCGGCAAAGGCGCAGCGTGCCCCGGCCTGGTGGCGAGCGTTCCTGCTCTACCGCCATTACGCCGGGCGCCGGTACGGCGCCGGTTTCCTGCGCTTCTTGGCCGCGTTTCGTGGCTGCCTGCGGGAGGCGCACGGTTCGTTTTTCGGCGCCGTCCGACTGTTCGAAACCCGCCACCAACTGCCCAACAACTACGTCATGAAGGTGGACAAGGCCAGCATGTCAGTGAGCGTGGAAGCGCGCGCTCCCTACTTGGACAGGCGTATCGCCGAGATCGCCTACCGATTGCCGGAAGCGTCGTTGATACGGGGCCGCCACTGCAAGTGGATGCTGCGGAGCATGGCCGAGCAATACCGGCTGCTGCCCGAGGAGATTGTGTGGCGCGACAAGTTCGGCGCCGGCATCGCTGCCTCGTGGATCGATGCACCCGGCGCGTTCCGCGGCTACGCGGAGGACATCATCCTTCGGCCTGGTGGTTGGACCGGCGCCCTCGGGCTCCGCCCCGCCATGCAGGCCTACTTCCACGCCTCGAAGTTTGGGTACCGGTTTCCACACGCGATCAGCATCTTCCGCAATCTCGCATGGCGACTGTTGATCCTGAACCTGTGGGCGGCGGCCTACCGACTCGACGCGGAGGGTACGACGCGTGCGGCCGTCTGAGCGACTGCGAGATACCAGATGGATCGACCGGCTCAATGAGGGTGTTGCACATCAACCAATCGGATGTGATCGGTGGCGCTGGGATCGCCGCCCATCGCCTGCACACCGCGCTCAATCGGCTTGGTGCCGAGTCCTACATTCTCGCCGGGCTGGTTAGTAAGCCCAGCGATCGGGTTGACGCGTTTCCCCGCCGGATCGGCTGGCTGGAAAGAAAGATCCACCCGTTCACCTACTATCTCGGCTTCAACCAGGCTCACATCCTCGGCACGGGCGATGTCGTCAACCACCCGTTCTTCCAGAAGTCGGACATACTCAACTTTCACAATCTGCATACCGGGTACTTCAACTACATGACGCTACCCAAGTTGGCCAGAAGGAAGCCGGCAGTGTTCACACTCCACGACATGTGGAGCTTCACTGGACATTGTGTCTACAGCTACGATTGCGACCGCTGGCAGACCGGTTGTGGCAAGTGCCCGTACCCGAACGAGGATTACCCCATCATTCGGGACAACACCAAGCTGGAAGTGCAGCTGAAGAAGCATGTGTACTCGCGCTCGCGCCTCGCGATCGTCGCCCCGAGTCGCTGGCTCGCGGAGCAGGCAGCCAAGAGTGTCCTGAAACGACACCCGATTCACTGCATTCCCTACGGCATCGACGTCAACGTTTACCGGCCGCTCCCTTCCCGCTCTCGCCGAGCGACTCTCGGCATCCGGGAGGGAGAGTATGCCCTGCTGTTTGCGGCAGGGAATCTGGAGAGTCCGAGAAAAGGTGCGCTCCTGCTGTTTCGGGCGTTGGAACTACTTCCCGAAGCCATCCGCAAGCGGCTGTGGCTGCTGTGCTTCGGCAGCGGTCGCCTGGACGAATTCCTTGCTGAGACCGAGATGCGGGCTGTGACTCTGGGGTCCATCGCAGACGACACAGAAATGGCGTCCATCTATTCGATGGCCGACCTGTTCGTCTTGCCCACACGAGCCGACAACTTACCGCTGGTGCTACTGGAAAGCATGGCCTGCGGCACGCCGATGGTGGCGTTCGATGTCGGCGGGGTTCCGGACTTGGTCAGGCCGGGGCTTACCGGTTATCTGGCGGAAGCCCAAAGTGCGGAGGATCTTTCCAGGGGTATCCGGACCCTTCTCGAAGATGGCGAACTTCGAACCAAGATGGCGCACCGCTGCCGGGAGATCGCCGAGCGAGAATACGCGGACGAGCTGCAGGCGTCACGGTACCTAAAGCTGTACGAAAGTATGCTGCCGGTTCAATGAACAGAGTAAATCTTGGCTGCGGAGACAGGTATCGCCCGGGCTGGATTAATATCGACATCAGATCCTGCGGTCCGGAAGTCATCGCCCACGATCTGCGCAAAGGCATCCCATTGTACACGGGGTCGTGCGATCTCGTGTACCACTCGCACGTTCTCGAACACCTTTCCTATGATGCCGCAACGGTCTTCATGAAGGAATGCTTCAGGGTGCTGAAGCCCGGCGGGATCATCCGCGTTGTGGTGCCGGATCTCGAGATGATTTGCCGGCTCTATCTTCAGAAACTGGATACGGTTCTTGCGGGGAATGAATCAGCGATCGCCGACTATGAATGGATGACGCTCGAGTTGCTCGACCAGATGGCGAGGGAACGGGGTGGCGGGAGGATCGAAGAGGAGTTGCGTCGTACCGACCTGTCCAACCGGGATTTTGTCCGATCGCGCATCGGGAATATTGTTGATGTACTTCAGATGCCGCCACCGGTGGCGCCGGATCCGCCCGATCGTCTGGCATTTCTCGGTTGGTTTCGGATGCTGAAGAACCGAGCGCGCAATATGCTCCTGCGGCTCGCATTGGATGAGGATGGCCGGCGGGCGCTGCTGGTCGGGTGCTTTCACGCCTCGGGAGAGTTGCACCACTGGATGTACGATCGTCTTTCGCTCGGCGAACTGTTGAAGTCGGTGGGTTTCGAGTCGCCCTTGGTGCAGTCCGCTGCACGTAGCTTGGTGAACGACTGGCCGAGTTATCGTTTGGACACTGATGAGAACGGCAAGGTCAGCAAGCCCGACTCGCTGTTCATGGAAGCCATCAAGCCCTGAATGTGCAGTGTCGCAGTGGCAGGGCGGTCGTTCGCATCGAGCTTGACTGGCATGATACCGGGACTCATCACCACCATCATCCCCGTGTACAACCGCCCGCAGTTGCTGCGCCAGGCGGTTGCCAGCGTATTGGCACAGACCTACCAGCCGATCGAGATCGTCATCGTCGACGATGGCTCGACTGACGACACGCCGCAGGTGGCCGAGACGTTGCGCGAACAGCACCCCGACGAGGTGGCCGTGCTGCGGCAACCCAACCGCGGTCCCGGGCCTGCCCGCGAGGCGGGGCGCCGTGCGGCCCGGGGCGAGTTCGTCCAGTACCTGGACAGCGACGACCTGCTGCTGCCGGACAAGTTCG
>JBEKBJ010000039.1:0-39564 GCA_050015455.1 Binatia bacterium
AGTTTGGCTCGGCCCACTCGCCGACCACAGCGGGCCGCCCGGCCGGCGTCAGCCGCCCGCAGCGGCGCCCAACGCGCCGGATCGCGCGCGCCGGTGCGTTAGCGCCGGATTTGGGGCCAACAGCGCTGCGAATCCCAATGTGCTCAGCAGCGGAACCGGGGCGGGTATGCGGACGATGGTCGTGGTGGAGACAGGGGTCACCCCAGCGGCGGCGATGCGCACTGTGTTGCGGACAATCGTCGTGCCCGGCGGATTGTCCACTGTGACCGCAAACAGCACGGATTGAGTTCCACCCTGTGCGAGGTCGGAAACGCTCAACGTGCAGACGGTAGCAGGCGGGCTGCCGGGGCACGACCATCCGGATGTGCTCGCTGCGGCGTTGAAGGTCGTATGGGCGGGAACGGTTTCCGTGATCACCACACTGGTCGCCGTGGTGCCGCCGACGTTGCTGTATTTCAATGTGTAGACCAGCGTCGCACCGGGTGCGACGACCGAGCTGGATGTCTTGCTGATGTGCAGGATCGGCGGGACCGGGGTCCTCGTTGGCGTCGCGGTCGGTGTGGCGGTGACGGTTGGCGTTTCCGTCGGGGTCGGTGTCACGGTTGCCGTCTCGGTCGGCGTCGCCGTGGGCGGCGTGCCGGTAACCGTCGGCGTCGCCGTGGGCGGCGTGCCGGTAACCGTCGGCGTCGCCGTGGGCGGCGTGCCGGTCGGTGTCGAGGCGGCGAGGCAGGTCGGGCCGGAGATGGTGTTGCCGTCCGTCGTCAAAGAGCTATTGAGCGATATGATTCGGCCGTCAACGGTTGCGCCGGAGACCAGGGTGACATCCGCCGACGCAATGAGAGTTCCTACAAACGTACTGCCTGAAGCGATGGTCGCGCTTCGGCCGATCTGCCAAAACACATTACAGGGTTGCGCATTACCGGTCAGGACCACCGAGCCAGAGAACGTCATGTCGCGCCCAACCTGGAAAACCCAGACATCATTGTAGCCGCCGTTGAGAGTGATCGTTCCAGCAAACGTAGTATCGGAGGCCGCAGTCCACACACCCGGCACTGGGCTCCACGGGCTCGCACTCCACCCCCCATCGGAACTCTGACCTGCCAGGTTGTTGAAGGCACCCAAGGCATCGGTCTGAGCAGTCGCGGCCAGAGAAAGTGGACCGAAATACTCCGTGCCTCCCACCGTCCAAGGACCGGTTAGCGAGCTCGCGAGACCCGGGCTGAGGCCCAGATCACCGGTGACGTTGGTACCAGCGGCGGCGGCGCTCATCGACGAGGCAGCTAGGACCGAGAAGGTCTCCGCCGCACCCAGTGTTGGCGAGGTCGCCGCCGATGCTGGGGAGGGACCGTGAAGGAGCGCGGTACATGCCACACCTGCCACGAGACTCCAGTACCTGCCGTTCATTGTGAACCTCGCTTTCCCTAGGCCGAAAATGGCCCCCCGCATATAACACTTTTTTCTTGGCAATCATACAGGTGCTTTTCTTGAAGGCCCGGCATCGGCACCAAAGATCCTCTCGCCAGCAGCGTTCGGAAACCCAACGATTGTCGCGCCGGCACCGTGTCGTTGCGGAGCGGCGCTCAAGACATGAGATCGCCCTGGCAATCCAAAATGCCGCCGTGGCGGCCACTCCGCCAATCAAGGTCGTTTGGATGGAGCTGCGCACTGGCCGACGCACCGGTGAAGGGACCCTTCACAGACCCAAAGACCGGGTCAGAAGAGCGGTCGACGACTACATTGCTTGCCGGCGCACCAACGCAAAGCCGATCACAGCCCGGAGTGCGGGAAGCGTGACGGGGACGCCGCGCCTCGGCACCGCTTTCGGTGACAAGGTGCTCTTGGAGCATTCGGTCACGGTTCCAGCGTGAAGTAGAACATCGCCCCCTGCTCCGGCGCGCCCTCTGCCCACACGCGACCGCCGTGCCGGCGAGTAATTCGCTGCACAGTCGCCAGACCGATCCCGCTGCCCCTCGAACTCAGTGAGCTTGTGTAAGCGCTGGAACGGCACGAAGAGCTTGGCCGCGTTACTCATGTCGAAGCCCGGGGCGCGCCCAGTCAACGCATGGGCGTGTTGATTCATGAGTCGTTGCTCTGGTGGTTGTTTTCGCCAGCCGCGAAGTGCTGGCGAGGGTACCATAATGTTGGCCCGTGACATGCTGGTAGGAACTCCCGCCAGTTTCTCCGCGCGCTGTGACGCCTACGCGGCTCCGGTCTCAGTTCCGGGTTGAGCGTGCCGATCGCCGCAACATCCACGCCATCGAGAGACCGAGTCCGCTGATCAGCAACAGGCCCGCGCCGGACGACGGTGTCGGAATAAGCGGAACCGGCGGCGATGTGCTCGTAGGGGTCGGCGTGTTCGTCGGCGTCGCCGACACGGTCGGCGTCCCGGACGAGGTAGCGGTCGGAGTGGCGCTTGGCGTGACGGCGAACGTCGCGGGTGCAGTGGCGACGCTGGTGGGGATCGATGTAGCAGTCGTCGTCGGTGTCCCGGTGGGCGTGGTCGTCGGCGTCGCCGTGTTCGTCGATGTCTGAGTCGGCGTCGCCGTCGGCGTCTGTGTACCCGTCCCGGTGGGCGTGGTCGTCAGGGTCTGGGTCGGCGTACCGGTCGGGGTTCCAGTCGGCGTTCCAGTTGGCGTTTCAGTTGGCGTTTCAGTGGGGGCCTCGGCGGCGCTGCACCCCCCGACGGTGTCGGTGCCAGCCAGCGTCACTGCGGCGGTTGTGCTGATGGCCCTACCGGCAAGGCTTGCGCCGGTCCCGAGGCTGACCGTTGCCTGCGCGAGAACAGTTCCTACGAAGTTGACTCCATTGAGAGTTGCCGCGCTGTCGAC
Organism: Binatia bacterium; assembly: GCA_050015455.1. GTDB lineage: Bacteria > Desulfobacterota > Binatia > HRBIN30 > HRBIN30 > JAGDMS01. Next base: position 2,829 of record JBEKBJ010000039.1, read on the forward strand.
CTGCCAGAACACGTTGCAAGGGTCAGCGCCGTTGAGCAGAGTAACCGTCGAGGAGACGTTGGCGGTCAGCGCGCTCCCTACCCGGAAGATGTAGGTTCCTGCGCCACTGAGAGTCAGGTTTGTCGAGGCCGGCAAATCAGCCGTCGTCGAAAAACAATAAGTCCCGGGCCCGATGGGTGAGTCAATGGACAGGTCCGAGCCCAGCGGGCTACAGGTCCCTACGCCTAAGGAAGTGTACAGAGCCATGGCCGAAGTCATAGCCGCGATGGCGGCCCCATCGTTGGCGTGTGTGGTGAATGGAAAAAGCACCGTCGCCCCGGTCCCATCAAAGGCAATGATCGAGGCCGCTGGTGTGACACCGACATCTCCGTTGATGACGCTCCCGGTTCCGTTGGCCTCCACGTCCGGTGTTGCACCCAAGATCGCGAAGCTCTGCGCATCACCCAGTGATTGGGCCAGCGTTGAGGAGGGAGCCCAAAGGAGCGCGGCGAAGGCCACGCTTGCCACGAGAATCCGGTGCTTGCCGTTCATTGTGAACCTCACTTTCCCGAGGCCGAAAATAAGCCGTTTCTACTCTACACTTTTCTTGTGCTTTCTTGAAGTGCTTTTTTGAAGGCCCGGCATCGGCACCAAAGATCCTCTCCCCAGCAGCGTTCCGAAACCGAACGATTGTAGCGCCGGCACCGTCTCGTTGCGGAGCGGCGCTCAAGACATGAGAGACGGATGAGATCAAGGGGCGTGTGAAGGAAGCTGCGGGGGCCCTGAGCGGCGACGCGAGGCTCAAGCGCGAAGGTCGTATCAACCAAACCCGTCGGGTAAGGTAAAGTAGGGGGCGGAGAAGGTCATTGATGGCAGAATGACCGCCGCCGCGAGCACCGGACCGGCGAGCGGCCCGACGCCAACCTCGTCGACGCCGACGATCTTCGTCATCCCCGCGCGCCAGAAGCTCCGCTCGACCCGCAGCAGGATACCCAACCCTGCTGCCTGCCTTCGCTGCCGCTTGCTTACGGTCATCGTGCGCGTACCCGCGCCACGCCCGACCAGAAACCACACAGCGGCTCTGGTGTCCAGACGCTACGGCTGATCAAGGCGTCGGGGTGACGGTCGGCGTCGCAGCCGCCGTGGGTGGCGGAGCAAAGCCGGCCGCATGGCGGTGACAGGTGAAGCAGGGGAAGGTGAAGTGCGGCTCGCCCGAACCGTCGGCGCGATAGAAGCGCGTGCTCGTGTGGCACACCTGACACACGCCGCGTACCGGCGGCGTCACGCTGACAAACCCCCCGTCGGCGACACCGTTCAGGTTGGTTAACTCGACGGCTCGTTCGCCTGCCGCCGTGAGAATCTGCTCCCGTACGAGAAGGATGTTGTTGCTCGTGTGCGCATGATGGCAGTCGAGACAATCCGAGCCCGGCAACGGCGCCGGTTGGTGGACCAGCGCCGGTAGCGGTCCTGTGGGATCATGCTCGTGACAGGCGGCGACGTTGCATGTCGGCAGCGTTTGGCCGGGCTGTTCGCTTCCCGGGGGCACCTGGGCGGTGTGACAAATGGTGCAATCGAGATCGAGGTGTACGACGCCGCCGGGCGTAGCAATGCCGGCGGTCGGTGGCGGTCCCCCATCGTAACGTGACGACTCGTGGCCGCCACAGCCGGCAACCAGTAACCCAACCACAATCATACTCAGCACACACAGTCTCATGGCAGGGTTCCGTGGCAATGTCGGCAGAGTGCTCCATCTGCGACCGGCAGGCGAAGCATTCTGGTGCCATGAGTGGAAAACTTCGCTCCTGGCGCGCTCTCGCCGTACTTCTCTGCGATCGGCGGCCACTGCGCCTCGACGGCTTTGCGAACGGCCTCGGGCAATCCGGTGTCGGGCGCTACCCAGGCCTGAGCCAGCGGCGTCTCGTTGGTCATCACACGCGGATCGTGGAAGAGGTGACACGTGCCGCAGTAAATACCGCCGTTCTCGGTAAGTGGCAGCGCCGGTTCGGCTTGCTGCTTGCCGCCGAAGAGGGTCGTCACGCTCGCGGCACTCGCCTGCACGTGCTCAACCGTGCCGCTGTGGGTCGTGACGCTGTGACACAAGGTGCAGACCTCTGCCTTCGGGCGGGCCAGCGACATGTCCGGGTTGTGGCAGACGGCGCACTTCTCCGTGTCCACCTCGCCGTTCGGCTTGAGCATCCGATGCGGGCTCGCTGATTCGTCCTCCTGCGCCGCGACGGGGTGGATGACAACGAGCAAAGCCAGCAGGAGCAGCGCAGCGAGCCTCATGGTTGTACCCCGTTGTCACCGTGGCATTGCGGGCAACTCGCCAAGCCCTCGCTTTGGACGACGGCGCGCACCGCCGCGAGGTCGAGGTCAGGGATGCCGGTGCGGTTGACGATGTGAATGTTGCCGACGTCGTGGCAGCTGAAGCAATCGGGCCGACCCCAACCGGTGGGGTGCTCGTCCTCGGTGAGGATCAGACCTGCCGGTGAGTTGAACAGGTTCCCGTAGTCCTCGCTTTGCGGCGGACCACTGCTGCCGCATCCGGCGGCCAGCATGAACAAGCTGGCTAGTATGAGGCGACGCGTCATTGGCCTACTCCACCCACCTTGCCCTGCTGGTGGCAGTTGTCGCAGAAGTCCTTGCGGTGACAGCTGCCGCACTGCATGGGGTTGGCACGCGCTTCGACCGAGTGGAAGAACAGGAAGTTGCGCTCGTGCACCCGCGTCTGAATCGTATCGCGGCGGTCATGGCAATCGATACAGAAGGCCTGGCTATGGCAGTTCTCACACCGCGCTGGGTTCGCCTGCGCCATGCCCGCGTGCACCTTGAGCCACGCGACCTGGTGATCTTCCGGGATCAACGGCGCCAGGTTTTGGTGGCAGGTCGTGCACGCCTTCGGTGCCTTGGCCACGCGGCTCTCACCCGTGTGGCAGAAGTGGCACTTAACACCGCCTGGGTATTGCCCCAGGGCCGACAGCTCACGGGCCATTTCCTCATTGCCGCTGTCGATCAACTCATCGAAGCGGTGGCAATCGATGCAGGTCACGTCCTTTGCCGCTAACACCGGCGCATGCGCAGCGTGATTGAACTTGTTGCGCGCATCCGCCGTGCTCTGGAGCGCGCTCGAAGGCTGACGCACCTGCAGATAGCGGTTGGAGGGAAGGTACTGGCGGCAGGCAGAAATGATTGCCGCCGCCACGACCAGCACCATGCCGACACGCGTCCACCCCCTCACAACACCGGCCTCCTTCCAAGAGTCTCCCAACCCTCGCTCGTTCCTGCGGTGCGCTGAGGCAAGGCTGGTTTTTTGCTGCGATAGTCGAAATGGTAGGTAATCAGAAAGTCGAAGCGGAAGTCGTCGTCGAAGTCCTTGTTGCGATTGCCTTCGAAGTCGACCTCCCAGACGAGGCCGGGCGAAACGACGTAGCCCAGTCCGAGCAGGCCCGTAACCGCGGTGTCGTGCTCGTTGGTTACCTTGGTGTACGAGCCGACGTCGATCTTCGTGTGGAACAGGATGCGATCGTAGACCCGGCTCTCGTAGTAGATCTTTCCACCGTTGACATTGCCGCCGTTGCTATCGAACAGGTAATACTCGATCCGGACCACTTCAAGGCCATCACCACCCGGCAGCCACAGGAGGCCGGCGCTGGCGATGTGGCCATTCACCATGTGGCCTTCCTGCGCTTCGTAGCGTTGATACGAGTAGTCTCCGAAGGCGGAGACACTACGGCTGAGCATGTAGCGCAGCCCGCCACGGAATTGGAGCATGTCGCTGATCGAAAACAACTCGAAGATCGGATCCTGGCGCAGATTCTGGTTGGCGATCACGCGCCCGCCCTGGTCCTGCGGCTTGTAGTACGTGCTCTCGAAGTTCAGCGACAGACGGGGTTGCGACAGGAAGACGTCCAGCCCGGCGGTGCCTTGGTCGATGTTGTGCTTGCCGGTGTCGAGCGCGAATGAGCCATAGACGTGGGGGAGCCCGGGCAGCTGCGAGAAGGACTGTGAACCGGTCGCCGTGGCGAGTTGACGCAAGATGCGGCCGTCCCGGTGCTGCTCGAAATACCCGAGGCTCAGGCGGCCGTCCTTCAAATGCGTGGTGTGCACGTCACCACCGAAGATCTGCTCATCTTGTGACAGGCTGGCGGAAGAAACCGTGGGCTCGAAGTAGCGCGGCTGGCCGCCGAAGACGGTGAAGCCAACCGGTGCACCGGCGGGGTCGACGCGGATCTTTCCCGCATCCGCGACAAAGGCGCCACCCGGCCCGAGCGTAAGGAACTGACGGCCGAGGGTGATGTCGATCCCCGGGTTCGTGCTGGGCAGATGCAGGGCGCCGGCGTAGAAATCGGTCTGCGTGTGGCCCAGGCCGAAATCACGCTCCAGGCGGAAATACGTTTCCAAATCGGCGCCATGGTTGCTGCCGATGAAGTTCCCGTACAGGTCGGTGGGCGCTTCAGTCTCGCGCGACTGATCCCCCTGACGAACCTGGCCCAGCAAGGACAGGTCGCCGCTCACCTCTGCCGCGTTGGCCGGCACGCAGGTCAGCCACCCGGCCCACAAGCCGAGCGTGACTAGGAGGATCGACCGTTTCCTCAACACGAACCCCCTTCCGGCCAAGTGTCTGGGCGGCAGGGATCCGGCCGGTGCGGCCCCCGCCGTCGATCCAAATCGCTGCGCTAATTCCTCCCCGCGTGCTCAAGTGACACGGCGAAGGCAGCTCCCTCCTGATGACATACTGTGCAGGCTTCCGTACCATCCGGCGCCGTCATCGTCTCCGCATGAGCCACCGCATCGTCCCCATCGTGACACGCGGTGCACACCGACTGGATCGGGCCGAGCCGGCCATCGATTACCTCATTCCCCGTTGCCGGATCCAAGTGAGTGACGATCGAACCGATTGCGGTGCCTGGGTACGGTGGCATGAGGTACGTGGGTTCCGGGACCGTCACATGGCATTTCGCGCAATCACGCCGGTCACCGGGGAAGAGGAGGTTGGAGAAATCGATGATGCTGTAGGGCGCGCCGAAGCCGTAGATGACGTACGGCTTCTGCTCGAGATCATTCCCGGTGTGGATCTTATGGATCATGCGCTTGAAATCGAGCATGGCGGTCTGTTCTCCGCTTGCCACTGCGGCCGGATCGAGCTTGCGAAGCGAGCCGTCGGTCAGGTTGGGGTTGTGACAGATCTCGCAGTACTCGATGTTGTTGCGCAGGTTGCCGTGGATGGAGAAATCTTTGGAGAACTGGCCGTGACAGGCAGCGCAGTGCTGGTTATCAACCACGATCCGGTGCGGCAGGGCGGTGGAGTTGTCGACCGTGAACGTGACGACCGGATTGGGGGCGGCCTCCTCGGCCGTTTGGGTCGGAAGAATTGACGCATATTCCTGACTCGGCGGCAGCTGCACGGCGCGGCGTGCCTCGGCGCCGATCGCCCAGGTGCCACTGGCGGCCGCCGGAATGCTCAGCTTCGGCGTGTAGCTGAACACGCCATTGGCGTCGGGCCCGGTCAGCGTGCCCGACGCGCCGCCGCCGACCGCCGTCGGTGACAGCTCGGCCGCGGTGTCCGCGGTGTACTCGGTGGTGGGCCCGTCGATCGCGAACGCCAGCCGATTGAGCGCCGCGACATCGGCGGCGCCGAAGGAGTTGCCGGCATTGTCGGTGACGGTGAACAAGATCGTCGGCGTCTGCCCGGCGTTGTGGTTCGTCAGAGCGGTGATGTTGACGTTGAGGCCCTGCAGCTGCTTCGAGCGCTCGGGAACGACGTGGGCGCCGACGACCGAGATATCAAACTCATTCCCCGAGTCGGGGATGTGACAGAAGGCGCAATCACCGTCGGCGTAGCCGAGCCCCCCAACGTGATTGGTGCCAGAAGGACCGGCCGAGGTGGTCACAAGCGAGGGGTTCACGTCGTCATGGCACGAGGCGCAGACGGCCGCCGCCGGGCGTTGCTCGAAGTACTGTGCCGTCGGCCCTTCGGAATGGCAGACGGCGCACTCTCGGATGGCCTGCGGGAACGCCACCCCGGTGATCTTCCCGGTGGGGTCCTTCTCCGCGAACACGACGTCCGCTTTGAGGAAGCTGCTGTAAATGGCGTAGGTGGTGTCGGTGCCGGCCGGGCCGTTGACGATCGAGGGCAGATCCTGGCCGTCATGAATCTTATGGATCATGTGGCGGAAATCGATGCTGTGAGCGGGCTCCGGAGGGGGCGGATTGTCCGTGGCGGCTTCCGTGTGGCAGAGCATACACAGCCGCACCTCGCGGCGGTTGCTGTGTGCGATCAGGGGGTCGTGGCAGGAGTTGCATTGAGCGGTGGTCGTGCTCTCCAGGATTTCAGGGGTTGCGCCGGGGGCCGGCTGAGGGACGAGATCGAACACGGGATTCGCTCCACTTTCCACGCCGTTCACCGTGCGATCCACCTCCATACCGATGCTGTAGGTAAGTGTCGGGTCGAATCCCGGCGCCAGGTGCGCGCCGAAAGTGTACAGGTAGACGCCGTTGGCGGCATCGAGCGTTTGCAGGGTCCCGTTGCTGTCGAAGGCTGGGTGCACCGCATTGATCTCGTTGACGTAGCGGGTGAACATCCGGCCGAGTTCGCCGCCGCCGGAATAATCCTCCACATGCGCGATCGTCAGCCGTACGCGTGCCTGCTGATCATTTTGCGCCGAAGACAGCACGGCGGTGAGCGGAACGCCGGCTTCATCGGTGACGGTGAACGTAACGGTGATAGTACCGGATGGATCAATCGTGGCGTCGGTGATGGAACTGGAAACGCCTGGGCCCGCGGGTACCGACGCCGGCGTAGAAGTCGGGAGGACTACCGTTGCCGTTGGCGTTGCCGTTGGCGGCGCGGCGGCAGGCCCGCCTCCACCCCCACCGCATCCGAACCACAAAACGGCAGCGAACAGCAGCGCAGAATTGCGTAATGCGGATCCATCCTTGCTCGAGCGCTTCATGTTACGCCTCCCTGTGAAGAATCCGTCGCTGTTTCCTTACCATAAATGGCAAGGGAAAAAACAGAGGGGCCACAATTTAGGTTCAGAGCGTTCTCGATCGTGGCGTACGTGGCGGGCCAGCCTCGGCACGCTAATCGGCGCAGACCTGTTGAACCTGGGCAATCCAGGGGCTCGGGGCGCCGATCGCGTCGATTGGGGGAGCCGGAACGTTCGATGGAATCTTTCTCACGGGCATCCTGGCGATGCTCTTGGCTTGAGTACATGCCACACCCGCCGCGAGACTCCAGTACTTGCCGTTCATTGTGAACCTCGCTTTCCCTAGGCCGAAAATGGCTCCTCCGCATGTGACACTTTTTTCTTGGCAATCATATGGGTGCTTTTCTTGAAGGCCCAGCATCGCCACCAAAGATCCTCTCGCCAGCAGCGTTCGGAAACCCAACGAGAACATCCTCTGCGCACACGCGACCGCCGTGCCGGCGAATGACCCGGTCCACGGTTGCCAGGCCGATACCGGCCGATACCGCCCGCGTAAGACCACGCGCGTGGTTCTCCGAGCTTGCGGGGATGCCTCCGGGGGGTACAGTAGTCCGTGCTCGACATGCTGCACACAAAGCGCACGAGTTTGGGCACAGCAAGTCACTTCATAACTTGTTGGTCGGGTGCGCCAGGCCGCTCGGGGGGAACGCACATTGTAGCATTGTTTGCCGTGCTGATGTTTGCGTATCTTCCCGCCGTCGCCCTTGCCCAATCCCCATCTTGCCCCGGAATCCATGTGAAGATTCTGGACATTAGAAACAGCACTGGAACCGTCGATTGCGCGCTTTTCGACTCGCCAGTTGGTTTCCCTACCGAGTTCCTGCGCTCGGCATCGCATGTGATGGTGCTGAGGGTTCGGAACGCGCAAGCGCGTTGCGACTTTGAAGACATCCCACCGGGCACGTATGCGCTGGCCGTCATTCATGATGAAAATTCCAACGGCAAGTTGGACACCAACTGGCTGGGAATCCCAACGGAAGGCTACGGTTTTTCAAACGACGCAAGAGGTCTGCTCGGCCCGGCCACGTTCTCTGCCGCCAGTTTCTCGTATGACGGACGAAGTGTAGAGCTGACGATCAGCTTGCATTACTGAGGCTCACTGCCGCACGCGCCCTTGCAGGATAGTATTCTCAATCGCCGGGATCAGGTCCTGGATGATCGAATCCTCATAGCGTCCCGAGGTTCAGGTTCATGTTCCACATTCTCGCTAGAACAGCATCCAGTGCGCGCTGTGACGGGTGCCGCGCGGTTCTTCGTCGTCCGTCGCGCCACCTTCTTGGTGCTCACGAAGCCATGCCCCAGTTCCGCGCCATGATCGACGCCGTCGAGGGCGCCAGCGGACCTGACGACCGCGAAGTGTTGCGCGCGTCGGAGATGTCGAGAACCTGACGCGGCTTGGCGGACACCGGTCGCCCGTCGTCGGCAAGGGGTTGAGCGGCTCGGGGTCCTTCTCCCCGGTCCTTATCCCCTAACGTGTCTCCTCCGTGTGCGTGGTGGTCTCCTCCTTGTGGGTGGTCACCGAGGGCCGCGTCGCAACGACACGCTTGACGATCGTTCGATCGCCTTCCTTCATGTACTCGACGGTCACCGGGGAGTTCCGGATCGTCTCACTCGAGACGACGTTCCCCTGCGCATCTACGAAGACGGTCTCCTTGGTGAAGGTGTACGTCACCGGAGCCGGAGCCGTTTCGGACTTGAGAATGATCGTCGAGCTGCTTGGGTTGATCTCGGAGACTACCCCCGAGTAAGTCGTCGTCTTCTCGGTCGTAGTGACTGTCGTTTGGGCCAAGCTGACCGGCACGCTTCCAAGCAGACCGAACGCCAATACGAGTGAGAGAGTCGAAGTAAACCGGTTCATACGTACCTCCTTCTGAAGTTCGGTCTCGAGACGCACTCGAGACGGGTTTGGTTCTGCGATCACCCACAGTCTGACCGGCACCGCTGACTTCATTTCCGTCAAAGGTGAGCCCCGCCGCTGGAGCCGCGAGAGTCATGGGTTCCATCCGCTGACGTTCGATTTGATCTCAGTTCGTTGCGGTTCTCCTCTCATCGGTTTGCGGTCACGTCAGTCGCCCTGGTTGCGGCGTTTCACCGCCTTCACCGCGAAGCTGCGGGGCGCCGCGGCGCGGGCGCGCCCGGGCCTATTGCGCGATCGCCACTGCGTGGTACGTCGTGACGGCCGGGTTTCGCGGAACGGAAGCTTCGAAGGTCGCTCGCCCGCCAAGCGCAGCGATTGTCTGGGCGAGCGGCGGCGTTGTGACGCTGTTCACTAGATTGCCGGCATCGTCGAGCAAGTCGATGCGGATCGAGATCTTGCTCACCGGCCGTTCACCCTGGTTGATGATCGTTCCGACCACCTTCTCCATTTGCGGATCGGCCGCGGGCTCCTCGTGCAGGTCGACAATGGATATATCGACCATACGCGGCGGTGAGGGCTTGCCTTGGTCGACGGTGACTGTGTGCGTCGAGGAAACGATCGTTTCGCGCTTCGCCCCACACGCCGCGAAGACGAAGATCGCCAAAGCGGCACCGAAAAGGCACGCGCCGATCGACCTGGCCGCACTACTCTCGTCAGGACGAATCACAGATCTCACAGCCGATTTCCCTCCTGGGTGGGTCCTTGGCGTACAACAATATGACCAATAGAGGAGAAACCCCTTATCCTGCCTACCGGCCCTGTTACTCATCGACACATCCCATCACTCTGAAGCTGCGTTCCAGCCGGGCACGTAGTGGTGGTGGTCGTCGTGGTCTCCTGCCGTGGGTGAGTTGCGTAGCGGTAACAGCCCGACAGCACCGTCGCCGCGAGAATCAACACGCTGAGCGTTCTAAATTTAGCCATGCCCGCTTATACAACTAGTGCGGCAGCGCCGTAAGATCGTAGTACTACGCGCGTGATTCTACGCACGCGTCGTCTTTGCACCCCCGCGTTGCCGGCAGGCGCCGGGCGGGGGTACTGCCCCAAAGCGGTCTCAGAGCAAGACGGTCACGAACATCGCAACTGCCGCGACAGCCATGGTGACAGCGGTGATCCAGCCGAGCCAGCGCAGCAGTGGCGGATTGGTCCGCGCCCCCATTACCCCTCGATCACTGGTCAGCAGCAAGACTAGCACGATCAGCGGCGGCGCCAGGACGCCGTTCACCACCGCGGACCAAAAGAGCATTGCCACCGCCTTGATGCCGATGACGTCAAGGAGGAGTCCAACGACCATTGCGACGGTCACGACCGCATAGAAACGGCGCGCGCTATTCGGCTTATCTTCGAGTGACCCGCGCCACGCGAAGGCTTCCGTAATTGTGTAGGCGCAAGACCCGGCCAAGACGGGCACGCCGAGCATCCCGGTTCCAATCAGTCCCAATGTGAAGAGCCAATAGGCGGCCGGGCCGGCCAACGGGCGCAGCGCCTCGGCGGCTTCGCGGGCCGTGCTGATCTGCGTGTGCCTGTGTGCATGCAGCGTTGCCGCAGTGGTCAGAATGATGAAATACATGATGAAGTTCGAGAAGAACATTCCGATGACCACATCAATGAACGAACGACGCAGTTCCGCCTGGGTTGCACCGTGCCGTTGGCGCAGGGTGCGGCGTCCGATCGCACGGTCCTCTTCGACTTCCACCGACGCCCGCCAGAAGAAAAGATACGGAGAGATGGTTGTGCCGAGCACGCCGACAAGGACCGAGAAATACCGCGCCGACCATTCCACGTGTGGGATGACGGTCGCCCGCAACGCCGTTCCCCATGCCGGATGCGCCAAGACGGCCGAGCCAACGTACGCAAACAGCACCAGCGTCAGCCATTTGAAGATGCGCGCGATCTGCCGATAGGAGGAGAAGAGGAGCAATACGATCAGCACGCCATACAGCGGGATCAACACGCGATGGTCGAAGCCCGTCACCAACTCGGTTGCCTCGGCCATGCCGGCCAAATCCGCGCCGATGTTGATCACGTTGGCAACGATGAGCAGCGCGCAGGCGCCCCACAACACCCAGCGCGGATAGCGGCCCCGCACCACTCCCGCGAGGCCTCGCCCCGTCACCATCCCGAGCCGTGCACACATCAGCTGCACGGAAACCATCAAGGGGAAGGAAAATGGCGCAATCCAGAGCGGCGCGTATCCAAATGATGCCCCGGTCACCGAGTACGTGGAGATACCAGACGGGTCGTCATCCGCCGCTCCGGTGATGAGCCCTGGGCCAAGATCCGCAAAGAATTGTTCCACTCGCGCTGGAACACTCGCCGTGTGACGACGCGGACGCTGCTTGGTCGTCCTCATCTGATGATCGTAACGGCTGTCAGTTGATGCAAGGGTTCCGCGGACCCATTGCCATTGATCGGCTCAGTGGTTATAAGTTCTACATCAGCTAAGTAACACGTTACCCGCCCGCACGCGGGGCACAACGGCCCCCACTCTGACACGTACGAGCCCCACCGGGGCGCAGGCCTTCGACAACGCCTGGGCGCAGCCCATGCATATGGGAGTACTTCGATGAAAGAGACGGCGCAGGTGGCGCTTGCCTCGTTGGAAGTCCCAACAACGGAAAGCCCAACGACCACACAGACGCACGCTGCCCTGCCCCAGCCAGGCATCCGCGCCCTGATGCTGGCGGTGCTCGAGGATGCGATCCACAACTTGAGGTCATCGGAAAGTATTGTCCGTGCTGAAGCGGAGCAGTGGATCACGAGCGGGGAGCGCCGATATGTCTTTTCGTTCGCGGTGATCTGCGAGACACTCGGTCTTGAACCGAGCGCGGTACGCCGATCGGTCATCGAACTGCTGGACAAAGAACCGACAGGCTGCCGCTTACCTAAACGCAGCCGACCCAATGTGCGCCACAGCGGGGTTCTACACCTCGGTTCTTCGTCTCCTCGCGGCGCCACCGTGCGCCCACAGATACGGGCGCTCAGGAGGGCAAGCTGATCCTCAGCTCTACGCTTGGTCCATCGTACGCGAAGCTTGGCGGCAGAGAACGTGGGCGGACCGACCAAGCCTGCCGCGCGCTCAGACCTCGTCCCAGCCGAGGAGTTCGAGTCGATCGAAGGAGGACAACTCGCCGTTCGTGCGACGCCACCGCATAGGCCAGTGCTCGCTGGCTTCTCCCTGCCGTTCCCACGTTGTAGTGCCGGTACTCGGCTCTGCGGCCCTGCGTTCGTTTACGCTGTACATGGTCTACCTCCTCATCTCGATCGATGTGTCTGGCCGGAAGCCCCGCTCATTGAGTGCGCCGGTGGCCCGCAATGTGGCGGGGGTTGCATGGTGGCGATGCGGCTCTTCGCTCCCGCGCCGCTGTCCGGGGACGATCGTTTCCAGACGCTCGCGCACCGCCGTGGCATCGAGGCCGAGCAAGTCACACACGTTGGCGAAAGCGAACGGCCAGCCGCGCGTGTCATCCCACAGCCAGTCACGCGCTTCTAGGAACTGGCGCCGCCGGGCGCCGCACCGCGCATCAACATTGCGAACGACGCACTCCACGGCGTCATCGAACATCGCCGCCACTAGGCGCATCTCCGGCATACGGGCGAGGCGGCGGTCGATCGTCTGCGCAGGAAGAATCACCGCTGGTTCCCACAGCTGCGTAAGGTTGTACGCGACGGACATCTGCTTCATGACGAGACTCTCCTCTGTGACTCCTGCTTGGGTTGGACCTGTGCCAGGTGGTCCCCCCAAACGCACGTCAGATACCGATCCACGTCCATAGCCATGCTTGCTTGTACAGGAAGGCATGGCACCGCCGTAAGCTCGGAATACTACGCGCGTGGTTCTACGCGCGGGGGCTTACGCCCTCACGCCTCCGCAGTGTTGCCGACCGGCGAAGGATCTTCTGGGTGCGCTGATTGCTCCCAGGTTGCCGAGCCCACTCGCGCGGGGTCACTGCCGGGGCACGATGAAGGGATCGACGGAGGTCGTCGTCTCGCTCGGAGGTCGCAGCATCCCAAGGAACGTTCCCGAGTACGAGGCGAACGCGCAGCTCCCAAGGTCGAAACGTCGCGGTTCGCGCAAGTCCATGCTGAGCACATCCGCCGACCCCCGGCGCACCGCCCGCAGTGTCATCTGTCCCGCTAGTGGCTGCGCAGCCTCCTCGCTTCCGAGCGTGTACCCTACCATTTCGGCACGGTCGCCCTGTCGAGGGTCTACGATCGCCCATACGACCAGTTCCGGGTCAGCGACGAATCCCAGATAGACCTCTCTGTTCGAAGCTGATGCCTTCTCCGCGCGCGCAACACTCACCGACGCTTGCGAGGCGAGACTGCTCCAAATAACGACGACGTCGGTCGCGCACACCTCGCCGCCGCCACCCAACGCAACTCCCCGGTAGACGCAGAATGTGGCTGCCGGCATGTCGCTATCGAAGTGGTACGGACAGCTTGCTGGAGCCGTGAGGGCACGGTCACTCCGCGGCCCCGCCAACGCGGCGGCCACGACTCCGCCCGGTCCCGCCAGCCCTGCCGGCGCCCGTTCCTCGGCGAGAACGGCTGCCTGAGCGCAGCCCACGGTGATCGCCAACATCGCAAGTACCCGGAGTGCGTTCATTGTGACGTCAGCTGCCTTGCCCGTATGACGACATTACTCCGGCCCGCTACAAGTCGTGGGGAAATCCTGGTCATACAAAACCACGGTTCCTGCGACACACTCTACTGACACGTGGTCCCGAGGTCGTGCCATTCGCCGTCCTCGCAGCGGAAGGTGATGCCGGACGTGCAGATAGTAGACTGCGTCACGACCATTGCGCCGCTGTCCATACAGGGGCGCCTGTCCGGCGCCATCCGCGCCTCGATATCGCCGCTCTTGCAAGCGACTACGAGGCTCCTCCACACTCCGTCATCACACCGGTACTCGGTGCCCGATTCGCATTTTGCTGAACCGGCGGAGTACAAGCTTCCGTTCAATGTGCAGCTCTTGGCGGTGACGAGCGCATGCTCCGCGCAAGCGATTCCCGACCCCTCCCACTGTCCGTCGTCACACCGATACTGACTTCCAGACTGGCAGACCACTGACTTGTGCGAGTACCTGGTTTCCTTGTACTGGCAGCCGTCATCACCGAAGAGCGAGCCAAACGGGTGAGGAAGGCGGTCACATCCCGCAATCAGGATCGCGCCCAAGGCGAGAAGTACGGCGTTCCTCTCGATCATGGTGTTCTCCTTTTCTGTCCACGTAACAGAGCGGCTGCATGAGCCGCTGAGGCGCTAGAAGTTCAGCCGCCCCGTCAGCAGCAGGATGAGCACTATGATGAGGATGATGCTGCCGATCCCGGATGGCGCATACCCGTAGCTATGATAGCCCCAGTTGGGCAAGCCACCGAAGACCAGAACCAACAGGATAATCAGAAGCAACAGTGACATAACGTTCTCCTTTGTGCCCGAGGTTCAGGCGCTGGGTCCGTTGGCGGGCGCGGCTGGCTGTGGTGCCTGCGCGCGCAGATGTTCGCCAATCTCGCCGACTTTCTCGGCAATGTCGTGGCGGATCTCGTGACCGGCCTTCGGCGCGAACAACAGCGCCAACCCGGCGCCCAGGATCATCCCGGTGCCGAAGATGGCGAAGGCCGTGAGCATGTCCCCAGTCGTGGAGCTCCGCGCCTGTAGACCGACCGCGCTCGCGATGTCTTCTTTCGACGGCAGTGCCTGCAAAATGTCCTCAATCTTCATGATCGCTCCTTTCCTGCTCCAAGACGTTCTCAGGAGCTTTTGTTCTGAACGGACGCGGAAGCGCCTGGCGACAACCGGGCAACAAGCTCGCGTGCGGCCAGAGCCATGGCCAATCTCGTCGCGGCGCCGAGCAACACGGCGGTCAACCGTGAACGGAGACCCCCGCCCAGAACGAAACCCACCCCGGCCGCCACTCCCAAGGTGCTGTACGGTCGCCGGTGCACCTGTTCTGTGACGTAGTGTTCCAAGTCATCGGCCGCGCCCTGCACGGCAGCGGCAAGTGCGTGCGCGTCGTGGTGGATTTGTCGACCGTGGTCACCGAGGGAGCGCGCATCTTGAGACTGCCACCCTGTTCCGCTCGGCGCGCCGTTTGGTCCGTTCGAATTCTCCGCATCACTCATGGCGCTCACCTCATTGCGCGAGAGACGAGGCGGGCGACCAGATAGCCGACGCCGACAGCCGCCAGCACCGCCACGACCGGCCGCTGTCTGATCAAGGTGCGGGCCTGTTGTTCCAGGTCCGTCAGTCTGGAGCGGACTGCCGCGATGTTTGGTTGTCCCTGCTCCGCGCGCCGCGGCAACGGCGGCTCCTCCGCGATCTGATCTGTGATCATCATGATCTCCTTTGTCCGGCCACGTGGGCCGGAGCGCCCCGACTACCCAGCCACACGCCGACGAGAAATGCCACAATCGCCCAAGTCAGCGGGAACTTCTTGATGTGCTCGCTCACGTCGAGTTTGGACCCGGCCGCACCCGTGAGCTCGTGCACGGCGACGCGCACCTCTTCCTGGTCCCGCTCGATCGATTGCAGGAGGTCCTCACGCTGTTCGGCGAAGTCGGTCTTTTCCACGGTCAGTGCTTTCCTTCGGGCGAATGCAATGCGATCTTGCCGTTACGGTTCCTCTGTTGTGCTGGACACATTGCTGTTCGCGCCTGCCGGTGTCTGTGGCCGACCGCGCATGGCAAGCGCGACGAGCCCAAGCGCACCTCCTGCGTTGAGCACCCCGAAGGCGGCCAAACGAATGACCGGGCTGGCGTTTGGGGTGACCAACAGAACCAGGCATGCCGCCACCGCGAACCACGCTCCAGCCGCCAAGACCATGGCAAAGGCGACCAATGCGGCGCGTTGGAGGGTGCGCGAGAGCAGCTCTTGCCCCTCAAGCAGCGCCAAATCGATCCGCTTGGTGATCACGCCTTGACTGCCGGCCATCAAGTGTTCGAGCGATGACGACACGGACGGTTCGCCGCTGGGGCTGTCGTCTCTGGCGTTGTAGCTGTTCGTTCCTGATGGTTCTGCAAGTTCCACGATTGACCTGCCCGATTACGCCATCTGCTCACGATCGAGCCTTGCGCTTGATGAGCACGGAGAACTGGCCATGGTTCGATTGTACGAAAACCGCTGTGCCGTCGTAAGATCGGACAACTACGCGCGTGGTTCTACGTGCCGAGCCCAGTCGGAGGCAGCAACGGAGAGACCTCCTCACTAGTCCTTTGCCGCCGGACGCACCGGGGCAGCAGGGCGGCAGCTGGGAGCGGACTCGTACTGCCGCACGCAGTGCGCTTCGATCAATTGCAGCACCGTGTCGATTTCGGCCGGTTTGCGGAGAGACGCCACTGCCCCGAAGGACGCCGCGTTCTGCTGCGGGTCGCAGTGCCCTGACAATACGACAACGGGGATGTGGGCGAACTCTGGATTCCGAAGCTGCTCAGCACGAAAGTGTTGGCCGTCCATGGCTGGCATCATGAGGTCCAACAGAATGATGCACGGTCGAAGGCCACCGCGAAGCTGCTCGAGTGCGTCCTGCCCATCCCTGGCTGTTTTTACCTTGTACCCGTCGAGTTGAAGGAGGGTCCGCAGGCTCTCGCGGACTTCGCGATCGTCATCAATAACTAACACGGTCTGTCTTCTTGCCTCTGCGCTCATGCGGATCCTCTTGACGTGCGTGCGTTACTCGCAACGTCACCGAAGCTTGGTCGACGTCATTCTACGCGCAAGGGACCTGGTTCGCGTCCGCTCAGCACGGTGCGGACCAGCTGCGCGGCCGAGGAGACGTTCAGCTTCAAGAGCACCATGCGGCGGTGTCCTTCCACGGTACGGACGCTGACATGCAACGCCGCCGCGATCTCCTTGGACGGTTTGCCCGCGATCAGCAACTCCATCACTTCGCGCTCGCGGGGCGTGAGGTGCGCGAGTCGCTCACTGACGGCGGCGCGGTCGGTCGTCGCCGCGCGTGCCTGGTGATCGAAGTCGATCGCGGCACCGATCCGCTCCAGTAACACAGTGGGCGGCGCCGGCTTTTGCAGGAAGTCGAATGCCCCCGCCTTCAGCGCCCGCACGGAGGTCTGCACATCCCCGTGGCCGGTCAGCACAATGATCGGGAGTATCGCCTTGCGCCGGCGGAGTTCGTCCTGGAGGTCAAGGCCGCTGCCGTATCGCAAGCGGACATCCAGCACCAGGCAGCCCGGGCGTTCGGGATCGTAGGCAGCGAGGAACTCTTCACCCGAGGCGTACGTCTCGACCGCGAGGCCCGCCGACTCCAGCAGCGCGCGCAACGACTTGCGCACCCCGACGTTGTCGTCCACCACAAAAACAGTCGCCGCATCAGTAGGGGCATTCATGCGGCAGTCTACGAGCGCCCCGCGCTCGGTGGGCGATGCCAGTGCTCGCCGAGCCGGCCGCGCACTGGGGACGAGGCGAGTCACTGCTGCCTCCTTCAGGTTGGGGGGGAGCCCCGGCGGCACCGGAGGGGGGTTCCGGAAACGCCGCCGGGGCTGTGTGTGTAGAGAGAGACGCGTTCATTCGACGCGCAGCTCTACACGTCTGTTCTGGGCTCGGCCGTCCGCGGTGTCGTTGGACGCCACCGGGCGCGATTCGCCGAACCCTTCAGTTGTAATGCGGTTGGCTGGAATCCCGTGTTTCACCAAATATTGCCGCACCGCATCGGCGCGGCGATGCGACAATTTCTGATTGTAGGCGTCGGTCCCGACGCTGTCCGTGTGGCCTTCGACAATCACTGCGATGCCGCCTTCCGCTTTGAGTGTCGCCACGGCCTCATTCAGGACCGGTGCGGCATCGGGCCGGATGGTGGACTTATCAAAATCGAAGTGGACGCTGCGCAGGACGATCTTCTTCTTGACCGGCGCTGGTGGCGGCGCCTGCGCGACTGGCGGCGGAGCTGGGGGCGCGGGTGGCGGCGCTGCCGCTGGTCCGTTGAAGGCGTATTTCAAGCCGACTCCGAACGTCGCCCAGCGCGCGTCCTCCCCGAACCGGTCGTCGCTCACCTGCGTGGGCCCGAGATCCTTAGGCCGTGGTGACATGTAGGTGCGGTTCCAGCGACCAAACAGACCGATCGCGACCTGGGGCGTGACATTGAAGTCAATGCCGCCACCGACCGAGAAGCCCGGTGCGGTGTGGTTGAGGCGTCCGCTCAGACCGGTGAAGACACCGCCTTGACCGGTTCCATACAGCTCCACGAACTCGCCCAGCGGCAGCGACAGCCGCGGACCAACAGTGCCCCCGAAGAGCGTGGTGGTCCGGTTCTCATGCGCGAAGCCGCGGTGGTCGTTGTCCGGCCCCTGGAAGGTAAAGTGGAGCTGGCCCTGCATCCCGAGATAGTCATTGAACATGTAACCGAGATACGGATTGGCGGTGCCGCCCTCTTGGACGTGCGCCCGATAGTTGCCATTGGTCGGCACGGAAGCTCCCAGGTCGATGCCGACGAACGGACCATCAACGGCGTGGGCGGAGGAAACGACCCACAGTACGAAAAGCGAAACCACCAAGACTGAACGTTTACACATCATGTCGATCCCTCCTTTTGAATTCGCTGGCTCGGTTGACTGACCACATCGTGCTGCACGTCACGCGGCCGATTCACCGTATTGCACCGGTTGCGGACCTATTCCGCACGACGACTCTAGAACTTCAGGTCCGGCGCCACGTCGCTCCAATGCGCGAGCCTATCTGAATCGAAACGATCCCAATGGCCCAATGATTCGGAATGCTTGCAGCAACCATATGCAGACCGCAAGAATGACAATGATGTGAATGATGCGTTTGATCGTTACATCAATTGGAAGAAGGGTCTCTACAACGTAAAGTAGAACTCCAACGATCACCAGAACTATGATCACGTTAATCAGTGGCATAGTGACTCGCCTCTCCTTTCTGGCAGTCAGGTACGAGGTTGCAACCAGCCTAGTCCACGATGCGCAGATCGTCCTGCACCGAGCAGACGCCCAGGGTCGACCGCGTCACGACCGCGGCCTCGAGGCGCTGCATCCCCGTGGGGACGGTGCCACAGTACGGGGATGACCGCCTTTCGCTGGCTCGCTTGCCTGGTCCGCGCGAAATGATTGTCCTTCGTTGCATCGTGATTCTCCTTCTGCGAACCGCCCCTTAAGTTCCTTCCACTTGTCTTCGATTTGATCCCAGTTCATTGTTTTGGTGCGCCCGCAGCGGTCAGACTTCGTCCCAGCCATTGGGTTGGAACTTCCAGACGAGCGCGCTCGCTCTCTGCCGAGATGCACTGTCCAACCTAGGGTCGAACGGCCAGCGTCGTAGAGTGGCTAGCGCTTCCATCTGGCCAGTGCGGTTTCCAGCGGCGCGGAACACGCGTTCTATCTCCGCCATTTGTCGGCCTGCATCGATCGTCACCAGGCTCAAGCCCAACGGCCCCGCTGCGGTATTGCTCTGCCGCCCGTTGGCGTCTCCCTCGAGAGGCACCACCTGCCCGGTCGGCTCCGGCGATCCTGCTGAGATAGTTCCTCCTTCAACGGCCCCAAGTCTCATCTTTTGGAGAAGGGCCGCACGTCAAGACATGCGCAATCATCCGCACACTCGGCGCCACATTCAGCACCGCCCACGATGGCACGGCGCCGCTGCGGATGAGTACAGCGAGCGATGTAAATTCGTCTGCTAGCTGACGCGCCGCGCGGCGGTCAGCGAGTGTTTTTGTCATGTGCTTGCACCTTCCGCACGTACGCTCCCGCGTTTCCGTTCGTGTCTCGTACTGGTTGGGGCTCTGGCGCCACGCGCAGACGCTGGCGTACGGCGTTCGAGTCGAGACCGAGGATCCCACAAATGCATTCGAAGGAGTACGGCCAGTCTGCCTCGTCGGCGAGGAACCACTGCTTTGCCTCGTGGAAGAGCCGGCGGCCGTGACGGATCGTGGCGAAGCGATATTTCTCAACGCAATCGAGCGCGTCGTGAAGGACGGCAATCATGAGCCGTTGCTCGGGTGCCTGCTTGCGCCGCGGTCCGAAGTGTTGCGACGGCAGGATGATGTCGGGCTGCGTCAAGCTACTGGGAACTCCCGCCAGCTGTAGATTCGCTTCGATCGCCATACGCCTCCTTTTAGAGGAGGGACGGCTGCGCCGTAAGCTCGGATTACTACGCGCGTGGTTCTACGCGGGTGGTTGTACGCCATCACGGCGCGGGGAATTTGCAGGGTGCCCTATGCCCCCAGGGGGCGCATCAGAACCGGCGCAGTGGCCTGGCCGCGAGTCGAGATGTGTCTGGTTCTGTCACGGCGTCTCCGCCCCGGCTGTCGGCCCAGCGCTCGCCGTCTCGCGCATCATCTCGCGCCGCGCAATTGCAAGTCCCGGCGCCATGGGAAGCCAGAAGGTGAAGCCGCGCGCGAGGAGCGTGGCGGCTAACGCCGCCTCGATCCCTACGCCGTGCACGTGCAGCATGGCCACACAGGTCCCCTCGAAGGTCCCGAGTCCGCCGGGCACCCAGGCGAGCGTGGCCACCATCGATGCGACGACGAAGCTCGCAAAGACCACCGCCGCGTCGGCCGGTGTCGCGATCGCGCGCAGCATGATGCCGAGCGTGGTCGCATCGAGTACGAAGATCAAGAGCTGGAGCGTCACGGTCTCCGGGGCCAGTGTGCCGCCGAAGATTGCACCGGGCTGGGCGTCGGCGATCGCTGCGAACACCTCGTTGGCCCACGGAAGGCGCCGGACCCAGCGCGGCAGACTTCGTTCGCGGCCGCGCAGCCCGAGGATCGCGAGCGGGACACCGGTCGCCAGCAGCAAGAACGCCACGCCGATCGCGACCAGGACGCCGGTCAGTTCGCCGCGGTGCCAGAGGATCGCGAGCGCGGCGGCGCCTACGAGCGCGTAAGCAGCGTACCAGCTCACGAGGTCGGCGAGCATGGCGGCGATGGCCAGCCCGCGCGGCACGCCCCGTCGGAGAAGCCCGCGCACGACGAGGAGCGTCCCGCTCATCCCCGCCGAGGGGAGGGCCTGGTCGGCGAACAGCTTGGCGAGCCCGAGCGGGACGAGGCTGCGCACGCTCCGGCGCACGTCGCCGTTGTGGCGCAGTGCGCGCTGCCACACCGCGGCGGCGCACACGTAGGTGGCAACCTGGAGCGCCGCCGCAGCGCCCAGCCAGGCTGGCTGCGCACTGCGCAGGAGCTCCGCGAAGCGCCGCCACTCGGCGTGGTGTGCGGCCACCGCGACGAACACCACGAGCAGGAGCACACCCATCGTCCAGGCGACACCGGTACGCCTTCGCTTCAGTATCCCCGACATCCTGTCGCCATCCTTGAACACGGACGACACGCCCCAGCCTTGGCGGCCGCCGACCTGGTATAGCGCTGCGAACGCCGACCGCACCCCGACGGCGATCAGTCGATCCGCGGTCCGTGCTGGCGCTTGACGTACGCTGCGATCACCAAGGCGACGACGATGGCGAGCACCGCCACTAGCAGGGCGTGAAGATAGGCGACGATGCCGAGGACGAACCCCTCGATGAGCCATGTGGCTGCGATGCTCACCCCCAGCAGCACCACCACGCGGGCGGCCCACGGCTGGCCGCCCCACACGCCGACCGCGGCCGCGAGCGCACACACCGCTTGCAGGACGAAGCCGATCAGCAGCAACGGTACGGGCCGGCCGAGCAGCATCGCGGGCACGTAGCCCGCGATGTACAAGCCGTATCCCGCCAGCGCGACGGCAATCAGGAGTAGCGCTGTGGATCGATCATTCATGCACCCTCCCCTTTTCAGGCATCCACCCGCCTTTAGCCGCCCAACGCGCTGCGGAAGCGTTTGGCGACTGCGGTGGCGGTCGCGCAGGCGTCGGCGAGGACGGAATCAACCGAGCGCTTGATGTCTGCCCAGTTGCCGCCGGCGGCGGCAAGCGCGACCAGCCCAAGCGCACCCGCGACGGCCTACTTCCGCGTCTTCTTGGCGCTCTGCTTCTCGATGACAAACTCGCCGAACGTCACGCCAAGGTCCATCCCCTTGCCGCTGCCCGAGAACGCCAGGGACACGGTGCCCTTCGTCACCACCTGCGCTGCCGACGCCCCGCCCGCCCCGGCATGGGCCTCCGCAGAAGCGTAACTCCCGAAAAGTTCGCTGATGTCACCGACCTCGGAGAACGTCCCGCTGCCATTGACGATCTTGGACTTCCCGGCCGTAAGCCCGCCACCTTTCGCCCGGAGGGACACGCGGGCCGACTGGCCATTGTCGCACTTGATGCTGCCGCTGCCGCTCGCCGTTGAGTACCCTGCCGACCACCCCGCGAGGGAGTACTTCATTTTGCACTTCGTCGACCCGCCCCACGCCGGTTGAGCCAGCGCGACAACGGACATCATCGCGACACTCGCTACCCCGCCGATCCAGACTGGTTTCATTCGTCTCGCCTCCTTCTTCGACGCCACCACTTGTAGTACCCGGGACTGGCTACGGTGGCTTTAACCATCCCGAGTCGGAACTCTCAGAGATTGCAGTGAACTTCTCACTCAGTGTGAACGCGGAGCAGTAGCAGCGCCGCACCCAGCCTTGGAGCTACCGCAGTATCAGGACAATGACAACAATGAGGAGGATAAGGCCTAAGCTGCCGCCGATATACATTGAGCGGCCTCCTTTCGGGTCGATCGAAGACCCTTGCACTGCACCTGCATCATGCTGGAATAATGATCATCAATTGCGCGCACCACAAGCTCGCAATACTACGCGCGTACTTCTACGGGCAACGTCGCGGCATTCGCGGTGCCCAAGGCGCCAGGGTCGGGACACCCGAGAAAACCTCAGATTGCCGCGGCGATTATCGAGGCTAAGGCGTGGCGCGCAGCGAAGTGCATCGGCCTGAGTTGCGCTGCGAACGCCGACTGCACCCCGACGGCGATCAGTCGATCCGCGGTCCGTGCTGGCAGCTCACGTACGCCGCGATGATCAAGGCCACGACGATGGCGAGCACCGCCACCAGCAGGGCGTGAAGATAGGCGATGATGCCGAGGACTAACCCCTCGATGACCCACGTGGCTGCGATGCTTGCCCCCAGCAGCACCAGCGCACCGGCGGCCCACGGCTGGCCGCTCCACACGCCGAACGCGGCCGCGAGCGTACACACCGCTTGCAGGACGAAGCCGATCAGCAGCAGCGGTCTTCAGTCAACGGAGTCCAGTATGCGGTCATAATTGGCGTGTCGAAATATCAACATGTACGTCCGTTGGGGGCGGCGCGTGAAGACGCGGTTGATTTCTTCGATGTCCTGAATGATCCGACCAACCGGCTTAACTTCGCCAGTGACCACATCGCTCTCCTGCTCGACGACAAGGCAACGCTGCGGAATATCCGGGCCGCCCTTTCGACCTGGTTGATCAATCGGGTTGGGCCGGGTTGGGCCAAACGACTCGATTATTATCTATTTTGCCGGCCATCGTCGCTACGCCGATGTCTCCGACCAGGAAGGCAAAACAGAGAAGTATTTTGTGCCCGTTGACTTCGTTGACGAGGGGGATCCCTACAATTCAGCAATCCCGATGCAAGAAATTGTGGACTACTTCGGACGAGTCCGGGCGACTAGTATTGTCATGATATTTGATGCTTGCCAGGCCGGAGCTGCGCGCCTCGATGATCAAGTGAGCGAACTGAGTCGATTTGCGCTGATGGCTGGGAAGTATCGAACGAATGCCATCATCGCGGCGGCTAGGGCTACTCAGAAGTCATATGAATTTGGTTCGCACGGACTGTTCACCCAGTATCTAACCTTAGGACTGAGGGGGCAAGCGGATGAGGATGGGGACGGTATCGTAACGCTGACAGAGATTGCTAAGTACGTCGAGCGCACGGTTCCCGTGGAGTCGCGTCAGAAGGCGCCAGATGTGCAGGAGCCTGTCTGGCTCACCAACGACCGCACACGAGCATCCTCACTCGGAGTGACGTCATTTGGAAAATCCAACCCTGCCGATCGAGTGCCAGGGCGGCAGTGATCCCGGGCTACAGACGGGGGCCTCCGCCGTGCTTCTCCAGTTGGCCGAGCAAGTGCACAGCCGGCGGCGCGAACGGCAACGGCCAGATCGCCGTCGATGACATCCTCCAGGTGGTGAACAACGCGCTGAACGGGTGCCGCTGAGCATCGGAAGATCAGGAAGAAGAGTCGAGAACGCGAGCGTCATGGGCTCATGCAACCCGAACGCTAGGTCACCGCCGAGCCACGCAGTGCAAGGCGTATACGCGTCAGTTCCGAACGCTCCCAGACGGAGAACCGACAAGACAGCGGCGATCTGCCGCGACGCGTCGCTGAGCCAGTGCCAGTGATGAGCGACGAACCGGGGAGCCTGGCTAAACGGACCGGTTAGAGGCGATACTCTCCGTGAGGGTGATCCGCTGGCGATGCGTGGGCGCTTGACAAGGCCAAAACAGTTGGAGTACAGGTGCAGGGACACTGGACGGAGTAGTGCCGCGCATGCCTGGCGCGACGATGAAACAGGCAGCGGGACGAGAAGGAGATGGCGTGGAAAGGGCAGGCCATTGGTATCATCGCGGGATCGATTCTCTGTGATGCTCCGGCGGTCGTGTCGGCAGAGGTTTTCGTTTCCGGTGCAGGCGGCGTGTTCAGTCCGTAATGTGCACCGGCCGGGCTCGGCCGTCTCCGGAATCCTGTGCTGGCCGTTGAGCATCACCTGGTTGCCCGCCGTCGCCGCACGGTCCGCCCACCAATACAACTACGACGAGTTCCGTAAGAAGCTGGTTGTTTTGCGCGAGGAGCAGCGCGCCCGATGGCCAGGGGCCGCCTGGCTCGGCAGGCGAGGATCCGGGTATCGTGCTTGACCGTATCGAGCGCCTGCGGGCTGCGGGAAGGATCTCGGAGGCCGAGTATCAAGAGATCCGGCGCCGTCTACTAGACAGCATCGGGAAACCGTAGAAGAGTGTATGGCGTGAAAGGAGGAGTAGGATGAAGCACGTAGGTCTCGTTGTATTTCTCACCGGGTTCTTGGGATTGGCCCTTGTTGGTTGCACCAGTACGGCTGTACATCTGTCACCCGTTTCCGCTCAAGCGTCGGCGACGCATACGATCCTTGGTCAGGGGAAGGCACGCGCCTGCGGCTTCATGCTCTTCCAGCTGATTCCGATCAATTGGGCCGACCGGGTGGAGCGGGCGCGAGCAGAAGTGATCAGTTCGCGCGGCGGCACGGATCTCATCGATCCAGTGATCCAGGAGCAATGGTACTGGGCCTACGTCATGAACATCTATTGCGCCGACGTCTCGGGAACCGTGATTCGGTAGATCCTCGATTAGGCCGTTGGCGACTGTCGCGGTACCGAGAAGATGCCGCCGATGTAAGTCGCATCCTTGCTCCGAGAGCGGTTCTGGCTTAGCAGAATGGGGGCATGCATGTGCGGGTTGGAACTCCGTGTGAACACGGCGCTGCGATCTCGCTTTGGGTGGTGACGTGGCTTGTGGCATCGGCCGCGGGCGTGACCAACGCTCGGTCTGAAGCCCCACGATACCGCTTGCGGGCATCAGTCTCTCTGGTTGCCCCCCACGTCGATGGGACCGTCGACGTCACGTTTACCAACACCAGCCCGTCCACGCTGCACGACGCCGTCTTTTTCCTGTTTCCCAACCGCTTCTCAACGCCCGATCCGGGCATCAATGACTTCAACCGGCCGTTCATCTACCCGGAGGAGGATTTCGATCCGGGATCCATGGAGGTGCTGGAGGCGCGCGATGCGGGAGAGCCGATCGCAATCCAGCCATGGCGCGAACCCCAGCTGCCCGACGGCACCGCGGTGCGCTTGCCGATCGCACCGCTCCCGCCCGGCGCCACACGCACCCTCACGCTGCGCTTCCAGACACGCGTGCCGTATCGCTTCGGCAGCTTCGGTAGGTTCGATCAGCAGCTCACGATGAACGGTGGCTGGTACCCGTACCTCGCGGCCCTCGACGCCGACGGCGCTTGGCGAACCGATTGGCCGCCGCCGCTCGCCGACTTCGACGTCCATCTCACGGTGCCACCGGCGCTCGAGCTGGTGCTCAACGGCCGGCACTTCTCGCGCCAGCCATTTGTGGATGTCACGGTTCTGGCCGTTCATTACCTCTCCCTGGTTGCCGCCGCAGAGCTCTTGCGGGCGGAGATCGAAAGCGGCGGCACCCGCATCGTCCTTTTCCGATGGCCGGAGCGCTATGTCTCGCGCATCAGCCCTGAGCCTCCGCCGACGGAGATCCTGCTCGATACGGTACGCGACATTCTCGCGCGCCGCCCGGCCGGTGTGCCTGCGCCGCCGGATGAGCTGGTGGTTGTCGAAGCGCCGCTGCGGTTGGACCTCACGGCGCCAGGGGAGGGGGCGGTGCTCGTTTCCGATCGCGCGCTGAAGGTGCACTGGCTGCTGCGGCCGTTCCACGAGCTCCAGATTGCCCAGAGCGTCTACGCCGAGCTGCTGCGCTCGGTCGAGCGTGGTGAGACCACCGCCGACTACCCATGGGTGCGCGAGGGCCTGTCGCGTGTTTTGGCCTGGCGCTTCGTCAATCAGGCGCGTCCCGGGACGCGCAGCGTGCAGGACTGGATCGAGCTGTTCAACATCTTCGCCATCGTCGACCGCTTCGAGAGCGTGCCGAAGGTCCCCTTCGTCGAAGCCTTCTTCGAACGTGCTCGCGTTGCCGATCCGCTGCACGCAGAGATCAGAACTTTCAACAGCTCGCTGCCCCCAGGCCGCGTGATCATGGAGAAGCTGCAACAATTGGTCGGCGAGGACACCTTCAACGCGATCGTGCAACAGTGCGCTGGGGCTGTGAACCCCTTCCGCGAGTGCGTCGCCGCCACGGCCGGTCGGGATCTCAAATGGTTCTTCGACCAGTGGCTACAGCCGTATCCGGCGCTGAATTACCGCTTTGATGCGGTCGATCTGGACCAACCGGCGCCGCCGGGATTCCGCAGCACCGTGAGCATCCGCCGCGAGTCGTCACGTCCGGTTGCGGAGCCGGTGACGGTGCGCCTGCGAAGCATCGGTGGCCGTTACGTCGATGTGCGCTGGAACGGTGATGGTGACGTCGGCCAAGTCTCGGGCGACACCTCATTCCACGTCTGTCAGGCGGTGATCGATCCCGAGCGCAAGCTCATGGAGGATCGCCGGGATGACAACTACGAGCCGCCGGAGCCGCAGGTGGTGCTGGACACGGCGGAAGTCGAGATCAGCTCCACCGAGTTTGGCATCTCCGGTTTGGTGGTTGGTCGCGCGCGTTACGACTACCGTAAGGATCTGGCGCTCGCCGCCTTCTATACGAATCGCAGCATCGGCTTCACGGCCGGCGCGCGTGCCCACTGGGGAGCGCCGATCGATGCCACCACCTATCATCACAACCTCTATGCCTTCTACGGCTTCCAGGCTCTCGACGCCAGCTTCGAGGACAAGCGGCGGCCGGCGTTCCGCACCACCGGTCAGCTGGATTCACTCGGCTTCCGCTACGACTACACGAATCTTTTCTCATACGATAACCCGAGCCATGAACGGAATGTCCGTCTGTACGCCGATTGGTACGATCAGGCACTCGGCAGCGACTTCAACTATGTCGATTGGGGTGCGCACGTGACCCTGACGCAGCCGCTGTGGAGCTACCGCACCGTCGCCGCCGCCCAAGTGGTCAATGGTTTCAGTGAGCCGCTCGGCTCGAGTCTAGTTCCTAACCAAGGTCTCTACAGCCTCGGGGGCTCGCTCTCGATCCGCGGCATCGGAGCGGAAGAGGAGCTCGGGCGCAACATCTTCCTGATACGGAGCGAGATCCGTCAGGACATTTATCCCGAGCTGGATCTGAACCTCCTCGATCTGCTGGTGCTGCGCCGCACGCAACTGCGCGTCTTTGCTGATAGCGGTCGGGTCAGTAATTCGGCCGCAAAAGTCTACGACGTTGGTGGCTATGCCGTCGGTGTCGGCGTCGGCTTGGCAGCCGTCTACGAGTTCATGGGATTCTTCCCTTCGGTCGCCTACATCGAGATGGCGACGCGGGTGGACGACGCGAAGAAAGCGAGCGACGTGCAGTTCCTCTTCGGCACGCGCCAGGCGTTCTGATAAGTCAAGTTTCTTGATCGCACCGGTGAAGCGACCAACGGGAGCGGACCCGCCGCACAGACGCGGGGCGCAGCCCCTTGCCCGGCGTCGAGGCGTTGTTGTAAGGAGTAACCAAAGGGGTAGGCGTGTGAATCGTGACGAGTTGAAACGGAGCTTGAAGACGCTGCTGGTCGAAGGACTGAAGCTGGAAACCGTGTGCCCGGAAGACATTCAAGACAGTGAGCCTATATTCCTTGAAGGGCTCGGTCTTGACTCGATCGACGCACTCGAGTTGGTGGTGCTCGTCGAAGAGCGCTTCGGGGTGAGCATTCCCGATGAGGAGGTTGGCAAGCTCGCATTCGCCTCGATTGATGCCCTCGCTGATTTTGTCCTCACAAATCAGAACGGCACCGTCGTGCCGCAGGCGTAGCGGCGGATTCGTGCGCGCCTCAAAGACGGAAGCCGAGTGAGAAGCAAGCTGCTCTGCGTGATTGCCGGCTTGGCGGCGGGACTGACTCTCGGCCAGGCGAGTGCGGTCAGGCGCTGCACCTCGACGGAGGCGTGCCTGCGGCTGATCCAGCAGGCACAGCCGGATATGCGCACCATGACGGCCGCATACATCCAGGTGAAGCACGTGAGTCTGCTGGACGAGCCGCTGGTTTCGAGCGGGCGTTTCATCTTCAAGAGGCCCGACCGCATCCTATTGAAGATGGAGCAGCCGCAGCCGCTGACGGTCACGATCACGGGTCGGGAGGTCCACATCCCGAATCTGCCGGAGCGCGAGCGCCAAGCGCTCGGCATGGCGCCGATAGCGGCGATGTTCACGCAGCTGAGTGCGGTTTTCACCGGGTCAATGCAGGCATTGGAGCAAGGCTTCGAGGCGGCCGCCGTGGAGGACGATTCGGCGATCTACGTGACCCTGGTCCCGCGCCAAGAGTCCTGGAAGCGCATGTTCCGTTCAATCCAGCTGCGCTTCGCGGGGCCGCAGCTGTTTGTGCAGAAGATCCGTCTGGACGACGCGCTTGGGGACAACTTGGAAATCACCTTAAGTGATGTACACTACAACATCGATATTCCCGATGCAACGTTCGACGTCGCGGCGCCGCAGGCGGAGCGTAGCGAACACAAGTGAGGCGTTGCGAATGGAACCTGATCTTCTGATAGCGCACAGCGAGGGCCGCGCCCCAGCCCTGCGGCTGCCGCACGCGTACCCGTTTCATGTGCTCGACCGCGCCGTGGTGTTGGCGCCGGGCCGGTGGGCGGTGGGCATGAAGAATCTCACGCGGGATGATCCGCTGGTCGATGCTGAGGGTAGGCTCGCGTCTGTTCTGCTTGCGGAGGCGATGGCCCAAACCGCCGGTTTGGCGGCGTCTGAAGCCTCAGGGTCTGCATCGGCGGCCGTGCTGGCGCAAATCGACCGCTTCCGCTGTCGTCCATCGGTGGTCGCTGGGTACCACTTGCTGGTGGCGGCGCGGGTGGTGCGGCGGTTCGGCGCAGCGGTGAAGGTGCGGGCCAGTGTGAAGGTGGATGGTCGCCTGCGTGCTGCCGCCGAGTTCGTGCTGCGTTTTCCGCAGCCGTCACGCCGCGAGCAATGAGGCTGAAACTGGCGAGGCGCGTGCGGTTTGCCACTCCCGTTGCGCTGCCCGTTCTGGGCTTGTTGTCGTGCGCGGCGTTGCGTCCTGTACTGCCGCCTGCGCCGGCGCTGGATCCGGTACGGGCGCTCGAGACAGTGCGCGCGCGCGAGCACCGCATTACCTCGCTACGGGCACGTTTTAGCGCCAACGCCGTGCAGGAAGGCGAACGGTACAGCGCCGACGGAGTGCTGTTGGTCAAGAAGCCGGACAGGTTCCGCTTGCGCTTGATGTTGCCGTTCGGGTTGACCATCTTCGACTATGTCAGTAGCGGGGACCATGCCCAGCTGGCGCTGCCGATGGAGGACAAGATCATCAATGGCCACCCGCGGGATGGCGGCGTGGCATTTTCCCAGGAAGACCTAGGCCAGGTGTTTCTGCGTGGACCGAACGCTTTCCCTGGGACCTGCCGCGCGGACGGTGTCGATGCATCAGGAATTGTCGTCAGCTGCCGCGACGCCGGCGGCAACTTGCTGCGCCAGATTCACATCGATGCGCGCGCCGGAACGATCCTCGACGAAACCAGCTACGAAGGCGACCGGCCGCGCATGGTGATTCGCTACGACGACTATCGATCGGTCGGTGACGTGGACTTGCCGTTCCGCATCGCGCTGCGCTACCCAGGCCGGCATCTGGCGCTCGACATCGCGATTCAGCGCTACGACGCAAACCCAGTTCTGGCAGACGATTTGTTCCAGCCAGTGGAGCCGTGGGCTGGATCGTGAGCTTTCCCTACGCCGCTTGGGTTACCGCCATCGAGCGCCACCACCGGCTGATCGTCGTTGCGTCGGTCGTGGCGTGCTTGGTGTCCGCACTGTCGTTGACGCGGTTGCGCCTCGACATCGACGTCCTCAATATGCTGCCGCAGGGCGAGCCGGCCTTCGACGACTTCAAGTCGTTCGTGGCGGACTTCGGAGAGCTGAAGCAGTTGGTGGTGATGATCGAGGGCCACCCAGTTGATCGGCTGCAGGCATTTGCTGACGCCTTCGCGCCTCGCCTTGCGGCGCTCGACACTGTTGCCGCAGTTCAGTCGCGGGTCGACGTGCAGCAGATTCTCGACGGCGTCCTCGGGCGCTACCTGTACAATTATCTCACAGAGAAGGACTACGCCGAGCTGGACAAGCGCCTGACGCCGGCCGGCATCGATGCTCAGGTTGTGGCGGACCGCGCCATGCTCAGCGCCCCATTCGATCTCAGCGCCGCCAAGGCTGTGGTCGAAGACCCACTGGGCGCCCGGCGGCTCGCAGCCGGTTCGCTTGCGGAGTCGTATGAAGAGATGGCCCCGAATCTGAGCGGGGGCTACTTGGCTGCCCCAGACGGGGGGGCGCTGCTGCTGCTGGTGCGGCCGAAGGAGTCGGCCTTCGACAGCGGGTTTGTCGAGCGCTTGATGCGTCAGGTGCGCGAGGCGGAAGCGCAGGTGCGCCGTGATTTTGCAGCGGCGCAGCAAGCTGCGCCCTCCACCCTCCGCGTCGCGTACACAGGCAGTTACGCGTACGCGCTTGAGGACGCGGCGACGCTGCGTGGAGATGTCGGTCGCTACTCAACCCTGGCGCTCGTCGGCGTGTTGGCCGTCTTTTTTGTTGGCTACCGCAACCTACGGATCCTACCCTTCGTCACATACCCACTGATAGTGACCACGTTGGCGACGTTCGCGTTATCGCTCCTCCTGTTCAAGGAGCTGAACGCGGTGTCGATCAGCTTTGCGGCGATTCTCTACGGATTGTCGATCGATTCCGGCATCTATTTCTACACCCGCCTGTTGCAGGAGCGGCAACACCAAAGTCTACGCGCGGCGGTGACTGCGACGCTGGCAGGGTTGGGGCTGGCGAACCTGGTGGCGACGACGACGACGGCAGTGGCGTTCGTCGTCATCGGGTTTTCCTGCCTCGGCGCGGTGCAGCAGATCGGGTTCCTTACTGCTCTTGGCCTGCTCTTGACGACCGTGGAGTTCTTCACGCTATATCCTGCGCTCGGCTTTTTCGCTGCACGGCCGGGTCATCAGGGTGCCGGCGCATTCGAGACTCGTCGCCTTGCGCGAGTGGCGGAAAGGGCGTCGATGCGGGCGATGCCGTTGGGGACCATCGCGGGGCTGCTGGGCGTGGCGCTACTGTTCGCTGCACGCCAAGTGACGTTGGATATTCACCTGGCGCATCTGCGGCCGCGCAACTCCGAGGCGGTACGGGTGCAGGACGAGATCGCGGCGCGTTTTGGCTGGCAGGAGTCAGGAGGTGCGGTTCTAGTCCGCCGAGCAAGTTTAGAGGCCGCGCTGGTGGATAGTGAGAAAATCGGGTTGCAGCTGCTGCGTTACCGGAGTGAGGGCCTGCTCCGGTCAGTGCAGAGTGTCGAGGCAGTGTTGCCTTCGGCCCGAACGCAGCAGGCACGTCTCGCCCGCTACAACCAGTTGCCACGGGCGGCGGCGGTGGAAGAGCTACGCGCAGCGCTGGCGCGTCATGGGTTCGTGGCGCAACGGTTCGCGGATTTCTTTACGGAGTTCCAGCAGCTACGTCACGAAATCGTCCGCATCGACACTCCGGCGCTGGCGCCGCTGGCGTTCCTCATCGGCCACCACGTGCGCGCTCGGCAGGGTGAGTACATCGTCGCGACTTACGTACAGCCGGCGACGGGAATCAGCCTGCGGACGGTGGCCGAACGCCTGCAGCGGGATCTCGGGAAGCTGCGCCCGGTCCTGGCAGCGCGATCGCTCTTGGAGGAGGAGCTTGGTGCGGTGTTGCGCCGGGAGTTGGTGCGCTTTTTCGCGCTGGGGTTGATCGGCAACTTCCTGCTCCTCTTGATCAGTTTCGGCAGCATCGGCTTGAGCATTGCCATCCTTGCTCCGGTGGTGCTGGTCGTGATCGTGCTCTTCGCGGGAATGTGGGCGACCGGGATTGCGCTCGACCCCGTCAACCTGATCGTGACGCCCTTGATCTTCGGCATCGGCGTCGATTACGGAGTGTACATCGTTGCCCGCGCCCGTGAGCGGGGCAGTGTGGCGGAGGCCATTCGTTACACGGGGAGAGCGGTGGTCGTGACGGCGCTGACCACCATCGCCGGATTCGGCTTCCTTGGCTTGTCACGCTATCCGGCCCTGGCCACGATGGGGTTGCTTGCCGGTGTGGGACTCTTTCTCTGCCTGGTCTTGTCAGTTATTCTCCTCCCGGCGTTGCTGAGGCTCTTCTGGGGGGACCAGCGCGACGCTGCGAAGGAACTGCGGGAGGGATGAGGGCGCAAAGATGGAGAGAGCGAATGTCGCGATGAGTGACGCTAACGAGGCAAGCCGTGATCAGGCGTTGCGTGACGCCGTCGCGCGAGCGCGGCGGAGCGCTTTCTACTCGCAGCACCTCGCGGGGCACGAGTTGAACGGGCGCGCGGACCTTGGCCGGCTGCCGCTGACGTTCAAGGACCATCTCCGCGACGCCACGCCGTACGGTATGCTGACCGTCCCGCCGGAGAAGACGTGGCACTACCATGAAACTAGCGGCACGAGCGGCGAGCCGATCTCAATGTGGTACGCATTAGCCGAGATGCAGCGCATGGGAGCGCTGATGCATGCGATGGTTCCGGAGCTGTCGACGCCGACGGTTCTCCTCAACCGCTTCCCGCTGTTCGCCGGTGTGTCATTCTGCGTTGAAGAAGCGCTCCGCCACGCAGGGGCTTGCCACATCCCCGCAGGCAATCTCAGTTGGGACGTACCGTTCTCCCGCGTCCTGGATTTCATCAAGCGGCTCAAGGTGACGGCCTTAAGCAGTCTGCCGCTCGAGCCGATCCTGCTGCGTGAGCTGGCGCGCGTGCAAGGTCTAGACATGCATCGCGATCTTGGATCACTACAAGTGATCTTCGTCGGTGGGGCAGTCTTGCCACCCGCGTTACGGCGGCTGATCGAAAAGGACTGGGGCGCGCGGGTGGTGGAGATGTACGGGTCCGTCGAGACTCTACTGATGGGGATTGGTTGTACGGTGGGGCGGATGCATTTGTGTCATGAGTTGTTGGAATTCGAGGTGCTGCACCCACGGTCGTATCAACCGGTTCCGGCTGGCCAGCCGGGAGTTTTGACGGTGACCACGTTGGTGCATGAAGTGCTGCCACTGGTGCGCTACTTCACGGGCGACCTGGTGCGCGTATCGCCCGAGCCGTGTCCGTGCGGGCGTCCCGGGTTGACGGCGGAGTGCCTCGGTCGTGTGACTGAGATCATCGACCAGGGCGGGGTTACGGTGACGCCGTACGACCTGCTCGACGCGGCATACGAGTGCGCGGAAGAGTTGGACACCCGCGTCTTGTTCATCATCGTCTTGCGTCGAGGCTTGCGCCTGCTCATCGAGGTAACCGACCCGGAGTGTGCGCGCGGCTCGGGCGCCGAGCAGCGACTTGCCCGCCGGCTCCGTTTGCCGGTGAAGGTCGACTACCTTCGGGAGAACGACGTCCTTGACCGCAGCGCGCTGTTCCGCGGTCCGAAGATCTACAAACCGAGCCAGATCAGCGACTGGCGTGGCGCAGGCCGCAAGCCCATCACCATCATGGAGGCGCTACTGGAGTGGCCGCGCTTCGACATGCGCACCCTGATGCACCTTGGCTTGCGCCAGATCCGCAACGCACGCCGCCGCCGCCGCTTCATCCGCGAAGACCGGGAGGCCTGAAGCGCACGGTCGTCGTAGTTCTCCTTCTCTCGATGGTGCGGTTTTGGCCGGGCCAAAGGCTCTAGTGCAACTGCAATCCGTACGGCGAGTGCGGTGTGGGCGCGCGCCGGCACGGCGGCGCATCGAGGAACCCGCTCACGATCGGCTGCGTAATCTCTGGGTGCAACAACGGCGCATTATGACCCGTTGGCGTCGCGTTCACTACCTTCCCGACTCGCGCAAGCAACTCCTCACGTGTTCTGCCAAAGAAGCGTGGCACCCGTTCCGGCTTAATGTCCGGCTCCTCGCCGGCTTTCTCTGTGAAGATAACCACCGTGTGCTCACGGAATGACGACACCGCGCTGTCCCGTCCAAAAATCTTCTGCTCAAACTCGTTCTCCGGTGCGAGATCACGTACACTTGCTCGAAAAAACGTGCGCTGGATAAACGGCTTCAGCGGACGCAACCACCACAACGCTTTGATGTCGTCTGCGTAGTGGCTCCCACCGATCAGCGGGTTGACGTACACAGCCGCTAGGCACCGCAATTGCCCCCCTTGATCCGTCGCGCCCAAGTACAGTGGCAACAGTGCACCCAAGCTGTGCGCCACGACGACGACAGCACCACGCACCGCAACGAGCTCGCCTCGCAACACTTCCGCGCTCGGCGCCAGCCGCGCGGTGTCGTCGTACACGAAAGCCGCCACGTTCACGCGCTCACCGAGCGCCGCGCCCAATTTCGCAAACTGCGCCGGTGTGCCGCCCGCGCCATGAATGAACACCACCGTTGCCCACTCCGCTCGCTGCGTCCCCTCGAACACCAAACGCGCCTCGATCGCCCACCCGGCCCGCGCGATCACTACCACCAGCGCGGCGACAAGTGTCCACCCAAAGCGTATTTCTTTTAACGTCGCGCTATGCCCTACTGCTCCCATGTCTCGTGCGCCCCTCCTCTGCGCTCTCTTGCTCCTCGCCGGCTGCGCCGAAAGCGTAACTATCCGCACCCGACCATCTGGTGCCCGCGTATACATCAACGACCACTTCGTTGGTACGAGCCCCGTGGAGTACGGCGCAGCGCGCTCCCAAGTTTCCCATCTACACTACCGCATCGAGCATGACGACTACCGACCGCTCGAAGGCGACCTCAGCTCACACATCGCACCCGGCCGCATCGTCGGTGCCGTCTTCTCGCTTGGCATCTCCGCTGCGTTCCGCGGTTTCTACTACATCGAGGAACCGCGCACGCTTCACCTCGAACCAGTCAACCCCACCATAACCATTGCCCCCCCAAAAGGCTCCAGCGAAGAACGTCTCCGCAAGCTGCAAGATCTCTACGACCAAGGCCTGATCGACGAGCGGGAATTCAAACGCAAGCCGCGCATGGAGCTCGTGCCCGCCAACGAGGACCTCGCCACCGTCGACGCCGAGCTCATCGGTGAAATCGGATGGGACCGGACGCTCAAGGAAGCGCTCGCACCGATCGCCGACCGCTACGACCGAATTTTCATCGACTGTCCCCCATCGCTCGGCGTGCTCACCGTCAACGCCCTAGTCGCCGCCTCAACCTGTCTCGTTCCCCTGCAGTGCGAGTTTCTTTCCATGCGCGGGCTCGCCCAGCTTCAAAAGATCACCGACAAGGTGCACCAGAAGGCCAAGCCGACGCGTGCCGTCCGCATCATCCGCACGATGTACGACCCGCGCACGCTGCACAGCCGCGGTCCGAAGATCTACAAGCCGAGCCAGATCAGCGACTGGCGCGGCGAAGGCTGCAAGCCCGTCACCGTCATGGAGGCGTTGCTGGAGTGGCCGCGTTTCGACCTGCGCACCCTGATGCACCTTGGCTTGCGTCAGATCCGCAACGCACGCCGCCGCTTGCTGCGAGAGGACCGCCGCGGGTGATTCGAGCTGTGCCGGAAGAGGCGTGTGCCCAGCCTGCTCCGACAGTGCGGCCACAGCGACGGAACCGTATTGCCCTGGTCGTCAACCCCCACTTACACACCGGTGCCGCAGCAAGTGCGTGGTCGCGGGGACGCGATTCCTTGCGACGTGACGCCGTCGTCTGCGGAGAACTGGAAACCTGTGGAGACGGCGAAAACGTCCGGCGTGTGACGCACCTGCTCGACAACACTCGACCTGAGATCGTGATTGCTGCTGGTGGCGACGGCACGGTAAGTGACGTCGTGCAGGCCATCATGCTCACCGACGTGGCTGAACGGCCGGCGCTCGCTATTGTTCCGTTCGGGACGGCAAATAACGTCGCCCGTTCGCTCGGGGTGATCTCCTGCCGCCATGGGGGAGAGGCTGTGGGTCTCGCGGTGGCGACGGCGTTGAATGGCGCGGAGCGGCAGATTGACCTTGGCCGGGTCGGGCAGCGCTACTTCGTCGGATCCTTCGCTCTCGGCATGGACGCGGACATCCTCGTGACGCGCAATCGCCTGCGGTCGCGCCTGCGCCAGCGCCTCGGCGGCTACCCGCTGTACCTCTGCAGCTGCGCCCTTATTGAGGATTGCATAAGTAATAGAAAGATCGTCCGCGGTGGTGTATACTGCGTGCATGCGACCACAGGGGACGGCGGCGGAGTTGGAGCGGCGGCGGCGGCGAGCGATACGG
>JBEKBJ010000040.1:0-39122 GCA_050015455.1 Binatia bacterium
CCGGCCGTGCACCGACGTTTTCAAACGCCTCCTCCTTCTCTGCTCTCATCTCCGGTCTCCTTTCGAAGACCGGACAGAATTTCCGGAATTCTTCCGGTCAGAATTTCCGGAACCGGCATGCAGGTGAGGCAAGCTGCTCGCCGGACTATCGGTTCGAATAGAGCATCTCGCTCGGTGAGTCGCGGAACTCGCAGATTGTACATGAAGTGCATGTCCAGGTGCTGCGTGATCCGGCGCTTCATTTCTGCATCAGCGACGAAGGAGTTGAACACCGCCGTCAGGTACAGCGTCACCGGGCCCGGAAGCAGATTGCGGATAGTCTGCGCTGTGTCGGCGCAAAAGCGATTTTTCGGCAACACGCAGGCGATCAGGGTTCGCTCATTTACCTTGCCGGCGATGCGGCGGTGAGCCAATCGATAGCATTGGTACGACAAGATCTGCCCTGTGTCGACTGCACGTCCCAGCAGCCGTGCGCGCCCCTCCTTCAAGTCGATCCAATACTGGGGTGGAGCAAACGACGGCTCGAACTGGTGGATCATGTTTCCTTGAACTAGCGGCACACGCGAAGCACTGGGTGACGAGCGAAACAACCCAGTTTTGTCGCCCATATCGAACTCTCGGAGGAGCTCCACATTCCACACTCCTACCGCCGTCTCTCCCAATCTCTGGAAGCGGGTCATCTTCTCGGCAACCCGAACGTCGGTCGCTGTCCGGAACTCCATTATCGACAGGGAGTCAGGAGATAGCCGGCGCACGAGCGGCACGCTGATCTCGACATGCTCGGAACGCGCATGGAGAAACGTCTCCAGTGTATCGGGGCTGACCGCCTCGCGTGGATTGATGCGAAACGCCGCGGTGAAATGCTCTGTGCTTCCGCCCTTCTCGAAGGCGAGCAGACAGATCTTCTGCCCGTGGTGCACGCCTTCGAAAATGTAGCGCTCGTTCGCCAGCCCAAACAGGACATCGAGTTGCCCCTGAGAGAAGAGCATCTCCCGGAGCTGCTTGCTGCCGAGGTCGGTGTAGAAGCCCGCAGGAGCCAGCATGCCGCACCGGCCTGCCGCGCGAAGGAGACCAAAGCACCGCTCGATGAAGAGCTTGTAGAGGTTGACGTCGGTCCCCGCTTTTTTTCCGTTCACGACTGCGATCTGGTTCTTGTACTCAGCCGCCGACCGGAAGAAGTGGCTTACGTAAGGGAAGCGGCTCAAGTACTCCAGCCAGGCAGCTCGGATCTCGGGTTTCTGCAGCAGCTTCGCCTTCTCCTTCTCGAAGTCCTCGATGCGCATCTTGTTCTTCGAGACCAGATCGGAATGGTCGTCGAAGAACTCTTTGGCGTTGGGCTTGAAGATCTCCCACGGCGGGTTGGCGATGATGGCATCGAAGCCGCCGCGCTTGTTGAGAATCTCGTCGAACTCGTAGCCCCAGTGGAAAGGGCGCAAGGCGCGGATGTCCGCAAGCGTCAGCGCCCGCTTGGTGGGCTTGCCTTCAGTCTTCTTCGCCGCGTCCCACGTGGCCTGCTCAAACTTGATGCCGAGGCGAGCGAACTCGGTCAACAGCATCTCATTCAGCGTTGTGCGCGCCGCCTCCTTCTTCTTGTCGATGTCATCGCGAAGGACGGTCAGGTCCTCGGCGTAGGCAGTCGCATGGCGATACTGCTCAATCAGTCGGTTCTTCTCGGCAAGAATCTCCTTGTAGCTGCGGCGAAACAGATCGCCTAGTGCCTTGTGCTGGTTGAACTCCTCATCGTCGACGTGCATCAGGCCGATGAGTGAGTTGCCGGCGAGGATGTTGAAGTCGATGTTCGGCAGGGGCTCGAGCTGATCGACGTGATCGACCGCGGCGACCAGCGCCAGGAAGAGGCGCAGCTTGGCGATTTCCGTCGCCTCCTCCATAATGTCGACGCCGAACAGGTTGTCGGTGATGATCCGCTTCTTGATGAAGTAGCCAATGCTCGGGTGCTCGCGCTTGGTGGTGCGGAGCCAGTCCGCGAGGTTGCGGTTGTTGAGGAACTCGATCCTCCCGACGACCGCAGCATATACGTTGATCAACGTCTTCATCGCCGCGACGAGAAACGCACCCGACCCGCAGGCCGGATCGAGTAAGGTCAGGTTCGGCAGCACGTCGTGGAGTAACTGCCGGCACAGCGGGGCGTCCAAGTTGATGAGCAGGTCGGCCACCGACTCGAACTGGCGCGCCGGCGCTACCCCCGGCACCTCCGGTGAGCTGACCCCGTCCAGCACCAGCCGATGTATCGTCCGCTCGCACAGGTACTCGGTAATCTCGGTGCGCGTGTAGTAGGCGCCGAACTCTTTCTGGTTGATGTACTTCTCGAAGATGTAGCCGAGGACGTCGGGATTGATCTCGTTGTCATCCTTACCGGGCCTGTCGTCGAGGTGCCAAGAATAGCGCCCGAACAGCGCCAGGAGGTTGTCGAATGCCTCGTCGGGCACGTCGATGTCGGGATACCGTTCCTCGATCGGATGCTTCAGGAACAGACCGCCGTTGAGGTACTTGATCTCACCGAGCAACGCGTGGGCTTCGGGCGAACGTTGGTCCTTCGGCTTTGCAAACCCTTCGAAGAAAAGCGTGCGAAGGAAGCGGCGGTAGTAGCGGTTCTTTCCAGTCGCACGACTCTCGGCCAGTTTGTCCTGCAGGTAGTTCCCGTTGCCGTTGTCGATGAAGTGCTTCTTCTGCAGGAAGTAGATGAACATCAGCCGGTTCAGCAGCACCGACGCGTACCAGCGGCGCTGGCGCTCGTCGTCGATGCCTTCGATGAGCTGGAGGAAGGCGACGTGCTGGGCTTCGTACTCCTTGTAGAAGCGCTTCGTGACGCGCTCCACGTCGAGCGCTTGCTTGAGGCGGCGAGCGACCTCGGTGATCGGCAGGTTGCCGGCCTCGTCCAGCTCGCTCATGTCGACGACCATGGCGGCAAGCTTGCCGAGGAAGAGATCGCCGGGTTGACCGCGGGCGTAGAGGTGATCGCGCGGGTAGGTCTTCCCGTCTTGCCGCTTCACCCAGTACCAGAGGCTTTGGGTGCGCTGCCTGTCGGTGAAGATCAGCAGGTTCTCGTGGTGCAGTGCGGCGACTTCCTTGTGCAGCGCTGCGCAGGTCTTGGCGTCGGGGATCGGGCCCTCGTCAGCGGCGATCTCGAAGACCACCACGCCCGAGAGCTGGGCGACCTGGCGGCGCTGGAACGTCTTGCCGTCGTGGGTCATCGCTACGGAGCGTGTCGATTGCGGCTGCGACCAGCCTAGGACTTCGACGAAGAGAGCGTTCCAGTCGAAATTCTGGATGAGCTGGCGAGCGTGGGTGGAGTCGAAGGGCATGGGGTTACCGCCCAACGCTTGCGGGAAAGAGTCCCATCGAGCAGATGATTCGAGGCTCATGCGTCTGCTCTTCTTCGTGCACGACGCACAGCCGATCCTCGTCCCGCAGCGCGACCACGAGCTGCGCGAGGGTCTGGTCGGAGATGCCGCTGCGCAGTTGGCGATTGAGTGTATCGACCGCGGGCTGCCGCAGCGGGTAGCGGTAGATGTCGTCGATAGCCTTCAGCAACTCCTGCGACTCGAACAGCGTGCCCTTCACCTCATCCGCGTAGCGCTTCAGGCGCTCGTAGGTGCGGAAGCGCGCGCCCGACGGGCGGCCGAGCTGCCCGCCCGCTGACCTCTCTTCCTCGACGATGTGTTCGACGCCGCGCCGCACGAGTTCGTGATGCTTCTCGTGGCGCGGGATCGCCAGCGTGTTGGGCGCACACTCGGCGGCGCGCAAGATGGCAAGTTGCGACTGGGTGACGTTGTCGCCCTGCTCGTTCACCCAGGCGAGTGCGTCGGTGCCTTCGGCTGTCCGGAGATACACAAGCACGCCGGCAGGCGCGTCAGCAGCGGGCTGATGCGCTCGGGTCGAGAAGACGACCGGCGGCAATTCGGGGATCGCCTTCTGCAGACTCGGGTCGGCATCGATGGCGTTCTTCCAGATCTGGAAGGCATACGAAGCCAGGTCGACCTCGCTGTCCGCGTCGCCGTCGAGAATGCCGGCCTTCTCGCTGTAGAGATCAAGGACCACCTGGTTGTTGCGATCGTCTTCGAAGAACGCCTCGTCAGTGCCTACCACCTCCGCGTTCTCTTGGAGGCGCTGACGCACCCGAGCCCGGAGTCGGATGATTCGTTCGACGCCGTCGGCAGGAAGGAACGAGTAGCAGAGAATCGCATCGGCCTTCTGCCCGATTCGATCGACACGGCCGGCACGCTGGACAAGCCGGATGATGGCCCACGGCAGATCGTAGTTCACGACGGTCGCGCAGTCCTGCAGGTTCTGGCCTTCGCTGAGGACATCCGTAGCAATGAGCACTCGGAACTCGTCGCTCGGTAGAATGCTACCTCCCCTATTGTTGCTCTCTGGGCTGAAACGCCACGCGACCGCGGTCGGATCGGTTGAGTCGCCGGTGACGCCCGCAAGTCTTGCGACGCCCCGCGCCCGCAGTTCAGTCTCCAGATACCGAACCGTGTCGGCGAACTGCGTGAAGACGAGGACCTTCTCCTCGGGATGCTGTTTCGTGAGTAATCGCGCCAAGGCGGCGAGCTTCGCGTCCTTGTTGGCGTCCCACTCGCCGCATTGTCGCAGGATCGCGAGGAGCACGGCCGAATCGCTGCGCAGGTCACTCGCCAGGCTCTTCACGAACAACCCGGGGCGAAGCCACTTGAAGCGGCGCTTGTATTGAATCGAGTACTGACCGTAGATCTCGGCCGCTCGGCGCTTGAAATCTTCTTCGTTCCGAAGCGCGGTGGCGTCACTGCCGTTCTCCGCACTGC
This sequence comes from Binatia bacterium, assembly GCA_050015455.1. GTDB lineage: Bacteria > Desulfobacterota > Binatia > HRBIN30 > HRBIN30 > JAGDMS01. The sequence goes on from JBEKBJ010000040.1 coordinate 4,806, forward strand.
CGTCGTCATCGTCGAACAGACTTCCCGTGGAGGCGCCATCATCTTCGTCGGTGACGCGGGCATCGAGCTGCGCGGCGTCCTGCGTGCCGATGGGAAGGCGATCTTCCCGTTCGAGCGCGTGCAGGTAGACGAAGTTCCGGAGGATGTGGCGTTGGACTGATTGCAGGAACGCTTGACCGCTGCTTTCGAGGCGCTTGAAGAGATTCGTGCGACAAAATCCCATGAGGCGGCGCCCGGCGCGCGAAAGATCTTGCAGCACCTTCGCCTCCTCCTGCGTGGGCGGCTCGTGCGGCGCGGCGTGCACGTAGTTGCCGAGTCCGTAGCGCGGGAGATTGAGGTGGTTGATCGTATTGACCACGTCGTCGGCGTAGAGCCGGGCGTATTGATCGGCCAAAGATTTGTCGTCGATCTTGAACTTCACCGTCCTCGGTACGCGCGTTGGGAAATAGGAGCGTGAGCCATCTTCGAAGGTCAGATACTTCCGCCCGGTGGCTGGATCGGTTTGGGCGTAGTTGTCCTGGATAAAGGTTCGCGTACGGCGAACCAGGTACAGGCGCATCAAGTCGCGCCAATCGTCGGCGTACGCACTCTTCTCAAAAGCGGCAAGGGTGCGAACTTCGCACTGGTGGCGCCTCTTAAACTCCTCGGCTCCTCCGAGGTTCCGCAGCAGTTGCTCCGGTCGAACACCGAGGTCTTGATCATCTTTCACGAAGAGCCGCAGCTGATTCGAGAGGTCGAGGTAGGTCTTGTTGTACGGGGTGGCCGACAGGAGAATAACGTGGCTGTTGCTTTGAGCGATGAACTCTTGAATTGCGCGATAGCGGCGACCTTCGCGGTTGCGGAGGTTGTGGCTCTCATCGATGAGCACCAATCGGAATCGAGCGGGAACGTTCGGGAGCTCTTGGACGACCCGACTGATCGAGAGGACTTTCGCTTGCAGGCCATACTCGTCGACGTAGGTCTGCCACATGCGGGTGAGATTCTTCGGGCAGATGATCAGCGTGCTCAGCCCGCGGTCTTCTTGGATGATTCGGGCGACGGCGGCTGCCATCAGCGTCTTGCCCAAACCCACGACGTCGCCAATCAGCACGCCGCCTCGTTTGTTCAGGTGATGCGCGGCGATCTTGACCGCCGCAGTCTGGAACTCGAAGAGCTTGTTGCCGAACTCCTTCGGGATGCGGAACTCTGACAGGCCGGCGCGCGCTTCCTGCGACAGGTGGTACGCCATCTTGACGTAGATGTGGTACGGTGGGATCAGGTCCTCGCGGGCCCAGCTCTCATCGATGATGCCAACCAGCTCGTCGGAGATGTCAAAGCACCAGCGGTCGCTCCAGCGGTCTTCGAACCACCTCGCGAGCTTGTTGCAGGCATCGTGATCCAGAACGTCGACGTTCAGCTCGCCTTGCTTCGACAGACCGGCGAGCGTGAGATTGCTGCTGCCGAGATAGCCGACCGTTGGGTTGATCGGGTCGGGGCGGAACAGCAGATAGAGCTTGGCGTGTAACGGATGACGCAGGAACAGCTTGACGACGACCTTCTTCGCCTTGATCTGCGTGCCCAATCGTCGGAGCCCGACTTCGTCATCGTTGGTCGGTACGCCCAGAGCCAGCTGCTCACGAAAGTCTTCAGCCAGCTTTTTCTTGAGGCGTAAAGCGGTCTGATTGTCGATCTCACCGTCCGCGCCGGTCAGACTCATGGCCGCCCGCAGCTCTTCGTTCGGCTGGCGGTTCATTCCAACGAGGAGCCGGCAGCAGTGGCCGTCGCCGCCGGACCAGCGCTCGATGTACGAGTCGAGTTGCTTCCACCCGCGGAGATTGAAGTAGCCGACGCAGAAGTCGGCCCTGTCCGCGACGTTCAGCGTCTCGCGTAACGCGGGAAGCAGAGACTGGTCAATGTTGTCAAAGATTCGAGGCATCGTCAGGCCCCTGTCCGTTGCCTTCGGCTGCGGGCCGCTCGATACTGAGTCGCAGCTTCTTTGACCAGAAACCCGATCCGGCGGCGCTTGGTCTCCGGCTGCGACATGAGTCCTCGGATAGCATCGAACACCAACTTGAACTGGCCATCATAACGCTGCTCCAATTCGCGGAGCTTCTGCGCCAAATCCTTGTGTGACGCCAGCACGCGGCGGAGCCTAACGAAGGCCCGCATGATCTCGATGTTCACCTGCACCGCACGCTTGCTTCGCAGGACGCTGGAGAGCATCGCCACGCCTTGCTCGCTGAAGGCATAAGGCGGATACCGGCGGCCACCCCACTGACTTGAGGTTGCAAATTGTGACCTCAAATTCTCGAACTCGGCATCGGTGAGCTGAAGCATGAAGTCGGGCGGAAACCGTTCGCGGTTGCGCTTCACTGCCTGGACGAGCACCTTCGTTGGCAGGCCATACAGCGCTGCCAGGTCGGCGTCGAGCATCACTCGGCGACCGCGTACGATCAGGATGAGCTGCGCGACGTCGCTCACAGACACAGCAGACTGCGTCATCGCAGCCCCTTGTCCCAAGCGGTCCCGGTGATGTTGTCGAAGATGCGCGGCATCGCTTTGTCGTGCGCGCTAGGCGTTTACCACAACTCGGCCCGGAGCGGTAACGCCGGGTGTGAGCCGTTTGCGGCTACGTGGCCGTGCGGCCTCACTAGCGGAGTGGACACCAGCAGTTCTACGCTTGCGTTGTGAGGCGCAGGTCAGCGGTAATCGGCAGCTTGAGGAAGTCCTTCGCCTGCAACCGAGACGAGAAGAACAGAATCTCCAAATTCTCCACCTCACCGGTGTGAGGATTGAGGCGTGCGATCACGCCGTCACCCACTTCCTCAGACTCCTGGTCCTCGTACGGCGGTTTGGTGTCGATGTAGAGGATGTCACCCTCGCGGTCGTAGTTGAGGGTCAGTTTCGCTGCCATTCGACGTTCACTCCTTGGCTGAGACGCCGCGCGATGTAGGCAGTGGAGAGCCAGTGACGGTCGGTGCCTAGTTCGGTGACGACCGCAGCCACTACGTATTTACCCCCTTCTACGGCGGCAAACCAGCGCGTCAACAATCGCGTGCTTGGGTCGCGCCCCGAGCAGCGCACCTGGTCGCGGTCTGCAATGGCTTCGGCGACCCGCGGCCAGTGTTCCCGGTATAGATCCGGGTGACGCCGCGCGATGTGCCGCTCGCGCTCGTCGGTGAGTTCCACCGCTCCGTGCAGGTAGGGGCACGGGAACCGGGTCATCCCAGTTGCCCGCTGAACGCCCTGCGCAGCCGGACAGCGGAAAGCGCGTTGGCAGCGTCGTAAGGCTCCACGCGTGGCTTGCCGTTTTGCCCACACCGTCTGGTCACGGCGATTCGCTCCCTGGCTCAGCGCCCGCGCGAGTGAAAGTGGCAAGACAACTCGGTGCCATTAAACTCATGGTCTTCATCACCTGGGCCTGTCGCCCGTTCCGATCACAGACCGCTGCCTTCATCCAACAAAACAACATGCCGGGTCAACACCCGGTATCCGGCATAGCGACCGCGCGCTTGAACGCCGCGGGTTCCCTCCTCTCAGTGCGCCGTGCTCGAAGGCGTACCGCGGTGTCCGCCGTCCGCCACGCCTTGCCTTTGCGGTCGCAATTTGCGACCGGTTGCGGGGCGCGTCTCACATCGCAATCTGCGATCTCAAACCCGCAAATTCCTAGCTCGTGAGCCGAAACACGAAATCCGGGGGAAACCGCTTTGCGTTCCGTTTGACTTGCTCGTTGAGCCGCTTCGTCGGCACGCCGTGCATCTCAGCACGTGATGGGCTGGCGCCCGGAGCCGCGGTGCCGGCTCCCCGCGGAGGAGCGGTCACGGATCTCTCCGCCGTGTTTGGCGCTCGCGATACAGCCGCTCGCTGAAGCCACCTTCATGCAGAAACTGCCGCTCAAGTTGACGCAACTGCCGCCCCAGCAGGAAACTGACCTGATTGATCAGGCAGATCAGAGTATTTGCCGCCACTTCCGGCGAGGCCGTGGCGATACCGTAAGCGTCAGACGGGTCCGACCTGTCCGACGCGTCCGACTGGTACCACCTCCGCACGGCCAGCGCTTCGGGCGAGTCCTTGGGCCAGAGGCGCAGGTGGCGCTGACGCAGGAAGTCCTGGTAGTCCAGCAGCAGCTCTTCCAGGCTGGCCCGGGCCACGCCGGTCAGCTTCAGCTCCATTTTCTTCGAGGTCGCCGAGGCCATGCTACCTTCGGCGATGTTCTGCACGCCGCTGCGCGCCGCCTGCACCATCTGGTCACGGGTGCGGGAACGCTTCTCCACGAACCGATCGCAGAAGATGACGGTCGCGTCGTAGACCTGTTGCGCGCACTGAAAGCTGCGCAGCTGGCGGTAGCTGCCGTGCGGCGGGATCAGGGCTGGCGAGGTCACAGCGCTCACGGCGTCGGCGCTGGCGTCGGAAACACGAATGGCGTCGGGCTCGGAGTCAGCAGCACGATTTGGCGATAATAGTCGGGTACGAACGTCCACGTCTGCCCACCGTCGGTACTGTGCAGGATGCCGTTGTGATCGGCGCTCGCCCATGCCTCGGTAGGCGTAACGTACTGTATTCCCCGAAACCGACCGATCTCCGGATACTCGGTGCGCTGCCACGCAGTTCCGTCCCACTTGACAAGAAAGGCCCGGTCAGGCGGCGGTGCCGGAATCGGCGTCTTCGTTCCTATCAGATGTCGAACCTCGGATTCGCCCTGATCGTTGTGCGCCCCGACGATCACCGCGGCCCCTCCAGGGACTGCCTGGCAATCATTCACAAAGTCCTTGTCCCCGTCGATGCCCGTCTGGGTCTGCTGCCACGTCTGCCCGCCGTCACGACTGATGTAGGCTGCTTGAACATCACTTTCGCTCCCCGTTTGGCAGCCAAGGCAGAATCCTGACTTAAGGCAGCGTACACGATCCATCTCGTGCGTGCTCGGAACTAGCCGCCAAACCAGCCCAGCGTCTTCGGTCTTGAAGATCTGCCCCCGACTGTGGGCAATCCCGTGCTGCGGGTCGAACATCCAGATGCGCCGTGCCTGGTGCGCATCAGTGGGCAGGCTGACCACCTTCCAGGTGATCCCCCCGTCCGTTGTAAAGTACACGGTCTCGTTGCCCGGCGCCCACCCGTGCTCGGCGTCGATGAAGAAAAACCCCATGTGAACGCTATCAGTCGCGCCTCGCTTGCGGACCGAAGGCCCCGTCGTCGCTAGGTGCGCGAACGTCTTGCCGCCATCGGTCGTCTTGAGAAACTCGTGCACATTCTCGGCGTAGGAGAAAAAGACTGATTCGTTAAGGAAGAAGAGTTCCCCGGCCTCGCTGCTGCCCGCTATTGGCCCCAAAATCGGCGTCCACGTGTTCCCTGCATCGGTGGTGCGGAACAGATTGCGGCCATCAGAGACATAACCCGTCCCCGCGCTCGTAAAGTACAGCTGGCGGTACTCGTGACAGAGCCGCGGTTGACACAGCGGGCCGCCGGGGGGCGTGGGAACGAGGCCCTGGGCGCCCGCCGTAGACGCCCACAAGACGCTACCAATCAGAGCAATGAGTTGCGCTCGCATGATGTTGCCCTCCTACCGGCAATTCAGCGGCGCCGGCTGACCCGCCGGGAAGCCTTGGTTGAAACTATTGACCATGGTGTTTTGCTGCTGGTCGTACAGCACCCACCTTATTTTCTCTGCCACCTTGTCAGACTGGTTCGCCCCCATGTGAGTGAAGCCATCGATATTGGTCTGCGCCGGGTTGCCATAACGTGCGCTCTCGACCGGAACGATGATGTCGCTGGTTATCAGGCCGAACCCTGGGCAGTATTTCTCAAACCCGGGTGCGGTCACAACGGCCACCAGGTCCTCTGGAAGCGGCAGCGGCGGCAGGGTGTGGAACACGGCGGCAAACTTCAGAAGCCCCTCGAAGGCCTCGAAGGTCACAGCGCCACCTGCCAGCGTGATCAAATCCGCCCCGTCTTTGTACACGGCCACCGCGTGCACCGGCACAGCGGCGCTTGGTACGTCTTGCAACAACTTGTTCGCGGCGCTGCCTTGCGACAAATCGTATATCGCGTTCCCAAAATCCTGAGCTCCGAGCGCTGCAAAGGGTACTTCGCCGAAAATAAACCCAAGTGCGCCAAGGACAAGCCCCTTGCCGGTCAGACTTGTGTAACACGAGGCATCGTCGTGGCAGATCTCGTGAGTTACATAATTGGCCAGCGGGCTCCCGAGTTGCGGCGATGCGAGCGTGACGACCTTGCGAATGCTGCCACGCGTGAAGTTCGATTCCTGCTTGAATTTCACCGACGGAGCGCGGTCTGTGCGAATCGGAAGGAAGCCGATGCCATCAGTTGGGCTGGGCGAAATCTGGGCGCTCGTGGGGTATGTGATCTGACGTGGTACCGGCGATACGCCGCTCAGGTCGTCGGTAACGAACCAGCGGGTTGCCAGGCCACCCATGCTGTGACCGATGATATCGACCTGGGTGGCCGCAATCTTCCTGTCGCTGACGTCGTCGAGACGGGCCCCGCCTTCTCCCCGGGCGGGAGGAGATACGGGGTCGTGATGCGCCGTGCGGAAGGCGGTCAAGAGCTCGTTGATCTTCTGCGGCACCGCGGTGAAGATCGTGTCGAATCCTGACACCGATCGGCTTGCGTAATCGACGAAGTCAAACACGAAGTTACGCTCAAATGTCCCCAGGAAGTCCTCACCCCACGCGTCGGGCGAGCCTGTCAGGCCGTGAACAAAGACGACCGGCGGTCGCACGAGAAGCAACGATGGCTTGGCCCACACCTCTTCGCTGCCGCTCGGTCCGAGCGACACCGTGAGGCTCTGAGTCAACCCCGCCTCCGCCTCTCTGTTGAACGGGAACGACCCTGGTGGCGTGAAGGTTACTACCGTCACGCGCCGGCCGTTTTGCTTCCGCAGCGGCACGTCTATCATGTCGAGTGCGGGGCCGTCGGGCGTGACCTGCTCCGGTGCGGTTTCATCGGCATTGAGGCCGTCGAAGCCGGTGAGCGATAGCATGCCGAAGGGGAATTGCCCGTCGCCGCGATGATTGGAGCCCAACTTCGCTTGGTCACTCGGTGGATCGGTCATCAGGTGAAAATCAAAGCTGGTGTGCGGGTCTGTCGCCGGCAGCACCAGCTGCACGATGAGCCGACTCCAGCGATCCGCCAGCGCACCCTCCATGCCGGTGAAGTTCTCATGACCACCGGCGTCGAAGGCGAGGTACTCGTCGTAAAGTGCGCTGCCACGCACTCCCGCGCTGATCTGGCTCGCAAAGGCCTGCGCATCGATGATTTCGAGCGCCGCCGCACCCGCACCGCCACCGAGCAACGGGGGATGCTCGCCGAGGCTGGGCGTTCGGAGAACTATCCGTTGCAGCACGGCGGTGTTGGCCAAAACCGCTGCATCGGTGTTCAACGGCAGCGCATCGTCCGGCCTGAACCGATCGCGCACATCGGCCGGACCCAGCACCGCGCCGCCCACATCGACGACGCCCGTGTAAACCATGAGATCTTCTCGCGAGATCAACGTGCGCGGAGTCGAGCTTGCGACCAGCGTGAGATCCGTCGGGAGCGTTTCATCGAGAGTCGGCGCGTGAGCCCCATGCCGTGAAGTCTCGTCAGCCGCACGGACCGTGACCTCGGCGATGGAGCCGGAGTCCACGCCTCGAATGCGCACCCCACCAAAATTCGCCTGGGGGAGATCGTCGAGTGTCGGCTGTCCCTGCCCTGCCAGGATGTCGCGCAGCTCGGTATGCTTGGTCCTGAAGAAACTCGTCTTCCGTTCGCCCGCCGGGTCCACGTAGACGCCCGTCGGGTGCCGCCCCGGGATGTAGTCCAGCTCGACCACCGTGGCGGTGACCGCATCGTCGAACGGGAGCAACGGGCTACCCGGCGGCGGCTCCCAATGGAAGGTAATCCGCACGTCGCGATCGGCGGCGCTGGGCGCGATGCCCTCGATCCACACTGTTTCCGGCGGCCCTTGCCCCGCTCCGAGGTCGTACCGCTGCGGTAGTGGGAACGCGCCGTCTCGGTCGGCCGTAAGCCACAGGCGCGCTTGCGCGGTGCCGGACGGCATGTCCAAGGTCACGATGCCATCCGTCATCGGCACTTTGATATCGAGGCGCCGCAGGTCGTCCTCGCCCTCGACGCGGCCGATGTCGTCTTTGTCAAGAATCGGCGTGCCATTCGCATCGACGTCAGCGTCGTCGTTGTCATTGTTCACCAGAATAAACGTGCCATCACTCTCTTCAAACCGTTCCGGAATGACTGCCCCGTTGTTGGTGTCGTAGATGCTCAGACCGGCTTCCCCGGGCGTCACCTGCACCACATCGAGGCTCTCGTCGGTCGCAACGAGTGCATACTCGATGCCGCGCGCATCGGTGTACAGCCGCACGCGCTTTGCCTGTCCGCTCAACGGCACCACGGCCAAAATCGGATCACCGGCTGACGGCGCCTGCAACGGGTCATTGAAGTCGACGGCCGCCAGCCCGGCCGTGCCGGCCGCGAGATAGAGCAGACGGCGCTGCGGATCGACAGCGCCACCACGCGTGCCACCAAGGCTGGCGGGTAAAAGGAGCTTCGTTGTGGCGATGATCTTGCCGCTCGCGTCCAACCGCAGGACACACAGGGTGCGAGGCTCGCACGTCGTGACAACGAGATCGCTTATTTCATCGGCTGCAGTGGTAGGGTCACCATCCTGGTCTTCAGCGACTCCAAGGTTTCCGTCCCCATCGAAGTCGATCGGGTACGACGGGATGGCTAGCATATCCATGGGAGCCACCTGCAGCGGGAGCCGGTCACGCACGCCGGTGAGGGTGGCATCAAGGACGAGGAATTCATTTGTGCCGTTGTGCTGTCCCGCCGCCAGCACGAATTGCCGCAGCGCTGCCACAACCCGGAACTCGCCGTTGAGCATCCCCTCGATCTCATTGCGCGGCGGGATCATCCGCGACAGCGTGACCTGCTGGATGCCAATCACCGGCGGATTCGCAACATAGGCGGCGTCGGTGCCGATCAGCGCAATCGCCAGTGGCACGCCCCCTTCCGTCGGAACGTCCTGGAGAAAAATCTGCTCGCTGATCGCTTGCGGAGACAGGTTCAGCACTCGTCGACCCACCTCGACCGGCACGGCGGGATCACTGAAGTCGAACGCACGGATGGTGCCATAACGCTGCGGATTACCGGCGGCATCGACACTGACCACACGCGGCGGACTGTTGCTGACAACGCGAACAGCGCGGTCGGTACCGGGCGTGAGTGCTTCCCCCAACACCACCGGCGCACGCGCGTTGCGCACATCCACAGAGACAATCCCGCCGAAACTGTCAGTCGTCGAGTCTCCGTTGCGCGCAACCACCGCGACCGCCCGTGATGTCCCAGAAGGACTGGGTATCTGGAGCAGGTCAACGTCATTCGAGGCGATCGGGAGCGACGCCACCAGAACAGGGGCGAACGTTGCGAAGCTCGACGCGAAGCCCGAGAAGACGTTCCCAGCAGTGTCTTCCAGATGGACGACTGTCACCCCGACGGTTCGCCCCGGCGGAAAAGGGCGCAGCGGGAAAAAGCGCACCCGCCGACCATCTGCACTGACCACGGCCCACGTTCCCGCAATGAGATTGCCCCTGTCATCACGGACCTCGATCGCGCCCTCAGGCAGTCTGCCGTCTGAACCGGCATTCACGGCTCGGCTGAACGTAAGATCCAACTCGCGCTGCGTATCAATCCCGGTTTCGCCGTTGGGAATCGACACGCCTTCGACCGCGACCGGCGTCGGATCGTCGCTCAAAGGCCGTGGCAGAGATACGAACTCACCTACCGGCGGCCCCACAATGTCGATTTGGTCCAGCACTTCCCCACCGACATTCTGCAGGCTGACGGTGACGGGTTCGTCGGCCAGTACCGGCATTGCAAAGCTGGTGAGTTCGGGCTCGATGTACGGAAAGATAAAAAACAGGGGCGACGGCATCATGGCAGCGGTGCTCAGATGCTTGTCGACGACGCCAAGGACGTAGCCCACTGATCGATCCGGTGTCGAAAAATTGTAGTAGCCGCTGCGCCGCGCGCCTGGAAATGGTGGAGAGTTGGTCGACAACACGGCCTGCCCGTCTCCGTTGACACGGTACGAACCCGTATCGACCAACGTCAGTTCATCGCGACCGCGAAAGTTGATCACCTGGCCGACGAGAATCTGTGCATCAGGGTCGAGGTTCGGTGGTGCTGGGATGGTCAAGCTGATTTCCTGCCGGGCGATCACGTCTTCATCTCCCAGGTCTAGGAAGACAGCGCCCTGGTGATGAATACCCGAGTCAGCATCGATGCGAGCCGGGAACTCGTCATCGCGGATTGGGAAGACGGTTGCGACTCGCACGCCATCAAAAGCGCCCGCCGGCACCTCCGCGCTGTAGCGCGAATCCTCCACGGCCACAACGCGACCGCCGTCGGGACCGATCGCCGTGGCGCCCGTGCGCTCGTCGGTCATGTTGCCGGCATCGAGCGTGACCGTGTTGTGCAGAACATCTTGCACCTGCACTTGTACCTTGTCCCCAATGGCCGCATCGACCACCGCGCAGAAGCTGCCCGGCGGCGACGTGTCGCAACGGCCCGGGAAGAGCACGTCGCACACCTCGCTGCCGCTGACACCATTCGCATCGGTGGCGCTGGCAGTGTAGGTCACTTGGCTCGTGGCGTTCTGCACCACCACGGCTGTGCCCGGCGCCGCGAGATTCGCCCCGCCGCAGACGAACACCCGCCCGACTGTACCGATCGGCGGCACATTGCCAGTGCCGTCGACCGGCAGGGAGACCCGCAGTGTGTTCGGGGGGAGCACATCGGCTTTGAAGACGGGTGAAGTTGTGAAATCGCTGACGAAGGCGCCTGACCCCTGACCACTGGCCCCTGACCCCTGCAGTCCGTTGCCATGCCGGTCGCTGACGGCGCTGGTCAGCGTGAGCTCGTAGACGGTACTCGATATCAACAGATCCGTCGGCGTGATGACCAGCTGCGTGCCGTCGGCGCTTAATGATCGCCGTACGGCGATCTCGTGGCTCGTGCTCGTGGCTCGTGAATCGGTCTGTAGAAGAAGAGCCGATGCCTCGGACACGCTCGCCAAGTCGATCGCTTTCGAAAAGGTCACCGTCACGACGGCGCTGCGCTCCACCTGGCTGGCATGGTTGGGCGGATTGATCTGGATTACCTGCGGCGGCGAAGGGTGCAACAGGAGGTCTACGGTGACCGGCAGTCGGTAATCGGTCGACGGTACAACGTCTGCGGTTGCCGACAGATCGTTCGCCGCGTCACGAGCAGTGAGTGTAGAGCTGACGCCGACCGGCGCCGGTAGCACGTAGTGGCCGCTGGCGTCCGCTATACTGACCACCGCCAACTGATCACTGGTCACTGCGATGCCGCTGCGTGGCCCGCTGCTGTCCGCCACCGTCCCAGCGACCAGCGCGGTCGCCGCCGGCAAAGTGAAGACGGCGTACTCACCGCTGGTCAGCCCTGACAGACAGCCCCCGAGCCCGCTGGGACAGGCATCGACGACGATGTCGCCGCCGGCACTGTGCCCCAGCCCGGCGATCACGAAACTCCCGACTCCCGTCTCCCATCTCCCGACTACAAACTCTTCCCCGTCCGCCACCGTCGTCCCGAGCCCGAGGTCGTACGCCGCCAACGGATCGAGGACGCCGCCGCTCACCTGCAGGGTGAAGGCGCCGACGAAATCGGCGCGGGTGCCTGCCCCTGCCGGCAGAGATGCCGGCGCGACGGGAACGAGCGTCAAGAGGCTTCCACCCGTCACCGCGTGCGGCGGCACCACCAGGCGCAGCCCGCTCGGGCCGTTCACCGTGCCCCCGTTGCTGTCGATCAGCGCGACGTTGCCCGCCGCCTCCGCGAGGCTCAAAGCGATGTCGACCTGCCCGCTACGCAGCTCACCCAGCCCGTAATTACGGCTCGGCACAAGCCGGAAGTAGGCCGCCAGCGACGCGCTCGTGCTTGGAGAAAGCTGATAGCCGACAACTTCTTCCGTCGCCACCGTGCCGGGGACCTCACTGCCGTCACGCAGCGTGTAATGCTCGCGCAGATCGACCCGCAGCAACGTGCCGCTGGGTAGCGGTGTCGTGCTGTGCGCCCGCGTGAGCACGAAAGCGCTGCCGTTGGTGCCGGCCAGGATCACCAACGGATCAGCGGTCACACTGCCGGAATCCGCGCTTCCCTGCACCAGACCGACCCCTTGGATCGGCTTGCCCACAACGGGAGGAGGCGGAGCGGCGGGGGTGGCATCGGCGACGAGGAGGGCGAGTTGGTGAGTCGTGACTGGTGACTCGCGACTCGGCACCGGAATTTCAAGAGTATCGCCGATCAGCGTTCCCGGCGGACCGGTGCGCCACTGCTGTACTATGTCATCCCAGATCGCGGCCGTGATCGTTTGCGCGTCGGCGGCGCCGAAGGCCGTGAGCGGCACACGGACGGACCCCCACCCTGACCCTCCCCCGTTGCCGGAGATCGCAACAGGGGAGGGGAACTCTATGTCGACACCGAGCAAGACGCTCCAGCCCAACGGCACGGGTGCGATGAGGCCTTGAGGGCTCAACGGCGTGAGTTGGACTTGCGTGCCGTCGGGCAGCGTATTGGACGCAACCTCGAGTTCGATCTGGGCGGCTGCGTTTGTGCCCTCACCCCTTCGACAGGGCTCAGGACAGGCCTGACCCTCTCCCAGGGGGCGAGGGGACCGGAAGTCTGCCACCACCGTTCCGCCATTCGGCCCCATGACTACCGCTTCGCCCAGCGAGGTCAGGCGGGCATCGTGTGCGTGCGCGCCCGCGTGCTCTGCGATGTTCACGTGGCGCACGGCGCGCGTGTAACCGGGTGCGCTCAGCGTGACCACCGTGTCACCCGGCGGCAGCGGCGGCAACGTGTAGTGGCCGTCAGAATTCGTGCTCGTGGTCGTGTTCGTTCCGGACTGCCCGGCCCCGAGCACGAGCACGTTGCTTAGTGGTTGTGCCGTGCCGTCGTCGTACACCGCGCCGACGACCATGCCCGGCGGTGCAGGCGTATGTGTTGGGGTCAAGGTGCTCGTTGCGGTCGCTGTTGGTGTGTCCGTCGGCGTGGCAGCTGGCAGCGGCGTCTCCGTGGGGGGCGGCGTGGCAGACGAGATCGAGGTTGGGCTCGATGTTGGCGTCCCGCCCGGCGGGGTCGTCGGCGTGGGGGTCGGGACCTCCAACCCCCCCACGGTGGGCGTAGGTGTCACTGTCGGTGGACTAAGCACCTCACGGGCAAACACCACGCGCCATGGCCGGCGCCGAAACCGTTGCGTGCGCACCAGCTGCCGGCTCACCGTGTCCACCCAGTACACCGCCCGCCGCGACGGACTGGTCACCACCACAAAAGCTCCATCCGGTGTTCGACCCACATCATGCGGCCGGCCGGGCAGCACGATGCGCCCGGCCAGCCGCAACTCGGCGCCGCTCACGACCGCCACCGTCTTGCTCCGCGGCTCGGCCACGTACAGCTGCGCATCGTCGGGCGCAAGCGCCAGTGCGCTCGGCCACGCACCGACTTTCACCGTCGCCTGTGTCACGCCATCGGCAACCCGGATCGCGCTGACTTGGCCAGCGCCGCGGTTCAAGGCATACAGCGTGCCGCCGTCACGGCTCAGCCGGAGCGCCGCAACCGGCTTGCCGGTCACCCACTGCCGTGTGACACGCCCGACCGCCGTGTCGATCACTGCTACATGACCTACGCGGTTGCCGTAGGCGGCGAACAGCCACCGCCCCGTTCCATCCAGCGCCAGCGCACGCGCGCAACCCGGCAGCGCCAGCGTCCAGTCCGGCGTGCCCACCGCTCCTACCCTGATCGCTGAGAGCACCGCCGGCGCGGCGCGCGAGATGTACGTGCGGCCGCCGTCTGGGCTCAGCACTCCATGGTGCGGCCGCGGGAGCCGTAGCTGCCAACGCTGTGTCGGATCGGCCGGGTCGATGCGCTCGACCAGCGACCGTTCAATCAACAATACCCCGCCGTCACCGGACATGTCTAACTCGTGGGGGTAGCCGCGGGCCACAGGCAGGTCGACCGGCTCGGTGCTTGGGCCGTTCAGGAGCATCAGCTGCCGACGAGCGTAGAAGGAGACCACCCCCGTGCGCGCCAGGTCGCTCGTGCTCGCCGCCGCGGCGCCAGCTGCCGTCGCGCTCAACCCGAGCGCCAGCACTGCCGCCCGCAGCCACGCGAGTGGCGGCCGTGTGCGTCCGCTGCGCGCAGCTCTGCGGCGATTCGCTCGCGTGTGGGTGTTCCGGCTCGATGATCGGCGCGCCCCCATGGCGCCTCCCCCCTCCTGCAGGCTGTTCGGCCTGGTCCCCAGCCTGCCGCCAGGGTTCATAGTGCTAACGACCCCCCTTTGTCAACTACTGCCTACCCTGCAGGGGCCGCTGTCTTGGAAGGGCTTGGAAGCGTCTCTGTTGGCACTCCGCCATGGCTTACCCTTGCGACCCAGAACGAAGCAGCGAAGGGTTGTAAGGCTTCGGGTCGTTGATAAAGAGAGGCAGGTTGGGTACCGTTTAGTCATAGTGAAAAGGATTTGCGTGATTCCCGGAATCCTGTCGGAGGTCTGTCCGGCTCGTCATTGAAACTATGTTCGGGTTGTGGCGCAGATCGACTTCGAAGAGGCTGGTGGGCACCGCCGAACAGCGGATGCGACAGCGGTATGCTAGCTTCCGCGAACTGCTCGAACTCAACAACGAGTGCCTGGAAGTGCTGTCCGGGCTGCAAGAGGACCTGAGGGAGGTCCCGCCACTGCGCGACGCGCTCGGCGGCCGCATCACCACGATCTTCGACAAGGCGGAGAGGATCGTGGCGGCGCTCGGAAAGCTGAGCGGCGGCCGCTACTCATCACTGTTTGCGGTCCTGCGTGCCCAGCGTCATGACGTGGAAACTTACATCGCTGCCTGCCAGGAGTTGGCGATCCCGAGGCTCTCCACCTCGTTGTCGGAGGTTGACGCTCAGGCCGCGCTGGAAGTGGGCGGTAAGGCGGCCGCCTTGGGCGAGATCAAGAATAGGCTCGGTCTCCCGGTGCCGGACGGTTACGTCCTGACCACGGAAGCGTACCGCCAGTTCTGTGGCATACCGGTTTGGATGGATGTTCGGGACGCGAAGCGGGACGCGGATTTGAATGACCTCGACGCCCTAAGAGGGATCTCAGCGAAGCTCAAAGACATGGTGCTCGCGTGTCCGGTGCCCAGGAACATTGAGGTGGCTATCACTGACCGCGCTGCCAAGCTCACCACGGGTGGACTTGGATTTGCGGTACGGTCCAGCGCCGTCGGAGAAGGAGGGGAACGCAGCTTCGCCGGCCAGTTCATCAGCATGATCAACGTGCCCCGCGATCAACTGCTGGACGCATACAAGCGCGTGGTGGCGGGTCGCTTCAGCCAGCGAGCCCTCTTCTACAGATTGTCCACCGGGTTGTCGGAGGTGGAGAGCCCCCTTGCGGTGCTGTTCTTGCCGGTGATCCGAGCCCGCGCCGCGGGCATCCTCTACACCCGCGACCCCAAAGACCCGAAAAGGGAAGTTTTGTGGGTTACGGCCACCCGCGGCTTGGCTCTGGACATCGCCAGCGGTCACATGTCGGCCGATCTGTTCATCGTGTCCCGCCGCCGGCCCCACAGCGTCTTGGAACAGAGCATCGTCCGGAAAGAGGAGGAAATCGTTCCCGAGGTGGGAGGGCAACTCGTGTACAAGGCTCTGCCCGCCCGTGAAAGCGAAGCCCCCAGTCTCGACCCCGCACAGTTGAAGCTCCTGGCTGAATGGGGCGTGCAGATCGAGAAGCACTTCGGCACGCCGCAGGACGTGGAATGGGCGATCGATGAAGGCGGCAATTGCTGGATCCTGCAGTCGCGCCCGTTGGTCCTTGCCGGTTCGGCCTCCACCCGGGCCTCGTCCCGGCCCCGAGGCGATCCGGTCATCGCCGGCGGCCGTACTGTGTATCCAGGGCGCGCGTCCGGAGCGGCGTATCTGGCCGAGGATGCCCACTCCTTGAGCCACATTCCGGAGGGGTCCGTGCTGTTCGTGCGGCGGGTCTCCCCCGAGATTATCGAAGTGTTTCCGCGTATCACGGGCCTGGTATCAGAGTGGGGAAACCTGGCGGGGCACGCCGCCACTCTCTTGAGAGAATTCAAAATCCCCTCAGTTTTCCAAATGACCGGTGCATTCGAACGTCTCAAGGCGGGCGATCCCGTAAGCCTGGATGCGGGCCAGGCAAGAGTTTACGCCGGCAACCTGTGGCCGCCTCGCCGGGACGGGGTCGTCATCGAGGAACGCTACAGGGACGGCCGCAGCGACCCCATCAACCAACGCCTTCTCACTCTGCATCTTCTCAATCCATCAGCGTTCAACTTCCGGCCGGGGGGCTGCAAGTCGACCCACGATGTGATCCGCTTCTGCCACGAAAAAGCCATCGAGGCGATGTTCACGCTCAACGAGAGCGAGTCCGAGCGCGGCCCGCACCTCTGTAAGAGGCTGCTGACGCCCGTACCGGTGAACCTGCGCGTGCTCGATCTGGGCGGCGGCCTGAAGATGGATGACCCCGACAGTTCTAGCGTGACCCCGTCGCAGATCGTTTCCCGGCCTTTCCAGGCGCTGTGGAAAGGGGTCAGCCATCCGGCGGTGACGTGGACGCGCGAGATGCCGGCCAGCTTCAGCGATCTCGCCTCGGTCATGGCCGGGTCCCTGTCGTCGCATAACAGTGCCGTGCGCGCCCTAGGCGAGAAAAGCTACGTCCTGGTGGCGGACGAATATATGAACATCAACTCGCGCCTGGCGTATCATTTCTCCCTGGTCGACGCCTGTGTCTCGGATATTTCGGGGCGCAACTACATCTCCTTCCGCTTCACCGGGGGAGGCGCGACGCGCTGGCGGCGTAACCTGAGGGCTTGCTTCATTGACGCCTGCCTGACCCATTACGGCTACCTGGTTGACCGGCGCGGCGATCTGGTGAATGCCTGGTTCAAGAAGGCGCCGGCCGAGGAAACGGAAGCCAAGCTGGACATCCTCGGCCGCCTCATGGCGTGCTCCAGTCAGCTCGACATGTACATGACCAGCCATGATGTCATGCGATGGTACGTGCAACAGTTCCTGGAGGGCAACTACGGGTTCCGCGTGCTGGAGGAAAACGCGGCAGGAGCCCCAAAAGCCGCGCCCGGTTAAAGGTCAAAGGGGAAAGGTTAAAGGGGGAAGCCGGATTCAATGAGTCAGGTCCAAGGTCAAAGGTCAAAGAGGAAAGCCGGAGGCTTTCACCTAGTTCACTCGCCCTTGCATTGTGGGGCAAATTGAATAAGGTACGGGGCGCCGCGGTGCACCACTTCAAACGGCTGAGGGTCGGTAATGCTCGACGAGCTGTGCAAAGTTCGTTTCGTGCGCTTCCGGTTCCAAGGGCAAGGGGGCCGGGGTCGGCTTAGTACGGCTGTGCCCAAGATGGCGCCTCACAAACCGTTAGCGAGTCAGTGAACGCCTTGCTATTGAGGGTCAATGGCCTATTACCTTGACCTCTTCTCTCCAGCGACGTACCAGGTATTTTCAGCTTTGACCTTTGACCTGGCTGGGCTGGGCAGAGCCAGGTGAAAACCAGAGGGCCAACGCTGGCGTCAACCGGCTATACTACAAGCGCCGAAATCTACCGTGACAGCTCTTGGCCGCGATCCCGTAATCCAGACCCAGGCTCGCGGAGACGTAGTGCACCCTTCGTCTGGAATCGAGTTCCAGGCGCAGCGCTTAAGCTAGTTGCACGTTGTGCACGACGACGCCGACGCGGCGCGCGAGCAGTACATCACCCGGGCTTGAACTCCAGGGTCGCACAGCTTCCTGGAGCGGCGCCGGCGCCGCAGCGGCCATCGAGCTGACGCTGTTGCAGCACTGAGAGGAGGGAAAGGGTGAAAGAGGAAAGGGTAAAGCCAGACGAAAAAAGGGCAAAGGTGAAAGAGAAAAGGGTAAAGCCAGAGATAATGGTGAATCTGGCTTTTCTCTTTGACCTTTTGCCTTTAGCCTTGTCCAGCGAAGGATGGGGCGGAGCCCAGGGACAAGGTCTCTCTGTTGTTCGACATCGGCTTCGGGTATAATCCGCTACCATGTGGCGTGGGGTGGCGGGGTGTTTGACATTCGCGGTTCTGCTGGCGGGGTGCTGCCTGGTGAGCCGCCGGCCGGCCCGCATCGAATCACGCCCCGGAGCTGTCGAGGTGGGCACCGCCTCCTGGTACGGGCCCGGCTTCCACGGTAACCCCACTTCCAGTGGTGAAATCTACGACCAGTACGACTTGACAGCGGCCCATCAAACGCTGCCGCTTGGCACCCGCGTGGCGGTGACGAATCTCCTCAATGGTAGAGAGGTCGAGGTGCGGGTCAATGATCGCGGGCCCTTCGTAAAGGGGCGCAGCATTGATCTGTCGTACGCGGCGGCGCGCGCGCTCGGCGCTGTCGGCCCCGGGACCATCCCGGTGCGGATCGAAGTGCTAGCCAACGGCGGCGTGCAACTCGCCGCCGTCGCCTACAGCGTCCAAGTGGGGGCGTTTGCTGACCGCGACAACGCCCTACGCCTACAGCATGACCTGGCCCGGCGCTTTGATGGCGCGTACGTCGCGCCGCTTGACGCAGCCTCCGGCCGCTACTACCGGGTCCGGCTCGGCCGCTTCGGCCGGCGCGACGAGGCTGTGGCCCTCGCCCGTGCGGTCGCACCGCTGGGCTTGCCGGCAATCATAGTAGAAGATGCAGCTCCGTCTGCACGGTGAACACGGCAGACAGAACGGCGTGAGCATGCATCGCTATCAACCGATTGCAGAAGCGCTGGCGCTTCTGTTCGTCACCCTTCCCCTGGCGGTCGGATTGGGCATCCCCACCCTATGGTTTGTGCTGCCGTTCGCGCTTGTCAGCCTGACCAGGCGACCGTACCCCGAGTATGGCCTTAGCGTCGAGAACCCCGGCAGCTTCCGCTTTCATGTCGCGGTCATCACCGTGGTCTTCGTTCCCTATCTCATCGGCCATTACCTCTTGGCTCACTGGACCGCCGGACTGGAGTTTCACTTTCGCCTGCCGGCACGGTTCGCCACCTCGGCAGTCGACCAGGTTCTGCTGATCGCGTTGCCGGAAGAATTCTTCTTCCGCGGATACCTCCAGACCCAGCTCGACCGCGTCTACGGCAGGCCGCACGAGTTTCTCGGGGCCAAGTGGGGAGTGGGCTTACTGGCGGCGGCCGCCCTTTTTGCGGCGTGTCATGTCGTCCACGGCGGCCCGGTTCGCTTGATCGTCTTCTTTCCTGGACTGGTATACGGCTGGCTGCGTGCGCGAACCGACACGATCCTCGTGCCAACCTTCTACCACGCCGGCAGCAATCTGCTCATGCAAATCATGCTGGCCAGTCTGTCGCAGCCCCCGTTATCAAATTAACAGCCGCAGTGCAGACAGCGGCTGACCCGTTTCGGCCTTGGCCGGCGCGCCCGCACAACTTCGCGCTCACGGAGGGGGCGCATCTGGCGTGCGTCTTGCTAAAGAGACTGCCGCCCGACGAGAAGTTGGTATGGACATTACGCAACTGCTGACGTTTGCCCACCGCGAAGGAGCCTCTGACATCCATCTCTCGGCCGGCGAGCCGCCCATGCTGCGCATTCACGGCGACATGAAACGCATTGAGCATGTGCCGCTAACTCCCGAAGAAGTGCACCACATGGTGTTCGACATCATGAGCGACCCGGTGCGCAAGACGTTTCAGGAGAAGAATGATGCCGACTTTTCCTTCGACCTAGGCGACATCGCGCGCTTCCGCGTGAACGCGTTTCGGTCCCGCCGCGGCGAAGGTGCGGTGTTCCGGGCTATCCCAAGCAAGGTGATGACGATTGCGGATCTCGGACTGCCGCCCATCCTGAAGGAGCTCGCCGAAAGGGAGAAGGGGCTGGTACTGGTCACCGGCCCCACCGGTTCAGGCAAGTCGACCACGCTGGCGGCGATGATCGATCACGTCAACGAAACTTACGAAGGGCATATTCTGACCATCGAGGACCCGATCGAGTTCGTCCACAGCTCGAAGAAGTGTCTGATCAACCAGCGCGAGGTCGGGCGGCACACGGAGTCCTTCAACGCGGCATTGCGTGGCGCCCTGCGTGAAGACCCCGACGTCATCCTGGTGGGCGAAATGCGCGACCTGGAAACCATCGCGCTGGCACTGACTGCCGCCGAAACCGGCCACCTGGTGTTTGCCACGCTGCACACCTCCAGCGCGCCGAAAACTGTCGACCGAGTCATCGACGTCTTCCCGGCGGCACAGCAAGGACAGATTCGCGCCATGTTCGCGGAATCGATCCAGGCGGTGATCACGCAGACGCTGCTGCGCAAGCGCGCCGGCGGCCGCATCGTGGCGCTGGAGATCCTGATCGGCACGCCCGCCGTGCGCAACCTTATCCGGGAGAATAAGATCCACCAGCTCCCGTCCACGATGCAGACCGGCCAAGCGGTCGGGATGCAAACCCTGGACATGGCGCTGGTTGATTTGGTCAACCGGGGGTTGGTGACCCAGGAAGAAGCACAGTCACGGACGCTGACGGCGAACCTGTTCGGTGCCATGATGCAAGACACCAAGGGCGCGGCGCCGAAGTTTCCACGCCCCGTCGGTGCGCGCGGAGCGTAGCCTATGGATATCCGGCAGCTGCTGTCCGCGATGGTGGAGCGCGACGCCTCCGATCTCTACCTGAGCGTCGACAGTCCGCCGATGCTGCGCATTGAGGGCTTCACCGAGCCGGTCGGCACCGAGCGGCTCAACGCGGCCGCTGTCGAAGCGTTGGCCATGTCGCTGATGAGTGAGCGCCAGCGTGCGGTGTTCGAGGAAAAGCTGGAAATGAACTTGGCCCTCGCCTCGGATCGGCTGGGGCGGTTCCGCATCAATGTGTACCGCCAGCGTGGAGCCGTCGGTGCGGTGGTGCGGCAGATCAAGACGCGCATCCCGACGTTCGACGAGCTCGGCTTGCCGGCGGTTCTGAAGACCATCGCTCTTAGCCGCCGCGGGCTCGTCCTGGTGACCGGCGCGGCGGGTGCGGGCAAGTCGACGACGCAAGCCGCCATGTTGGACTATCGCAACGAAAACACTTCTGGACACATTCTCGCCGTCGAGGATCCGATCGAGTTTGTGCACACTCACAAGAAGTGCATCGTCAGCCAGCGCGAGATCGGTTTCGACACCCTCTCCTTCGCCGAAGCCTTGCGCAACGCGCTGCGCCAGGCGCCCGATGTGATCCTCGTCGGCGAGGTGCGCGACCTCGAAACCATGGGGGCGGCAATAACCTTCGCCGAAACCGGCCACCTCTGCCTCGCCACCTTGCACTCGAACAACGCCAACCAGGCGATCGAGCGCGTGCTGAACTTCTTCCCGCTAGCACGGCACGCCGAGATCTATCTTCAGTTCTCGCTCAACCTGCGCGGCATCATTTCGCAACGGCTGGTGCCCGGCGTCGACGGCAAACGCGTGGCCGCGCTCGAGATCCTCATCGATACGCCGTGGATCAAAGACCTGATCAAGAAGGGCGAGATCGACACGCTCAAGGAAGCCATGGAACAGAGCACGCAAGAAGGCGGACAGACCTTCGATCAGGCCCTGTACAAACTGTATGCCGAGAATCGCATTTCGCTGGAGCAGGCACTGGCCAACGCTGACAGCTCGAACAACCTGCGCATCCGCATCCAGAACCTCGACCTCTCGCGACAGACAAAGAAGAAGCACCCGCTGGGGCACGACCCGGACGACTTCCGCATCGAAGGCGTCACGCCAACGTCCCACTTGCGGCGGCTGTAGCGGGTTAGCCCTCAGAGCGCACGCGTTTCGCCCCGTAGCCAGTCCAGGTACGCGGCCGCGGCGGCGCTGATCGGCAGCGCAATCACCTCCGGGTTCTGATACGAGTGCAAAGACTTGACGCGCGTTTCGACCTCACCGTACAAGGCCGCGCGCGTCTTGATGATCAGGAGCAACTCCTGGCCACGCTCGACCGCGCCTTGCCAGTGGTAGATCGAGGAGATCGGGCCGACGATATTCACGCACGCGGCCAGCCTCTCGGCGACCAGCGCCTGCGCGATGCGCTCACCTTCCTCTCGAGCGCCGACCGTGACCAGCACAGTGATGCAGTCCGTCATTTCATGCTTTCTGCCGCGCTGCGCGCCAGTGGGTCACCAGGGCGCGGTAATCGATCGCCTCGCCCTGCGCTGTCGCGGCAACCGGCCGGGGTTCGCCCCAGCGCTTCAGTTGCCGCCACAGGGCGACCCGGACGCGTCGAGGGCCGCTCAGCGGCAGCAGTGCGTGTGCGTGCAGATACTCCCGCACCGCGGTGGTCGTCGCTTCGTCGAGGTGTCCGCGCCGCGCGATGTCGGCCAACGAATTTGCCAGGCTGCCGGGCGTGTAGCCGGCATCCTCGACCAAAGTCTGGGCAACTCGCGCGACGGCCGGCAGCGTGAGGTACGCAGCTCCCAACAAGCAGGCCGCGGTTTGGAAGTAGTTGAAGGTGGGCACCAGACGCGGCCCGAAGCAACGAAACCTCGTGGGCGGCGTCCGCCGCTCCAGGTTGATGTAGATCTTCTCCACCGCCTCAACTCGCTCCGCTGCTGCCGCACGCTCCTGCGCCTCCACAATCAGTCGGGGATCCACACCGATGGTGCGGAGAACATCGCCAAGCTCATCGGGGGCGATGCGCCCGCCCAGGATGTCGGCGTAGAGAGAATAAATGATCGCGTCCGACTCCCAGTCATCACCGAACAAGACCTCGCGCGAGTCGGCCGGCATGCGCGAGCGGCTTTTCAGCAGCTCCGTCAACTTGAATCCAACCTGCTCGCGCAGATTGCGGAAACGGCCGCGCACCAGGTGTTGCAGTTGGTCTTTGAACACGATGCCGTCGTGCTCGACGCCGTCGAGCGCGAGCTTTTGCTTGATGGCCTTGGCAATCTGCGGCGGGCTGGCGGACATGAAGTAGATACGCACGTCGCGCCCGGCTTGTGTCGCGGTCTCCCGCAGCCCTTTGATGAGAGGCACCGCACCCGGCACGGCTACCTTGTCTTGCGCCCTTTCGAACGGCACCCGCATGAGCTCGCGCAGCGAGTCGAACTCGGTCTTCAGGTAGGTCTTGTCCAGATCCCACCGAAAGATGATGAGGTGCAGCGGTGTGCGCCGGCGCTGCTTGGAGCGGCGCAGTAGCATCACAGCCTGTCCGTGGCGGCGACGATCTCGCGGATGACGCCGTCGCGCACCCCTTTGGCCGCCGCCTTGATGGCATTGTTGATGACCCGGGCATCGGAACGATCGTGCGACTTGAAACCAAGGATCGGCGCCCCGCCGTACGCGGCGTAATCCGTGAGATCACCCAACCGCCCGAAACCGTCTGCCAGCATGAATAGCCCTAGCTTCCACCGCCAATTCTCGTGACGTGCCCGCCAAATCGACGACCACCTCCGCCAGTCCGTCAATGAACTTTAGCACAACATTGCCAAGGAACGAGGGTTCCCCTCCTTACGAAGGAGGGGTCAGAGGAGGTTTTGCAATGGCGCGCCAGCAACCTCCCCCCTCGCCCCCTCCTTGGTAACCTTGGTAGGAAGGAGGTTTATTAGCCCAACACACTTGCGCGGCGCGGGTTGGGTTCTCGGGGTGAGGGCCCGCGGCTTTTCTTTTGGGCACGCCGCCGCTAACCTTGGCGTGCAGCGGGGATGAAGTTCATCGATGAAGCCGAGGTCGACGTGCGTGCCGGCGACGGCGGGCGTGGATGTGTCGCCTTTCTGCGCGAGAAGTACAAGCCACGCGGTGGACCCAGCGGCGGCGACGGCGGCGGAGGCGGCGATGTGGTGTGCGTCGTCGATCCCGGAATCACCACGCTGCTGGATTTTAAATTCCAGCCCTTGATCAGGGCCGGCCGTGGTGAGCACGGCCGCGGCAAGCAGCAGCACGGCAAGCGCGGTGAAGACCGCGAGATGCGGGTGCCCCCCGGCACCATTGTCACCGATGCGGATACCGGTGAACTGATGTCGGATATGCGTCAGCCGGCTGAGCGCGCGATCGTCGCCCGCGGCGGGCGCGGCGGCAGAGGCAACGCCCATTTCGCCACCCCTACGAACCAGGCACCGCGGTACGCCCAGCCCGGCATGCCCGGGGAACACCGCCGCCTGCGGCTCGGGCTGCACCTCATGGCCGATGTCGGCCTCGTCGGATATCCGAATGTCGGCAAGTCCACGTTGATCAGCGCCGTGTCCGCCGCCAGGCCGCGGATCGCAGATTACCCGTTCACCACGCTGGTGCCGCACCTGGGCGTCGTTCGCTTCGACGACGAGGGCAGCTTCGTGCTTGCTGACATTCCGGGGTTGATCGAAGGCGCGCATCGCGGGCGTGGCCTCGGCGACCGTTTTCTCCGCCACCTGTCGAGGACCGGCCTGTTGCTCCACCTCATCGACATCAGCGGTATCAACGGCCGTGATCCGCTGGCCGACTACGATGCAATCAATCACGAGCTGGCCGCGTTCGATCGCATGTTGGCGGCGAAGCCGCAAGTGGTGGTGGCGAACAAGATGGATTTGGCCGAGGCGCGCGAACGCTATCCGGCCGTGCAGGCACGGTTCGCGGAGCGCGGCGTCGAGTTGTGGGCCATCTCCGCCGCCACCGGGGACGGCGTGCCTGCGCTCATGCGCGAGGTCGGCAAGCGCTGGCGCCGGTTGCGGGCGACGGCGGCCGCCGCTCAAACGGCCAGGCTCGATGATGCGCTCCCTCTCCCGCCGGGTCAGGGTAAGGGTAAGGGTGAGGGGATCAGATGACTTCCGTTGCCGCACAAACGTTGCACCTGACCCACAAGCAGCGCCCGCTCGAGCGCGTCCGCCGGGCCATCATCAAGATTGGCAGCCCGGCCTTGTCGGCATCCGGCTGCCGGGCATCGAATCATCCGAGCAGCGACGGCACGCGCGCGGTGCTCCTGTGCAGCTGGGCCATCAAGAACAGCCACGATGCGGTGATCAGGTTGACCGGCGTCATACGCAGCGGGGACACGCCCATCAGCCGCGACTGATACATGATGTTCGTTCGCAGGTCGTTGCAGGCGTCCACGAAGCGGAGTTTGCGCCTCGGGTAGCGCTGCACCAGCCACTGGCGCAGCTCTTCGACCGCGCACGGCCCGACCACCATGATGGCGCCCGGTGTATCCTCCAGCGCTCCCTTGTCGACCCCCTTGCCGAATACCAGGGTCCACCCGCCTTTGCCTTGGAAGTCGTTGTAGAGCATTTCGTGTATGCACAGGCTGTTTCCCTTGCAGCCTTCGATGCACGCCCTCTCGCTCCCTTCGATGATCTGCACGTCGGGATGGAAGCGCCCGAGGATGGTGCAAGGGTAACGCTCGTTAAAGCGCGAAAGCGGTACACCCAGCACCTCGATGCGATCGAGGGAGCCTTCTCCGAGGCACCACTCGGTGCAGATGCGCAGGTGCTCGATTTCGGCCACCGCGTATCCCAGAACGCGGGCGCCCACGGTGTCCACGGCCAGCGTGTCGCGCCCACCGATGAGGATATTCATGGGTACGACGTACTGATCCAGGAAGGCGCTGACGGGAATATGGCCGTGATAGATCGCGTTCAGCCCGTCGATGATACAGAAATCCGGCCGGATCAAATCGTAGATACTGGCCAGGCGGCGGTGCAGGGTATGGTGACTGTGACGCTGCATGCGGTCGGCATGGATCGGGAAGGCTTGTTGATTCTTGACGCCGAGGGTCACGGTAGACATGCAATGGGTCTTCAGCTTCGGAAGACTGAGGTAGAAGTGGCCCTCTCTGTTGGCGACAAAATCGTCGTACAAGCGTTTCGGGATGCGGGTCGGTTCGTCCTCGTCGCGCAGGGTCACCTCGACGGGGGGACTCTCGTCCAGGTAGATCGCCTCGGCGTCGTATTTCCGGCAGATCTTCGCATACCCGATAGCGTTAAAAACCAGCCGGGAGAAATTGCCGCCAGTGACGTTTTCCATCACGGCCAGGCGGGTGTAGCCGTGGTCGCGGAAATAGCCTAGTAGCGCGTCCAGCACTGCGGGATCGGTATAAGCCTGGGCAGTGAAGTTGACCGCGTTGGGCTTCACGTAGATCGGCGCACCGCTCGGGATAACCGCCTTCAACCCGCCGAACGCGGCGAAAATCTCGTCCACAGCGTCACTCAGGGCGCGCTCTTTGGTATCTGCGATGACAACCCTTTCCATGGCTCGGCGGAACTTACCAACGTACTGCCCAACAGCGCAAACGGCCAGCGCCTCGAGTGAGCTGCGAGCGAACCGAGGCTGGATCCCCGAACGCCGGCCCCTTGGTCTAGCGGCCGGGCGCGACGATGATCTTGGCGTGGCGTTCGGGGTTCGCCAGCTCTTCGAACGCCGCCGGCACTTTATCGAGGCCGCGCTCTCCCGTGATCAGCGGGGCGGCCTTGATCCGCCCTTCGGCGAGGTGCGGGCCATGCTTGAGCATATGCAGGTCCGAGCCGCAGATGCCGCACGTCAGCGTGCGCACCGGCACCTCGCCGGGCCCGGGCTCGGGATCCGGCACCGTCGTCACGATCAATTGCTGGTTGCGGATCACCGCAGCGCGCATTCGCCGGCCCTCCGAGTACGAGTGAACGCTACGCCGAGCGCAACCTGTCTCAGCCTCGAACCTCGGCGAACGCCCAGTCGAACCAGGACAGCAGCGCGGCGATGTCGTCGTTGTCCACCGTGGCGCCGCCCCAGATGCGCAACCCGGGCGGAGCGTCCCGGTAGGCTGCCACGTCGTACGCCACACCCTCTTTCTCCAACAGGCCGACCATTTTCTTGATCGCCGCCGCCCGCGCATCCGCGTCGAGCTTCTCGAACCATGGATCGACGACTTTCAAGCAGATCGAGGTGCACGAGCGGGTGCGCGGTTCGCGCGCGAGGAACTCAACCCACGGCGTCCGCTCCACCCAGGCGGCGACGGTGGCGAGATTGGCCTCTGACCGCTTCACCAAGGCATCGAGGCCGCCCTCACGTTCCGCCCACGCCAGCCCGTCGAGGGCATCTTCGACGCAGAGCAGGGAGGGGGTGTTGATCGTCGAGCCTTCGAAAACGGCCTCGTCTAGCTTTCCCTTTTTCGTCAGGCGGAAGACTTTCGGAAGCGGCCAGGGCGGCGTGTAGCTCTGGAGCCGCTCGACCGCGCGCGGTGAAAGCGCGAGCATGCCGTGTCCGGCTTCGCCGCCGAGGACCTTTTGCCAGGACCACGTGACGACATCGAGTTTGTCCCAAGGCATGTACATTGCGAACACTGCAGAGGTGGCGTCGCAAATCGTCAGTCCTGCCCGGTTCGCCGCGATCCAGTCGCCGTCCGGGATGCGGACGCCCGAGGTCGTGCCGTTCCACGGGAACACCACGTCGTGCGTGAAGTCGACCCGGGAGAGGTCGGGGAGCTCGCCGTAGTCGGCTGTTAACACGCGCGCATCGAGCTTCAGCTGCTTCGTAACGTCTGTCACCCAGCCCGAACCGAAGCTCTCCCACGCAAGCACGTCCACACCGCGTGCACCCAGCAGAGACCATAGGGCCATCTCCACCGCTCCGGTGTCAGAACCTGCGACGATGCCGAGCCTGTAATCGGCGGGCATGCGAAGCACGGCCTTACTGCGTTCGATGACGGCGTTGAGCCGCTCCTTGCCGATCTTTGCGCGGTGCGAGCGCCCGACTGCGGCCTCGCGAAGCGCCTCTAGATTCCAGCCTGGGCGCTTGGCGCATGGGCCGGAAGAGAAGTGGGGTCGACGGGGCTTTCGTTCTGGCTTCATTAGGTCCCTCCTCAAAAGTCGCATACAATGGACTTGTGCCGCCCCTGCGTCAAGACCCCTACGCGAACGTCCGCTCCCAGAGATCGGCGTCGAATGGCAGGCGTCGTTCCGGACAGGGCTCTCGGCGGCAGAGCTGACAGCTCTGAAATCCAGTCTCCGATGGATAGAAGATGCCGGACACCGACTTGTTCGGCAGCATCAGACACGACTCGGTCAGCACGACGCCGATGGCGGCCTCGACGTTGCCGAGTAACGCGAACAGTTGGCGTTGCTGCTCGATGGGCCAGACGCTGGCCTCGCCGGAGCCGGGGTTCATGGTCGCCAGCTGCTGGAGCCCGTAGGTTTCCGTGAGGTGCTCGTGCAGGTGTGCGATTGCGGTCCACAAGGCCATCTCCTTGATTGTGTCACGGCAGAACTGGCCGAAGATGTCGCTGGCCGCGAGGGGAATGGAGTCCAGCTCACGGCCGCAGGTGGCAACGTATGCGAACACCTGCTCCACGCCGTCAAGGTTCACTCGTAGCGCGCGGCTTTCGAAGCGTGCCGGCGTCGAGCCCCGACCTGATGCTGCGATCACGACCGCATCCGCGTGCCGCTGTTGCACGGTGGTTGTCCGGTACAGCGCGCGCGGGCGAGCAAGCCGGCGGGCGCTGTCGATCAACGCATGGATCTCGCCGGCGTAGTCGCCGTCGCGGGCGAGGTGCAAGCGCGCGAAGACCGCTTCGGGATCGATAGAGAAAGGGATGTCGTCAAGGATCTTCATACTAGATCGGTTTCACGACGCCGGCCATCGGCCATGTCCTCTGACACCCAGCCTGCCTCAAGACGGCACACCATTTCAACGTCGAGCGCGATCGAGGGTACAGGAGTTGAGGCAAGTAGTGGGGGAGCGCGATGGGCTGCGTCACTTCGGCATGGTTCGCCGCTGCCAGCGCTGCGCCCAGTCGCTGAGTGGCGCGAGCGCCTCGATGAGCCTCTTGCCTTCCTGCGTGAGCCCGTAGCCGCTCGCCGGACCTGGGCGCACGATGCCGGCGCCCCGCAGCTCGGCGAGCCTGAGGTTGAGAACGCTCGGCGACACCGCATCGCATCGCTCGCGCAAAATGCGGAACGTTGCCGGGTCGTGACGCAGCTCCCAGAGGATGCGCAGTGCCCAGCGCCTTCCAAGCAGGTCGAGAAGCGCCATGATCGGGCGGCCCGTCGTTGAGCCGCGAACCGCTTTCCCCGGGCGTGGAGCAGCCATGCGATCTTCCTCTCCTTGCGCTACCGTTTCCGTAGTGCTACTAAGTCCGTAGCACTTTATAGCCCGAAAGCACACCGCGCTCAAGGCGAACCGAAGGAGGAAGATATGCCCTGCGATCTGCACCACGCCCACTTGTTCGCGTCGAATCTCGACCAGAGCCTCCGCTTTTACCGCGAGATGTTCGGCGCGGAGCTGGTCTTCGACACCGAGGTCGCCGGTGCCCGCAACGTGCTGATCCGGATCGGCGGCGGCCACATCAATTTCTACGATCAGCCGCCGAAGGACTCGGGGCGCGGCGCCGTTCACCACCTCGGCATTCGCACCGACGACCTTGCCGCCTTGGTGGCGCATATGGAGGCGAGGGGCTTTCAGTTCCGCAAGGCGATCACGGATCTCGGAGTGTTGAAATACGTGATGGCTCAAGCACCGGACGGGATATTGCTCGAGCTTTTCGAAACCACTGCGTTTTAGGCGTAATGCCACTGAGTTAAGGACGGTCCGGCCTCACGGATGCCCTTCGAGACGCCGCCAGTCCCTTCTCGATACGCGGCCAAGGGAGGACCGCTACTCGGGATGATCGGAAGAAATGGCGGCTCCGCTGGGCGAGCGGAAGATTTTCCTTTGAATTCAAGAACAACACCGCTCGGGCTGAGGAAGCCCCGTCTTTCCGGGGGCCGTCTCGAAGCCCGCCCGCCAAGTTTATCGACGCCATGTTGACCGGGCTTCGCCGTTTGAGCCGGGGGATTCTATTCCTCAACCGCTTTAGCGGTCGGTCAATTCCATCCCGACGCGGATCTCGCCGCTCTCGCCGTCGACCACCACGTGGTCTCCAGGCCTGATCTTTTCGAAGAGGTCGTCCGGCTGATACTCGACGACCGGTACTCGCTTGCTGAACCAGACCCGCGCCAGGACCGCGCCCGAGACCAGGAGCGAATCGGCGCTCTGCACGACGATGGCGGCCGGCCCCTTGCCCTCGCTCATGAGCTGCATGAGCACCATGCCGGTGAAGGTCGAACCCACGCAGGCGGGGAAAACCAGCACCGTGCCCGCGACGTTGGTTCCGAAGAGATCATGGTGTCGGTCCCGGATCTCTCCGCGCCGCCAGGGTAACAGGTTGTGCAGTTTGGTGAACGAAGAAGTGAAATTGATCGGTGTTCTGGTGACTAGTGCCTTGCCTGCACCGCGGCCCGCCACCATCGCTTTTCCCTTGAAGGTCATCATGATGCCGCCCCGCAGGCTTGGAGGCAATCGTCGACTGTCCCGTATACCGTTCCGGCTAGGTAGCAAAGGCACTTCGCCGATGAGGTCAGCACTCGCCGCTTCCCCACACGCGCCGCGAGCGCGGCAGCCGGGCAGCAGTCGGTCACCCACACGCCGGCTCGCCGCACTGTGTTGCAGAGATCCGTGGCCCCGAAGCGCTTCTTCGCATCCGGGATGAGACAGAACATCGTCGGCTTCTTGACCTTGGCTCCGGTGAAACGTTGTGCGAGTTGGAAGGCTTCTTCGAGGGTCATCTGCGGACAGCCGAACACGACCAGGTCCGATTGGTCAGGATCTTTGATACGCATGGCGTCGAGATCCTTTTGGCTGACGGAGATCGCTGCTGGCGGCTCGCCATCGAATGCGGATTTCAGGTCCGGGGCCTCGGGGGTGAGGCCCTCGACGTGGAACAGGGCCACGGCTCCGGCGGCCGCCATCGCACCGCCCATGTTCTTGAGATCGATCCAGCTGAAGTCACGATGCTCAATCACTGGAACCTTATCCACCACCCGCCGGCCGATGATGAAGCCCAAGGCTGCCGCATCCATTCGCTCGATGTCGAGTCTCACCAAGACCTGGCCACGGCGGTGCTCGTCGAGCAGGTAGCCGAACTCCGGCGTGAGCCCGGTGACCGCGGAGCAGATGTCGATGAGAATCGAGTTGCGATTGGTTCTGGCTCCCAAGACGGAGTTCGCGAACTGCACAGCCGACGACTCGGCCCAGGCGAGGACGTCGCCGCGGCCGGGAACGTTCGCCTGCTCGTAGCACACGCACGAGTAGTTGGGGGTGACACCGAGCGATGCGAGATTGGCTTCGAGCTGAGATTGGTGGCTGAAGAGAACGCGGTTGAGCAGGTTGAGCTTCTGCCCAGGTCGCGGGTTCACGGTGGTGGGGACTTTGAACTTCACGCCCTCAGCTACCAGCTGCTCGAGGATCGAGTAATAGCCCTTGTACGACAAAATGCCGAAGGTCCCGGCCAGGTGTCCGCTCCGGATGGGCACGAGGCGTCGGGCCCCAAAGGCGTTGCCGTACACGACCAGCGTTTCCATTGCCTTGGCCATGCCCCGGCCGCGCTCGCCGCGGAGGATGGCCTCCTGTTCCGGTTCCAGTCTCATGTCACCGACCCGCCGTAGGACTGTAGATCGCTACCGCGCTCCCACCGGGACGGACCCGATGAGGAAGGTGCAAGATACCCCTGTGCCGGCCGAAGATTCAAGCGCATACTCCCCGACCTCACGAATCATGCCGCGTTTCAGCCCGGAGGCCAACCCACTACGCTCATGGGGGTCCGACCATCAGACTAACGCCGGACCATACACACGCGCAGCGGCGAATCGACGTACTCGCCGAAAAGCCAGGATACGCGCGCATCCTGCTCGCGCGTACAGCGCGAGAGCCTCCGGCTGCCGCTTCCGATGGCTCGTTTCCATTCCAGAACCAATTCCAGTATCACGGTGCCGAAATGTCGTGGTCGAAAAGCTTATGAAACGCAAGTGCGCTACCGGTCGCTCCGGATCACTGCTCGTTCTGCTCACGCTCACGGGCCTGGCGCGCGGGGCCGCCGCGCAGGCGACGCCCACGCCGGGTGACCTCAGCGTCTCCGCCAACCTCACGCTGCCAGAAGACGTCTACGCATTCGTCAATGTAACCGTGAGCAACGGCGCGGTCCTCACCCTCGCGGGGGGAACGGTACTCAACGCCTCGGGGACACTGCGGGTGATGGATGACTCGATGATCGTCGTGCAGAGCAAGAATACGGGCGGTGGGATGTCTCAAGGCATCGGTGGCACGATCAACGCCGGCGGCGTGACCGTGGAAGCAGGCTCGACGATCTCGGCCGATGGACAAGGGTACATCGGAACCGCTGGGCCGGGGGCGGGGGCGAGTGACCAATTCTGCAATGCCGCCGCAGCCGGGGGCGGTGGCGGCTATGGCGGAACCGGCGGCAGCCAAGAGAGCGGCGCATCCGGCGGACCCACCTACGGCTCGCCCGTCGCCCCCACCGATCTCGGTAGTGGTGGCGGCAACAATCCGGCCGCGGGCTGCGGTCAAAATTCAACCGTCAACGCCGGGGGCGGGGCGATTCGCTTGACCGTTGCGGGAACCTTGCAGCTCGATGGGGCGATCAGCGCCAACGGCGCGCCGAATCTGCCGCAACGATTAGGCGGGGGTGCCGGCGGCTCGATCTACGTCACGACGGGCACGCTGAGCGGCTCGGGGTCCTTCAGTGCCAACGGTGCGGATGCGGGCAGTTCCTCCGCGGGCGGTGGCGGCGGTGGCCGCATCGCCGTGTATTACGCCAACGGCGCAACTTTCAGCGGATTCGCCGGGTCCACAGCAGACGGCGGGAGCGGCTTCACCCCTGGGGGAACCGGCACCGCAGCATTCTTTGATACGTCGGTGGCCCCGCCGCACTTGTACGTCTATCAGCGCCTCGTCTTCAGTCAGGATTCTTCGATCACCTACAGCGCGATAACCCTGGACAATGGTGCGACGTTCCGGGTGGGCGGCGGCTCGACAATCGATCTGAGTGGGGATCTGATCGAGAAAAGCCAGTCCATGTTGTTGCTCGAGGGAAAGAACACGTCCGGGTTAGTGAACGGCGTCTGGCAAGGTGTGGGAGTGACCATCAACGTCGCAAATGTCATGGTCGAAGCAGGCTCGACGATTTCGGCCGATGGACAAGGGTACATCGGAACAGCTGGACCGGGAGCGGGTGCGAGTGACCAATCCTGCAGTGGCGGCACGGCCGGGGGCGGTGGCGGTTATGGCGGAGCCGGCGGCAGCGAGCAGAGCGGCGCGTCCGGCGGAAGCACCTACGGCTCGTCCGTTGCGCCCACCGATCTCGGTAGTGGTGGCGGCAACAATCCGGCCGCGGGCTGCGGTCAAAGTTCAACCGTCAACGCTGGGGGCGGGGCGATTCGCTTGATTGTTGGGGGAACCTTGCAGCTCGATGGAAGGATCAGCGCCAACGGCGCGCCGAATCTCCCGCCGCGATTAGGCGGCGGTGCCGGCGGCTCGGTCTACGTCACGGCCACCACACTGAGCGGCTCGGGGTCCTTCAGCGCCAACGGTGCGGATGCGGGCAGTTCCACCGCGGGCGGTGGCGGCGGTGGCCGCATCGCCGTGTGCTATGCCAACGGCGCGACTTTCAACGGATCGACCGGGTCCACAGCAGACGGCGGGACCGGCTTCACTGCGGGTGCGCTCGGTACCGTCGCATTCTGTGTGCTGACTCCGACACCGACGATTACCCCAACCAACACCCCGACGAGCACGCCGACCGCGACTCCGACTCAGACGCCCACAGCCACCGGAACGGCCACGCCGACGATTACCCCAACCAACACCCCGACGAACACAGCGACTGCGACTCCGACTCAGACGTCCACAGCCACCGGAACGGCCACGCCGACGACTACCCCAACCAATACCCCGACGAACACGCCGACCGCGACTCCGACTAAGACGCCCACACCTACCCAGACAGCCACGCTGACGCCGAGTGTTACCCCGACGCTTGTTGTCTGCCGCGGCGACTGCAACGGTGATGGTCAAATCACCGTCGATGAGATCCTCACGATGGTGAACATCGCTTTGGGCAACGCCGATGCGACGGCGTGCCCCAATGGTGTTCCGAGCGGTGCCGAAGTGGACATCGCGCTGATCCTCCAAGCGGTGAACAACGCGCTGAACCTGTGCCATGGCGGCTGATCCGTTGGACCAAGGGACGGGCTCTTAGCAAGTAGCTGACTTAATGCCACCCCTTCGGGGTTCCTTGAGGGGCCAGCCGGACAGGCGATTTTATCAATGTTTGATCCCGTGCGGAGAAAATCGTGAGTTAGGGCGACGTACTCAACGCCGCGCGCCGCCTGGACGTGGCAGCCAAAAACCTGACGGGCACAGTTCGGGTACAGTCAGGCGTTCAGGACGGTTCGCTGGACGAATCCAAGTAACCCCTCAGTCTCCGCAGGGGTGAGGTGCGGCGTGCCCTATAGCTGCTGCTCTTGCCAGGGAGGCGAGTGGTTGCGGAAGAGCAGCTTGTAAGGGTTTGCCGCCGGCTGGCGTGC
>JBEKBJ010000041.1:0-38895 GCA_050015455.1 Binatia bacterium
GCGCTGACACGCTGGCTGTGGTTGCCGAATTTCGCCCTGCAGGCCCGCGTGACCTGCACCGACTGCTTCGTGACTTGCACCGGCAAGACCGACGGGCCGCTGGCCCAGATTCAAGCGGTGATGTCGACCATCCTCTTCGCCCGCGCGGCGGGAATCACTTATGTTCACACCCCCCTCCGCGTCGTGGAGCACGGTAGGGGGCACGACGATTGGGCACGACGATGGGAGGAGTTTTTCGGCTTCGGCAACGGCGAAAGGTCGCTCGCCGACCTGCCGCCCGGGTTACGGCAGGTGCGGGTAGAGTATCCCCAGCGCATCCTTAAGCGGCGCAAGACCCTCTACGTGATTCCGCAGAGCCATGATTTCGCCGACCGCTACCCGCAGTTGTACGAGGGGCTGTTGCCGGAGTTGCGACGGCGATACTTCGTCGCCGCGAAGGACGTGCCGCTCCATCGCCAGCCGGGCCTGCTCAACATCGCGGTGCACTTGCGCCGCGGCGACGTCTCGCCCGATGTTCCCCATCTCGCTTCGCGCTTCACGTCGAACCGCAAGGTCGCGCATACCGTGCGTCTGGTGTCGGACCTACTCGACCGGCTGGGCGTCGACTACCGCGTCCGCATCTACTCCCAAGGACGGCCGGAGGACTTCGGCGAGCTGGTGGCGCTTGGCGAGTTGCATCTCGACGAGTGCCCCTTCGCCACGTTTCACAACCTGGTGATGTCCGATGTCCTGGTGATGGCGAAGAGTTCGTTCAGCTATGTCGCGGCACTGTTGAGTCCGCGGGGCGTTCGGCTGTACGAGCCATTCTGGCATCAGCCCCAGCGGGACTGGGTCGTGCTGGATGAGAGCGGCGGGTTTCCGCAGCAGCGGCTGGAGCGCGCGCTGCAGAATCTTTGCGGGGACCCTTCGCGGTAACCGCGCGGGCCATGGACCTTCCAGAGGTTTCGGTGGTGATGGCGGTCTACAACGGCGCCGATCACCTTCCCAAGACACTCGACAGCGTGCTGTGCCAACACGGGGTAGCGTTCGAACTGGTGGTGGTGGACGACGGCTCCAACGACGCCAGCGCGGCGATACTCGCTGCGCGCCAAGAGCGCGACGACCGGCTTCGGGTCCTTCATCACGAGCAGAACCAGGGACTGACCGCAGCCCTGATCACCGCGTGCCGGGCGGCGTGCGGGGAATTCATCGCCCGCCAGGACGTCGGGGACATCTCGCTCCCCGGACGCCTGGAGACCCAGGCGCGTGTGCTGCGCGATCACCCCGACGTGGTCTTGACTGCGTGCGGCACACGCTACCTCAGCGCCGAGGGATGGCCGCTGTTCGAGTCGGTGCAACCAGAAGACGCAGCCGACGCCGCCCTGAGGAGCACCGACCCGCGCCGGCTTCGCGGTCCGTCGCACCATGGGGCCACGATGTTCCTTCGGCGGGTCTACGAGCAGGTGGGGGGGTACCGCAGGGCCTTTCGGGTAGCGCAAGACCTCGACCTCTGGACGCGCCTGGTCGAGCACGGACGCTTCCTGCCCACTGCGCGCGTGCTCTACGAAGCCGAGATCTCCCCGGATTCGGTCAGCGGCCGGCAGCGTGCACGGCAGCGGGCGATGACACGATTGATCGCACGCGCCTGTGCGCTGCGCCGCAAAGGGGAGAACGACGCGCCGATTCTGCGCGCCGCCGAAGTCTCCCGGCTGCGGCCAGGCCTGCGACGACTGCGGGCGGCAGAGGCATACTACTTCATTGGCAGCTGCCTGCGCGAAACCCGCCCGGAGGCGGCGAGTCTCTACTTCCGCCGTGCGCTGCGCAGCTTTCCGTTGCATGGGAAAGCCTGGCTGCGCTGGCTGGCAGGGTGAGCGAGCGGCCGAATGGGACTCCCCGCGGTCAGCGTCGCCATACCAACCTATCGCCGGGAGCAGGTCTTGCTCGACACCGTCGCGCAGTTGCTCGCCCTGGAGCACCGGGCTGCGGAGGTCCTGGTGATCGATCAGAGCGAGCGGCACGAGGCGGAGACCGAGCGCCGTCTCGACGAACTACATCGGCGCGGCGACGTGCGCTGGGTCCGCCTGCCCCGGCCCTCGATACCCGCGGCAATGAATTGGGCGTTGCAGAATGCGCGATCGGATCTGGTGCTGTTTCTCGACGACGACGTCCAAATCATCTCGCCGGTGGTCCAAGCGCACGCCGCGGCGCATGCCGCCGCCTACACGGTCGCGGTGGTGGGGCAGATCCTGCAACCGGGGGAAGCCCCGCTGCCACAGGGCGAAGTTCCCTACCATGGCGGGCGTAGCGACGATCCGGACGCTTTTCGTTTCAATGCCGTCGAGCCGAGAGAGATCCAGCGCATCATGGCCGGCAACCTGTCGGTCAAGCGGGTGGAGGCGGTTCGCATCGGCGGATTCGACGAGAACTTCGTCCGCGTGGCCTACCGGTTCGAAGCGGAGTTCGGCGAGCGCATTCTGCTCGCCGGCGGCCGGATCCGCTTCGAACCCGCCGCGGCCATCCGCCATCTCCAGGTGGCGCGCGGCGGCACGCGCGCGTACGGGCACCATCTGCACACCATCCGACCGGATCACCGGGTGGGGCAGTACTACTACTTCCTCCGGTCCCCAACGGTGAAGTCGAAGCTCGTGCGCATCCTGACGAACCCCTTCAAGGCAGTGATGAGCCGTCACCATCTGCGCAAACCCTGGTGGATACCGGTGACGCTGATCGCCGAGCTATGGGGGCTGGCGTGGGCGATCCTCTTGTACCTTCGTGGGCCGGGGCTGATCGGCACAAGATCCTGATGGCAGCGGCGCCCGTGGAATCGATCAGCGAGGAAACCCGACTTATGTAAGTGCCACCATGGCGACTGCTCTCACCGTATTGATCGCTACCGCCACCGTGATCGCGGCGTTGAACTGGCGGGCGGGGTTCATGGCCTGCATTCTCGTCGGTTTCGCTCAGGAGCCCTTGCGCAAATTGCAGCCGATGCAGCCGGTCTGGTTCCAGATCATCGTCGGGCTCACGTTCGCGGCGATGGTGTTGGGAATCTTCCTGAACGGCCAGCAGATGAAGATGCGCTTTCTCTATTCCGGCGACACGCGACTGGGGACGGCCTGGCGCATCTTTGTTGTCGTCGTCATCCTCCAGGCGCTGCACACACTGGTTCGCTACGGCAGTCCCATCCTTATGGTGTTGGGCCTGATCTTCTACCTCACCCCCATCCTCGCAATGATCGCGGCCATCCTCTTCGCCCGCACGGAGCGTGACATCGAGCGCCTGCTGTGCGCCTACCTCGTCCTGGCCGTGCCGGCCGCATTGTCCGTGTATCTCTCCTACTTTTACGGGGACAGTCCTCCACTGCTGCAGGAGGTCGGCGCCTTCGTCGGCAGGCCCTTGATCATCTACCAGTTCGGCACCGGCTTCTACTCTCATTCGGGGATCATGCGCGTCGGGGAAACCGCGGCCTGGCATGCGGCCGCGGCGGTGGCCTTTCTGGTGATGCTGGCACTGATCAGAGACCGACCCGCCACCCGGATCGTGGCCGGGATTCTCGTCGCTGTGCTGATCGGGGCGATCATGTTGACGGGGCGCCGCAAGATGTTGGCGACGCTCGCCATCTTCTTCGCGACGTATTGGATGCTGCTGGCGTGGCTTGGGCAGGTCGCCCACAGGAGAATCGTCACCACCGCGCTGATCGCCATGGTCATCTTCTTTCTGTTCTTGGGATTCCAGGGGGACGAGGGAGGCCAAGGGGAATTGTACGTGCGGCGGGGCGCCAGCGTCGTCGACGAGGTCCAGGACCGGGTTGCGACCGCGGTCGATCTTATGCGCGCCGCGCTGTGGAGCCAGGGGGTGCTGGGTGCAGGGGCCGGGGTGAGCGCGCACGGAGCGCAGTTCTTCGGGGGCGGCTGGCAGATTGAAGGCGCCGATGAGTCGGGGTTGGGCAAGATCGCCGGCGAACTCGGAGTCCCCGGTCTCCTCGCCATCGCCTTTCTCCTGTACCGGCTCGCGCACTACGTGAGAAACCTCTTGCGTTACGTAGCGCGGGTAGACAGGAAATTGACCATGATCGCCTGCGGCTTGGTCAGCTTCGTGGTAGGCAACGCCTTCGCCTTCGCAGCGGCGACCCAGCTGTTTGGCGACCCGTTCGTCTTGCTGATGTTGGGGTGGAGCATGGGCTTCGTCCTGGCGACCCCGAAGCTCGTTGCCTATCGGCTTACCCTGCGAAGCAGACCCCAGCCGGTGAGTGCTTGGGGGAACCGGGCGTTGGCTCGATGAGAGTGTTGACCCTCGTCCACTCGTTGGGGCACGGGGGCACCCAGCGGTGCGCCGTGAACTACAGCATCGGGTACCAGCGGCACGGTCACGAGGTTGCGGTTCTGGGATTCTGGGGCGGGGGGGAGCTGGAGGCCGAGCTTGACGCCGCGAGCATTCCCGTCTTTGCGGGCGGGGGCGACGACAGCGAACGCGAGCGTGCAGTCGGCGCAGGAATCGAGTGGCGACCGGAGTTGCTGCACGTGCACCGTCCCGGCATCAGCGACGCATTCGGCCCGGTGGTCGAGCGATTTGCCAAGTCCGGAGCGCGGGTGATCGAGACCAACGTGTTCTCCCGACCCGATTACAGCGCGGCGGCACGACACGTCGCTTTGCACCTCCACCCAAGCCGCTGGTGCCTGTGGAAGTGGTTGAACTGGAGCCGCAACTTGAGGCCGCAACCCCTTGGTGTGGTGGTCCCCTACATGGTTGATACCGAGCGGTTTTACCCGGATCGGGACGCGGGCGCCGCATTTCGCGAGCAGTACGACATCCCCAACGATTCGCTGCTGCTCGGGCGCATCGGCCAGGCGCTGTCTGCAAAGTGGTCATCGCACATGATCGATACCTTTGCCGCCCTCGCTTCCGATGTTGGACATCTGCGCCTCCTGGTGATCGGCGCACCTCCCGGCATTCGCAATCGCATGGCGGAGCTGCCGACGGAAATCCAACGGCGGGTGATCTCCTTGGGCCTCGTCAGCGGCTACGCAGCGCTCCGAGCCGCCTACGCAGCCATGGACGTGTTTCTGCACGTCGCCGACGTCGGCGAAACCTTCGGCATGGTGCTCGGGGAGGCGATGGCCTGCGGCGTCCCCGTCGTTACCCTAGCCACCCCGGTCAAGGACAATAGTCAGATGGAGGTGGTGGAGCATGGGCGGACGGGACTGGTCGCGACGGATGCCGGGTCACTGCTCGAAGCGGTGCGGTTGCTGATCCAGGATTCGGAGACCCGAGAACGCTTGCGCTCGCTTGCTCGCGAGTCGGTGGTGAGGCGTTACAGTCCCGCGGCCGTCATGCCTCTGCTGCAGCGAGTCGTTTCACTGGTGACGACCGCGAGAGACCGGGACCACCTGGCGTTGTTGCTCGAAGGTGACGCGTCGTTGACGAGCCGGGTTTCGCGCGCGGACATTGACCGCATCCTCGGTAGTTCGATGGGCCAGTTTGGGTGGCGGCAACGCGCCCTCATGCAGCTCGTCCACCAGCCGACCGTTTACCGGGCGTACAGGGGTTTCCGCACTCTCGCGTCGCGGTGACCAAGGCGCAGCTATGTTCGAGGACTACGACAGCTACGATCCCTCGTATCACGCTCGGGTGCCGCTGAAGAGAGACCCTCTGAGCATGATGTTGCGCTGTGGATGGATTGCCCTTTCGCTGCTGTTCTCTCGCCACCCGGGCGACGCCGTGCTGTGGCTGAAGTCACTGATCCTCAATCGAATCAAGCCGTTGACGTTCCCCATTCCCTGGCTCACCTTCGACGCGATTCGCGAGATCCGCGCTTTTCTGCGACCGGGGATGCGGGTCTTCGAGTTCGGTGCGGGACACTCCACGGTCTATTTCGCGCAGGCGGGGGTGGAGGTCTTCTCGGTGGAAGACGACCGTCACTGGTACGGAGTGCTGGAACGCAAGGTGCGGGAAGAGCGGCTCGACCGCGTGCACCTGTACTACGCCGATAACGAGGCGGATTACGTGGGGGCGATCGAGCGCAGCGGTGAACGAGCTTTCGACCTGCTCTTCTTCGACGGCTCCTACCGTTTGCAATGCCTGTACAAGGCGCTGCCGCTGCTGAAGCCCGGGGGAATGTTGGTGTTCGACGACGCCGATTTCAACTGGTTCGAAGGGAAGAGCTTCCGCGTCCCCCCCGATTGGAAGAAGAAGATCTTCCGCGGCTGGGAACCGCTCTCCGGAGGGCGCAGCGAAACCATCGTGTGGCGGAGGCCTGGTGCGAGTTCGGTCGGTGAGTTGAAACCGCTGCAATGAAACGGACCTCAAATGCGAGCGGGCTGATCAGGTTGGGTATCGTTGCGACTCACCCAATTCAATATCAGGTGCCCTGGTTCCGTGCCCTCGCGGATCATCCGGAGATCGACCTCACAGTGTACTTCGTGGAGATCCCCGACGCTGAGCGCCAGGGTGTCGGA
This sequence comes from Binatia bacterium, assembly GCA_050015455.1. GTDB lineage: Bacteria > Desulfobacterota > Binatia > HRBIN30 > HRBIN30 > JAGDMS01. The sequence continues at coordinate 6,435 of JBEKBJ010000041.1, forward strand.
TTCGGGCGGTCGTTCCAGTGGGACATCCCGATGTTGGAAGGATACCTGCACCAAGTGCTCGGTAATGTCTCGCGCTGTCCCAGCCTCGACCGTTTCCGCGGTAGCCGCATCGAGAGTTTCGCGCGGCACTTGGCCCGAGACGGGATCGAGATGCTGCTGGTGACCGGCTGGAACGCACTGTCGCTGATTCAGGCTGCCGTGGCGGCGAGACTGCGGGGTCTCCCGGTCGCGGTCCGTGGCGATTCGAACGCGCTCGCACCGCGGTCGCGATGGAAGACCCTCGGCTACCGGCTGCTGCTACAGCTCTATCAGGGATTCTTGTACGTCGGTGAGTCGAACAGGGACTTCTATGCCCGGCATGGGATCTCGGAGAACCGACTCTTCTTTTGCCCACATTTCGTCGACAACCAACGCTGGGCGGAATCGCACCGCCACTTCGTTGGGCGGCGGAGCGAGTTGCGTGAGCGATGGCGGATTCCGCCCGACCGCTTCTGTTTCCTCTTCTGCGGCAAGCTGATCGAAAAGAAGCATCCGTTCACAGTCCTCCGCGCGCTCGAAATGCTTGGCGGGAGCAGTCCATCCTCGCACCTGCTGGTCGTGGGCGCTGGCGAGTTCGAAGAGCCGCTGCGGAACTATGCAGAAAGCCGCCGTTTGCCGGTGTCCTTCGCCGGCTTTCTCAACCAGTCGGAGATGCCAGCTGCTTACGCTGCGGCGGATTGTTTGGTGCTGCCCTCCGATTACGGGGAAACTTGGGGATTGGTGGTCAACGAGGCCATGGCGTGCGGGCTGCCGGCAATCGTGAGCGACCGGGTGGGGTGCGGCCCCGACCTCGTTTCGGCGGCCAGTACCGGGTTCGTTTTTCCTTTTGGCGATCACGCATTGCTGTCGGCTGCGATGCGGCGGATGGCCAACGAACCCTCGCAAGCGCAGCAAATGGGTGAACGGGCAAAGAAGCTGCTTGCCCGGTACTCGATCGAATGCGCGGTCGCGGGAGTTCTCGACTGGGCGCGCACGACGCTCATCCGTGCGCCTGAGCCGCTGACGACAAGGGGCGCGGCGTGAAGATCGTCACCGTGTGCGGCAAGAACACCCTGCGCGCCCCCTGGGTCGTCCCCAGCATACGCAGTTGGCAAACCATTGAAGGATGCGATGACCTGCACGTGATCGACGACGATACGGAAGTTGCGAGTGCCGATTTCCAGGCCCATGGCATCGATGTCGGCTGCGTTTACTCGGGGCGAGAGTCGGAACGTGTGATCCGAGATGCCCTGATCGGGTATCCCGCCCTGTGCACCTTGCGAGCGAAAGATCTCTCATGGCGGAAAATCCTGGATCCTGCGATCCGCTTTCCGGGCGAACGCCTGCTCCTCCTCGATACCGACGTGTTCGTGGCCCGGCCGGTGGCGATGCCCGCCGCCGAGCGCAGCATGTGCTTCATGATGGAGGGTATTCCCGCGTACCGGGCAGCTCCTTGGCTCCCGTTTCGCCATCCCATGGTCTTTTCGTTCAACGCCGGGATGGTCTGGTACGACACGGCGATGATCGATCTGGATTTCTTGGAATGGATTGCCGCGCGGTACTTCTTGCAGGTCAGGACGTTCTGGTGGACGGAGCAGGCCGCTTGGGCCCTGCTCGCGGCGCGGCAGGAGCAGCGCTACTATTTCTCCGGGGAACTCGTGCGCGTGTTCTCCGCCAACTCCAAGCGGACGCCCCACCAGGTCAGAGAGAACAAGACCGTATACTTCGGCGACAGTACCCCATTGAAATCGTTCGATGCCATGAGAGCTCACCTCAGCGGAGCGGCAGTCATCCATTTTTCCGGAAACGGAAAGGAATGTTTCACCGCCTACCACCATGGCATTTATCCGTTCGAACTCGATGCGGGTGGGGATATGACACCGATTCGGTTGCCCGTGATACCGGCGCGAACGACCTCGGGCATGGAGAAGTTGGTCATTAGCATAAGGTTGCTTCGGCAAGAGCTGCCGCCATTTATTCTTGCGTCCAAGTAGACACATATACGAGTATCACCCGGGACCGGACATCGCGCCATGCTGGCCCGTTGAATGCGCATGCACGTCGATAACCCGTTGGCGGTGAAGGCGGATCTCGACCGTCTCGGCAAGGTGAGGTCGAACCCCTCGCCACTCCTGGTTGCCGCGGCGCTCCTGAAGAGGACCCTCCCCAGGGGACGGGGCGCAATTCCGCACCTGCTCGGGAAGCTCTATCGCGGCTCGGTGGTCGACGTCTTGCGAACTCGAGCCGGGGCGATTCTGGCGGTCGAGCCGGGCAGCTTGGAGACCTATGCCGACATCCTCAACGACGGCGGTACGTGGAACCGCGCCGTGTTCGAGACCTGCGCTTCCCTGCTGCCGGACGGCGGCGTCTTCTACGATCTCGGCGCCAACGTGGGCTACATGACTATCGAGATGGCGCAGCGGAAGACGGCAGCTCGCGTGGTCGCCTTCGAGCCGCAAACGCAGCTGGCACGGGCGGTGGCTCTATCCGCCGCGATCAACGGGTTCGAGCACGTAACGGTCTTCGAGCTGATGATCGGCGCCACCGAAGGCGAGCAGGACCTCTATCTCACCGCTTATTCGATTCACGCATCGAGCATCCCGAGGTCAGAGAGCTGGACTCGCACGCGCAAGCGGAGGGAGACAATCGATCGATTAGTCGGCACCGGGACGATCCCCGGGCCGGATGTCGTCAAGGTCGACATCGAGGGCGGCGAGCTAGATGCCCTCAAAGGTGCTGCGTCTACCATCCGAACCCACAAGCCTCACATCGTCTTCGAGGCCGACGAGAACATGGAACGCTTCGGCTACACGCACGACGACATTCTCCGGCTGTTGGCGTCGCTGGGGAATTACCGCTTCTACGCGATCGGCGCCGAGGGGCATCTGGCGGAACTGACGAAGAGCGATTGCGCGTACGGAGACTTCCTCGCCAAGTCCTTGGCCCGCTGAGCACCAGCGGCTTACCTCCCGGACCGCAGATCCAGAACGTGGCACCCAACGCCGTTGGTCGATTTCGATGAACATCCTCCACGTGGTACCGACCTACCTCCCGGCCACCCGCTACGGTGGCCCGATCTATTCGGTTCACGGTCTCTGCCGGGCACTGGCGGCGCGCGGGCATCAGGTTCATGTCTTCACCACGAACGTCGATGGTTCCGGGGACTCTGACGTGCCGCTCGCGAAGCCGGTGGCTGTGGACGGCGTGCGTGTGTGGTACTTCCCCTCACGCCGGGGGCGGCGGCTCTACTGGTCGCCGGCGATGGCAAGGGAATTGGCGCGGCGGGTCCGCGGCTTCGACGTGGTGCACCTGCACTCGGTGTTCTTGTGGCCCACCCTGGCGGCGGCGCGGGCTGCGCGGGCGGCCGGCGTACCGTACGTGCTGTCGCCGCGCGGCATGCTGGTCCGTGACCTCGTCCGCCGCAAGAGCCGTTGGCTCAAGACGGCTTGGATCGCACTCGTCGAACGCCGCAACCTGGAGCGGGCGGCAGCGATTCACGTGACCTCGGCGGCGGAAGCAGAGGAATTGGAGCGCTTCGGCCTGCGGCTACCGGTGGTGTGGAAAGTGCCGAACGGGATCGACGAGCCCACGCCATGGTCGAGCGAAACACTGTCGCCGGCGGTAGCGGAGGTGCTGGCGGGCACGCGTTTTCTGCTCATGCTTGGGCGCGTCTCCTGGAAGAAGGGCATCGACCGAGCGCTGCGGGCGTTGCCGCAGGTGCCCGACGCGTTACTCGTGATCGCCGGCAACGACGAGGAGGGGTACACGGCGCGACTGCGGGCGCTCGCGGCTGATCTCGGTGTCGATGACCGAGTGCGGTTCGTCGGCCCGGTGAGCGGGGCCGACAAGGAGGCGTTGCTCTGCAGCGCGGCTGTGCTGCTGCTCCCTTCTTATTCGGAGAACTTCGGCAACGTGGTGCTCGAGGCACTGATCCGCGGCCGCCCTGTAGTGGTCACCCCGGAGGTGGGTGCGGCAGCCGTGATCGAGGAGTGCGGCGGCGGCATGGTGGTCCCGGGCGAGCCACAAAGCCTTGGCGCAGCCATCGCATCCGTGCTGGCTCGGCCTGAGCACACGCTCGTCGACCCCGAGAGGAAAGCCCGCGTGTTTGATCGGTACCGCTGGGCTCGCATCGCCGAGCAAATGGAGGCGCGCTATGTTGGAGTTGCCCGCAGCGCGCTCGCCTCCGCATGAGCCCCGTTCCTGTCAGCGTGATGATCTTCACCTTGGACGAGGAGATTCATCTGCCGCGCTGTCTGGACTCGCTTGCCTGGTGCGACGACGTCGTGGTGGTCGATTCGTTCAGCACCGATCGTACCGAGTCGATCTGCCGCGAGCGCGGGGCGCGCTTTGTCCAGCACCGGTTCGAAGGGTTCGCCCTACAACGCAACTGGGCGCTGGACAACGTGCCGCTGCGACACGACTGGGTGCTCGTCCTCGACGCCGACGAGCGTGTGCCCCCAGAGCTGCGGGAAGAACTGAGCGCCATCGCCCGTGACGACCCAGCCGGTGTCGGGGCGTATCGGTTGCGCCGCCGCTTCCATATGTGGGGACGGTGGCTGAGGTACAGCGGCCTCTACCCCAGCTGGGTGGTGCGCTTCGTCCACAAAGCCCGCGTCCGCTACGTCGAGCGCGGCCACGCCGAGACGCAGGAGGTCCACGGCGAGACCCGCGATCTGGCACACGACCTCGTCGACGAGAACCTCAAGGGCATCGACGAGTGGTTCGAACGGCAGAACCGCTATTCACGGAAGGATGCCGATTACGAGCTGGCGCAGGGGCGCGAGCCGCTGCGACTGCGGCAACTGCTGTCTGCGGACCCGCTCGCTCGTCGCGCGGCGCTCAAACGGTTGACGTGGCGCCTGCCGGGGCGACCGCTCGCCTACTTTCTCTACAGCTATCTCTGGAAGCGCGGTCTTCTCGACGGTCGCGACGGCTTGGTGTTCTGCGCCATGAGAGCGCTCTACCAGGCCATGGTGCAGATCAAGAAGTATGATGCCACCCGGCGCCGGTCGAACCCAGGGCGCCGGGCCTGACCCAGGGCTCAACGCTCTTTTAACCGCAGCCAGTGCTTTTCCCACAGATGCCAGCTGAGCAGGGCGGCAACGACCGACGCCGACATCGCGGCCGCCGCGAATGCGAGACGCCCCGGAAGCAGAGACCCGGCAATGGCGGGAAGTCCGTCATCCCCCCAGCACCCGCGGACGCTGGCGTAGACTATCGGGTGCAAGACGTAGAGCCCGTACGAGTACTTGCCGAAGAAACGGAGAACCCGGCTGGACAGGTGCGCCGCCAGCCAACTCGTCGTCGGCAGGATCAACGAAAGGGCCATGAGCGCGCCGCTCACCACGGCCACCGGCAACGCCCCGACAAGCATTACGAGTACTGTCCGGCCGTGGCCCCACTCGGCGCCGATGAGCGAGACGAGGAGCAGCATGGATGCCGTGGCCACGGGCGCGTACCAACTTCGGAAGCGCGCCAGCCCACCATTCCGTCGCGCCACGCAGGCAAGCAGCGATCCAACCGCAAGCCCGTCGAGCCGTGTGATCGTCATCACGTAGATTGCGAGCATTGAGACGTGCGTCGCCGCGCACGCGACGCGTGCCAGCACGGTGAGTCCGATGGCCGAGAGGCACACCGCTGGCATCCGTCGCGGTCCAGCGATAAGGACAACTGTGGGCCACAGAATGTAGAACTGCTCCTCGACCGCCAGAGACCAGAAGTGGGCAAGGCCGCCATAATACCCGCGGCTCGCAAATAGCCAGTTCGAAAGATACGTCCAATACCAGATTTGCTTTCCCTCGCTGTCCATGAGGAACGGCGTGGAGCGAGGGTCCACAAACCGAGGCGCCAGCAGGAACAGGGCAGCCAGGGTGATGTAGTACAGGGGAAAGATCCGCACCGTGCGTCGAAAGTAGAAGCGAGGGAAATAGTCCGACCGTCCCCGTGTGTCGAGCAGGATGCCCGTGATCAGGAAGCCAGAAAGGACGAAGAACACGTCGACCCCGTTCGACCCCAGGCGGCCCAATTCGTACACGACGCGGTCGACCGGCGTGGCCAGTGACATCCCGTCGACCGAGTGCCGGAACATGACCAGCAGGATCGCGATGCCGCGCAACCCGTCGAGGACGGGGACGCGTGCAGGCTGCGCTCCTCCGCTCACGGTTCCCGTCCTCGACTGGGCACGCCGAAAATTGCAGGGCTGTACCTTTTCGAAATTCGAAATTCGAAATTCGAAATTGGAAAATTCCTGGTCTGAACCATTTCGCAATTCGCAATTCGAAATCCGAAATTCCAATGATCCTCAATGCAACCCATGGTGCGCATGCTCGTAAAACTCGCTGACGAATGTGTAGCCCATCCAACGTCCGAGGAAAATCCGGCGCGTTAAGGCGGACGCCTCTGTTCGTTGGTCTGCCTGCGCGGGACGCCATCTGTGTCACACGGCCGGTCAGGTCGGCGTGAGGGAATGCGCGCCGCTCCAGGCAGAGGAGGGATTGCGGCTGCTGCTCGTCGATATCAACATCGCGGAATGGAACCTGCCCCGCGCCCGGCGGCGAACAACCCGGCGCCATCAGGCGGTTGCCAACAGAGGGGTGACTGGAGTGACGCACTCGCGTAATGCCGCCTCGGTGGCCCTGCCCCCGGGACTCAGGCTGCTGCGGCGCATTCCACTCCCACGCAAGTTGGGTCTGCTCGAGCGGATGTACGGCAGGCGACTCGCCCCAGCGGGCGTAGCTTGGGTTCAAACCGCCAGCGGTCCGCTGTGGAAACTGGATCTTCGTAATCCGGGGCACCGGTGGATCGTCTACGGGGACTACGAAGGCTCCAAGCCGATGGGGTGGCTTAGACGTTGGCTGGGCAATGGAGGCATCATTGTGGATTCGGGAGCCAACATCGGGCAAACCGTGCTCTACTTTGCCCCGCTGCCCGGAACACGGGTGTATGCGTTCGAGCCACTACCGGAGGCTGCGGACTGGCTCCAAGAGTGTGTCGCGCATCAGAGCGGTTGGGATGTTGAGATTGTTCGCCAGGGTCTATCCGATAAAGCGGGTGAGTTCGAGCTCTTGGTTCCAGTTTTCGAGACGCACCACGGCGCGCAGGCAACACTTCGCCTCGACTGGTATGGCGATCGACCGAGCCGGCGGACTCTCGTCTCCGTGACTCCCCTGGATGACTTCTTGGAACAACGCAAGATACCTCGCGTCAGACTCTGGAAACTGGACGTGGAAGGTTGGGAGCTGCACGCACTGCGTGGAGCCTCGCGATGCCTCGAACGCCGCATCATCGAAGCCGTGTACGTGGAGACCTCGTCGGGAGCCTTCATGGATGTCAGGAACCTAGCCCGATCGCTCGGCTGGGAGCTCTTCACCCTCGATGCACGGGGCCGCGTTGCCGAGTGCCATGACACCCCGTCGCAAACTGTGAACCTCATCATGCTGCCCAAGGAAGGTAGCGGCCTATAGGGCGCTGAGCCCTACGCGAGATCGCCACGCGGCGGCTCAGCTCATGAAGGTTTTGATTCTGCTGACCGAAGCCTTCGGCGGATACGGCGGCATCGCCCAGTACAACCGCGACCTGCTTACCGCGCTCTGCGCGCACCCCGATTGTTCGGAGGTCGTGGCCGTGCCCCGGCTGATGCCCGGCGCTGCGGAGCCCATCCCGGAGAAGCTCGACTACCTCGCCGCGGGGATCGGCAGCAAGCACGCATATCTGAGAACCTTGCTGCGTGCGGTATGCCGGAACAGGGGCTTCGATCTGGTTGTCTGCGGCCATATCAATCTGCTGCCGCTCGCCTACTTCCTCGGTCGGTTGCGGAGAGCGCCCGTTCTGTTGCAGGTCTACGGCATCGACGCGTGGCGCCCCACCTCCAGCGCTCTGACCAACGCACTCGCAGGTAGGGTCGACGCCTTCGTGTCGATCAGTGAAGTTACCTCCCAACGCTTCCGGGCTTGGGTCGAGCCGCCTGGCGTGAGGGGCTTCCTCCTGCCGAACGCCGTTCGTGCGGAGCGGTACGGGCCGGGCCCGAAGAATCCGGTTCTGCTTCAACGCTACGGTCTGGCCGGCAAGACCGTCTTGATGACACTGGGCCGCATGTGGGCCAGCGAAATGTATCTCAAGGGCTTCGATCGTGTGCTGGAAGCGTTGCCGGATCTCGCCCGGGAGATACCGAGCATCGTCTATCTGGCTGCGGGGGACGGTGACGACCGTTCTCGCCTCATGGAGAAAGCCAGAGCTATGGGCGTGGCGGATCGAGTCGTGTTCCCGGGCCACATCAACGAGAACGAGAAAGCCGACCACTACCGCGTGGCCGATGTGTTCATCATGCCGAGCGAGGGCGAAGGTTTTGGCCTAGTCTTTCTGGAAGCCATGGCGTGCGGCGTGCCGGTCGTCGCCAGCAAGACCGACGGCGGCCGTGAGGCATTGCGCGACGGCACGCTGGGCATCCTGATCGACCCGGCCAGTCGGGAGGAACTGAAGGCGGCGGTGCACTCCTCGCTTCAGCGTCCGCGAACCGTTCCGCCCGGTATCGAACACTTCTCCTTTTCGAACTTCTCGCGTCGCCTGCATTCGATCGTGAATGAGGTTGTCCGGTTCCCCTTGGCGGACCGCACACCCTCGGTCTGATACATCTCCGGCGCACCTTCGTTTTCCTTTCCGTATGTGCGGCATTGCTGGCATCCTGAGTGCTCCGTCTGCGGGCGCCGAAACCGGTCGCGCTCCGCTGGCGGGGATGATCGCGGCGCTCCGACACCGCGGCCCCGACGGCGAGGGGATCGAGATCATCTCAGATCACGCCCCCCACGCACCAGTGGTGATGTTTGCACACACGCGTCTGGCCATCCAGGACCTGAGTGCGGCGGGACGGCAGCCGATGTGTGACCCGGCGACCGGCAACTGGATCGTTTTCAATGGGGAGATATACAATTTCAAGGATCTCCGCGCTGAGCTCGACGGCGAGCCATGGCGATCGCGCAGCGACACGGAGGTAATTCTGCGCGCGTATCGCCGTTGGGGCGAGCACTGTGTGGAGCGCTTCCGCGGGATGTTCGCGTTCGCGCTGTGGGATGCCGTGGCACAACGGCTCCTTCTCGCCCGCGATCCCTTCGGTATCAAGCCGCTCTACTACAACGTAGACGGGGGCCGGCTGGTGTTCGCCTCCGAGGTGCGGGCGCTGCTGGCCAGCGGACTGGTCGACCGCCGCCTGGACCATCGCGCCGTCCGCTCCTACTTGAGGTTCGGATCCGTGGAAAGCCCGCTCACCATTGTCGAGAACGTCGTCGCCTTGCCCGCGGGGCAGATCCTGCAAGCGCGGGTCGACGGGAGCGATCTGCATTGGGCGATGCAGCCGTTCGTCAACGCTCTGACAAAGGAGCCGAGCCTGCTCGCGACCCGTCCGGCCTCCCCCGCGGACCGCATGCGCGGCATCCTCGAAGACTCCGTTCGTGCGCACCTGATCAGCGATGTTCCGGTAGGGGCCTTCCTCTCCGGCGGTATCGATTCCAGTGCTATCGTAGCACTGATGAGTCAGGTGGCAACAACTCCTCCGCGCACCTTCAGTGTCGTGTTTGGAGAACGGCAGTATTCCGAGGGTGCCTTCGCACGGGCGGTGGCTGAACGCTACGCGACGCAGCATACGGAGATCCCTCTTTCCGAGTCGCAATTGCTCGGCATGCTGCCCGAAGCGCTGCGGGCGATGGACCAGCCGACCATGGACGGGATCAATACCTACGTCGTTTCCCGGGCGGTACGCGAGGCCGGCCTCAAGGTGGCGCTGTCCGGGCTCGGCGGCGACGAACTCTTCGGTGGGTACCCGAGCTTTTCACGAGTTCAGAGGACGCGCTGGCTCGGGCGCGTCCCATCCTGCGCGCGCCGCAGCGCGGCACGCATGACCGGGGTGCTCGCGGGAGCGTGGCCGCGGGCTGCAAAGGCGGCCGAGCTTCTCCGCTACACCGACCCGCGCGATGTGTATCTCCTTTCGCGTCGTTTGTTCGACGACGCAGCCATCAAGGGGCTCCTGACAGGGGCCAACGGTGTCGGTCGGCTGCCGGTGCAGCTGCCCGAGACTCCCCCCGGCAGCGACCCGTTTCATGTCATCTCCCGCTACGAGCTGGGTCACTACATGGCCAACACCCTCTTGCGCGACACGGATTGCATGAGTATGGCCCATGCGCTAGAGGTTCGCGTCCCTTTCATCGATCGCGATGTCGTGGCAACGGCGCTGGCAATTCCGTCCGCACATAAGTGGGACGCCAAGCGGCCGAAGCCGCTGCTGCTCGATGCCCTTGGCGACCGGCTGCCCGTGGGGGTATGGTCCCGTCCGAAGATGGGGTTCACCCTGCCTTTCGACCGCTGGATGCGCGGCGCACTTCGGGCCGAGATCGAGACGATCGTGGCAGACCAGACGCAGTCGGCCACGGTCGGCCTGCGACCGAGTGCGGTGGTCGCAGTGTGGCAGCAATTCCTCCAACGGCCTCGTTTGACCGGCTGGACTCGTCCGTGGGCGCTTTATGTGCTTGCCAAGTGGTGCGCACTCCACGACGTCCGCGCATAGAGGTTTCCGCGCCCCCTCCCTGGCAGCGTCTGGTGCTCCGGTGTTGATTGTCGGAATCAATGCCTATCACGGCGACGCGAGCGCGGCGGCCGTCGTCGATGGGCGCCTGGTTGCCGCGGCGGAGGAGGAGCGCTTCACGCGCGTGAAGCACTGCGCCGGCTTTCCCGGCCACGCCGTCCGGTACGTATGTTCCGCGGCCGGAGTGTCGGCCGCCGACCTGCGGCACGTCGCCGTGGCTCGCGATCCTCGCGCCCGATTCTGGAAGAAAGCCGCCTACGCCATGCGGATGCCCGGTAGGGTGCTGGACCGTCTCCGCGTACACGAGCGGTTTGGGGACATCGCCGACGACACCGCGCGGGCGCTGGAATCAGCCACCCATGGCATCGCCGTTCACCGGGTCGAGCATCACGCTGCGCATCTGGCGAGTGCTTTCTTCCCGTCGCCCTTTGCGCAAGCGGCCGTCTTTTCCGTCGACGGCCTCGGCGATTTCGCCAGCGCCATGTGGGGCGTCGGGCGCGACAGCCGATTGTATCCCGCCGGCGCCGTCTCCTTTCCACACTCGCTCGGTATCTTCTACACGGCCATCACGCAGTATCTCGGCTTCCTCGCGTACGGGGACGAGTACAAGGTGATGGGGCTGGCATCCTACGGTCAGCCGGAGTTTCTCGATGAATTCCGGCGCATCGTCATGCCGAGCGATGACGAACGACTTGGGTTTGTTCTCGGCCTCGATTACTTTACGCACCAGCGTGGCGGGGTCGCCATGACGTGGAATACGGGCGCGCCGACCATCGGGCGGCTCTACGCCGACCAACTCATTCGGCGACTCGGTCCACCGCGAGACCCGGCAGAATCGGTTGCGGAAAGGCACCGGAATCTGGCCGCGTCGCTCCAGTGCCGACTGGAAGAGGTCGTGCTGGAACAGTTGGCCCGGCTGCATCGGCAAACGGGCCTGCGCCGGCTCTGCTTGGCCGGAGGCGTGGCATTCAACTGCGTGGCCAACGGCAAGATCTTCGAACGAACCGGATTCGAAGAGGTGTACGTTCAGTCGGCGGCAGGCGACGCCGGGCTGGCAATTGGTGCCGCTCTGTATGTATGGCACCAACAGCTCGGCAAACCCCGCGAGTTCGTCATGGAGCACTCCTACTGGGGACCCGAGTTTGGAGACCCGCAAGTCGGTGACGCGTTGGCAGCGCGGCGCGCGGAGATCGAGCACGAGGGCTGTGCGGTGAGGATGGTCGATGACCGCGATCACCTGTGCCGGTGGACCGCGGAGCAGATCGCGATCGGGAAGGTGGTCGGCTGGTTCCAGGGCCGCATGGAATGGGGGCCGCGGGCGCTCGGCAACCGCAGCATTCTCGCCGACCCGCGCCGATCCGAGATGCGGGACATCCTCAACACCAAGATCAAGCGTCGCGAGATGTTTCGTCCCTTCGCCCCCTCGATCGCTGCCGAGGCGATCGGGGAATACTTCGAACAATCTCACCCCTCGCCCTTCATGCTGATGGCGTACAGGGTTCGACCCGGAAAGCGCGAGACCATACCCGCTACCACGCACGTCGACGGAACGGGCCGCGTGCAGACCGTCACCGAAGCGCAAAACCCAGTCTACTACCGGTTGCTGAAGGCCTTTGAGCGTCAGACCGGTGTGCCGGTATTGCTCAATACGTCGTTCAACGAGAACGAGCCGGTGGTCTGCACACCGGCGCAGGCGCTGGACTGCTTCGTGCGGACCAAGATGGACGTTTTGGTCTGCGGCCGGTACGTCATAGAGCGACAGACCGCGATGGGAAGGAAAGGTGGTTCACCATGAATTTGGCAACGAAACGGCTGCTGGTTACCGGCGGCGGGGGGTTCCTCGGCCGTCATGTGGTTGATGAACTGAGACGTGCGGGGTGCCGGGACGTGTTCGTGCCGCGCTCGCGCGACTACGACTTGACCAGGCCCGACGCCGTCGCCCGCGTGTACGACGACGCACGTCCCGACGTGGTGATCCATCTCGCCGCCGTAGTAGGCGGCATCGGCGCCAACCGTGAGAATCCGGGCCGTTTCTTTTACGAGAATCTCGTCATGGGGACGGAGTTGATGGAACAAGCGCGGCGGCGGGAACTCGAGAAGTTCGTCGCCGTCGGCACCGTGTGCGCCTATCCGAAGTTCACGCCCGTCCCGTTTCACGAGGACAACTTGTGGAACGGCTATCCGGAAGAGACCAACGCCCCGTACGGCCTCGCCAAGAAGATGCTGCTCGTGCAGGCGCAGGCCTATCGCGATCAGTACGGGTTCAACGCCATCTACCTGCTCCCCGTCAATCTGTACGGTCCGTGGGATACCTTCGATCCGCGGCGTTCCCACGTCATACCCGCGCTCATCAAGAAATGCCTCGACGCCATCGAGCGCCGCGAAGAGGTGGTCGAGGTCTGGGGAACCGGCAGTGCCAGCCGCGAGTTCCTCTACGTTGAGGACTGCGCGCGGGCGATCGCACTAGCGACCGAGCGATACGACAAGCCCGCTCCCGTGAATATCGGTTCCGGCAGCGAGATCACCATCCGTGATCTGGCCCAGCGGATCGCAGACCTGACGGGTTTTGGCGGCGAAATCCATTGGGACGCCAGCAAACCGGACGGCCAGCCACGTCGTTGTCTGGACGTCTCCCGCGCCGCAGCGGAGTTCGGTTTCCGGGCCACTATGGACTTCAACGAAGGCCTGCGCCGCACGATTGCATGGTGTCGCGAGATGCGACACATGCAATCGGCGTAGCGAAACTGCCCCCCCTCGTGCGGCTGCTCTTTTTCAACCGCTCTTTCTGGCCCGACATTGAGGCGACGGGACAGCTGCTGACCGAGCTCTGCAGCGATCTTGCGCGCGAGCACCAGGTCACCGTCATTGCCGGACCGTCCTACCACCGCCGCGTCCGGCAGAAGGGGCTCATCACTCGGGATGAGTTCCAGGGCATCCGCATTCTGCGCACGTGGGGGACGACGCTCTCGAAGCGCCGGTTGATGTTTCGCCTGGTGAATCTGGGGACCTATTATCTGCTCGCCGCGCTGGCCGCCGTGCGCATTGCGCGGCCGGACATCGTGATTGCGGAAACCGACCCTCCCCTACTCGGGCTCCTTGCGGCCGGGTTGCAGGCGCGGTGGCGGTGCCGGTTCGTCTATTACTGCCAGGACCTGTACCCGGAGATCGCCCGCGCCACGGGCGGGCTGCGCAGCCCTCTGTTGTTGGCCCTCCTTGCCCGCGCCAATCGCGTCGCCTACGCCCGCGCCGACCGCATTGTCGTCGTCGGTCGGGATATGCAGCGCCGTCTGATCGAAAATGGTATCCCCCCACACAAGATCGCCGTGCTGCCGAATTGGGCGGACTGCGCTGCCTTGCGTGCGCCCGCGATCAATGAACTTCGAAAAGAGTTCGGTGATCGCTTTGTCGTAATGTATTCTGGAAATGTGGGCTTGTCACAGGACTTGGACGTAGTTCTGCAGGCGGCTGCCCAGATACACGATGAGCGGATCATGTTCGTGGTAATTGGAGACGGTGCCGGCAAGGTGGCTCTGCAACGCCGTGCCGCCGAATCGAAACTCACCAATGTCCGGTTTCTGCCCTACCAGGAGAAGGAGCGCTTGGGGGAATCACTCGCCGCGGCGGACCTCCATTTGGTTCCGCTTCGACGGGGCGCGGCAGGGTGCCTGGTGCCGAGCAAGGTGTATGGCATTCTCGCCGCCGGTCGGCCCTTCGTCGCGATGATGGAAGGCGACGCCGAGGTGGCCCACATCGCACGCGAGTTTGGCGTGGGGTTTGTCATTCCTCCCGGCGACTCAACCGCGCTCGCTCGCCTGACTGTCGATTGTCTGAGCAAACGGAATGAGCTCGCCGAGATGGGAACCCGGGCTCGGCAGGTCGCCGAGGCACATTTTGATCGACCGATTGCGAGCGCCCGGTTCGCTGCATTGCTTGAAACCGTCGCGCACGCGGGTAGACAACCGCGAGGCGAGCGTGCCGCTTCCGCGGGAGTTAACTAGGATGGCGGTGCTGAAGGATCATTTCCTGCGCCGATCGCCGCATGGCCGACCAGCTCGAAGGTCTCATCCGTTCCGCCCCCGCGGCACCATGAATCTGGAGTCGCGTGGCAATGCGGCCCGCGCCTTGCGGGTCTTGATCAGCCTGGCGCACGAGCGGCCGCTGCGTTTGCGCGTCAGCGGCCACTGCATGGCACCGCTGGTACTGGAGGGGGCCATCGTCGAGGTCGAGCCGGCCAGGCTGTATTGGCCCGGCGACGTGCTGGCGCTGGCGAGATCCGACGGGCAATTGGTTTTACACCGCATGTTGGGCTACCGACCGAGCATACGGGGCTTCGAGCTGGTGACGCGCGGGGACGCGAGCCCGGCCTCGGATGCACCGGTCGCGCCAACGCAGGTGCTCGGCCGGCTCTGCGGCGGGAACTGCGCGCCGAGCGCCGTCCGCGTCCCGGTGCGCCACCGCCTATGGGCCGTGGCGTCGTTTCTTCGCTTGGTGATCGGCCGACTTGCGCGCACAGTACGGAGCTGACGAAGCAGCAAGAGAGTCGAGTACCGCGAAGCGCTCGGACAACAGTGGAACGGGCCTATTCGGTCGGAGCTACCCTGCACGATTTCGTAAGAACGCTCGCTTGATGATGGTTGCGCCGGCGAGGCCCCAAGGGATCCCCAACCACGCGCCGGCGAACACATCCAGGGGGTAATGCACGCCGACGTAAACCCGCGAGCAGCCCACCACCGCCGCCGTCACGAACACCGGCACCGCCAGCTTGCGGTAGAAGACGGCGACGACGACGGCCAACGCGAATACGTTGGCCGCCGAATTCGAGGGGAACGAAAAGGAATCGGTGCAGCCGACGAGGAGACGCACTCCGCTCAGCACGTGGCAGGGGCGGGTACGGTGAAATAGGCAGCGCAGGGCGGTGGCGCTGCCGTCCGCGCAGAGCACCAGCACGATGGAGGCGGCAATCATCAGCCTGCCTGGCCTGCCACCTCTCACGACCGCGTACGCAGAGACGATCACCATCGGGACCACGAAGTTCCATTTGTTCGCGATGAACGGCATGAGAAGATCCAACTGCGGGGACCAGGCGCCGTTGATGAGGTAGAACAGGGCCTGATCGTAGGCGGAGATCATTTGGCCGGGTCAGTATGTGATCGCGGGCGGAGGGAGAAGCCCGTGGTAGCTGCGGCATTCGAATGGCGCAAACTGCGCCGGGTATGCTTGCGATTCGATCACGACCGCGGCGATCTGGTGGTGAGCGAGACGACAATGCGGCGCCAGTGCCCGATGGTATCAAGCACCAGACGGCGAGCTTCCGCCCGGGCACGCTGGTCATAGAGGCTACGGAACGCGAGGCTACATTGCTGGCGGGTCTTGTGACGAAGCTGACGCCACTGATCCTGTAGCCATCGCCGCGTCGTCCAGACCTGTACAACGATCTCGCTCACCGGCAGCGCCGCGTAGGCACTGAAGCGCTTGTGCCCGTCGGCAACGAAAAACCGTCCGGCCAGGTGCACGACACTGATCGGCGGAAAGCGGTCACCACGTTCGATGGCCTGGCGGAAGCGCTCGATCTCGTCCGGCCGGTGCGTCACGTGCAGGAGATCCACGACTTGCGCGAGGCCCACGATCCGCGTCGGGAATTCCGCCAGCGCCCGATCGAAGCAGTCGACGTAGTCAGGCGCGCTCCGGCGATGACGGCACCGGCGTTCAGCCAACATATCGGGGAGCTATATGCGCGGCCCGGGTGGGTTGCAAGGCGGTTTGTTCTTGCCGCTGCGGAAAGCTCCAACATCGGCGAGCACCGCCGCGACCTCCTGCGGCGAGATCTGGCTCAGACAGCGGTAGTGCCCGAAAGGGCAGGTTCGTTGTAGACATGGGCTGCATTCGAGTCTCCGATAGATCACCGCGCTCTGCACGGCGCGCAGGCCGGTGCGCTCCGGACGCGTGGAGCCGTACAATCCGACGGTGGGAATTCCCAGTGCGGCAGCAGCATGGCTGGCGCCGGAATCGTTGCCGACAAACCCGTTGCACAGCGACAGCAACGCAAGCGCGTCCCCGATGTCTGCCTCGCCGGCGCTGATGAGCGCCCCGTGCCTGCTGGCCGCCGCAACCTCGTCGCACCTGCTGCGCTCGCCGGGGCTTCCGACCAGCACGCACTCCGCGTGATGGCGTTCTGCCAGCAGATCGATCAGCGCCGCGTAATGCTGTGCCGGCCATTCCTTCGCGGGCCCAAAGGCCGCTGCCGGCGCCAGCGCGATCAGCAGCCGATCCGGATGTCGACGGTGCACAGCGAGCCATGCGCGCATTGCGGTACGGCGAGACGGATCGACGTCCAGGGCACCATCGGCTGCGTCACCTCGAATCCCGAGTGTCGCTTCGAGCATCTGCAGATAGGAATGGACCTGGTGCGTCTCCAGGCTGGCTGGCGGTTGCGCTGCGCCGCGAGTCAGCAACCACCCACGCGCGTCGGCGCAGAACCCGACACGTTCGGGCACGCGCGCCAGTGCCGCCCACAACGCTGACTCGAAGCTGTTGGGCAAGAGAATGGCGAGATCAAAGCGCCTCCGGCGGATCGCACGGACGATGCGCCACACGTCCGGAACGCGACGAATGCCGGACGAGAGTGTGTACGGGATCACCTCGTCGATCCATCTTGCCCCAGCGAAAAAGCTTCCTAGCTCTCGTCGAACTAGTACAGCCAGATGGCTCTGCGGCCAGGCACGGCGGACAGCCCTCAACGCTGGAACACTCATCACCAGATCCCCGAGCCAGTTCACCGCTTTCACCAGGACCCGCTCCGGTGCCTGCTGGAATTCCACGGTGCCATAGCACCACAGTTCTGCGCCGACGTAAACCTCTAGAAAACGCGGCTGACTGCATCTATGTACAGGCGGTGAGTTCCACGCGAGCATGGTTCCGCCGCGGTCGCTTCTGGGCCCTCGAACACATCGCGCTACCGCTGGTGATGCCGATCTTTCGCGTGCTGGCGTGGACCTGGCGAGTGCGTGGGCCGCAGGCGGCGGTGTTCTGGGACATGATGGCGCCGCCGCGGGTGATGCTCGCCACCTTCCACGGCATGATGCTGCAGTTGCTGCGCTTCGCGCCGCTGCCGGCCGCGCATGGCCGGCGGGTCGTGGTGATGCTCAGTCCAAGCCTCGACGGCAAGCTGCTGGCCGCCGCGCTCGAACACCTCGGTATCGACTACGTCTACGGCACCAGCGGAGACCGCAGCGTCACCGGAGCGCGCGAATTCATTCGGCGGATCAAAGCGGGAGACATCGGGGTGATCGCCGTCGATGGCCCAGTCGGCCCGTGCTGCGTTGCCAAGAAGGGGTTCCTGCAGATCGCGGCGGCCGCCGACGCGCACGTCACGCTTGCAACCACGTCCGCTGGCGCCGGGCTACGCTTCGGCTCGTGGGATCGCGCCCACTTGCCGCTTCCGTTTTCTTGGGTGGAGTTGCGGCTGCAGGTGCTGCCTGCGCCCGCCGAAGGCGGCGAGCAGCAGATGCTGTCTGCGGTGCAAGAGGCGCTGGTGTCTGCGGCGCGCGCCATGCGCAGCCCGGTACTTCCGCCGGCCTGGGCACGACGGAGCAATTGGTAGAAAGATCTGATGCGGAGGCGACGTGATGAGCAGGTTCTTGCGACTGTGGTTCTTGGTGCTCCTGTCCTACGTGACGATCAAGTTCGTGTTCAACCTGGTCGTTATGGGCTGGATCGACCTTCGCTGGACGACGCTCCTCGAGATAGTCTGTCTGCCACTGGGGCAGACAGTGGTGTTCTGGTTTGTCACCCGCCGTGTGCGTCGGGCGCAACGCGGCGCCGAACCGAAAGGCGATGTCGCGCCAACAGGTTGAGGAATCTACGGCAGAGGAATCGACTCGGAGAATGTCCGCCGGCGTCCGAGCGCCCACACCCCAGTCGCCAGAAGCGCCAGCGTCAACAGAACGAGACCGATCTCGCTGGCTGTCGGTGCCGCAGGGAGAACACACGAACCCAGCCCGCCGAGCGGGATCGATCCGAGCGAAGTACTATCGAGACTCAACGTGAGACTCATCCCTTGCAGCGGAATAAACACGTCGCGAGTCACCAACGAGCCATCAGTCATCCGCAACGGGACAGTTACCTTGAGGTCGGTCGGGTTTTGCGTGTCGGGGACGCAAGCGGAACCAGGGCAACTGCTGCAATCTACCTCTTGCAGCCCGAAGAGCATTCTGGGAGCGTTCGGCCCCGTTTGCACCACCACGGCAGGACCCCCTTGGCTACACAGCAGCCCTGATGCTAAAGTGCCGCCGCGCGTTATCTCCACCTCGTGGACGGGCCCGCCGGTACCGGGGATCACGAATCCCTTGCCGTCGGTGATGAGATTGTCTTGCGAAACCTCTAGACCATTACCATACATGCCAGAGGTCTGCTGCAGCTCACCGGACTGGCTCATCGGGTCGAAGGCAAGGACGTTGAAGTAAAAGTCTCCGCCTCCCGCCAGCCCCCGAATCAGCGGTGAGGGAGCCCCGGGCTGGTAGCAGTACACGTGGAGGACAGGCGGCTGTTTGCTGGGGTCCACGTCCGCCCAACAGCATCCATCACCATCATCCGGACAGCCGCTCAGGTTCGTGTCGGCACACACCTGCGACTGCCCGCCCACCATGAGCGTTTGCCCGCCGTTCAGCTGGGCTGATGCTGGAGCCGTTAGAAAGACCGCTACTGCTACACTCTGGACAATAGAAAGCGCGTACATCCGCATCGGCATCGCTCCTTGTGAGAATCTCGTTCCGGTGGCTGCCAGTAGCAACACTCCTCACTCCATTAGCACGACCTTTCGTATATCGGGGTAGTCGCTCCATTGTCAAGGCAAACTCCGCGTGCGAGGCTGTCGCGCGGATGAAGATTCTTTGGGTGTGCGGCGCCCAGATTCTGGGCGGAGCGGAACGCGCCATGCTGCAGATTGCCGAACTGTTGCGGGAGCGCGGGCATGCGGTTCAGGCGCTGTGCCCATGGGGCAGCACCGTGCCTCCTGCACTGGCAGCCTCGAGCCTGCCGGTACGTCGCGCACCGCTTGGCGGAGCGCTCAACCTCCGCGCCCTCTGCGCGATCGCTCGGACATTTGCGCACGTCGCTCCCGACATCGCCCTGGTGACGACCTCGGATGAGTGGGTCTGGTCTAGCCTGGCACCTCGGCGGAGCCAGACGCGGCTGGTCTTCGTCCGGCACATGGCCCTACCATTGCCCGCGCCGGTTCGCTGGCTGGCTACGCATCGAGCCGATGCCATCGTCGCGGTGAGCCGCGCTGCGCGTGACGCTCTGGTAGGCACCAGATTCCCCGGCGGTTTGGTCCGTGTGATCTACAATCCCGTCCGATTTCCGCCACGGGCGGACGTGCCAACCACGGCCGAGCGGGCGCGCGCTCGCGCCACGCTCGGATTGGAGGTGACCGGGCGATGGGTCGGGTTTGTCGGGGGAACAAGCGCTCGCAAAGGCGTCAGGGATGTGTTTGCAGCGGTCGCTCAAGCGAACGACAAAATCGGAAGCACGAACCTCCTCGTCTGCGGCCACCGGGCACGCGACGGATGCTCGATCTCTGGCTTGAGTAGAGAGTATGGTCTTGAAGGCAAGGTGCGTGATCTGGGGGAAATCGATGACGTCACCACTGTCCTAACAGCTGCAGACGCCGTAGTAGTGGCGACGCACCGTGAATTGGCAGAAGCGCTTTCGCTTGCCGCGATCGAATCCATGGCGTGCGGCACTCCGGTGATCGCGTACGCGACCGGCGGGATCCCGGAGGCGATCGGTGCAGACGGTGAGGCCGGCCGCCTTGCACGCGCCGACGATGTGCGAGACCTCGGACGCGCGCTGGTAGAAGTGCTCGTCGACTTGAGCATGGCGCGCCAGCTTGCGGCCAATGGACTCACCCGCGTGCGCCAGCTCTTCGATCCGCAGCGGGCGGTGGAAGCGTACGAGCGCCTCTTTGTGACGCTTTGCTCGAAGGAGAACGGGCCCGTCGGACGGGTCGCCCGCGAATAGAGCTCACTGGCGCTGCAAATGCCTGTTGCGGATGTCCTTAGAGGCTCTGATTAAATCGGAACTCGCCCTTCGACAGGCTCAGGGCGAGCGGAAGAATTACGATAAAACCCGACGGAGTTACCGCTCATGCTGAGCTTGTCGAAGCATGAGCCTTCACAGCTCTCCGATTTCTTCACAAACTCTTACACAACACCCGCCCTCATCGGTGCCCCAAGCGGCACGATCTGCTCCGCAAACAGCCGCTCGAACGCCGGGCAGCCGCTCAGGAGTCTGGAGACGCTGCCGTCGCCCACCACGCGGCCGCCCTCGAGCACGATCACGCGTTCGAAGCGACGGATAGTCGCCAGCCGGTGCGCCATCACCAACACCGTTCGTCGTCGCAGCCAGTCCTGCAGCTGCACGAAAATCTGACGTTCGCTGTCACTGTCGAGCGCGCTGGTCGCTTCGTCGAGCACCAAGACGGCCGGGTCGCGCACGACGGCTCGCGCCAAGGCGATGCGCTGCTTCTGGCCGCCGGACAGGTCCCGCCCAGCCTCGCGCAGCACCGCATGCAATCCGCCCGGCAGGGAGCTAACCAGCGGCTCGAGGCCGGCGAAAGATACCGCCGCGGTGATCGCCGCGGTGGAGGCGTGCCAGGAGCCGTAGCGAATGTTGTCGATCAACGCCCCGCTGAAGATGAATGGGTCTTGCTCGACGACAACCACCGCGCGCCGCAGATCGGCAAGCCGCAAGGTGCGCAGAGCGACGCCATCCAGCAGAATGCGCCCCTGGTCCGGATCGCAAAATCGCATCAGGAGATTCGCAATCGTACTCTTCCCGCCACCGCTGGCGGCGACGACGCCCACTGTTTCCATCGGCGCGATGGACAGCGTAACGCCCGCCAGCACCGGCTCATCCGCTCGATAACGGAACCGGACGTCCTCGAACCGGAGGGCGCCGCGGACCGGAAGCGACATGGCCGTCCGCCCCTGCGCCTCGACGCGAGGAAAGTCGATGACCTCGTACACGCGGGCCGCCGCCGCGAGCGCCCCCTGCAGCATGCCGTGGACCTCGCTGAGGCGGCGCAGCGGCTCGATCGTCTGCGCGGCGTAGAGACAGAACGCCAACAGCTCCCCCGACGTGAGATGTTTTTGGATTACCTGTTGGCTGCCGTACCAAATGATGCCGAACAGTGCCGTTCCCCCAACGACGGACACGGCGGCGACCAGCACGGCCGCCCACTGTTCGCCGCGCATGACCTGGGCACGATAGGCCGCGTTCTGCGCGCTGAATCGATCCCTCTCAAAGCCCTCGGCTTGGTAGCCCTTGACGGTGGTCACTCCCCGCAGCTGTTCATTCAAGATCGCCGTGAGCCGCCCGATCTCTCGCTGCGCAGCGACCCCTCTCCGGCGAATGATGCCGCCCAACTCGTTCAGCAGCACGGCAACGAGCGGCGCCACCACGCAGGTGGCCAGCGCCAATCGCCAATGCAAGTAGAACATCAAGGCGAGGCCACCGACGACGATGAGGGTTTCGCCGACCAGCCGCTTCAGCACGTCGCGCACGAATCCCGCCAGCACACCGGCGTCGTTGAAGATCCGCGACACGAGTTCCCCGCTGCGGAACTCCCGCAGCGCCGCCACCTCGGTCACCAGCAACTGACGTTGGGCGCGATCGCGCAGCCGCTGGACCAGGCTCTGGTTGACGCTACTCAGCAGATACCGGGAGGTGAACAAGGCTGCGATCAGCAGCGCCGCGGTCACGGCACCTTGCCGCCATAGGTTTGCGACGGTTGCACTGTCGCCGCGTGTCAGCGGCTCGACCCCCAACCGCACCAGCCAGGTCAGATAAAATTGCGCTCCCGCCAATGCCGCCAAGCTGAGAAGGATGACCGCGATGCGAACGGGATACGCCCGGCACTCACCCACCAGGCGCAGAAAGATTCGCGTCGGCGTCATACCGCCTGATCACCCAACCACGGCCGTTTTGCAACTCGCGCCGGCGGCGTCGGTGCGAAACGCGGCTGGGCCGCGTGCCGTCGCCACCTCACCTCGAACTCCACCGACGGGTGAGTCAGGCCGAACCGCGGAACGACGCGCGCGCCTTCAGCCAGCGCTCCGCGATACGCCGCTTCAGCGGCTTCGCCACGGCCCAGGGCGCACCTTTCCACAACTGGTGCATCCACATGCCCCACTGTTCCGGATGATGGAGCATCAGCGGCTCGAGCGCCGCGGTGTAGGCGCGCGTGTTTGCGCGCACCCACTCGTCGGGATCGGCGCACTCGATCACCGGCAGCGCTTCCTCGAAACGCATGACGTGCCGGCCGTCCGTATCGCGCCAGCAACTCGCCGGCACGACCGGCGCCCCGCTCGCGCGCGCGATGATCGCCAGGCTGCGGAAGACCCAGGCCCGCTCGCCAAAGAACTCCACCTCGACACCGTCGCGCGCGCCGGCATGCTGATCGAGCACGAACACCACCACTTCCCCGGCAGCGAGCCGCGCCAGGAGCGCGTCGAGTGAGCCTTTCTTCTCGAGAATGCCGATCCCCGCGCGGCGCAAGCGATTGGCGAGCAGATTGTAAAACCACTGCGGCCACAGATAGCGCCGCACGATATGGAACTTGTCGCGGTAGTGCGGATGACTCTCGGCAGCAGCGGCCGTGGTCACCTCCCAGTTGCCGAAGTGCGCGGTGAGCACGAGGACGCCGCGGCCGCGCTCGGCGGCGCGCAGGATCGCTGCTTCGTTTTCCACGCGCACCAACGCCGCCCGCTGCACCGCAGACAGCCGCGGGTACTGGAAGTACTCGAACACCACGCGCACGTAGTGCGCGTAATGCGCTTGCGCCAGGCGGACGATCTCCCGCTCGGGGATCCTCCCTCGGAAGACGCGCCGCAGATTTTCGAGCACCACGCCACGCCGGAAGGGCAGCAGGTAATACATGATCTTGCCCACGAGCGGAACGTGAACGCGCGCCGGCTCGGCAATCGCCACCGCCGAGGCGGCTGTTCCGTCATGTGTCAGCGAGAGCGCGATGCCTTCCAGCCGATAGTGATCCAGAAGCCGGCGAACCTTGGCGTCACAGACGAGCTGCGGCGCGCCATAGCCGTCGCGCCGCACGGTGAAATCTCCCGGACCGATGGCGTTGATTGCCGCTTCGCGTGGGAACAGTTTGAGGCAGGCCTGCTTGGCTGCCAGCCGCGCCGCGAGCCGCGCCGCGCGCCCGGCTCCGTTGCCGGCGTCCTCCAGTTCCTCCGGCGTGAACATGGGCAGCACTTCCGCGCGCGCCAGCAGCGCATCGATGTGTGCCGTCTCCACAGAAGCGATGGCCGTACGCTCAGCGGTCATCTTTCCACCGGCGATGCATCCAGAACCACTGTTCCGGATGCCGCAGCACCAGCCGCTCCAAGGCGGCGTTGTAGACGCGTGTGTTCAGTCGGATCGCCTCGTTCTGATCCTCACACTCGATGATCGGCAATGCCTCTTCAAACCGGAGGACGTGCTGTCCCCCCGGCTCGCGCCAGCTCGCAACGGGCACCACGGGGACGCCGGTGGCGAGCGAGATGATCGCCAGGCTGCGAAAGGTCCACGCCGGACGCCCGAAGAAATCGACGCGGACCCCGTCGCGACCGCCCGCGTGCTGGTCCATCACTAACACGACCGCATCGTTCGACGCGGCGAGTCGTTCGAGAATGGTCTGGAGCGCGCCTTTCTTCGGCAGAACGCCAAACCCCGCACGGCGAAACCGCCGCGTCACCAGGCGATCGAGCCACGCGGGGTGCAGTGGCCGCCGCAGGATGTGGAACCGGCCACGATACTGGGGAAAGTTCCCGATTCCAGCGATCGTTGCCACCTCGAAGTTGCCGAAGTGGCCAGCGAGGACCAGCACTCCCTTCCCTTGTTCAGAGACACGGAGGATCGCTTCTTGGTTCTCAACTCGGACCAGCGCCGCGCGTTGCGCCGCCGACAGCCAGGGGAAGCTGAGGAACTCGACCAGAAACCGCCAGACGTGCGCATAGAATGCCTGCGCCAGTCGCACGATCTGTTCGTTGGAAAGCGTTTCGCCAAAGGCGGTGCGCAAATTCGATAACACCACGCGCCGGCGGATCGGCAGCAGATGGTACAGTAACTTGCCGGAGAGGGGCACATCGATCTCATTGCTTTGCGTGGAGGCAACGGCAGATGCACTCCCTTCAGCATGGCTCAGCGACACGGTAATCGGTTGCAGCTGATGCCGATCCAGAAGCGTCTGACCTTTCGGAGTGCACGCGATCCAATGCCCGTGGGCAGCATCGCGCATCAACAGGAAGTCACGCGGCCCGATATCACCCAGCGCCGTTTCACGCGGGAAGAGTTTCAGGCAGGCTTCCTTTGCCGCAAAACGCGCCGCCAGGTCCGCCGCGCGGGGCATTCCATCGCTGGGCTCCTGCAGCTCTTCGAGGGAGAAGATTCCCAGCAGATGCTCTGCCGACGTTTCCGCCAGCAGGCGCTCCATGCGCGCAATCTCCACCCGATCGATGCCGCAGCGAACCGTCATCAGCCCCGTCCATCGGTGGAAGCCCGCAACAGCAGGGCCGCATTCATCCCGGCAAAACCGCGACTCAGCACCAGGGCCACGTCGCTGCGCGGCGATTGCGGTGCCGTTGATACCGGCAAGGGCGCGCACGCCGGGTCGAGTTCGCGCAAGGTGCCGATCCCGGGGACTACGCCGTGACGCAACGAGAGCAGTGCAAGGACGGCATCCATGCTGCCCGAAGCGGCAGTGAGATGGCCAAACACCCACTTGAATGCGGTCACGGGTGGCGCCCCGCTTCCGAAGATGCGCCGGATGGCGGCGGCCTCCGAGGCATCGGAAGCTCGCGTGCCATTCCCATGGGCCACTACCATGCCGACCTCTGCCGCGCGGATGCCGGCGTCATCGAGCGCCAGCGCCATCGCGCGCGCCAGCCCGTTGCCGTCAGCGCGGACCGACAGCAACCCTTCGCCTTCCGACACGCAGCCGCTCCCGAGAAACTCTCCCAGCACGCTGGCGTCGCGGCTGCACGCCGCCGCTTCGTCCTCGAGCACGAGCGCGGCCGCGCCTTCACCGTGCAGGCTGCCATTGCGCGTCACATCGAATGGGCGAACTGCATCGACACCCAGCAGTCCCAACGCCTGAAAGTAGAGGCCCGCCTGCGGCTCGAGGCCGGCGTGGTGTCCAACGGCGACGGCCCGGTCCACCTCGCCGGCGCGCACGGCCGCGGCCGCCTCGGCGATCGCCAGCGTGCCACTGGTCGCGTGATTCGTGATGCAGGCATTGGCGCCCTTGAAGCCGTAGCGGATGCCGACGTGGCAAAGGACGTTGTTCGGAAGCGTCCGCAGCAACCACATGGGATTCACCGTCGAGGTCAACTCCGTTCC
This sequence comes from Binatia bacterium, assembly GCA_050015455.1. Classification (GTDB taxonomy): domain Bacteria; phylum Desulfobacterota; class Binatia; order HRBIN30; family HRBIN30; genus JAGDMS01. The sequence goes on from JBEKBJ010000041.1 coordinate 32,416, forward strand.
AAAGGTCCGCAGATCGCCCGCGGCGGTGGTGAGGAGCGGGAAGAAATCGTAGCTGATCTCATACGTCCCACCTCCCGAGCCGACGTACACGCCCGTGCGATCGTTGAATGCTGCGGCGGCCACGGCATCGAGGCACTCGCGATACGCAACCATGTTGGAGGCGTCAATCGCGCGCGCCGCCGCATACAGGCCGAGGAGGTCGGAACGCTGCGTCAGCTTGTGCACCTTGCGGTCTTCGACCAGCGTGCGCGCATCGACGTCCACGATCTCCGACGCCAGCGGCGGAAAATTGGAGGTGTCCCAGCGCGCAATCGGCGCGAACGCGGTCCGCCCCTCCCGCACCGCTTGCCAGATTTCCTCCGGCTCCTTGCCCGCGCCACAAATGGCGCCCGCTCCGGTGACCAGCACTTTGGAACTGTGATTCATCACCGCTCGCCGGCGTTGCGCAACACGAGACAGCTGTTGGAGCCACCGAAGCCGAACGAGTTCGACATGGCGGCGCGAATTCGCTGCGGTCCATGCCGCTCGCAGACAAAATTCAAATCACACTCCGGGTCGCGCTCGACGAGATTCGCGTTCACCGGCACAGTGCCGTGGTGGATCCCCAGCGCGCAGACCGCCGCTTCCACCGCGCCAGCCCCGGCGATGAGATGGCCCATCAAACTCTTGGTCGAACTCACCGGAACTCTCGCCGCCTCAGCTCCGAAGACGGCGTGAATTGCCGCGCACTCACTGCGGTCGTTCATCGGCGTGGAGGTGCCGTGTGCGTTGAGGTAGTCGATCTCGCCAGGTGATACGCGTGCATCTGCCAGCGCCTGACGCATGGCCTGAATCGGGCCGTCGCCAGAGGGGTGGGAGTCGGTGATCCGGTAGCTGCTCAGCGAATTCCCATCGCCGGCAAGCTCCGCATAGATGTGCGCGCCACGGGCGCAAGCGGCGTTCCATTCTTCGAGCACGAAAAATCCCGCTCCTTCACCGAGCACGAAACCATTGCGCGTCAGATCGAATGGCCGGCTTGCCCGTTCAGGCGTATCGTTATCCGGTGACAGCGCACCGAGAAGACAAAAGCCCGCGAGTCCGATCGGATCGATCATGGAATCGAAGCCACCGGCGAGAACGTAATCCGCCGTGGCGCGGCGGATGAGCTTCAGCGCCGTCCCCAGTGCTTGCCCGCCGGATGAGCATGCGGTGTGAACGCTGCTGGCGTAGCCGCGGATACCGAACCGGCGCAGCAGCAGCCACAGCCCGGCATTGGGTTGGCTGCGACAGAACACGAGCGGATCGGCGGCCGCGCTGCCGGCCGCGAGCAGTTGCTTCACGTTGAGTTCCCCGTCAGCGGCGAATCCCCGGTGCAGGTCGGCGAGCGCCTCGTAGCTGAAACCGAGCATGCCGCTGCCGACCACGCAGCCCCAGCGCGATGCCGTGCGCTCGTCGGGCGCGATGCCCGCATCACGCATGGCCTCGTCGGCGGCGGCCAGCGCAAAGGATTGGTACCGGTTCGCGAACTTCAACAACTTGCGGTCACCAATCACCGCTACCGCGTCGAATCCTTTCACCTCGGCGGCGATGCGCACGCTGAACCCGGACGCATCGAAACCGGCAATCGGCGCCACACCACTGCGCTCCGCACACAACGCCTCCCAAGTCGTGGCGGTGTCGTTGCCAAGCGGCGTGACCAGCCCCACGCCGGTGATTGCCGCTCTTCGCCGTGTCAGCGTCACAGCCGCTCCCACTGGCCGATTTCTACCCGCGCCGTCGACACGCGTTTCCCGTCCGCCATCGCCGCGAGTGCGATCTCCACTGTCGTGCCTTTTGCAGATAAGAGTTCGGTTGCGATCTCCACCCGCTGGCCTGGCCGGACAAACGTGCGGACCTTGACGTCGCGCACGCATGTGGGCCGCAACCAGGGGCGCAGGCTCGGATCGACGACCTCGGCGGCAAGCGCCGCGGCCAGACGGATTTGCGCCTCGAGCAGCAGCGTCGCCGGAAACACCGGCTGCCGGGGAAAGTGGTCGCTGAACAACGGAGCCGACGCCGGTATCGCAATCGCTCCGCGCAGCCGTTTCTGGAACTCACGATCAGTGATGTCCGGATCCACCCCGACCGGATCAACGGCGATCCGGCGCGACGCGCCAGGCCCGCACAATGTCTCAAAACGTGCGCGCATCGCGCCTGGATCATCGAAGTCCGCCATCGGCAGCATGGGCCCGACACAGTCGCTGAGCTCCATCACTGTAAAGCCATCGACGCGGGCCCAGCCACGGTAGGCGATGGCCGCGGTCGTACAATCTTCCATCTCGATTTCGAGGTCGACCGTTTTTCCGGGCGCCACATCCGTGCGGATGCGTGTTTCCCTGGCAAGCGCTGCAACCGGCCGGCTGCGGAACTGAGCATGTGACATCGCGACCCAGGCAGCGAGCTGACCTACGGCTTCCGCCACCAAGCACGGGGAGAGCGCATTCAGCCGTTGCGGGACGGTGAACTGGCCGCGCGCGTGCCGGCGCGGCTCGATCTCCGTGATGCGATCGACAAACGAGAATGCGCCGCCGCAGTCGGCCATCAGCACGCACCGCTAGGCCTGCGCGGCGCGATGGCGCAGCACCAGCTTGCAGAAGGTTTCCACTGTGAAGAGCCGCGGCACATCCGCGACTTTGATGGGCGAACGGAAGCGCTCCGCTGGCACCTCGTCGAGATACGCTTGCAGGCGCTTCTGTGCCGCCGGGGTGAGAGTGCCCTTGTGCTCGAATTCCGCCTCGGAGAGATCGCCGCGCGCGTGCTCGATGAGCCTGCCCTGCGGCAGCTTGACCTTGAAGGCGCGCTCGAGTCGGAAGAGGATGTCGAGAAAGTCGATCGATTCGGCTTCGAGGTCATCCATGAGATAGCTCTCGAGCGTGACTTCTTCCGCGTCGCGGTCGAGCGCGTCGGCGATGATCTGCGCCACTTTCGGATATATCGCGCCGATCTCCTCTTTGCGTATACGCGGTATCTCGTCCATACGGCCTCACTCCATTTTGAACCCGCCGTCGACACTGACGATCTGGCCGGTGACGTAATCAGCGTAGCGAGACGCGAGGAAGACGACGGCCGGCGCCACCTCTGCCGGCGTTCCGAATCGACGCAACAGGATGCGGGATTTGACTTCATCGCCGGCGCGCTCGCGGATCTCGCGCGACATATCGGTCTCGATCACTCCCGGCGCTACCGCGTTCACCGTGATCCGGCGAGGAGCCAGCTCCACCGCGAGCGCGCGGGTGAGGGCGTTGACCGCACCCTTACTGGCCGCGTAGTTCGTCTGCCCGCGGCCACCCTTCTCGCCCGACACTGAGCTGACGTTGATGATCTTTCCTGCCCGTTGCGACACCATGTGCGGGATGACCGCGCGCGCCACATTGAAGATGCCGCCGACATTGGTCTCGAGCACCGCACGCACGTCGTCTTCGTCCAGCATCGCGAGGATATTGTCACGCACGACGCCGCTGTTGTTCACCAGCACGTCGATGCGCCCGCAGCGTTCGGCGACCCGCTCGACCGCCGCGGCGCAGGCCTCAGCGTCGCGCACGTCGACCCGCTCCGCGGTGACATACTGCCCCTCGCGAGCGGCGGCTGCCACCACGTCGGCGGCAGCAGCCGTGTCCTGGCGAAAGAAGAAGGTCACGTTCGCTCCCTCGGCCGCGAATAGCTCGACGATCGCCCGTCCGATGCCGCGGCTTCCGCCGGTGACGATGACCACTTGGCCCTGCAGTCCCGACTCGTGGAATACGCGTGCCGTCATCGGCTCAACCGGTCAACCGGAAATCGAGAACCCGCCGTCTACCACCAACGTATGCCCGTTGATCATGTCGGCCTCAGGGAGGGTGAGGAGATAGACCGCGTCCGCGACCGCCTCCGGCGTCAGGACCGGGCCGGCCGGCGTCCGCTCTGCGAACGTGGACAACAGCGCCTCGCGGTTGGGAAAATAGCGCAGCGAATCGGTGTCCACCGTTCCGGCCACCACCGCATTGACGCGGATCCCTTGCGGCCCGAGTTCTTGCGCCAAAGTCCGCACGAGGGCTTCCAGCGCGGCCTTCGAGGCGCCGACGAATCCGTAGCGCGGGATGGCAAAGTGCGCCCCCAGGCTGGAGATGGCGATGATTCTGCCGCCCGCGCGCATGAGCGGCACGGCGTGCTGGGCCAGCAGCGCCAGCGCGAGGGCGTTGGTCTCCATGCACCAGCGCCAGTGCTTCAGCGTCAATTCGAGCGCGGGCCGCAGCACACCACTGGCGGCATTGTTGACCACGATGTCGAGCCGGTCGAAGTGCGTACGAAAATCGGCAAAGGTTTCCTCCACGCTCTCGGGGCTGGCAACATTTCCTTGGATCACATGGGCGCGCCGCCCCATCACGCGCACCTCGTCGCACAGCGATTCGGCCTCGGCGTGGCTGTTGTAATAGATGCCGGCCAGGTCGCAACCCGCCGAGGCCAGCTTGCGTGCGATCGCGCGGCCGATGCCGCGCGAGGCTCCGGTAACCAACGCGACCTTCCCCGCGAGTGAGTCCGACATTGCGGCTCCACTAGCGAGGCAGGGCCTCGGACCGTAGACCCACCGGGCCGCTCCCCGTTGGGTCGCTTCGGGGTGCCTTCGCGTGAACTTGACTGGCGTGCAACATATTCCCAATTGCAAGCGTCCAAAGCAGGCGGGAGCTCAGCGACATGTGGTCCCTCGGATTTCGGCGGCGAATATATTTCGTGATAGGAAATGGCGCAACCACGAGGCGGTTCGATACCAGGACACGGCAAAGTCGCTGACGGAGCCTCGACACGCCGCCGATCCCTCGATACGCGGTCGAAAAGAGCGACCGCTACTCGGGATGATCGGTGAGCGGCTAGTCGGCTCGAACGGTTTTCGGCGTCGTCAGAACCGTTCGCGCCGAGTAACGGCCCCTCTCTGCCCACCACCACGCGGTGCTATACCACATCCGATCGTGTTTTCTTGAATGGGGAGCGTTGGAACGCCTGAATCTTAGGCACACACTCGTTGCGACGGGTCTGACCAGGCCGTTCACCCTGCCTCCGCCGTCGCGAGGACTCGGACAGCGTAGATCTTAGGCACGCACTCGTCGCAAGCGCCCCGACCAAGCCTTTCCGCTCACGTTTTTTGAATGTGAAGCCTCGGAACGCCCCGATTTTAGGCACCCATTTGTTGTGGCGGGCCTGATCACGCTGTTCACCCCCTCCTCCGCCATTGCGACGGCTTGGACAGCGTAGATTTTAGGCACACACGCGCAGTGACGGGCCTGACCAGGCTGTTCAGCCCCGCCTCTGCCGTCGCGGAGGGTTGGACAAGCCATTCTCCGAGCGAAAATCCATGGCGGGGCATTGTCAGCCTGCGATCCAGGGGGCTTTGCCCGCGTATTCTGGAGCCGGCGTGCCCTCACGCCGTGCTTTGATGGCCGCAGCCTCTGAGTTGTGGGCAAAGCCGGTCCAAGGAAAAAACGGCCAACTTACTGCAACGAACGGCCGTTGCTCACGCACGCCGCGTGGGGGTGTCCAGTGCCGGTATTGGCAGATTCGCGCTGCGCGAATTTGCTCCAGGAATGGCGCGATCTTACACGCTGCTGATTTTCGCAGTGCGAGGCGGGGGACTTGAACCCGAAGCGCCGCTTGAAATGATCGAGGAATTTCGCGGCCAATGTTGCGTCGTGTGGCATGTTATGGCGCCGTTTGGCCCCCCGGGGGCCAATCACGAACCCGGCCGTCCACTGAAGTCGTTGTCCACGGCTGTGCACGCGTCAGGATGGGATGTCCGCACACCGACATGGTACCATCGTCCCACTGCGAGAAGGTGGGAAACGATGAGAATCGATATCGAAAAGACGATCGCCCGGGTGGGTTTCCCTGCTGAGATTTGGGCGTGGCTCGACCTCATCGGCGATGTGATCGTCGCGACTCAAGAGGAAGCGATTGAGCGGGAGCGCACTTTCGTGGCGAGAACGCCGTATCAGCACTTGCTCCGGCGGTTCATCAATCGGGAGATCAGCAGCCTGAGCGCTATCTATGCGCTCTTGCGAATGGAGCTGGTGTATCAAGCTGCGGCGCATATCCGGCTCTTCTGCGAGAACGTGATCACCCTCCGGTATATCCTTCTCGATCCGGGCGAGCGGTCAAAGGCCTTCTTGGATTACTTTGCTGTCGACGCCTATAAGATCGGGAAAGCGTACCTGGACTGGGAATCACAGACTGCGAAGCCCCAACATGTCGAAGCAATGAGCCTCCAGCAAGCCGAGTTGGAGAAGCGTTTTAGGGAGGTACGTGAGCGGTACACGTACGTGGACCGTAAGGGGAAAACGCGTGAATTCACGAATTGGTGTAACCTCACGTTGAAAGGTGCCGGTTCCGGAAATTCTGACCGGAAGAATTCCGGAAATTCTGTCCGGTCTTCGAAAGGAGACCGGAGATGAGAGCAGAGAAGGAGGAGGCGTTTGAAAACGTCGGTGCACGGCC
>JBEKBJ010000042.1:0-38630 GCA_050015455.1 Binatia bacterium
GGCGCCTGGGCGATGTCGAGCGCAAGTCGAAAGATGTCCGCGTCGGGCTTGCGGAGGTGAACGAAACAGGAGGAAATAAAAGAATCCACAAACTCGTCCAGCTTGAACTTTCGAATCCGGTGCGAATTCAGTTCCCGTGCTTCGTTACTGACCACGACAATCTTCAATTTATACCGTGTCTTAATCCGGCGGACCAGCTCGATCATCTCGGGGTAGGGTTTCGATTGCGCGAACATGAAGCGCCGAAACTCAGCCCGGGTGAACGGCCGCTTTTGGTAGAAGACCACCCGACCTAAATACTCTTCCAGCGTGAGCTTTCCCTCCTCGTAGGTGTCGAAGGTCAGGTGATGCCGATCCTCCATCTCGGCCAACTCCAGCTTGAAGTTCGTCGCCGCCCGTTTACGGGCATGATGATCCCACCCGTTGGTGAGCAACACGCCACCGACATCCAGAAACAATGTCGTAATCTCTGTTAAGCGTTTCATTATGGTCCCTGAGTTTCCGTTGTCATGTCGGTTACGTTCCCAATTCCTGGAGCGTACGCAGGAAAGTGATAACATCTTCCCGGCTTAACATGCCGATGACGCGGTGATCCCGGGTGACAGGCAACTGGTTGACTCCATCGCGGTCCATTTCCTGAAGGGCGGCCCACAGCTCGGTATCAGGATCGATGCGTTTTAACTGTCCCAAGGGAAGCATGGCCTGAGCGGCACTCGTCGTCGCCCATTCGGGACGCGGCACTTCCTTGATCCGATGCAACGTCATCAAACCAACGGTGATGTCTCCGCGGTTGACGAGAAAACAGCGTTGCCCGCTACCGAGGATATGCTCGTCTACCAACTGCTGTAGGGTTAGATTTGCGGGAACGGCGGCGCAACGAGTGCTCATGGCCTGCGATACTCTATGGCCCGCCAGCAGACCCTGAAACATCACTTGCTGCACCTGGCCGGAAGCCGCGTTGTCGAGGAACCAGCCGATGAACGCGATCCAAAGCCCTCCGCCAAAGTTGCCGCTGAACATCTGCCAGACGCCGGCGAAGATAAACAGAAAAGCAAAGAACCGGCCGCCGTTTGCTGCGATGAGGGTCGCCCGGCGCATGTTTCCCGTGATCGCCCACACGATCGCCCGAAAGACGCGACCGCCATCGAGGGGGTAGCCGGGAATCAGGTTGAACAGCACCAGGGCCAGGTTGATGTAGGCCAGGTACTTTGCCAGACCCAAGAGGGGTTCCATGCCAGCTACCAGCGGCCGCACCGTGTAGAAAAGGACCCCCAGGATCAGGCTCACTAGCGGGCCCGCGATCGCAATAAAAAACTCGGCGATGGCGCTGGGCGGTTCCGCCCCAATCTGAGCGACACCCCCGAAGAGGAAAAGGGTAATGCTGCGCACCGGAATTCTGTACCGCAGCGCTACCACAGAGTGCCCTAGTTCATGGAGCAGCACGCTCACAAAGAGCATGATGGCCGTCACCGCGCCCATCAACCAGTACAGCAGCGGTGGCCAGTCCTTGAACTCGGCGGGATAGTAACTACCCGCCAGCATCCAAGTGAGCAGCACGAAGATCACAAACCAGGAGTAATCCAAACCAATGGAAATCCCCAGAATCCTGCCTAACGGGATGTTATGTCGAGTCATGAGCGTTCTCCCTTCTTGGTGCGCCGGCCGACCAATTCCATGGGTAACGGCCAACTATGTCCTCGTTGGGCACGGAGCCGTGCGGCGCAGCCAACCAGACGTGTCTCCCCGAGTGTCCACCGCCGGTGCCGACCGGCAAGTGCTTTGCCCTCGATACTCGGCAGTGCACAGACCAGCCCTGCTCGCCCACGGCGCGTTGCAGCGGAACGAATCAGGTCTGTACGCTGCAATGCCCGCCGCCGCCGCCGTTACTCGCGCTGTTGCCGGAGAAGGTGCTGTTGGTGACGGCCACTGTGCCAGCGTTGTTGAAGATGGCGCTGCCGCCCGCGCCGGCGTTGAACTTCCCGTTGGCGATGGTCAGGTTCTGGACCGTGAAGTTGACGCCGGTGCTCACGGAGAACACCCGAACGGCGTTCCCGCCGCTGATGGTGGCGAGGCCCCCACCGTCGATACTGGTGCCGGCGCTAATGGTCTTCCTGCTGGTGACGGTAATAGTGGCGGCGCCCCCGCAGTTGAAGGTCACGGTGCCATCGAAACTCCCGCCGCCAGGGAGGCAGGCATTCAGCGCCGCCTCGGTGCAGCTCGGACCCGCGCCGGTGCCCACGACACACGCCAGGGCCGCCCTGGGCGTGAACGCAGGCAGAAGTGGGAGTGCGACGGTAACCGCGGCAACAGCGGTCAAGCCGATAGTCATCACTCGCATGGTGCCCCTCCCTTGCCCCGCAGAGTTCGGGCGTGACGGTGAGTTATCCTGCGGTGAGACGGAAATTGTCAAGGGCAGGACAGACCGAACAGTGAGGGAAAATTACAGACACGGCTGCACCGGTCGGTACTTGACAGGCCGCCTGCCGCGTTTTGCCAGGCGCCCCGAAAGCTGCCGGTGGGGTGCCTTCGACGCATCACGGCACTCGGCCGGTCACGCTTGCAGTAGCCCTCTACCGAAGGTACTTGAAACGCCTCATCGTGATGGCAGGCGGGAACGAAGTTGGCGATGGTTGTGACGACAGCGCGATTGTAGCGGCGCAGCTGCGCTTGCCTGACTGGGCCGAGGCGGTCTTCGATCTTGAGGAAGCGCTCGCCGACCTCGAACACCCGGCCGAGCGCGTCAATCACGGCTAGTGCCGGCGCGCCACCATGCTCCGGCAGATGAACGCAGCAAAGCGCAAATAGCATCAGGCGACTGGGTTCCACGCCATCTCGCAACGCGGACACGGATCGAGCCGCAGCCGCTGTCGCTCTGCATCCAGAATGACATCCTCCGTGACGTGTCCCAACGCGCATACGGCCACGATACGCCGCAGCACCGGGTCGCTACTGCCGTCGGGCAGGCGCCGCGCCAGCGCGATCTCTGACAAGTGCCACGCACCAGGCTCATCATCCGCCCGATGAACGGAGGCGACGAACAGCGCACCAGGTGCGCGTGGACCCGCAGCAAGACTAATCCAATACGTCCAGGCTAAGCTGGCCGATGATGCCAAGCATGGCTAGCTGCTGTTCCGGACCTCCGACCACAAATTTGATGTGCGTGGCGTCAGCTGGAAACTGGTGCAACGCTGGGTCAATCGAAACCCAACGGCCGAGCCACACTTCACACCACGCGTGATACAGGAACGCGCCGTCCATGTAAACCGCGCCAGCTACCGTGCGCGTGGGAATGCCGGCAGCGCGCGCCAGCGCGGCGAACAGTACCGCATGCTCATTACAGTCGCCCTCCCCCATTTCGAGCACCTGCACTGCGTTGGGGATGCTGACCGTCGGTACTTTGCGCAACGTGTTGTACACCCAGTCGTTGATGCGGCTCGCCGCCCGCAGCGCGTCGCGTTCGTCCCCCACTGCGGCGTGTGCCGCCGCCTGGACTTTTGGATGCTCGGTCTGGAGAAAGATGGTGGCCTTCAAATCCTCGCCGTGATCACCCTTGATGTAGGGAAGCTGATACGAGGTCAATTCATCCAGTGCAGGTCGTGTGATCGTTACGTCCGAGTCGCTACGCACCTGTTCATCATCGGTCGGCACTTGCTCCAGGCGGATGCCAGAGACGCGCACCCGCAGCGATCGACGGCTGCGTGCATCTTCGAGCGGACGCGCTACAGGCACGGCCACCGCGGTCACGAGGTCCAAAGCCGTGGAATCTGCCCAGTCGGAGTTGAGCGCCTGCTCGGCGGTCGCGCCAACGAGCACGAATCCCATTGGCCCCTCCTCACGCAGCACCGCCCCGTTCGAGTCCAGCCAGGCGGTAGTGGTCACGCCATGAAACTCCTCACGCACACGCCACGCCAGCGTTTCGCCACCACCGGGCAGCCGCTCTTGGCGCTCGACCGTTACCGACATGCGATCGTTGCTAAAGCTGACCGGATCAAACACCAGCACGTCGATATGATTTCCGTCATGCAGAGCCTTAGGGGTCAGCAGGCTCCGAAGCGTCGATGGCAGATACAGCGGCCCGTTCAATGGCAGCACCTGGTCCGTCATCTCGCTACCCATCCGTAGCGTGAGCCGTAGCCCCGTAGCATCCACCACGGCGGTCGCATGCAGATCGCCGGCCCCACTGCTCAGGTCGAACTCGACGTTGCGCAGGGAGAAATCGTTCGCCGTGTGGCCGTTCATGCGTGTGTGAACGGTTTGCCGCGCTTGCAGTATCGTTACGCGCAGCAGCGACTCCTCGCCGAATGCGAAGCCCTCCCCCTCTTCTGAGACACGGTAATGGCTGTACCCAATCTTCTGCCCTTTGAGATAAATGCTCATCCACTGGTCACGCCCTACGGGCTCGCCGCCATCGGTAGCTATTGGCTCAGCAAGCTCCGGACGCCACGTGCGCTGCAGCAACAAGCCAAGCATGAGCAGCCAGAAGCCCACCACACCGATGGACAGAATTCGCCGCATGTCTTGCTCCGCCGTGCCCGTCCTGACTATTCTAGCCCTGGCGTCGCCGTGGTCCCATGATCTATCGCTTCGCCGTCGACAAGATGCTTGGCCGCTTGGCTACGTGGCTGCGCATCATCGGACAAGATGCCACGTACGGAGCACACCTCTCCGGGCAAGCGCTGGTGCATCATGCGCGCGCCGAGGGACGTACGCTCCTGACCCGGGACCGCCGTTTGCTGTGCCACCCGACAGGCGTACCATTGCTCTTCATTGAAAGCGATCACTTCCGCGCCCAACTCCGACAGGTGATTGCCACCTTTCAGATCGATCCGCTGGCCCACCCTTTCACGCGCTGTGCCCGGTGTAACGAGCCAGTGCTTCCCGTCGCCAAGGCAGAGGTGGCGGAGCGCGTGCCGCCCTACGTTCTTGCCACACAGCCGCGCTTTGCACGGTGTCCACGCTGCAAGCGGATCTACTGGCCCGCAACTCATCACGAGCACGTAGCCAAGGAACTAGCCACATTGGACGCGAAAGATGCGCTTGCCCCGTGAGCTCGAACGCGAGGAGCACAATGCCAGAACCGACAAACGCATGGCATCTGCCCGGCCACCTGAGGCGACAAGTCCCCTGCGCGTGCTGTGTCAGCTGCGCCACAGATCTGGCAGTTTCGCGAGAACTTGCATTTTTGCCACGGGTGGGATAACTTCTCGCTCGCCTGCCAGTGGCGGCGTCAACCAAAGTCCTCCACGGCATAAAGCTTGCTGCCCGCTAAGCCATGTCCCATGACGCCTCAAGTTTATCGTGGGATATCGGCGGTGGAGGCCATATGCCACGTTCTTACAGGCAGTCAATTGCAGCCAATGTCGCTCTCGACACTCCGGATGACGATCTCAACGTGATGCGTCTACAGCCCGTTACGGGTGGGGAGCCACGCACCGGCCAGTTGACCGGCATTAAGGCTCTGATGCTGGCGGTGTTGGAGGACGGCATCCGGAGCTTTCTCGGCAGGTCGCGCCTGTTGGCCAGCGAGGCTGAATTCTGGATCTATTCGCATCGCCGCCAGTCGCCGTTCTCCTTTTCAGTGGTCTGTGAAATGCTCGGGCTCGACCCGGACGCTGTCCGCAAGACACTGAAGCGCATGAAGAGTCAAAACCTTGAACCGCGTAAAGCCATTCCCCGCGCACGACACAACGTCCGCATCCCTGGTCGCGTTTACGCCCGCAGGCCGTACTGATCGCTGGCTGCCTAAGCTAGAACGGAGAGGGAGGGATTCGAACCCCCGGACCCACAAGGGGTCACACGATTTCGAGTCGTGCCGTTTCAACCGGACTCACGCACCTCTCCGCAACTGAAAGAACTCTTGTAACAGTCTCCTGGCCTCCTCCGCACAGATCCCCCTGATCACATGGAACCGGTGATTCGTCTGTCGGCCGGCTGCCAAGTCATACACCGAGCCCAGAGCGCCAGCTTTGGGATCGCTACAACCAAACACCACACGTGCCACGCGTGCTTGCACCATGGCACCGACGCACATCACACATGGCTCGACGGTGACGTACAGCGTAGCGCCAGGCAAACGGTAATTCTGCACCCGGCGTGCAGCCTCCCGCAAAGCCAGAACCTCGGCGTGCGCCGTCGGATCGCCGAGCAGGATCGGTGCATTGTGAGCTCTGGCCAGGATCTCGCCGCGGAATACGACGACGGCGCCAATCGGGACCTCACCGATCCTGCCTGCATAGCTTGCCGCCCCTAGCGCCAACTCCATGAAGCCGACATCGGCAGGCAGAGATTCCACCGCACTGAAGCCCTCAAGCTGCATGCCGACTGACGGTATCATACGCGTGCTGATGCGACAACGAAGGCGTGGTGCGCACCCTTTGCTCTGCAGCGAGTCCCCGAGTATTATGCCGCATCTGACGGAGCCTCGTATGGTACAGGTTGGAGACGAAGTTGTCGTGATGAGTGCCCCGGGTCGCTTCCGGGTGGTGGCTCTCGACGGCGCGGTGGTGACGATCGAGAATGCGGAGGGGGTCCGCAAGACGGTTTTCGAACGAAATATGCGTGTCGTTCAGCCGCGCAAGCCGGCCGCTTAGCGGGGTTCCGAGGGGCACCACAGTGCGGCACACCATCGCCATGCGTGGATGGATGTTTTTCAGCGTGATCGGCCTGCTGGCCGCTCTGCTATCGGTCTCATGCTGGCCAACGGAGGCTTACGCCGGATTTAAACATTCGGTGCCCTCGAGCAGACCAGGGACGCATAAGAGCAAAAGCTTGGGCGCGTACAACGGGGGTTCCGCGGGGGCATGGACTCCGAGTACGCCAGAGAAGCGCAGCCCCGGCAGTCGAAACGCGGGCCAGTCCGGCTACGGCACGTACAACCCCGAGAGCATCCGGCGCTTCTGGAGTCACTACCACGGCGCGCGAACGGAGAAGAAAAGCAAACCGTTGGAACGAGAACAGTAGCTCAACGAAGCTGTGCTTGCCGCGCGGCTTCAAGCTTGGCCAAATACAGGCGCAGCGCTTCCAGGCCATCAGGACAGAATGGGGCATGCTGGGCGCGCTCCAGTAGTACGTCGAGGTCCATCCATTCGCCACTCAGGATTTCTGAAGCCTGCAGCGTGAAGCCGCCCTCGCACGCGCAACTGTATACCATGCCGCGGACCTGATTCGACGGATCCTCGTAGCGCATCGAAAACAGCCGTCGCAGGCTCACGCTCCGCACACCTAGTTCCTCGTGCAGTTCGCGTGCAGCTGCGTTGTCGTAATCCTCCCCGGCCGCGACGACGCCGCCCACCGCCACGTCCCAATAGCCGGGGAAGATGTCCTTCGTGGGGGTACGGCGATGGATGAACAGCTGCCCGCGTGCGTTGAACACCAAGATGTAGACAGCGCGGTGGCGAAGGTTGCGCTGGCGGATCTCCTTCCGTGTCGCCTGGCTCAGCACGCGGTCGTCTTCATCCACTACATCCACCAACTCATCTGCGCTCATGGGCTGTTGGCGTCGCCTTGGAGCTCAGCGCTCAGTTCCTGTACCCAGCGGCCGAGGGCCTCGAGGAACTGCCGGCGCAAGGCGCGCTGGCGCGGAGTCAATCTTGACAGCAGCTCCTCCCGCAGTCGCTCCGGATCACGCTCAGCGATGGCGAATTCCTCCGGCACTACACTCAGCATCATGGGGCTCTTTCCATCCCACTCGTCGTTCACCGGGAACCCGAACTCCCGCAAGCCGCGCTCCCAGGTCGCGTCGATCTCTATCCAGTCTCCATCCACATTGATCTGTAGGTAATCGTGAAGATCGACAATTTCATTCTTACGCAACATTTCTTGCATCGGTGGTGGAAAGATCAAAGGTGACTCATTGAACCGATGCGTACAGATCATATGGCGTACATGCAGTCCGAGCATGCGGAACATCTCGCCCAGCAGATAATGTTTGCCCGGGGACGAGCTCCGCCGCAGCGCGAGCACCTCGTTTGGGTCCCGGCTGGCGGGGTAGCAATAGGGGATGTCGCGAACCTGCTTGAACAACTTGATTCGCGACTGTAACGGATCACAGTCTCGGGTCCACGCCTGAAAGGTTTCGCGGATAATGTCGTTTGCCATGGGAACGCGCAACTACGATGGGGGTTGCACCTGCCGAAGAAGCGATTTGCGTTTCAACGCGTTGCTCACGATGGACTTGCTGCTTACGCTTACCTCGCGTGGATCGGCGCTACTGTACTGTGGCGCGCAGTTGCGGTCAATCAGCGGAGCATGCGGGGGCGCTCAGCTGTGCACGTGCACCGCGAACCGTGCTGCCTCCTCTGGCGTGTTGACGTTACGGAATGACTCCTCAGCTCCCTTGACCCTGCACATGACCGCCTCGGGTATGTACTCGACACCAATCGTCGGCAGGAATTCCCTGATCGAATGTGAGCTCGCACTCAGCACCCGCTCCATCCGGCCGCGCAGCGCGGTGGCATAGACGGCATGTAACGGCTCAATGTCGCCGTCCCAGCATGGCACGATCGCCTCCTGACCCTGGATGCGGTTGACCAAATGAGCAATCGGCTCAACGCGCAAGAAGGGCATATCACAAGCGACCACGAAGGCGTAGGGGCATCGAACCAGCCCGAGCCCAGCATGAATGCCCGCCAAAGGGCCCCGCCCCGGGAACTCGTCGCGCGTGACCTCAACGTCAAACTGGGCGTACTTCTCGGGCCGATTACTGACCACGACCACCTGAGGGAAGCAGCGCTGGAGCAAGCCAAGCGTCCGCTGGAAGACCGTTTGGCCATTCACCGTCAGGAAAGCCTTATCCGCGCCGCCCATGCGACTATTCTGGCCTCCGGCGAGGATCACACTCGCAACCGTGTCGCTGATCCACTTTGGCTGCAGATCTCGGGGCCGGGTCATCTTCCGTCAGCACATTGTAAACGTCGGTCTCGGCTCCGCCTGTCGCTGCAGAAGCATAGAAACGCCCCACCGAAGAGTCAAGAATCTCTGCGAGCCGAGCTAGCAGAACACGACTTGATGAGAAACCACCGGCAGACGACGTGCTCAGTCGTGAAGGAGTATACTTGGCCTGCGCTGCGTGCTCGTGCGCTCCCGCACCTCCCTTCCCGTTCGCCACACGCCTGTGCTAGTCGTAAAGCGCGGCACGATGGAGAAGCGCATCTACCTCAGGCTCGGGGACAAGGTTGTCCACCGCAGCTATCAGCAGTGGGGCGAAGGCGTCGTCGTCGAGGAGATGACCTCGTCGCTCCCGGGCGGAACATGTCTGGTGCGTATCCTGTTCGAAGACGGACGTCAGCGCACGTTCAACAACGACATGGACAACGAACTCTGCTGCTACTACTTCGGTGTCCGCAAATTCTGGCAGTTTGATTTCGACTCGATTGCACCGGCCCGCCGCCGACCACAGAGGACGCGCCGACGCATCGCGCATTAGCGCTGCTCGACCACCGCGAGCGGTCCACCATACCGTCGGGTGCTGTAACACCTTAGGCGCGCGCCGCGATCGCTTCGCCACGGGCAATGCTCTGCGGCGAAAGGTACTCCCGGATGTGACGTTGCAGCGCCTTCAGCGCCTTATCCGCATCCCCGAACAGGTCCTCGCGGACCCACTCGCCGCGCACCCAACAATCAAGGGAGGGCGCCTCACCCAGAGCCAGCTCAAGCAGACGCTCGCCGACGGGCGTCCCCGTCACCAGAATACGAACGGATCGCCCGCAATCGACGATGACCCCGCGCGCGTAGGGCGGTAGCGCCACCAGCTTCTTCACGCGGTCCAGCTCCCGTTCGGGGTACGAGGTTTCCGCCAGACGCACATAGCCCCAACCGCCTTCGGCAGGATCCGTCGCCATCAGCAGCTTGAGATTGTGATCCGTCAGCTGCTCTTTGGCCTTCTCTTGTTCGAAGTCGCGCCCTACCTGAAAGAGCTGGATGCCCGCGGCTTCGGGGGGGCGCTTTGGACGCGTCTTCTCCGTGCCACCGAGATCGACCCACCACCGATTGGTTACCGTTGGACCTTGCCCCGGCTTTTCCTCCGCACCTCTCCTAGCCATTGGGTAAACGCCGCGTGCGGACGCCGTTGTGGCGATGATTGCCGTTGTTCAAACCCCTAACCATGCGCAGCGCGAAGCTGTCCGCCTTGCGTTCGGCATCCGCCCAAAAGACGTAGTGTCCCATTTCGTGGTACACGGCATTGACCCACTGCCGCTCGGAATTGTACTTGCGCCCGTTCTTCCAATTCTCGGGGTGCACGAGATGGATCTTGCCATCTTCGTAGGTCTTACCCACCGCCCGGCCCCAGTCGATATACTCAAACCACTCAATGCGTGGGCGCCTGAGGTGGTAGAACCGGCACATCGCGCTCACGGCACGGTTGAAATCGGGGACCCGATGGTCGCGGAAGAACGCCATCAAGTGCCGCTGGATCACCCGCCGCTCCTTCAAGGGCGGCATAATCATGCGCATGGAAACACTCCAGTAGCTACTGTATACACCGCACAGGCGGCACAATACTGAGCGCATCAGGCAATGTCAATGCGACCAACTCGGATGCATTCTACCCGGGAACGGCGCCGCGATTATGGCCTGATTTTCGAGTCTTGGCTCACTATCCTAAGGTTATACAAGAGCCCTGTCGGCACCGGTCTCAAGTGCCGGTGTTAAACGTCCGGCATTTCGCCGGCGCTGACCTCTGCGCCTCTCCCCTAGCTTGGCGACACCTCCTCGGCTATCATTTGCGCGCATGTATCCGGTGCTGTTTCACCTCGGTCCGCTGACGATTTACAGCTACGGCTTGATGATGGCCACTGCATTCCTGACTGCCGGCTATCTGACCGGCAAGGAGCTTACCCGCAAAGGCCTCAACGGCGAACTGGCTTCCACCCTGGTGTTCTGGGCCGCTGTCGGCGGTTTGGTCGGCGCCCGTCTGTTCGCAATCTTCGGTGACTGGTCCGGCTTCGTTGCCGACCCGATCCATTCCCTGTTCAGCGGCGCCGGCTTCGTTTGGTATGGGGGGCTTTTCGGTGGATTCGCGGCGGTGACGTGGAGCATTCGGCGTCACCGTCTGCCCTGGCTGGTTACGGTAGACTGCATCGCACCCGGGCTGGCCCTCGCGCACGGGATTGGGCGCATCGGCTGCCAGCTGGCCGGCGACGGGGATTGGGGCCACGAGACCTCCCTGCCCTGGGGGATGACGTATCCGAACGCAATCGTCGGCTGGCATTACCCACCCGGGGTGTGCGTCCACCCTACCCCGCTGTACGAAATGGCGTTGTACGTATTCGTGTTCATGTTCCTCTGGACGATCCGCACCCGCCCGCACCCAAACGGCACTCTGTTCTGGTGGTATCTCGTGCTGGCCTCCGCCGCGCGCTTCGTGGTGGAGTTCGTCCGCATCAATCCTCCCGTCGTATTCAGCTTGACAGAGGCGCAAGTGATCAGTGTGATCCTGGTCGCCATCGGCGCCTGGAGACTCTTGGCGGCACGAGGTTTTGCTGTTCAACCAACCGCCTCGCTCAGTGCATCCAAACAATGAGGCGCTGGAGCCTACCCTTCGGCTTCCTGGTAATCGCTTTTGGAGCCGCCCTGTACTACCAACAGTTACAAGCCAGCGGACGCGCCGGATTTCCGGCGCCGAATTTTGTGCTCGAGGATCTAGACGGGCAGACGCGGCGCCTGAGCGACTTTCACGGAAAGATCGTGTTCCTCAATGTCTGGGCGACCTGGTGTCCACCATGCCTGGTGGAGATGCCATCCATGGAGCACCTCTACCGCCGCCTCAAAGACAGAGACTTTGCGATGCTTGCGGTCAACGAGGATGAGGATGGCAAGGCGGCGGTCCAGCGCTTCGTTGACCAGCTCGCCATTAGCTTTCCCGTCCTCGTCGACCCGGACGGTGTGGTGTCGGGACGGTACGGTGTGACAGGGTACCCGGAGACGTTCATCATCGATCGGGAGGGACGAGTCATTCAGCATACGATCGGCCCCGAGGATTGGGAGAGTGAGCACGCGTACCAGTTCTTCACTCGCTTGCTGGACACGGGCCCTGGCACCACGCAGGCATCTGGTGGAAGCGCGCGCACGGGCGGCTGATCCCAGCCGGCGCGTCCAACTCGGCTTGCTCCGCCAGCGCGCCTGCGTTTGGGCGTGCATCGTTGTCGGCCTCGCGTTGTCGGTGGGCAGAGGTGGTGGCATGGCGACACCCGAAGCGACGTTCTCGATCGACTACATCGTTACCATTTCCACGAAGGCGCCCGAGGTGGCACACGTGCGCTGGGAGCTCGCCGGAATCGACGAGGTCAAAGCCCTGCGCCTGCGCTTCCCGGCAGATCGGATCAAGGGGGTGCACGGGAGCGGGAAGTTCCACTCTTTCGACGGCGGCCTGCTGTGGGAGCCGGGAGGGCCGTACGCGCACCTCACCTACCGTGTGAAGATCAATCACGTGCGCGGCCAGCATGGCCGGTTTGACAGCTATGCCACCCGGGATTGGGTTCTCAGCCGCGCCCACGATCTGTTTCCGCGGATCAACATCAAGTGCTACCCCGGTGCCCCGCGTGCCAAGTCCCGCGCCCGCTTGATTTTCCGCTTGCCGCGCGGCTGGCGGAGCGCCGCCGCACTTTCCGCTGTGGGTCCTGACACTTACCGTCTGGACGAACCCGGAAAGATTCTTGACCGGCCGCGCGGCTGGTTTGCATTGGGCAAGTGCACCATCGATCGGCAGGAGATCGCCGAGATCATGGTGCAGCTCGCACGCATGCCGGGGTCAACGGTGCAGCCGCCAGAGCTCTTTCGCTTTCTGACGACCACCCTACCGGCGCTGAAGAAGCTGCTGCTGGCCAGGCCCGAGACCTTGTTGCTGGTCAGTGCCCCTGACCCAATGTGGCATGGCGGCCTCAGCGGCGAACATTCCTTTTACATGCACACCGGCCGCCCACTGCGCACGCCCGACAAGACCTCACCGTGGCTGCACGAGATGTTTCATGTCCTGCAGCCGTACAAGCCCGCTCCCGATGCCGATTGGATCGAAGAGGGCCTGGCGGAGTTCTACTCGCTCGAGCTGCAACGCCGCGCCGGCCTGGTCGACGACGCCGCCTACACCCGTGCCCTCGGGTATTTCGAACGCTTCGGTCTCTGGAACGTGGATCTCACTCAGCAACAGGACAACGCCGCAACAAACAACAGCGCCCCGCTGGTGATGTATGCGCTCGATCAGCGCATCCAACACGCCACGGCGGGGAAGCGGCGCCTCGATGACGTGGTCAGACAGCTGGCGAAAGAAGGCGGTCAAGTTGATACGGCGCGCTTTCTTCGCACCGTGAATCTAGTGAGCGGTAAGAACTTCACCAGGTTTTTCGACCGGCACGTGGTCCACGGCACGCCCCCCAACCTGAGCAGCCCCCGGTGAACGCCGCTCCTTCAGACTCGTCTGGTTCCGCGGGCTCGGCTCCTGCCCGCTGCTGGCCGGCGGACCAGCTCCCGGCTATGCTTGTCTCGACGGAGGACCTAACGACATGTACGTCCATACCGCTTGGCTTGCTATAGCTGCCATTCTGGTGCTCATTCTGGCCAACGGGTTTTTCTCCGCTGCGGAGATCTCCATCATTGCGGTGCGTAACAGCCGCCTGGCGCAGCTCATCAGCGAAGGAGAACCAGCCGCCAAGACCGTCGCCGCCCTCAAGGAGGAACCCGGGCGGTTTCTGGCAACGGCACAAATCGGCATCACCGTGGTCGGCTCCATGGCTTCGGTCATCGGCGGCGCCGCGGCGGTGCGCTATTTCGAGCCGGTCCTCCGCGACGCGCTGCCGGCCGCCGTGCAGCAATGGAGCGCAGGCCTCGCCCTGGCCCTCACCGTCATTGTGATCTCGTACTTCACCCTGGTCCTTGGCGAGCTGGCGCCCAAATCGCTCGCCCTGCGCTACACCGAGCGGCTGGCGAATTTCTCCGCCCGCCCGATCCACCGGCTCTCGATCCTTGCTGCACCGCTGGTGAAAATCTTGACGCGTTCCACCGACGCCGTGCTGTGGTTCTTCGGCAGCGACGTGTCCGGCAGAGAGGCGTTCATTTCCGAAGAAGAAGTGAAGCATATGGTCCACGAGGGAGCCCAGCACGGCATTTTCGATGAGGCCGAACAGCGATTGATCCACAGCGTCTTCGAGTTCACCGACACGTCGGTCCGTGAGGTCATGGTGCCGCGTTCCGAGGTGCATGCGGTCGAGGTCTCGACCCCACTGCCGCAGATCGTGAAGCAACTCATCGAGACCGGTTTTTCACGCCTGCCGGTTTTCCAGGGTGACCTCGATCACATCATGGGCATCGTTCACATCAAGGACCTCCTTCGCGAGGTCGAAAAGTCGAAGCCGGCCGCGCTCTCCAGCGTCATGCATCCAGCGTTTTTTGTCCCCGACTCCATGCAGATCAGTGATCTGTTGCGCGAGCTGCAAAGCCGCCGCACCCACATGGCGATCGTAGTCAACGAATTCGGCACCGTCATCGGTCTGGTCACCATCGAGGATCTGCTCGAGGAGATCGTCGGCGAGATCCGCGACGAGTTCGACTTCGACGAAGAACAACCGGTGCACGAGCTTGCCGACGGCTCGTTGTTGGTGCAGGGCTCGTTTCCACTCGATGAGCTGAAGGAACGCTACGGCACCCCATTCGAAGAGACGCCAGACTACCGGACAGTGGCCGGGTTCGTGCTCGCTCAGCTGAAGCGCATCCCGAAAGGCGGCGAAGCCATCACCGCAGCCGGTTACAAAATGACCGTAGTCGTCCTTGACGGGCGCCGGGTAAGCAAGATCCGCATCGAAGGCCCTCTCAAGCAGCGCCATGCCTCGTCATCGGCAACGTGATTCGCCTTGCCATCAAAAGATCGTGCCGACGGCGAAGTGTACCTCACCGACGGACTCACCTGGACGGCGGTCGAGCTTGAAACCGTAGTCGAGGCTGACCGGCCCGACCGGGGTGATGTAGCGCAATCCCAAGCCGGCGGCGCGCCGGAAGTCGTGCAGGCTGACGGAGTCGCAAGCGGAGCAACTGCCCGGCGTCCCGGTTGTGTCCTCCAGGTACACCCCGCCACCATCCACGAAGACAACGCCTCCAAACCCATAGAGCAGCGGGACGCGCAGCTCGGTATTGACGTTCACTACCAGATCGCCACCGAGCGGATCGCCGGCATTGCCCGTTGGACCGATCGAGTTTTCGGCGAAGCCACGCACCGTCGTTCTGCCTCCCAAGAAGAAGCGGTCGCGAATGGGGACGATATCATGGTTCTCGTAGGCATGCGCCCAACCGCCGCGGAGCACGTACACAAAGGTCAGGTCATCGGTTAGCGGGACGTACTGCGCGTGCTCCGCAAATATCTTCAGCAACGGGATGTCAGAACCGAACTGCCGTGGCGCTACGCTCAGCCGCAAGGAATCGAACACACCCCGGTGAGGGACGAACGGGTCATCACGCCCATCGTAGACCGCAAACGGACCCACGCTGATCGTACGTAAGCGCCCTTGATCCCGTGGATTGAAGCTGGCCACATCGGGGTTTAGGTCGAACACCTGCGCCTGCTCGATTTGCATCTCCGCACCAACCTGCAAACCCGGCAGTAACGTTCGTTCCAACGTCGGGATCAGGGCGAAGCGCTCGATGCTGAACTGGTCTACGCTGCGCGTCGAACGCTGCCCGATCAGGTTGGAACGAAATGTCCACCCCGTTCCATCGAGACGCGGCTCGCGAAATCCGAGATTGCCGAGGTACTCGTTCGGCGTGACGTCGCCCGGCTGCAGGTTGAAGTCACCCCGGAGGCTGAGCCGGCGCGCCAATCCCTGCAGGTTGTCGTCGCTCACCTCGAGGAAGCCGCGAAACCCGTCGCGCGTGTTGTAGCCGGCGCCCCACTGCAAGCTGCCGGGCGGCTTATCCGTCACTGCCACCGCCACATCCTGATGGTTCGGCCTCGCCTCCGGCTCCGCAGACGGCTGCGACGGCGGCGCCACAGTGATCTCACTGGGCGGGCCGGACTCGGATAGCAGCGAACCTTCAGCGGGAGTTGGTGCTGGGACCGCTTCCGGCTCCGACTCCATGCGCAACGGCCGCACCGTCACACTGCGGAAGATGCCGAGTTTGTAGACGTTGGTCTGCCCCTTCAGCAAGGCTTGCGGATCGAGCGGATCGCCTTCTTTAAGCGGCAACTCGCGCGTGATGACGCTGGCGTAGGTGTCGAAATTGTTTTGGATGATGATCGTCCCCACCCGTTGCTGCTCACCGGCGACCGCCTCGAAGTGCACCGTAGCCGCCTCAATGGTGCCGGACGGCTCCGTGCTCACATGCGACTGGACCTTGGCCTTGGTATATCCGGCGGTCGCCAGCGCGCTCAGCAGCTGGCGCCGGTCGTTGTCCACTTTCTCCCGGTCGAGCGGCTCCTCAACCTTCGCAGTGAACTTCGGCAACCGTCCAGCGATCGGCTCCAGGCCAGTGCGCTCGATGCGACGGACGATAGTCTGTCGTCCTTCATCGACGATGATGGTGAGAACGATTTGCCCCCGCTCACGGTCGAAGTGGACGCGGTCGTCGACGATTTCCGCAGCTTCAAATCCGTAGCGGCGATATAGATACCAGAGGCGCTTCAAGTCGTCGTCGAGAACAGTGTCCAGCAGGACGCCGCGGCGCCACGGGATCCAACTCGGGGGGCGCGTCGCCATGACTGCGTGCAACTGCTTGGCCGACAAGCCGTGGTTGCCCTCGAAGTCAACCCCCGCGACGTGAAAGATTCGGCTTTCATCGATGGAGAACCGCACCAGCTTCGGCGGCCCCGGCTCGATGCTGACATCAACCTTGGCGAAGTAGTATCCCTTTTCCTGATACGCCTGGTGGGCCCGGCGAGCCAGCTCGCGCCAGGTGCCGTCGGTAACGATCGGCCTTTTCGGGAGGTCGATGAGATCGAGCAGCTGGCGATCGCTCAAGTGATGGTTGCCGGAGTACTCGATCTCGAACAGGGGGCCGGGAGCGATACTGAAACGCAGTGCGCCCGTTCTGTCCGGCGTGGGTTCCCACTTACTGTTCACCTCCGCTTCGTAATAGTGCTGGTCGCGAAACAGCTGCAGGACCGCCTTGTCAGCCGCCCGTTCTTGCTCACGCCTGTAGCGCTCGCCGACGTGAATCTTGATCGCTCGGCGGATCTCCTGTTCCCGGATGGGCAACTGTCCTTCGATGACGATGGCCGTGACGTGCAACGGGGTGCCCTCCTGGATGTGGAAGACGACATCGACTTCGCCAGGGGCACGTGCGCGGACCTCCACCCTGACACGGGCTTCATCGAAGCCCTCGGAAACGTACTTCTTGCGGATGCGGTCCACCGAGTACTCACACAGCTTGTTCGTCAGCACCATGCTCTCGCGCAACGGCACCACCCGGCGCAGTTCGTTGTCGCCGATCTCTTCGTTGCCTTCCACACGAATGCCGTTGACGACC
This sequence comes from Binatia bacterium, assembly GCA_050015455.1. Taxonomy (GTDB): domain Bacteria; phylum Desulfobacterota; class Binatia; order HRBIN30; family HRBIN30; genus JAGDMS01. The sequence continues at coordinate 17,446 of JBEKBJ010000042.1, forward strand.
GGCATGCGCACCAAATGCACCACCACCGCCACGCCGGTCGCGCGCGGCTGCGGATCGATGCTAATGCTGGTAAATAGGCGCTTCTGGGTGAGCCGCCACTGGCCCTCCTGCAGATCTTCCGCGCGCAGTGGAGCGCCAACCTTCATCGGCATCAGTGCCGTGAGTCCGTCGATGTCGATCGGAGCCGCACAGTCGAATTCTATGGCGACGATGGGGCGGCCAAGCAGGTCGCCTGCTTGGCCCTGTGCCCGTCCGGAACCGCGCGCCAGCATCAGGACCACTGTTGCAAGCCAGAGGCACGCAATCTTCCGCCTAGTGCGCATTCTCACTCGCTGTTGGTTCCAGCCCACCCGGGAGCAGCGAAAACGGAAGTCGGCGAAATTCGTAACGGAACTTGATGTCGCCGCCAAAGGCACCGGACTGTACAGCCGTTTGTCCTTCCCATGAGCCGAGCAGAGAAATCCGCCGCGTCAGCCGGTACTCGATTTGCGCCACCTGCTCCGTACTGACCCCAAACGCGGCTGACACCGACGCCCGTAGCCGGTCGGTGAGGTCCTTCCCCAGGGTCACGCGCGGTTGAATCGAGCCGGCCGAGCCGGCGATCGGCGACTGCACGGCTTCAATCTCCAGCCGGTTGACACCGATCAGTTTCGCAATCGGTGCCGTGATGGTGCCCGTCGGCAGCAAAGCGACCGCGTCGATAGGGCTGATTCCTCCGCCCTGACGCTGCAGTTGCGCCGTCGTCTGACCGAGGGTGATCAAGCTCAGGATGTCGGTCTCGCTGAGCGTCGGGTCGTCAGCACTTAGTTCGACACGCGGGGTGTCGGCTGTGCCCGTGACCGTCACGGTGACCGTGTAATCCGCCTCCGCTGTCGAGATCTGAGATTCAGCGGAAACGTTCAAGATCGGATTGATCCGCCCGTGATCCCGAAAGTCGATCGATCCGCCGCTGATGTTGAAGGTCCGCTGCCGGAACGTTACCTCGCCCGTCAGAAAATCAATTGTGCCCGTCGCCTGCGGTTTGTCGGCGGTGCCGTCGATCCGCAGGTCGGCGCCCAGCTCCACCTTGGCAACGTTGTTATCGATGTACAGACCTCCCGGCGCATGGACGTGAAGGTCGAGATGCACCTCTGTGGCCGGCGCCTTGGTCCGTGGTGCCGGCCGGATCTGCTCCCGGAAAAATGGCAAGAAGTCTGTAAGCTCAATGTTCCGATCGTACAGCGCGCTGATGATCTCGACATCGCCGGTGACGGCGATCACCTTCCAGGTGCCCTGTACCCGGCCCTCACCCGACACCTCCGCCTCCAGTCCCTGACCGCTGCTCACCGAGATTTCTTGAATCCTCCAGGTCAAGTCAGGCCCTCGGTTCAAGCTCACACTGCCGCCGACGTGGAACTGTCCTCCACCAGCCTTGCCGTCGAGGCTTTCGATGCGCACGGAGCTTCCGGCGAGCGTGAAGTCGCCGTTGACGTCGGTAAACGCAACCGGCAGGCCGAGGTCGAGCGTCGCGTCACGCAGCCGCCCTTGCCCGGCAAGCTTCCAGCCGCTCCCCGGACGCCGCTGGATTTGGCCTGCCACCGTGAACTCTCCGCGCGCTGAATTGAAGGGCTGGCCGATCAATTCGAGCAACACCAGATTCCCCTCACCTTGGGCCTGCAAATTGACGTCTCCCAATGTCGCCAGCTCGCCACTGACGCTCAACCGACTGCTGGGCGCCGCGAGCACCATCGAGCGGATGAAGAAGCGCCCGTCCGTCGCGTCGACCCGAATCGCCTCCGCGGCACTCACCCGGTATTGCCCCCGACTGATGTCGAGCTGACTGATGTCGACCGTGCCGCTCGGGCTCGCCAATGCCCTGGCGGAGCCCTTCAGATCCACATCCGCACTGATGACCGCCTGCAACGACCGATCAGAGGAGATGAGGCTCCCGAACTGGAGGCCACGCAGCTGCACCTTTAAGGTGTAGGGATATGCGCTGCTCAGGCGCAGTGTCGCATCCATGTTCAGCGCGCCTTCGAACGCCGCTGCCGTCATGCTCCACTCGCCTTGCCGTCCGCTGGCGCGGAGCGTCATGTCCCCCCACTGACGCCCCTCGAGCCCAACATCTGAAGCGGCAACTTGGAGCGTTCCTTCGGGCTCTCTGAGGCTCCCGCTAATCTCCCCGTGGACGACAATCGCTCCGGTAAGATTGCGCTGGGCGACGCCGCGAAAGTTTGCGAGCTGCAGCGGCGTCGAATTGATGGTCAGCTGCAAAGGGCCGGCGCCGGTCCCCGATCCGTCGATGGTGAACACCTCGTGTGCGCTGTGGAGGAGGCTCGTGTGCAACGTCCAGCGCGGCAGTTCCGCCTTCAGCTTGATGTCCATCCGCTCAATCACTTCGCGCTCCACGTAGACCGATGACGCCGAGACCGTGGCATCCAAAGCGACCCGCTGCCACGGACCACGCGCCTGTACGCTCCCGTCGACTGTGCCGCCGCTCACCGGCAGCGCACTCCGAGTGACTGCGTGCACGATCCCGACGACTAGATCGGTGTCCAGACCGCGGATGTCCAACCGCCAGTCGTTTTGTTCGGTGGAGCCGAGTGCAACAGTCCCGTTGAACTGGACGTTTCCGGTCGCCGTGAGGATCTTGAAGCTTCGGGTGCTCAAGGTTGAGTTCTCGATGACAAAGTCGCCGGCAACTTGCGGGACGGCCACTCCCATAACGGACATTTCTCTCCCCACAACGCTGCCCTGGATCTTCGGCTGCGCCACCGCACCTGAGAGCGTCACGGAGCCCTCGACCTGCCCTGTCATCGCGAGATCGCGGATGGATTTCGGCATCAGCTGACTGAGTGCCGCCAGGTCATGCACCTGGAGGTGGACGGGGCCTGCCAACTGTTTGTTCTTCGACGAAAGATTCACCGTCAAGCGATTGTTCTGTTGCGGTTGCTGAATCTCGACCTCAGCCGTGGCACCGCCTCGCTCAATGTGCGCGTCCAGATTGAAAGCCGCGATTTCCGGTCGCGACTTCGTATCCTGCGCGCCCGGCGACTCTGCACCTCCGGCTCCTCGCTTCGCTTCGGTCTCATGTCTTTCGTGGGCTTCCGCGTTCGTGGGCAGCGCGGCCTCGTCGCCTGCTGCTCCGGCTGTCAGCGTCGGCTCCGGTGGATCCGCTCGCGCCGACGTGCCCGGCCCCATCGCCTCGGGCTGGATGCTCCGCCGCAGTGCACCGCCCGCCTTGACAGTCACGTCGAGCGGATCGAGTGTCCCAGAAATGGATACAGTCCCGCTAACCTCGTTGCCGATCTCCTCCGGGCGGCCGAGCGCACGCAATACCGTGTCGAGATCAACAGCGCGCAGATCCAATGTGCCTGCGATCGGAAGGTTATCGCTGGTTGTCACGCGCACCGTTCCGGTCGCATTACCGAGCGGACCAGTCACATCGAGGTCGGCCAGCCGCACGGCCTGCGCCTCGGTTGCAACCTTAGCTTTGACCGCGCCTATCGCCCGCTCGTTCACCGTCAGGTTGGCGATGGTGAGCAGCGCCTGCAAAGTTGGCTTGGTGAGATTCCCGCTCGTGGTGCCGTCGACCCTTAGCTCACCTTTCATGGATTCACCGAGTAAGCTGCCGATCCTATCGAGGTCGATCGCCGCAGCCAGTCTGTACTCGTGTGCCGCCGCGGCGGGGCCGAGCACGACGTTGACCCCTTCGCCCGTCATGGACGCTGCTGTGATGAACAGTTCACCGCGATCAACTCCACCCGCGAAGCGAATCTCAGCCAACTTCAACCTGCGATCTGCGCGCTCCAGCTGCACGCCGGTGAGGTCCACCGTTGCCTTCACGAGATGCGTCTGCGACCGGCTGTCCAGCGTCCCCGTGGCCTGTGCCAGCTCCAGCGTGGCGGCCGCTTCCCCGAGCCGAAACGACACCTGCGTCTGTCCCAGTTGCAACTGCCTCACCCGCAAAGAAGGAAGGTCGCCACGGCGATGTTGCGCTGGGGACGGCCGGGCCCTCGGTTGCGGCAGCTGCTGCAGGTCGGCGCTGATCGAATCGAGTCGCACCGAGACCACCGGGCGCAGCTCCCACAGGCTAGCGAGCACCCACAGCCGGATGTCGATCGTGCCCGCTTTCGCCATACTTGTCGGCGGCGTCCCGAGGGTGACGCCGCCCAGCTGGATGCGAGGCGGAAGCAGAGAAATCGACAGCTGCTCGATGCGGCTGCCGCGGCCGAGCACCTCGCTGACGACCTTCTCGACTCGCTGCCGCGCAACCTCCGTCAACCTTGGCCACATCAGCCTGGCAACGACCGCGACGCCGAGCAGCAGGATCAAGATTGCGAGGAGAAGGCGCTTCATCCGTACGGGTTCATCAGGCCGCCCGCGTCCCTTCAGATGCCCGCCGGGCTCGAGCCTGCGCCATCTTAACCACAAATCACCCGCCCGCACACAGGCGGGGCCGCCGCTTTTTCCCTCCACCACCACATGCCCGCACACACCCGATCACAGTGGAAATGGGAGTGCCTCGGTGCTAGCATCCGCGCGGCCGTGGATCAAACTGTGGGGAAGCTCCGCCAACGATGCCTCCACCGGACCCGTCCGCGGCGCACATCACGCCTGGGTGAAGGTTTTTTATGAAAAGCAATGCTGCCCGTTCGCGCCGGCCACACGCTGCCCGTAAGCCCGTGCAGACTGCACCACTCACACAGATGGTGGTGCTCGATGCATTGCGAAGCTGGGTGGTACCCAGCGTTGCGGCCGCCTTGGTCTTCGTGATCTTCGTCACCTACAATCTCGGCTTGGTGGACGACGCCTCCGCAGTTACCAGCGTGGGCATCATCGCCCTGCTGACGGTGCTGTTCTTCGGGCTGCGCAGCTTTCTAGCGCAGCGGGTCGAGGGCAAGGTCACCCTCATCCTCGCCGGGTTCGCTCTTCTATGGTGCGCCGCGGCGATGTATCCCTTCTACCGCACCGTCAACCCGGGGACCCCTGTCTTCGCCACGCAGCTGACTCCCAACACACCTGCGGTGACGCTGCCGCTGCGCGGTCAAGCCGGGCACTACAGCGTCATCGTCGAAGGCCACTTCCTCCCCACCGAAGGCCGCACCAATCGCACCGCCACCTACAGCATCGCACTGGGGCACGAGGGGACTACGGACCGCGTGCTGCAAGGCACCTTCAGTCAGACCTGGGGTATGCAACGCATCGGCGCCGGCCGGCGCTCGTCGCTGGTGCCGACGATGCACGAGACCACCCAGGTACGCGAGATCATCGAGAATCCGGAGGCGCGCGATCTGACGCTGCAACTCACCAATCTCTCCCCCGGGGTGCGCGAAAGCCTTGAGATACGCGTCTACGCCGAGAACTTGCCGCAGTGGGTCTTGATCGTGCTGAGCGTCATGGCCGTCGCCGGGGCGGTCGTCATCGACGCGTGGCGGCCGAAGGGCGCGAACGAGGGGTTGATGACGACGCTGACCGTAGCCGCCTTCGTCAGCATCGGCGTTTTCCGCGTATCTACGCCGGTGAATCCAGGGTTTCCCCAGCTGGCCGTCGCCGCGCTCATGGGCACGCTGGCCGGAGCGCTCGGCGGCAGCCTGCTGTGGCGGCTCGGACAGCCGCTGCGCAAATATATCGCGCCACGATAGGCTTGCCGGCAACCGGCGTTCCCGAGGCCGTTGTACGCGACGGTCACATGCACGCCAACCGCACACCTACGCGACTCGCAGGCCACCTCGCGGAAGTTCTCCTAGAATCGATGCCAACTGGGGAAGTTAGCCCCGATCCGAAATTATCGCCATGAAACAGACGCACAAAGCCCACCTCCCACGTGCCCCGGCTACGACCTTATGATTTCCCGCCGGCGTATTTTCGGATCGGGGTTAGTTGGGTTGGGGTACCGACGTCCGCCACTTTCTTAGCGCCTATCTTCAAGCAGATGCAGCACGGCCTGCCTTTTTTCGAGGTCCGTTTTCCGGTCCAAGTCTTGCTGCATGAGCGAGCATGCGAAGGGTACTATCTGGTGGCCGGACGTGCGGGCGGTGGCGGTTCGCTATCCCTTGCGGCACGCACGGGTACTCGCTCATCCAGCTAGTGGTGACACTTTCCATCGTTGCCATCCTGGGCGCCATCGCGGTGCCGAGCTGGAAGGCCAGCCAAATGAACATCCTTACCGCCCGGCGGATGGTCCTCGCCAACCTGCGCCTCGCCCGGGCCAACGCCATCACAAAGTCTCTTCATTACCAAGTATCGTTTCCCGATGCAGGTCACGTCACCCTCTCGGGAATGCTTCAAAGCCCGGCCGGCTCGGGAACCTGGGTGGTGGACACAACAAAAGTGCAAACCAGTGCCTTGCCGGCGAACACACAGGTATCAGCGGCAGCCCTGAGCACTACCGTGCAATTCAATACCCGCGGCATGGTCGCGAACGCCACCACGATGACAGCGATCAGCCTGACCGACTCCTTTAGCAACACCAAGTCCTTGCAGGTGTGGCCATCCGGACAGATAAATGAGACGTGACGGGCTTACGACTCAACGTGGGTTTACCTTGATCGAGACGCTGGTTTCGCTCAGTCTGTTCGTCTTGGCCGCCGCCGCGGTCAGCAACTTGCTCGTCTCGCAAATCCGCATCGAGAATGGCAATGCGAACTACACGACGGCGATCAGCCTGGCTACAAGCGCACTGGAAAATCTCCGTTCGCTGGATTACCCCTCCATCCCGGCCTCCCAAATAACCACGACGACTGTCGGTCCGGTGACCTATACCGTTACCAGCACGGCGGCCTTCGATACTCCCGCAACAGGGATGGCGCGTATCACCACCGCCGTCACTTGGACGGATCTGCTTGGTTCACAAACCTACACGGTCAATGCCATCTACACCGATGTCACACGCTGATCGCGGTTTTTCTCTGGTCGAGATGATGGTGACTATCGCCATCATGAGCGTGGCGTTAAGCCTCGCTGTCACCTTTTTCGTAGCTAACCGCAATGCGTCGACAGATGGAATTGCTCGCCAGGAAACGGAGCAGGGCCTGCGCGCTTCACTTGACAGCTTGGAGCGGGATCTCCGGCTCGGCGGCGCCTGCCTGCCAACAACGGGCAATGACTTCCCGCCTCTGTCGGGTACCAACGCCGGCACCCTCGACGGCGTCACCACCCGTACCGCTCTGGTCCGGTCCGACCTCACCTGCATACAGAGCACAATCCAAGCGGCGAGTCCGGCCACCGGCACCGCCGCAGGGGCCACGACGCTCCCGTTGCAAAGCGTCAACGGCTTCGCCGCCGGGCAGCGAGGATACATTCGCGGCAGCACCAACTCCGGGGAATATTTCAACGTCACGGCGGTGAACACCAGCAGCAATCAGTTGAGCATCGCCGCCGGACTGCAGAGTGCGTATCTGAACGGCAGCGGTATCTGGGCCATCAACGAGGACGTGTACAACATCAATACGACAACCTATGCGCCCCTGACAGTACTCACCATCGCTACCAACGGCGCTGCCGCGGTCCCGTTCGCATATGGTGTCCAGTCAGTGAACATCCAATACGAGTTGATCAGTAACTGTCCTCCCTGTGACGTGGTCAATCTGCCGAGCGCGACACAGTGGCCACTGGTTAATCAGCTGTACGTTACGCTGACGATGCAATCGAAGATGCCGCTGTCGAATGGGCAATACTACACCGCGACCGCCACCATCGGCGCCAAGCCGCGCAACCTCCTGCCCGGCACGCAAATATTGGGAACGACACCGAGCTGAGCCCGTTGTATGGACCGAGACCCTCGTATACTAGCAGGCCGATTACCTGGCGGCCGAGAGGCGGGCATCGCCTTGATTACGACGCTGCTGATTCTGTCGCTGCTGCTGGCTTTGGCCGCCGCCATGACGACATCGATCATCAGCGATATCAACCTGCGCGCCGCTTACGATCGCGCCACCGCCGGCTTCTACGCCGCCGAGTCTGGGCTCGACGCCGGCATGGGTGGGTATCGCGACCTCTTCTTGGCATTCAAGGTGCCCACCAGCGCCAATTTTCAGCCGCAGACGGTAACGGTGGGTAGCCGTACCGTCACCTACAACCTGGTGGACAGGAATCCTACACCTGGTATCCCGACGACCGTCCAAGTCCCCTACGGGCAGGTGTTCGGCGGCCTCAACTCGCAGCAGTACACCTACGTCGTGAACTCCTCCGCCGTGAACACCCTGGGTGACACGGAAGCAAGCGTCGGCGCAGAATTCCAGGTAGGTTACATACCTCTCTTCCAGTTCGTTGCTTTCTACAACAACGACCTTGAGATCGATCCAGGCGCCACCATGACCCTGAACGGCCGTGTCCACACCAACGGCAACCTGTACCTGGGCCCGGATGCCAACCTGACGATTTCCACCAACGCGGCTATAGGCGTCAACTACGTGCAAGTGACCGCCGGGGGCAACATCGAGAGGGGGCGCAAGGATACGGGTGCCTGCAACACCTCCCCTACCCTGCAGGTCAGCACGGCCTCGAACAGCCTGCAAACGCTCGGCTGCATCGGCACCAGCACGGCGGTCGTACCGCCGGCCACGTTGGCGACCTGGGGCGGCACCATGCAAAGCGGCGTCACCCATATCAGCGTACCGCAGCCCGCCATCACCGCCCGCGGAGGGGGAGCGGGGACGTACTGGGGCGAGGCCGACTTGCGTATTGGGCTGATCCTGCACTACCCCGGCGGGTGGCACGGGTACCCGCACATGATTGCGGTGCTCAACAGCGACAGCACCGTCAACACCACGCTGCAACCCACGCTCGAGAACTTCCTCTTCCAAACCCCGGCTGCCAGTTCCAGCACATCCGGAAATCTCCGGCCGCTGTTTTATACCGATGCTCCCACAGTGGGCACTACCAACCCCAGCGCTTGTCTCAATTGCACCAATTCAACCCCTTGGAACTGTACAACAGCGACGACGGGCGCCGCGACCGGTCGGCCCGCGTGCTACTCTCCCGCGTTCCAGAATCAGTACAGCAGCAGCTCGTGTACTACCGCGAGCGTGACAGCAGCCAGCCGGGTGTATGGGCAGATGAACAGCGCCGGCAGGGCGGCAAATCCGTACTGCGCCGGGGATGCGGATCCGCGCCATGGTGGTTTCTACAACTGGCGCGAGGGCCGATGGACATACCTGCTTAACCTCAACGTCCACGATCTCTTGCAATGGAACATCGACCAGGGGGGTCCGTTCTTCAGTCCCTCTGTTACAACGGATGGCGGTGTCATTCTGTATCTTACGGTGTTTGACTATAACTACCCGACCACCAACTCGAGCCCTAACCTCTCTCCTGATGGCACCGCTAGCAGTTTCGGCTTTGGCGTCCGCATCTTCGGCTCCAACACGCTGCCATTTCCCTCGCTGGCCTCCTTCGGTGGCGATCCGACCGGGATCTCGATCGCCAGCGACCGTGCGATGTATGTGCAGGGCGACTACAATGCCCCGCCGGGCGCTGGCGGAGTGTACAACCCGACGACCGGGTGGCAACCGTCGTCCATCGTTGGCGACGCCATGAACATCATGTCAAATGCCTACTTCGCGACCGGAAACACGATCATCGGCAACTACACGGGCTGCCTCAACGACTGCCAAAGCAACCGCGACTTGAGTGATGCCACTCGCAACGCTTCAACGACGACGATAAATACGGGATTTCTTGCCGGCGTGGATACCACCACATCCGGCAACTACAACGGCGGTCTGGAGAATTATCCGCGCTTTCACGAGGATTGGGGCGGCCCAAGCGCAACCCTCAACTACCTGGGCTCGTTCGTCAGCCTGGGGACGCCGCAGACGGTGACGGGCCCGTGGTGCGGAACGGAAGGATCGTATACGTGTGTGGGTACTTCTTGCGTGCCCACTTTGAGCGGCTGCAACATTTACAACCCACCCACCCGCGCGTGGAATTTCGATCCCAACTTCCAGAACGCAGCCTATGTCCCACCGCTCACGCCGCGCTTTGTCTACGTGCAGCAGATCCGCTTCACCGAAAACTTCCAATAGTCTCGCACCGGCTACGTCTTCGGCTTGCGATATCGGCGTGCAGCGTTTCCGGCTTGCGCCCGATCCGACATGAGGCTTGCCGCCGCTGCGCCGGTGCGATAAGCGGTTGCTCAAGGGCCCGCGGGATTTGCCGGCGCGTGCCCGTGAGATGTGACATGCCGCCACCCCGTTCCGGACCACGACTGAGGCGGCGGGCGCACGTGGCGGGGCTGGCGATCGCGCTGTGCTTCGCGGCCTGCTCCGCCGCGCCGCACCCGAACATCCTCGTCATAGTGATTGACTCGCTGCGCGCCGATCGTGTCGGCTGCTATGACACGCACCGCGACCTCACACCCTTCCTCGACTCGCTGGCGGAGCATGGCAACGCGTTCTGGAACGCCTATGCGCAATCGTCATGGGCCTTGCCCTCGATGGCTTCGGTGTGGACGTCACGCTACCCCTCGCAGCACGGTGTCAACGCCCTCAACTCGGTGCTGTCTGACACAGAACCAGGACTCGCCAAGGTTCTGAAACAACATGGCTACGTGACGGGCGGCTTCTCGGGCAACTCCCTGCTCTCTGCGAACCTCGGCTTCGCGCAAGGATTCGATCGCTACAAAGTCTTCGCCCCCCCGCCGAAGGCCAGCGACATGCTCCCTAAAACGTCGGCCGAACGTGTCAACCGCGAGGCGCTGGCGTGGCTGGATTCCGTGCGCGCCGAGGGTGCTGCGCCCGCGTTTCTCTATCTCCACTATACGGAGCCGCATTTTCCCTACCTGCCACCGAAAGTGTTCTTTGATCAGATCCTGGCCCAACGGCCGGACCCGCTGGCGGAACGGCAGGTGGTGTACGACATGTTCTACATTCACCGCAAGCGCTGGCGGCAAACGGATGCAGCCACGGTAGCGGTGCTCCGCGACATGTACGACGGCGAAGTGATGCACATCGACAGCGGACTGCGCAAATTGTTTTCGGACCTCAAATCACGCGGCTTCCTCGATCACTCGATCGTGGTGATCACCTCGGACCACGGCGAGGCGTTTCTGGAGCACGGCAGCACCTCCCACGGCAACACCCTCTACAACGAACTCATCCATGTCCCGCTCCTGCTGCTCATCTCCGGCCAGTCCGCTCGGGTGGACATTCGTCAGGCGGTGTCGTTGGTTGATCTGGGCCCCACGCTCCTCGATCTGATGGGCATCTCCGCGCCTCTGTCGTTCGAGGGCGGCTCGTTGGCGCCCCTTATGGGGAGAGCACGTCCGCCTGGCTTTTTTGAAAAGCTCACAGGCAGTCGGCAGAAAGCTGTCCCGCCGGTTTACAGCGAACTGCTCCAGGTACGGGACGTAACGCCAACCGTTCCAGGTGTTCCCGTGCGATCGGTTATCGTCGGCACACGCAAACTGATTCTGCACCAGGACGGCACGGCGGAAGCCTACGACCTCGCTGCCGACCCTGGCGAGACGAACGCCGGCGCCTTGACGGCCAGCGATCGCAGCGCTCTCCAGGAAACGATCGTGCGTCTGGGCCAGGTCTCGCAACCTTCAACGCCGGTACCTACCGCTACAATGGATACGCCGCAGGGACGGTAGGGGATGATCCAGGGAACATCGATCGCACGGTCCGCCGTGCTGCTACTATTTGCCGCCGCGGAGAGAGACGTATGGGTGTTCTGCGCTGGTTGATTCTGGTGCCGTACTACTTCGTTGGGGCGCTGGCCGCACTGCCGTTGTTGATGCTGTTGTGCCGGGTGGTGCGGGCGAAAGTTTCCATCAACGCCCTGGTCGGCACGGCGATCGGTAGCACAGTCGCGGCGATCGGCGTACCGCTCGTTTGCGGCTGGCTGGATCTGAGCGCCTTCGCGGCTCGCCCCCTGCTCCTGCTCCTGATTGCGTCGGTGCTGTTCGCCGCTCTCGATGTCGCCCTCGCCGGGCGCTTGCCGCTACCGCTTGACAAGGATCTGCGAGAGCTGTGACATTTCGGCGATTCACAGGCAAAGTAGCGCGATGTGTTCTCACAAGAAGAATGGCGGCGTGGCGTGGCGACGGCTCGATGGCTCGGCCCTGAAGGCAACCCCATACAGCAATAGGTGTCCTATCATGTGGCTTCTCAGCTCGGCGGCACTCTTGCTGTTGGTGGCGAGCCACGCTGTGGCAGCCTTCGATCTGGATGACGTGACCGCCACGGCGGCGCGGCTGGCGCAGGAGCCGTTTCAAGCCTCGCAGGGGCAGGTTCCCGAGTGGCTGCTCAAGATCAATTACGATCAGTGGCGCGATATCCGCTTTCGGCCGCAGCGGGCGCTGTGGCGGGATGAACACCTGCCGTTTCAGGTGCAGTTCTTCCACCCGGGTTTGTACTACGACCGCACCGTGGCGATCAACGTCGTCGACGACGGTGTCGTGCGGCCCGTCGAGTTCGCCCGCAACCAGTTCGACTACGGCAAGAACGATTTCGCCCACAGAATTCCCGCAAAACTCGGCTACGCCGGCTTCCGCATCCATTACCCGCTTAACCGGCCGGACTATTACGACGAGCTGATCGTCTTCGTCGGTGCCAGTTACTTCCGTGCCCTCGGGCGCGGCCAAGTCTACGGGCTCTCCGCCCGCGGGATTGCCATCGACACCATCGCGCCGACAGCGGAGGAGTTTCCCCACTTCCGCGAGTTCTGGCTGGTGCGCCCGGCCGCCGACGCCAAGAATTTGGTCATCTATGCCTTGCTCGATGGGCCGAGTGTCACCGGCGCCTATCGCTTCACGGTCGAGCCCGGCGACCAGACGGTGGTGCATGTGGAGGCGCGCGTGTTTCTGCGGCGCCCGGTCGCGATGTTGGGTATCGCGCCGCTCACCAGCATGTTCTTCCACGGCGAAAACACCCTGCAGCCGCCCGTCGACTTCCGTCCTGAAGTACACGACTCCGACGGGCTGTTGCTGAACTTCGATTCGGGCGAGTGGTTGTGGCGGCCGCTCGACAACCCGCGCGCGCTGCAGGTGAACTCGCTACAGATGCACAACCCACGCGGCTTCGGGTTGTTGCAGCGCGATCGCAACTTCGAGCACCATCAGGACCTGGAAACACGCACCGATCTCCGCCCCAGCGTCTGGATCAGCACGGAGGGCGAGTGGGGCGACGGCGCGGTGCAGTTGGTCGAGATTCCCACCGATACGGACATCCGCGACAACATCGTTGCCTCCTGGGTGCCGCGCCAGCAGCCGAGCTCAGGCAAGCCGGCAGCGTTCTCCTACACCATGTACTGGTACAACGACGACCCGGCTCGCCCGCCGGGCGGCCGCGTCATCGCCACGCGCCGCGATTGGGGCACCGTCGAGAATGCCCACCGCTTCGTGTTGGATTTCGACGGTCAGGAGCTGCGCGCCCTAGGAAGCGATCAGACACCGCACGCCGTGGTGACTATCACCACTGGTGATGCCGCAGCCGAGCTGCTCGACCAGCACGTGGTGAAGAACCCGGTCACCGGCGGCTGGCGCCTGTCCTTTCAGATCCGGCCGAAGAAGTGGGTGCCGATCGAGCTGCGGGCTTTTCTCAAGCGCGGCGGCCACGCTCTCACCGAGACATGGTCCTACGCACTTCTGCCGTGATGCCGGGCGGCCTTTCGCGCATTCACGTCTGTAGCTGAGGTCTCACGGCGGATTTGAGATCCGGATCTGGAATCCGCCGCCATTCAGCCGATCGGGCCCTGGTACACCTCGACGAAGCGCAGCATCAGTTCCTGCGGCACCGCCAGGTTGGCATCGCGATCCGTGCGCAGACAGACGACTGCCGGACCCTTCGCCGCCTGCGCGCGCCGCAACGCCGGCTCGATGTCCTCCATCCGTTCGACGTACTCGCCGTGACAGCCAAGCCCCTCGGCCACGCGATCCCAGCGTACCGCGCCATGGTCGGTGCCGAAGGTGCGGCCGTACAGCATGCGCTCGTTCGGCTCTTCCATGGTCCACGAGCCTTCGGCGAACACGACGGTAGTGATCTTCACGCCGTCGCGCGCCGCCGATTGCATCTCCATGAAGTTGAAGCCGGCGGCGCCGTCGCCGGTCACGCAGACGACCTCGCGCCCCGGGTTGCCGAGCTTGGCGCCGATCGCCGACGGAATGCCGGTGCCGAGCATGCCGAGCTCGAGGATGTTGTGGTACGAGCGCGGCCCGGTTGCCGGGATCAGCCAGTGCAACCAGAGTGACGTGTTGCCGCCGTCGGCGTGGTAGCAGGCGTCCTTGCCGAAGACCTTGCCGATTACTTGGACTGCGTGCGCCGGATGGATGCCAGGGCCGCGCCAGTCCTTGATCATCTGGAACTGTTCGTCCCACCATCTCCGCGCCGTCTCGCAATAGCGCGCCAGGTCCTTGCCGTCCCTGGGTTTGACCTTCCTCACCTTGAGCGCGCGCACCAGGTCTTCCAGGGCGGCTTTCACATCGGCGACGATGCCCAGCGCGATCGGGCGGGTGACGCCCATGTTGCGCGCATCGATGTCGATTTGGATGATCCTGTGGTGCGCCGGTTTGCCCCAGTATTTGTCGAATGGCAAGTCGAGGTTGCCGAGTCTCGAACCTGCAACCAGGATGACGTCCGCCTCTTGTCTGACGAGGTCGCCGCCGGGCCCGAAGCCGTAGATGAAGTTGGGATGGTCGAGCGGTACGGTGGAGCGGCCCGCCATCGTGCTGATGACCGGGCAATTGAGAAGCTCGACGATCTGCAGCAGCGCGGCATTGGCGTCCCCGCGATCCACACCGGAGCCGGAGATGACCAGCGGGCGCTCAGCCTGCGCCAGCATGTCGACGGCTTGCTCGATCTGGACCGTAGACGGCTGCGGTTGCGAGGCGCGATATTCCTGGGGCGGGATTATCGACACGGTGGCGTCATCGCCGGTAGCATAGGTAACCGTCATCTCGACATCGAGGTGCACCGGCCCCGGCCGTCCGGTCCACATCTCACGGAACGCCAGGCGCATGATCTCCGGGATGCGCTCCCAGGAAAAGATCGGGGCGCCCCATTTCACGGCGGGCTTGAACATGTCGAGTTGGTCCTGACCTTGGAACGTCGCCGGGGTCGACGGATACACGATGCCGGGCCGGTGCTGGGCGGTGATGACGAGAACGGGCACGCCCTCGTGGCGCGCCGTGATCACTCCGGGCAGGAGGTTAGCGGAACCGGGGCCTGGGTTCCCGAGCACGGCAGCGACTTGACCCGTCGCTTTGTATAGCCCCTCGGCCATGTGAACCCCGGCCGCTTCGTGGCGGATGGTAACGAAGCGGATGCCATAGTCTGCCAACGCCGCCAAGATCGGGTCGACCTCCGGACAGGGCAGCCCGAAAACGAACTTGATGCCTTCATTGGCGAGACAGCGCACAAGCAACTCGCCACCAGTGATTTCACTCATGTGTGTTTCCTTTCCTTCCTGCGGCCCGCATTCGCCAACAGCCGTTGGGCCCGCGCACCGTTTAGCATGAGCGTAGCGCGGAGCAAAACTTCGGAGCGAGGACAGCGGACCGAGGTCTTGCCGCGCCTGCGATGACGTGCTCTTGTTCGGACCTCCGAAGACGGGAAACAGTGATGGGATATAAGATCGCGATCGACGTCGGCGGCACCTTTACCGACGTAGTTTACACCGGAAACGACAACGTCAGCCGCGTCGTCAAGACGCCCACGACGACGGGCAACGAAGCGCTCGGCGTGCTCACAGGGATTGAAAGGATCGCGGCACAAGAGGCCAGCGATCTTCGGGAGCTGCTCTCCGACACGGATCTCATCATCCACGGAACCACTATCGCCACCAACACCATGCTCGAGTTCAACGGCGCCAAGACCGGGCTTATTGCGACCAAAGGCTTCCGCGATGACATCGAGATCCGGCGCGGATACAAGGAGCGCATCTTCAACCCCCAGTTTCCACCACCGGTCCCAGTTGCACAGAGGCGGAACCGCCTGACCGTGAACGAGCGCATCGACCGCGAGGGCAATGTCCTTACGCCGCTTGACGAGTCCGAGGTGAGACAGATTGCGGCGCGCTTCAGAACAGCCGGCATCGAGTCCGTCGCCGTGTGCCTCTACTTCGGCTTCATGAACCCTGCTCATGAGAAGAAGATCGGCGCGATCCTGGACGAGGAATGCCCGGAGATCCCGGTCTCCCTCGCGCACGAGATCCTGCCCCAGATCCACGAGTTCGAGCGGGTGAGCACCACCCTGGTCAATGCCTACACTTCTCCACGGCTGAAGCGCTATCTGACCAGCCTCGAAGGCAGACTGAGAGAGCTAGGCTTCAAGAGGGATTTCTTCATCATGCTCTCGGGAGGCGGGATCATGACCGCCGCATATGCGGTGAAGTACGCCGTCCACAGTCTGCTCTCCGGCCCTGCAGGCGGGGTGGTGGCCTGTGCCCAGCTCATCGGCGAGGTCCTCGCGGAACCTAACCTCATCAACGTCGACATGGGCGGCACCAGCTATGATGTCTCCCTGATCAGGAACAACAAGCCCTCGGTCACGACCGATTACTGGTTCAGCCGTTACCGGGTCGCCATCCCCATGCTCGACATCCACACCATCGGCGCCGGCGGCGGGAGCATCGCCTGGATCGATCCGGGCGGCGCCCTGCAGGTCGGTCCCCAGAGCGCCGGCGCAGTTCCGGGGCCGGCATGCTACGGCCGGGGCGGTATAGAACCCACCGTGACGGATGCCAACCTGGTGTTGGGTTATCTGGACGCGGACTATTTCCTGGGCGGCGAGATACCGCTCGACCGGCAGGCCTCCGAGCAGGCCATACGGGAGAAGGTCGCCAAGCCGCTCGGCCTATCCACCGTGGAGGCCGCCATGGGGATCTTCCGCATCGTGAACAACAACATGGCCAACGGCATCCGCTTCGTGTCGGTGCAGCGCGGGCACGACCCGCGGGACTTCACGCTCGTGGCCTTCGGCGGGAACGGCGCGGTACATGCTGGGCTGCAGGCGCGCGAGCTCGGGATCCGCAAGGTGATCGTACCCCGGATCGCCACGGCCTTCTCCGCCCGCGGCATGCTCAGCTCCAACATCGTCCTCAGCAAGAGCAGGACCTATATCGTGACTTCGGACGCTTACGACATCGATGTCATCAACGATCACTTTGCCTCCATGCGAAGCGAGGTGGATGCCGATCTTCCCGCATCCCACCGCACCAGCAAGGCGCTCACCGGCGAGGTGGCCTACCACTATGCCATGGACATGCACTACACGGGCGAGACCCATGAGATCACCGTGCCGCTTCCGTGCGGCAACTCGAGAGTCTCAGACGAGGATATCCGCCAGGCTGTCGAGGCCTTCCATGCCGCCCACGAGCAGCTCCACACCTTTGCCAATCGCGCGGAGAAGACGCATTTCATGAACCTCAGGCTGGAGACCGTGATCCACACTAACAAACCGCCGCTGACTCCCCTGGACGTTCACGGCACCGACTCCGGTCATGCTGTCAAGGCACGGAGGCCCGTATATTTCCCTGACATCTCCGGCCCCACCGACACACCCATCTACGAGGGCGCGCGCTTGCGCTGTGGGAACATCATGGCGGGCCCCTGCGTCATCGAGGAGCCCGGCACCACCATCGTGGTGTATCCCGGAATGCAGGCAGGCCTGAGCGAGATGGATAATTACGAGATAGCCATTGGATGACCTATGAAAGAGATCGACACCATCACCGCGGAGATCATCCGTTGCGGTCTGGCCACCATCGCCAACGAGATGTGCGACACCATGATCCGCACAGCCACCACCCCCACCTTCAGCGAGTCGCACGACTTTTCCACCTCCATCTTCGACGGCCGGGGGCGGATGATCGCCCTGTCCGATGCCCTGCCCATCCACATGGGGGCGTGCAAGTTTTCCGTGATGGAGGTGCTGAAGGACTTCGGCGACGATCTCCACCCCGGCGATATGATCGTGCTCAACGATCCCTACCATGGCGGCTCCCATATACCGGACTGGACCATCATGACGCCCATCTTCTCCGGGGATGAGCTTGTCCTCTTCCCGGTCACCCGGGCGCACCAGGGTGACACCGGAGGCACCATCCCGGGAGGATACAACCCGGGCGCCACCGACATCTGGCAGGAGGGGCTGCGGCTTCCCCCCATCAAGATTTACGACAAGGGCAAGCCGAGGTACGACATCATCAAGATGCTGCAGATCAACAACCGTGAGCCCACTTTTCTCGGCGATCTCAACGCCATGATGGGATCGATCCGCGTGGGCGAGCGGCGACTCCTCGAGGTCCTGAAGAAATATGGCGTCAAGACTGTCCAGGACTGCATGAATTACATGATCACCTACAGCGAGAAACGGTTCCGGGCCGAGGTCCGGGAATGGCCGGACGGTGTCTACACAGGGGAGGCCTGCCTGGAGCACGACTGTCAGGGCGTGCAGGACATCACAGTACGCGTGACAGTCACAGTATCCGGCGAAACCCTGAAGCTCGATTTCACCGGAAGTGATCCGCAGACGCCCGGCTTCATTAACAGCTCCATCCCGAACTCCTACTCCTACATCTTTCTGACACTCTCCAGCATGATCGACGATTCCATCCCGCGCAACGAAGGCCTGTTCGGTCCGGTGGAGATCATCTTGCCGCGGGGCAGCGTGGTGAATCCGAACCCGCCCGCCCCGTGCACGGCCTGCACCCTGCACATCGGCGGGGAGATCGGTCAGGCGGTGGCCGTGGCGCTGGCAAAGGCCATCCCGGAGAAGGCCTACATCCAGAACATCAAGCTGGGCATGCCGGTGGTCACCTACGGGATCAACCCCGCTACCCACGAGTTCTACGTCGACCAGAACGTGACCATGGCGGCCGGGTGGTGCAACGCCGCCTATGGTCTCGATGGCTGGGGAGCCCTCCCTCCTTTCTTCGGCGCCATGACGCAGTCGACCGGCGAGCTGCACGATATGGTATATCCGGTCCAGACCCTGGGCCGCGAGTTCGTCACCGACTCGGGGGGCGCGGGTAAGTGGCGCGGCGGTCTGGGGACACGCATGTTCATCCGGGCCTGTTCGCCGATGTTCGCGCACACCTATGTCATCGGTACCAGATACCCCATGCCCGGGTGCAACGGCGGCATGGACGGCTCGCGCAACCGGCTGGTGCTCCGGGCCGGGCAGCCCAATGAGATGGAGGTGGAAACCACGGCGTTCGAGGTCCCGGTATCCGCAGGCGACGTATACATGGCCGAGCTAGGCGGTGGGGCCGGCTGGGGTGACCCGCTCGAGCGTGACCCTGCTGCAGTTCTTGACGATGTCATTGATGAGTACGTATCCATCGATGCGGCCAGGAAATACTACGGCGTGATCATTGATGCGAAGGCAATGCGTATCGACTGGGAGCAGACTGCAATACTGCACGCGCAAATCAAGAAGGATCGGCAGGAAAGGAGCCGCGAGGAGAAGCCGGCGGTGCCCTATCTCTCACGGCAGTGGCAGGAACTCTGCCAGGACGCCATCAACAGCGATGCCGTGTTCCGCAAGCTCGCGAGTGAGATGGCAATAGAGCTCACCAACGTCATCGAGAACTGCCCTGACGGCAAGACCCGCTTCCTGTACTGGCGCTTCGAGGCGGGCAGACTCATCAAGACGATTGTGGGCGAGATGCACGAGAGCCCTGATCTCAGAGCTTGTGATCAAATCGGCCTCCCGGTGCATGACGGGCAGTCCTCGACGTTCGCAGCGACCAACGGGAGCGGACCCGCCGCACGGACGCGGGGCGCAGCCCGGCCGCTGTTCACCACCATCGCCAGCTACGACACCTTCACGAAGATCAACACGGCCAAGATGAGCGTGGAGTCAGCGGTAATGAACGGACTGTTGCGCTTCGAGGGAGATCTCGCCGCCATGATGACGTATGCCGAGGCCCTCAACCGGTTCACCGAGGTGCGCCGGACGATCCCCACCGTGTACTGAGTGTCCCGCGGAGCGAGCGGCTCGTCTATGCGATCAAACGCGCCAGCCTCTGAGGCTTCCCTCTGGCGCTCGGTGCCTCCAGCAGCAAGGACCTTCACACAATGCCCGATCGAAATGCGAGTCGCACGGCGCTAGCAGCCGCATACATGCGGGCCATGCATCAGTTGTTTGATGCACAGCCGCGGATCCTTGAGGATCCGCTCGTCGTGCGGCTGCTTGGATCGGCTGCCTTGCAGCGGATCACCAACACGGCTGATAGCTATCAAACTCCTGAAAGGCGTGCATTGCGCGCGCATGTCGTACTGCGTTCGCGGTTCGCCGAGGACCGGCTCGCCGCTGCAGTTCTTCGCGGAGTGACGCAGTATGTCGTCCTCGGAGCGGGCTTCGATACCTTCGCACTCAGGCAGCCGGCCTGGGCGCAGGCATTGAAGATTCTCGAAGTCGACCATGGAAAGACCCAACGCATGAAGCGCTCCTGGCTCGCCGCGGCGGGCCTCACAATGCCGGCGAACGCCGACTTCGCCAGCATCGACTTTGAACACGAATCGTTATGCGATGGCCTCCTGAGGTATCACGTCTCGTTGGACGAGCCGACCTTCTTCTCCTGGCTGGGTGTGACAATGTACCTCAAGGAAGACGCCATTGATGCTGTGCTCCGGTCAGTCGTGGCGTTTCCGGCGGGCAGCGAGATCGTGCTTACATTCGCGCCGCCAGGCGACTCCCCTTCGCCATTTGGCGAGCGCGCCGCAAGCCTCGGCGAGCCTTGGGTGAGTTACTTCGAGCCTGATGTGCTCGAAGCAAAGCTGCGTGGCGCCGGTTTTTCCAAAGTGGAGTTCCTTTCGCCCGCAGAGGCTGAGGCACGGTACTTTCGGCAGCGCCCAGCAGACCTGCCGGTACCGAAGCGAACGAATGTCTTATCCGCGGTACTGTAATGTTGCAGAGGCTTCCCCCTCCCGCGGCGCCGTCGTCTGAGGACTACCTGTTTGGTTCCGGCTTTGCCGGGTTAGGCAGAGCCTGGGTCGACAAGAACCACCCCGGGGACGCCGGTGCGTTCGTCCAGTACGTACCTTGTGTTCAGGGACCCCGGATCTATGCGAATCATCGGCGCCTGGCATACGTGCGATGACGGGGTTGCGCGGCCGGTCTTACCTGGCGTGCTGTTCGGCGCGTGCCGGTTCCGGAAATTCTGACCGGAAGAATTCCGGAAATTCTGTCCGGTCTTCGAAAGGAGACCGGAGATGAGAGCAGAGAAGGAGGAGGCGTTTGAAAACGTCGGTGCACGGC
>JBEKBJ010000043.1:0-38463 GCA_050015455.1 Binatia bacterium
CGTGCTGGTCGGGGTGTTGGTCGCGGTTGGCGTATTGGTCAGTGTCGGTGTCAGGGTGTTCGTTGGGGTCACGCTCGGCATGGTGGTCGCGGTCGGGGTATTCGACGGCGTCGCCGTTGGCGCTTGAGTGGAAGTGAACGTCGCTGTGCTGGTCGGGGTGTTGGTCGGCGTCGCCGTGTTACTCGGCGTGGTGGTCGCGGTTGGGGTATTGGTCTGTGTGTTGGTTGATGTCGCAGTCACCGTCGGCGTCGCCGTCTTGCTCGGGGTGCTGGTTACCGTCGGGGTATTCGACGGCGTTGCCGTTGGCGTTTGAGTGGAAGTGAACGTCGCCGTGCTGGGCGGGGTGTTGGTCGCGGTCGGCGTATTGGTCAGTGTCGGTGTCAGGGTGTTCGTCGGGGTCGCGCTCGGCATGGTGGTTACCGTCGGGGTATTCGACGGCGTCGCCGTTGGTGCTTGAGTGGAAGTGAACGTTGCCGTGCTTGTCGGGGTGTTGGTCGGCGTCGCCGTGTTACTCGGCGTGGTGGTCGCGGTTGGGGTATTGGTCGGCGTGTTGGTTGATGTCGCAGTCACCGTCGGCGTCGCCGTCTTGCTCGGGGTGCTGGTTGCGGTCGCGGTATTCGACGGCGTTGCCGTTGGCGTTTGAGTGGAAGTGAACGTCGCCGTGCTGGTCGGGGTGTTGGTCGCGGTCGGCGTATTGGTCAGTGTCGGTGTCGGGGTATTCGACGGCGTCGCCGTGTTACTCGGCGTGGTGGTCGCGGTTGGGGTATTGGTCGGCGTGTTGGTTGATGTCGCAGTCACCGTCGGCGTGGCCGTCTTGGTCGGCGTGCCGGTTGCGGTCGCGGTATTCGACGGCGTCGCCGTTGGCGTTTGAGTGGAAGTGAACGTCGCCGTGCTGGTCGGGGTGTTGGTCGCGGTTGGCGTATTGGTCAGTGTCGGTGTCAGGGTGTTCGTTGGGGTCACGCTCGGCATGGTGGTCGCGGTCGGGGTGTTCGACGGCGTCGCCGTGTTACTCGGCGTGGTGGTCGCGGTTGGGGTATTGGTCGGTGTGTTGGTTGATGTCGCAGTCACCGTCGGCGTCGCCGTCTTGGTCGGCGTGCCGGTTGCGGTCGCGGTATTCGACGGCGTCGCCGTTGGCGCTTGAGTGGAAGTGAACGTCGCCGTGCTGGTCGGGGTGTTGGTCGCGGTTGGCGTATTGGTCAGTGTCGGCATCGGGGTGTTCGTTGGGGTCACGCTCGGCATGGTGGTCGCGGTCGGGGTATTCGACGGCGTCGCCGTGTTACTCGGGGTGGTGGTCGCGGTTGGGGTATTGGTCGGCGTGTTGGTTGATGTCGCAGTCACCGTCGGCGTCGCCGTCTTGCTCGGGGTGCTGGTTGCGGTTTGGGTGTTCGACGGCGTCGCCGTTGGCGTTTGAGTGGAAGTGAACGTCGCTGTGCTCGTCGGGGTGTTGGTCGGCGTCTGTGTGGGCGTACGGGTGGGCGTCGCGGTGGCTGTGGGCGTGTTGGTCGCGGTTGAGGTATTCGTTGGTGTGTTGGTTGACGTTGCTGTCACCGTTGGCGTGGCCGTCTTGGTCGGCGTGCCGGTTGCGGTCGCGGTATTCGTCGGTGTCCTAGTGGGTGACGGCGTCGCCGTGTTCGTTGGGGTGTTGGTCGAGGTGTTGGTTGGTGTCACCGTAGGAGTTTGTGTTGTAGTGGGCGTCGCCGTCGGCGTCGGCGTAGCAGTCGGGCAGGCATCGGTGGTGACGTAGGTCTCCGGGAAAGGCACCGAGGTCGCCGCAGATTGGTAGTTCGTGTAGTCGACGCGCGAATCCGGATACACGTCCACCAATTGGTTCGGGGCAAACGGATCCAGGGTCACTTGGAACGTGATGGTCTGGGTGTCACCAATGGACATGGTCCCCAAGTTCCAAGTCAAGGTCTGGCCGCTGATAGTAGCTGGCGTAGGCACGGCCGAGCCACTGACGTAATGCACCGCTGCCGGCAGGATGTCAGTAACAACGACATTCGAGCCAGCGATGCTCTGAACACTGTTAGCGATGCTGTTGAACACCCCCTGCAGATCGGCAGACGTTGGCGCCTCGAAGTACTTGTTCGGACTCGAGGCCATGGTCTGCAACACGGTGCGGGCAAGCGTCTCCGTGCCGGAGGGGAGATTCGACAAGTTTAGGCCTATCGTGTACACCATAGTGCCGGCTGCTTTCGCGGCCGCCGCTTGGTTGATCGCATCGGTGGTACATACATCGCTCACGGTCGGGTTGGTTGCACACCCAGGATTCTGAGGGCTGGCATGCTGCCGGTTGGCCACCCCGTCGGTGAGCACCACCATAACACGCACGGTGGGCGCGGAGCGCCCGTTGGCTCCGGCCAGCTCGGCCTGGCCGACGTACACGCCATCACCAATGTTAGTGTACCCGTTCGCCGCCAAAGCATCAATCGCACTGTTCACGTTGGTGAAATTGTTGGTGAGCGCTTGATGGAGCGTGGCGCTGTCTGAAAAGGAGGTGAGTCCTGCCCGATCGGTGCTGGGGTTCAGTTGACCCACGAGGGATTCGGCGGCGCTCTCGGCGTCCGCGATAGGCGTGCCATTCATTGAAGTCGAGCGGTCCAAGACGAACATTACGTCCAACGGCAGGCGTTCGCTCACCGGAGAGCCCGCGCCCTCCACCTGCAGTGTTATCTGTGCCTGCTGACAGCCCAACGGCGTCACCGTCTTCACGGTATCGAGGTATGGTGGTACCGGCGTTGGCGTTAGGGTCGGCGTCTGGGTGACCGTCGCGGTATTGGTCGGTGTACCCGTCGGGGTCGGCGTTGAGGTGTGAGCAGGCGTGCTCGTGTTGACTGGCGTAATTGTCGGAGTGCGACTCGGCGTCGGCGTCACGGTCGGGGTGACGCTCGCTGTCGGGGTATTGGTCGGTGTGTTGGCTGGTGTCGCCGTTGGCGTTGGGGTCTTGGTCGGCGTGGTGGTCGCCGTCGGAGTGTTCGAAGGCGTTACCGTTGGCGTTTGAGTAGAAGTGTTCGTTGGCGTCTGTGTTGGCGTGCGCGTGGCCGTCGCGGTGGTTGTGGGCGTGTTGGTCACGGTTGGCGTATTGGTCGGTGTGTTGGTTGACGTCGCGGTCACCGTCGGCGTGCTTGTCGGGGCTGCGGTGGACACGCTGAGACACACTGCGTCACCCTTAGCGCCTGCCCGCGTCGTTGACGGGTCGCGGAAGATAACCTTCAAGTACGAGACTGTGGCGGGAGCCGTGGCAGAGAGCGTATAGGGACCGCCCAATGACCCGGTGATATCAATATCTGTCGTGATAATATGGATCGCCGGCGTGCCAATCTCGACGTTTGAGCTGTTGTAGAAGCGAATCTCGATCGACGGCTGGACAGACGGGTTATGCGTCCCGCTGTAGAACGTCATCGAATATGTGTTACCCGCAACCGCGCTCACCTGCTGCGACATTAGCCCTGTCGATCCAGAGCCATTACTCCATGTGTAGCCAATCCAGGAACCGTCGGGCGGGTGGTACGCGCTTGTCGCTCCGTCTTCGCCGATTTCCACTACCCACACGGTTGGGATGGGATCGCCGATACTGTTGAAGCTACCAGTATGGATTTCAAAGCTCCCGTTCTGCAGCAGGTTGCCCGGGCAAAACGACGGCGTCGGCGTGAGCGTTGCAATCAGAGTCGCGGTCCCCGTGGGCGTGCTGGTGACTGTCTGCGTCTGAGTCGGCGTGTTCGTGGCGGTCGGCGACGGCGTATTCGTTACGGTGATCGTCTTCGTGGCCGCGGGTGGCAGCGTGCTGGTGGGCGTCGCCGCCCAGCCGAACGCAGCAGCGCTGAGCGCGCACACAAGCAGTGTGCTCAACAGGCCGACACTGGCGGCCCAGGTGGCGCGGTGGCGTTGCATTCAAAAGCCCTCGGATGCTGTAATTCCACTAACTTGGAGATAGGCGGACTTAACTGGGTTCTGGCGCGAAAACGATTTTGTTGAAGTTGCGTGGGTTAAGCGTCGATCGGCCGTCCAGACTTTCGGGGCTCTGCTTTTGGTACTCAACTGCATAGTCAGCGTCGCATCCCAATGTTCATCGGATGAGACAAGCAATGCTGCTGCCAAAGTCGGCGCCGGTTTCCGCCGACGCTAGAAACTCGTTGGATATTCGCTCCTTACAGTACGCAAGCTAAAGGCGAAAAGCGCCTCCTGGAAAAGCAACGCGTCGGCTGGCCTCAACCACTAATGGCTGATAGCAGCCAATGGTTCCATCGAGCCCTTGGGCGTGGGGCAACCCGCATCACCACCGCAGCCGGCCTCTCACGAATGGGCCGCGGCCGAGTTGTTGGGCAGCACCTGAAAGTCAATCGAGCTTGCAGCCCGTACAGGCGTCGGCGTGCGCCAACAGAAAGCTGATCAGTTTCTTCCGCAGCCCCGCGCACGCCACGGCTCGATGGCTGACGCGGTTCTTCACTGCCGGCAGGATCTCTGCGAATGTCAGATCCAAGGGCGGGTAGAGAAACACCGGGTCATACCCGAAGCCGCTGCGACCCCGTGGTACCTCAAGAATCCGGCCCTCGCACGATCCTTCCGCGAGCAAAGTGGCTCCATTCGGACACGCCACCACAAGCACGCAGCGAAACCGCGCCGTCCGTTCACTCGGCGGGATCGCGTCCAACACCTGCAGCAGTTTGTGAAGGTTGGCGTGACTGTCCTGCTCCACGCCGGCGTAGCGGGCCGAATGCACGCCCGGCGCGCCGCGCAGGGCATCGACTTCCAGGCCCGAATCGTCCGCCAAGGTGGCACACCCACTCCAACGCGCCAGGCTTAGCGCCTTGTGTGTAGCGTTGGCCGCGTACGTCGCGCCTTCTTCCGCCACCGCTGGCGCACCGGGCAGATGAGCCAAGGATGCCAGGCGGAGTGGCAGGTCGCTCAGGAGTTTGGAGAACTCACGGAACTTCCCGGGATTGGTGGTGGCAACCAACAGCGTTGGCAGGGACAACGGGGAGCTCCTGGATCAAGCCGCAGCAAGAGCCGCACGCTGCGCCGAGATCAGCTGCTGGATGCCCAGCCATGCCATGTCTGCCAGGCGACCGAGCTGAGCTTTTGTGAAGGGCCGCGATTCCGCCGTCCCTTGAACCTCGACGAAGCGACCCTTACCGGTCATGACGAAGTTCATGTCCACCTCCGCCCGCTTGTCCTCTTCGTAACACAGATCGAGAACACATCGGCCATCGACCACGCCGGCGCTTACGGCGGCGACCGAGCCGGTGAGTGGGTCGGAGGCGATTACGCCGTCGGCCAGCAACCGGCGCACGGCGAGCGCCAGGGCCAGATACGCGCCGGTTATCGAGGCGGTACGCGTGCCGCCGTCAGCCTGGATAACGTCGCAATCGAGCCAAACAGTGCGCGGCCCGAGCCGCTCAAGGTTGGTGACCGCCCGCAGACTGCGCCCGATCAAGCGCTGGATTTCGTGCGTGCGCCCGCCGAGCCGTCCACGCGCCGCCTCACGCGGAATGCGAGTGTTACCGGAACCGGGCAGCATGCCGTATTCAGCCGTGACCCATCCCCGGTTCGTCTCGCGCAGAAAGGCCGGAACCGCGTCTTCGATCGTGGCCGTACAAATGACGCGCGTTTCACCGACCTCAATCATGAGAGAGCCGGGAACATGGCGGATGTAACCAGTAGTGATCTTCAGCGGACGGAGTTCCGCCGCTTTACGGCCGTGGGCACGCATCGTCATCTCCTGCCGAGGCCATAACAACTCTGCCCACGGCAACGCAAGATGGCTTTGAGCTTGCGTTGCCTTCCGAAGATTGTTACTTTTTTGACGCATTCGGGCGCCTTGGAGGAGAATGGATACCCACGTCAAAGGTTCCCATCCCGTGATGGAGAAAATCTTGAACATCAGCCAGCGGGTGGCAGCTACGGATTCCACCGTGCTGCTGATGGGCGAGAGCGGCACGGGCAAGGAGTTGATTGCCCGATTTATCCATAACAACAGTAGGCGCGCCAGCAATCCGTTCATCGCGGTCAATTGCGGCGCCATCCCCTCGGAACTGCTCGAATCCGAGATGTTCGGACACGAGCGCGGCGCCTTCACCGGTGCGGTCGGAAGCCGGATGGGGCTGTTTCAGCTTGCCAATGGCGGAACGATATTCCTGGATGAGATCGGCGAGATGAGCCCGGCGCTGCAGGTGAAGCTGCTGCGCGTACTGCAAGAGCGGGAGATTCGGCCGGTGGGTGCCGATCGGACCGTCAAGGTGGACGTGCGGGTGATCGCTGCCAGCAACCGCGATCTGGCTGTTGAGGTGGAGAAGGGTCGTTTTCGCGAGGATCTGTTTTATCGTCTGCAGGTCATTCCAATCATTGTGCCCCCGCTGCGCGAGCGCCGTTCCGACATCCCGATATTGGTGCAGCACTTCTTGGAGAAACACAATCAGCAACGCCCTGGGCAGTCCTGCAAGATCTCCGACGACGCAATGGTGCACCTGTGGGAGTACGATTGGCCGGGCAACGTGCGCGAGCTGGAGAACCTGGTTGAGCGTATGGTGATCTTGAGTGACGATGGCATGGTACGCGTGGAGAACCTGCCGCCAAACATCCGTTCGTTCATCTCCGACAAGAAGATTCCACGTCCCACCTTGACGGAAGAGGGAATCGACCTCAATCAAGCTGTCGAGGAGTTTGAATACCGATTGATCGACGAGGCGCTCCGGCGCACCAAGGGCAACAAGCAGGCGGCAGCCCGCCTGCTCGGGCTGAAGCGTACGACGCTGGTCGCCAAGTTGCGCCGCAAGACCAGTGGCTCCGGATCGGCTCAGGGATTCCTGGTGTGACGGTCACGGCCGAGAGGGCGTAGCGATGGCTGGTGGAAAAGGGCGGATTCTCATTGTTGACGACGACCCACACGCGGTCGAGATCCTCACTCGGATGCTCGAGCGTGAGGGCTATGAATGTGTCAGCGCGGCCAGCGGAGCGGCCGCCTTACAACACGTGCGCGAGCAGGCGGTGGACGTGATCTTGCTCGACGTGATGATGCCGGAAATGGACGGTCTGCAGGTATGCGAGCGCTTGCGGCAGGACAATGAACTGCGGCAGATCCCGGTTGTCCTGCTCACCGCAAAAGATGACATGGAAACGCGCTCCCGCGGCATGGCGCTCGGCGTGAGCGAGTACCTCACTAAACCGGTCAACAAGCGTGAGCTCTTCTCACGCATCGCGGCACAACTGCGCAGCCGCGAGCTCAATCGCAAGCTTGCTGAGACCGCCGCCGCAGTGAGCAACCCTACGAAAGTGCAGTAGAAGGGGTTGCCCTCTCTTGCGCTTCGCGCCGCATGGAGCGCTGGAAGAGGTTCAAACGTTGGCGTAGTCACTGGAAGGGTTTGGCATGCAGTTGGTGGACCCAGGCACTTACGACGTCGACCGCGCAGCAAACAAGGCGCGCTTGGAGCAGCTTCGCAAGCTGACAGATCCGGCCGAGCGGGTGGCCTTGCTGTTGCAGGACGACCCGGACCCGGACGGCATCGCCAGCGCGATCGCGCTGCGCACCGTGCTCGGGCGCAACCGCGCCACCACCCCGCTGTTCTCGTTCGGGACCACCACGCGCGCCGAGAACCTGGCCATGTTGCGCCTGCTCGACGTCAGTATCGACAGCGCAGATGCGGAAACCCTGCGGGGCTTCGCGTGCGTGGCGCTGCTGGACGTGCAGCCGGTGTACTTCGAGGAACGTATTCCGCACGCGCACGTGGTGATCGACCATCACCCACGTGTGGTGCCGATTGATGCGGAGTACGGCGACTTGCGCCCGCACTACGGCGCCACCTCGACGATTCTGACCGAGTACCTGGAAGCGTGCGGGGCCGATGTGAGCCAGCGTCTAGCCACCGCGCTGCTGTACGGCATCAAGAGCGACACGTTGATGCTCAACCGCGAGACCGGCCCGGCCGATCTACGCGCGTTCATGGCCCTCTATCCGCTGACTAATTACAATGTGCTCAGACGCATCGAACGGCCCGAGCTGCCGCTGTCCTTCGCCCGTTTCCTGGTGCGCGTCCTGCCACGCGTGCGCAAGCACATGGGCCTGCTAACCCTCCATGTTGGCAGGGTGGATCGCGAAGACGCCATTCCCCAGCTCGCCGACTTCTGCCTGCAATTCGAGAATACCGAATGGGTGGCGGTGTCGGGCAAGTGGTACGACGAGCTAAGCATTTCGGTGCGCAACGCCGGTTACATGCGCAGTGCGGGCGATGTGGTGCGCAAGCTGTTCAACGCCATCGGACGGGCGGGCGGCCACCGCACGATGGCCAAAGCTCGGGTGCCGCTGCGGCACTGGCGCAAGCACTTCGGCTCGACCCGAGACGGCGCCATCGCCAGCGTGCTAGAGAGCCTCTTTGTGCGGGAACTGTACGGTGAAACGCCCGAGCAGGTGTCGGCGGGCGCTTGACGCGGGTGCACCAGCAAGAGCGCGACATGCGGCCGCGGCTTTCGTCCGGGTTCAGCTTTTCCCTGCGCTTCTTTGCGTATCTCCTGCTCTTCAGCGTAGGGTTCTGGCTCTTCAGCCTGCACGAACACCTCAGCCCGGTGCAACGCACCATCGCCGGGCTCAGCGCCGCGATCGAGCGCCTCGCCGGAGGCCACGCCGTTGCGCGGCATGAAGATGTTGTGGTGCAGGGCATGACGATGGTGGTCAACCACGAATGCACCGGCATCTTCGTCTACATGCTGTTTGCCGCTTTCATCCTCGCCTATCCGGCCCCTTGGCTTGGCCGCTTGAGCGGGCTCGCGATTGGCGTTCCACTCATCTTCGCCGTTAACGTCCTACGCTTGGCGACCTTGGCGCGCGTTGTCGAGACGTACCCGCAGGCGTTCTTCTACATGCACGAATACGTGTGGCAAGGGATCTTTGCGGTGTTCGTGCTGGTTGGAGCGATCACGTGGGCGGAACGGTTCGACTGAGCAAACTTCGTTTCCTGTGCGCTTTCCTGGTGAGTTTCGCGCTCCTGCTGGTGGTGTGGCAGCGGGCCGACGGGGCGCGCTGGTATGCGCGCGGCCTGCTGGCGGGGGCGGCGCTGCTTGGTCCGGTGCTGCACGGCTGGGTGCTGGAAACGGCAGCGGACGGCGTCACCGCCCCCACGTGGGCGCATGGCGATCGGCACGTGCGCGCCTCGGTACAGTTTGATGCCTTGGCAGTCGGACTGGTGCCGCTGTTGGCGCTCCTCCTAGCCACGCCCGCCGTGAGTATGCGCCGCCGCGCGCTGCTGTTGGCTGTCGGCGCTACGCTGTACCTGCTCGTCGACACGTTTGTCGTGGCGCTTTTTCCGGTGCTCGTCTTCTACAAGAATCCCTTTACCGACGTGCTGGGAACGTTTCTCGGGCTGATCACATTTGTCGGAGCGCCGGTGATCATCTGGTTCGCGCTCACGTTTCGACAGTTGCAACAGATCTTGCGACCGTTGCGATAATTGCATCAGGAGGCAACGGCTTTTCTGCCCGACCTGCAGCATCCTAGAAGTGACAGGGCTGCTGTTGCATCTTGTGGCCGATCCTGCAATAAAAGGTTCTGTCGTGACCGTGGCAACTGTGTACTTGATAATAAAACGTAGCAAGTTAGCTGCCGCCAATGACGCAGGTGCTATTCCGCACGATGTGGACTTTTGTTCGATGAAGGGGAGGTAGAGCTATGCGCAACCCGAATCTTCGGCTGAACGATCTGGTGGTGCGGGGCAAGAAGGGCCACGAGGAATCCAAGCTCATGAACGTCAAAGTGCCCGCCAACGTTCTGGGCCGTATCGATCGTGTGGCCGCCAATCTGGGCGCTACGAAAACTGAGGTGGTCATCGCTATCCTCAATGAGGGTCTGGAGACCGCTGAGGACGAGCTGAAGGGCTGGAAGCCGCCACCGAAGCCGGTGGTCCCCAAGGAACGCCGCTGCACGGTTAAAGGCTGCGACCGCGAGCGCGTCGCCAAGGGCTTGTGCGCCACGCATTATCAGGCGCAACGCCGCGCGCGTGCCGCCGCGTGAACGGCGCGGAGACCGCCACATGATTTCCCGAGGCGGCGTGACATGCGGTGCCGCCTCGGCTTTCTCGCCCTGCCAAAACACGCTAAAGAGAAAGCATGTGGACACGCGTCGGCTGGCTCATCGGTTGGGCTGTGGTCGGGTTGCTCCTGACAGACTGCGGCGGCTCGGATCTGGTGATTAACGGGACCTTGCCGAGCCCGACAGCCGTGACGACGCAGACCCCCGGAGCCTGCGTGTCGGCCGGGCAGGGCTGTGACAACTCCACTGTGTTCTGTTGCTCCGGTACCAGCGCATGCGACGCCTTCACCGGCGTGTGTGATTTCTGAGCGAGGCCTGAGCGCGGGTGGCGGTCACTCAGGGTTCGCCATCTGAGCGAAGGCCGCGTCGCATTTCGCCGCCAGAATGAAATCACTTTCGGTGAGCCCGTTGATCTTGTGGGTCCAGATCTTCACCTCCACCCGGCCCCAGGCAAGGTAGAGATCGGGGTGGTGTCCCTGCTCCTCGGCAATGGCACCGATGCGGTTGACCAGCCCCAGTGCCTGGACGAAATCTGCCACATCGTAGCGCTTCTCGAGATGGTGACTGTCTGCCACTTTCCAGCCGTCGAGCTGCGCCAGTAACGGCCTGGTCTGTTCGGGTGTCAGGGGAGGAACCCCGCCTTTGCACGGAACACAGGTTCGCTCAGCCAATCGAGCCATATGGGGTCACCTCTTCGCGCGTCTGTTGCGCCCAACCCATGATTGCAGGGAAACAGCGGCGAAGATAGCCTCACACAACGAACTACGAACGCGATGGCCGAAGCGCCCCGAGGACTGTGAATGCTCTCTAGGATTTCTGCTCGGGTTTGAGGAAGGGCGCGATCAGGTCGATCGGCAGCGGAAAGATGGTGGTCGAGTTGTTCTCTGACGCGACCTCCGTCAGCGTCTGCAAGAAGCGCAGCTGCAGCGCCATCGGGTGCTGGCCGATGACGGCGGAGGCGTCGGCCAGCTTCTGCGCCGCTTGGAATTCTCCTTCGGCGTTGATGACCTTGGCGCGCCGCTCGCGTTCGGCTTCGGCCTGACGCGCGATGGCCCGCTGCATCTCCTGCGGCAAATCGATCTGCTTCACCTCGACCGCGACCACTTTGATGCCCCACGGGTCCGTCTGGGCGTCGAGGATCTCCTGCAGGTGCGTGTTGATCTTCTCGCGCTCCGCCAGCAGCTCATCCAGCTCGGCCTGCCCGCAGGTGCTACGCAGCGTGGTTTGCGCTAGCTGGGAGGTGGCGAAAAGATAATCGACCACCTCGACGACCGCCTTGTTGGCATCGATCACCCGAAAGTACAGCACCGCGCTCACCTTCACCGAGACGTTGTCCTTGGTGATGACGTCCTGGGGCGGGATCTCCATGGTCACGGTGCGCAACTCGACGCGCTGCATGCGCTCGATCAGCGGGATGACGTAAATGATCCCCGGACCGCGTGCCGCCACCAGCCGGCCAAGCCGGAAGATCACGGCGCGTTCGTACTCCTTCAGGATCTTCACGCCGCTGACCACGAAGATGACCAGTACGATGAAGACCGTCGCCGCTGGACCAATCATCGCCGCCTCCTCTCCGCCCGCGTCACGTGCCGTGCGGGGCGGTCTCTCGCGCTGGGTCCGGCACGCGCCGGACCAGGACATGCATCCCGTTGACCCGAACCACTTCAGCCCGTTCTCCGACCTCGATGGGCTCCTCAGAGGCCGCATTCCAGTATTCGCCGTGCACGAAGATCTTGCCGCCACGCGTGCCGGCGGCGATGCGCTGCCGGACCTCACCGATCTCGCCGACGAGCCCCTCGCGCCCGAGCACCGGCTTGCGCCGCTGCGAGCGCACGACGAGATAGCTCACCCACATGGTAAAGGCACCGAAGGTCGCCGCGGCGGCGTAGACGATGTTCGGGTCCAGCGTCAGATTGGACTCGGAAGTGTCGAACAGTAACAGCGACCCCAGCACAAACGCGACAATACCACCAACCCCCAAAATGCCGAAACTGGGCACGAACAACTCGCTCATCAACAGCGATAGGCCCAGGAGGATGAGGACCAAGCCGCTGTAGTTGATGGGCAACACTTGCAGCGCCGTCATTCCCAACAGTAGGCAGATGGCTCCCGCAGTTCCGGGGAAAAACACGCCCGGGTGCGTGAACTCGACGTACAGCCCCAGGATGCCCGCCATCATCAACAAGTAGGCGACGTTGGGATTGGCGAGGATGTTGAGGATCTTTTGCTTCAAACGCATGTGGCGGCGCACGACCTCGGCGCCCGCCAGGTCCAGCTTCACTTTGTGCCCGTTGACACTCACCTCACGGCCGTTGGCCTGGCCCAGCAACTCGTCGACACTCGGCGCCACGATGTCGATGACGTGCAGCTTGAGCGCCTCCCCGTCGGTGGCCGAGACGCTCTCGCGCACCGCCTTCTCAGCCCACTCCGCGTTGCGGCCGCGTTCCCGTGCGATGGTCTTGCTGAGCGAGGCAGCGAAGTTCTCGACCTTTTCGCGCATGTCGCTGCCGATGTTCTCTCCCAACCCGGCGACCGGATGCGCGGCACCGATGGTGGTGCCCGGAGCCATGGCAGCGAGGTTGGCCGCCATGGTGACGAAGACGCCGGCGGACGCTGCGCCGGCACCGCTGGGAGCGATGTACACGATGACCGGCACCGGCGAGCTGAAGAGGTCTTTGACAATCGACTTAGTCGAGTCCAGCAAGCCCCCCGGCGTGTCGAGCTGGATGATCAGGGCGCGGGCGCCGTCGCGTTCCGCCGCCGCGATGGATTCATGGATGAAGTCGGCCGTAGCGGGGTTGATGCCGGCGTCGACGGCGATCAAATCGACGTGTGTGTTGCCGCTGCCGGCGGGCCGCGGCGACTCCGCCGCAGCACTGACGGCGGTGGCAAAGAGAAGGGCAAGCGTGAAGACCGCCACAGCGCTGCGCCCCTCCCAAAGTCCGGAAAAGATCACGCGTACTGCTCCAGTTCGGCCATGACCATCTTGATATCTGCCCACACCAGCTTCTTGTCGTTGGGGTTCCGCAGCAGGTAGGCCGGATGCAAGGTCGGCATCAGCTTGATGCCGTGGTAGTCGTACCAGTGCCCGCGCAGGCGAGAGATCGGTACGCGCAGCCCCAACAGCGTCTGCGCCGCGATCGTGCCTAGCGCGACCAAGATCTTGGGGCCGATGATTTCGATCTGGCGCCGCAAGAAGGGCTGGCAGGCGGCGATCTCATCGGGCTCGGGGTTGCGGTTCTCCGGCGGCCTGCACTTGATGACGTTGGCGATATAGACGTCTTCGCGGCGCAGCTTCATGCCCTTGGTGATGATCTCCGTGAGCAGCTGGCCGGCACGCCCGACGAATGGTTCTCCTTGCAGATCTTCATCGCGCCCGGGGCCCTCGCCGACGAACATCAGCTTGGCGCGTGTGTTGCCCACGCCGAAGACGAGGTGCGTGCGCCCCGGCCATAGCTTGCAGAGCCGGCAATCACCGATCGCGGCTCGCAACCTCTCGACGGTATCAGCGCGCTGCACCCCTGGAGACAAAAAGAGAGCGCCGGATTCGGCTACCACCTTCGTCGGCGCGGGCATGGCGGCTGCGGCGGACGGTGCCTGGGGGGCCGCAGCGGCGCCCGTCTCTGTCGCAGGAGACGGCCCCCGCAGCGGAAAACCTTCTATTCCCGTTGACTGCTGGTACTCAACGTAGGCGCGCAACTGTTCAAGCAGCATTTGTAAAGCGCCTTGTGAAGCATCGGTGGGGGGAGTATGATTCATTTGATGGTTTATCTTTGCAGTGTTGCCTTTGTCCTCGTGATCTTCGCTCCAGCGCATGCCTGGGCGTGGGGACCCATTACGCACTTGGCACACGGCTCGCAAGTGTTAGAAAACTTTACCATTCTGAGTATGGCGCTTCAACAATTGCTTCGCCGCCATCGCCGCGAGTACCTCTACGGCTGTATCGGTGCCGACATCACCCAAGTCAAGAAGTATACCCGCGCTCAACAGGCGCACTGCCATTCTTGGGAGGTCGGCTGGGCGCTGCTCCAGCGGGCGGAGACCGCTGCCCAGCGCGCCTTCGCTTACGGCTATCTCACTCACTTGGCCGGCGACGTGTACTCGCACAACCACTTTGTCCCGACGCAGCTGGTCGTCAGCTTTCGCGCGCGCACCTTGCGCCACATCTACTGGGAGGCGCGCTTCGACGCGTTGCAGCACTCGGTCGGCCGCAGCATCATCCGCGAGCTGCGCGCCCACCGCTTCCCGCACTGCGATGCCCTGGTGGAGAAAGTGGTTTCACGCACCTTGTTTTCGTTCCGGACGAATAAACGGATCTTCGATTCCTTCATCACGGTGCACGACTTGGAGCAGTGGCACCGAATCATGCGGCGACTGACCTCGCGCTCGCGCTACCCGCTGGCACCCGAGGTGGTGGCGCGTTACAACGCCGCGTGTGAGGCCGGCATTTTTGACTTGCTCCAGCATGCGGAGCACTCGGAGTGCCAAGCGGCGGACCCCACCGGCCTGCACGCGATCGCACTGGCAAAGCAAGTGCGCTGGACCCTCAGAATCCTCGACCGGCGCGGTCACCTCACCGAGCGGTTGCAGCGCGAGATCGAATTGCTCAACGAACGGTGTGAGCTGCCGGTGATAGCCGACACACCGCTCCTCCGGGTTTCGGCCGGGAATGACTGACACAGACAGAGCATCACTCCTTCACGCCGCCGCTCATGAGGCCCTCGATGTAGTAGCGTTGCAGGGCCATGAACAGGACGACGACCGGCAAGACGGTCAGGACCGAACCGGCCATCATCAGTTCGGTGTCCTGCACGTGCTCGCCCACTAGGTTCGCCAGTGCCACAGGCAAGGTGTACATGTCACTGTCGGTCAGCACGATGAGGGGCCAGAGGAAATCGTTCCACGTGCCCATGAAGGTGAAGATGGCGAGGGTCACCAGGATCGGCTTGCACACGGGCAACACCAGCGACCGGTAGATGCGGAACTCGCCGGCGCCGTCGATACGGGCGGCATCCAAGAGGCTGTCCGGGATGGAGAGAGCGTACTGCCGAATCAAGAAGATGCCGAAGATGCTGGCCATCCCCGGGATGATCACGCTCCAGTAGGTGTTGATGCATCCCAACTCGCGCAGCATAAGAAACAACGGCAGCATCGCTACCTGCCCCGGTATGACGAGGGCCGCGAGCAGGACCCGGAAGACGCGGTCGCGGCCGGCGAAGCGGAATTTCGCGAAGGCATAGCCCGCCATCGAGTTGAGGGCGAGCGAGATCAGCGTCACCGCCGCCGCGAGCAGCGCACTGTTCGCCGCATCGCGCGCCAAGTTCAGGCGGGTGAATAGCGCTCGGTAATGTTCGAAGGTCACCGTGCTTGGAAGCAGGTGATGGCCGAACGCGGTGGCCTCACCCGCCGGCATCAGCGACGCGGAGAGCATCCACAGCAGCGGCAGCAGGGTCGCCCCCGCTGCGACGGCGAGCGCGAGGTGGAGCAGCACCAGCCGGGTCACGCGCTTCATCCCGCTGACTCCCGTCCAGGTTCGGCCACACCCAGGGGCGCGCCGCCGCGCAGCCGCAAGCTCACGAGCGTGAGCGCGAGGATGATAACGAAGAGCACAAACGCCACCGCCGCGGCGTACCCCATGTTCCACCACCGGAACCCTTCCTGATACATGAGCAGGACCACGCTCAGCGTGCTATGCCCCGGCCCACCTTGCGTCATCACGTAGGGCTCGGCGAACAGCTGGAAGTAGCCGATCAAGGTGATGATGGTGACGAAGGCGAAGGTCGGTGCCAGCATGGGCAAAGTCACGTACCAGAACTGCCGTCGCGGCCCGGCGCCGTCGAGGCTGGCGACCTCGTATAGCCGGCCCGGAATGCTCTGCAGCCCCGCGACGAAGATGACCATGTTAAATCCAAAATTCTTCCACACCGCCAGCAAGATGATCGCGGGCATGGCCCAGGCGGGATCGCCGAGCCAGTCGACCGGCCCGATGCCGAGGAAGGACAAGCCGTAATTCAACAACCCGAAGCGCGGGTGGTAGAGATACCGCCAGACCACGGCCACCGCTACGAGGGTGGTGATGACGGGCAGAAAAAAGATGATTCGGAAGACCGCCTTGAAACGCACGAGCTTGGCGCTCAGCAGCACCGCCGCGGCCAGCGACACGCCGATCGAAAGCGGACCGGCGACGAAAACGAAGTGCACAGTGTTCTTTAACGCCACCCAGAACAGCGGGTCTTGCAGGAGATGGGCATAATTGCCGTAGCCGATGAAGCGGAGGTTGGCGAAGCTGGCGACGGCATAGATGTCGAAGTCGGTAACGCTCAGGAGAACAGAGGCGACGACCGGGACGAAGAAGAACGCGGCAATCACCAAGAGTGCCGGCGCCAAGAATCCGTAAGCAGGATTGATGCGTGGACGCGTCACCTCAGCTCCGTGCTCGTCCAGCTTGGCGCAGCATCCAACGCCGCTTCTCCAGGAGGGCATCGACGTCGCTGTCCAGCGCTGTGAGCGCGGCATCGGCGTCCATGCTCCCGTGGATCGCGGCTTCGGCATACTGGCTGATCTTGTTGGCGATGCGTTCCCACTCGGGAATCTTGGGCGTCGACTGCACGCACTGCAGTTGCTGCCAGAACGCCTGGGCGTACCGATTGTGTGCCAGGTCTCCATCCGCCCAGGCGCTCTGGCGCCCGGGCAGGTCACCGGTGAGGCGATAGAACTGTGCCTGTTGCGCCGGCTCAGAGAGGTATTCGATCATTCTCCACGCTAGGTCTCTGTGCCGCGAGCCGCGGAAGATCGCCAGGCTGGCGCCGCCCGCGACCGAAGTGCCCGGGTACGTCCCGTCGGGCGCGGGCATCGGCGCGGTCAGCCATTGGCCTTGCAGGCTGGCCGGCAAGCGCGCACGGAACTCGCCAATGTTCCACGGACCGCTGATGTACATCGAGAAGTATCCGCTGGCGAAGTCCTGGTACAGGTTCGCGATCTGCGCCTGGCCACCGCGCGGGGCCAGGCCTCGCCGGAACAGATCGAGATAGAACTCGAAGGCCTGACGGAACTCGGAGCTGCGGAAGTTCCCGTACTGATCGTTGTCACGCAGCAGCGTGGCGCCATGTTGGAGGGCTAGGATCACCGGCACTTGCCATTCTGTGAAGGGGAGCAAGATGGCGTAGTTGGCGGGACCGATCTCGTGCTTGATGCGCGTCATGGCATCGAGCCAGGTGGCCCATGTCGTCGTCGGCTGCGCATACCCGGCCTTCGCCAGGATGTCGGTGCGGTAAAACAGCAGGCGCGTGTCGACGTACCACGGTACACCGTAGGTGATACCGTCGATCACGTTGGTGTCCAGGATGCCGGGGAAGTAATCGTCAGATCGGATACTCGAAGAGTGCGCCATCCGTTCATCCAACGGTTCGATCGCACCGAGGGCGACGAACTCGGGGATCCACGTGTTGCCAACCTGAAAGAGATCCGGCATAGCGTTGCCCACATATGCCGTGAGCAGCTTCTCGTGCGCGGCGCTCCACGGGATCTGCTGCACCCGAACCTGCACCCCCGGTACGCGCCGCTCGAAGTCGGGAACCAGCTGCTGGACCACCTCACCTTCACGGCCCATGGCCCAGAACTCGATCACGACCGGCGCCGCCGATTCTGTGTGGCACCCGAGCAACACCAGAATCATTACTCCCGTGCGCAAACCGGTGAGCATGCTCATTGCCGGACGCCTTACCACACCTTGAGCCTTCCGTCGCGTTGAAGGCGCTTTGGCTTTCGGCCGTGGCCCTTGGGCTTGACCTGCCGCCTGCGATGGAACAATGACGGTTCCGGAAAGGGAGCTATGTTGCGCCAACGCCTGAGACCTGCCGCCTGCCGCCTGCACGCACTCCGCCGCCTTCTCCGGACCGGATGGATCCTGGCGGTCGCGCTTGTCCTCTATTTTGCGCCGCGGGCGCTCGCCGCCGGCCCCGCTCCGTCGTTCGGCTTCCGCGAAGTGACGGCGAAGGCGGAAACGCTTGCGAAGGAAGCGTTCCAGGAACCGAAAGGGCAGGTGCCAGACTGGCTGCCCAAGATCACCTACGACCAGTGGCGCCAAATCCGCTTCCGTCCGGACCGTGCGTTGTGGGGTGATCAGCACCTGCCGTTTCAGGTGCAGTTCTTTCATCCCGGCTTCTACTACAACCGCGTAGTCGCCATCAACGTAGTCGACGCCCACGGCGTGCATCCACTCCCGTTCTCACCCGATCAATTCGACTACGGCCGCAACGACTTCGCCAGCAAAGTGCCTCAAAACTTGGGTTATGCCGGGCTCCGCATCCACGCGCCGTTCAAGACCCCGAAGTACTACGACGAAGTCATCGTGTTCCTCGGCGCCAGTTACTTCCGCGCGGTCGGGAAGAACGAGGTGTTCGGGTTGTCGGCGCGCGGCATTTCCATCGATACGGCCGAGACGGCCGGGGAAGAGTTCCCGTACTTCCGCGAATTCTGGTTGGTGAAGCCCGTGCCCAAGGCCAAGGAGATTACCGTCTACGCCATACTGGACAGTCCGAGCCTTACCGGCGCGTACCACTTCTCCGTGCAACCGGCCGATCAAACCGTCGTCAATGTCGAAGGAGAGTTGTTCCTGCGCCAACCGGTGAAGAAGCTGGGGATCGCGCCGCTCACCAGCATGTTCTTTCACGGCGAGAACACGGCGCGGCAGTTTGAGGACTTCCGTCCCGAGGTGCATGACTCCGACGGGATGCTGATCAACTTCAGCACGGGGGAGTGGCTGTGGCGTCCGCTCGATGATCCGCGTACGCTGAACGTGAGCGGTTTCCGCACCTCGAAACCGACTGGGTTCGGGCTCCTGCAGCGCGACCGTAACTTCGATCACTACCAGGACCTGGAGACGCGTCCGGATCTGCGGCCCAGCGTGTGGCAGGTCCCGCGCGGCGAATGGGGTCAGGGCCGCGTCGAGCTGGTGGAGATCCCGTCGAAGTCGGATACCAACGACAACGTCGTGATGTACTGGGTGCCGGACAAGCAGGCCAAGCCGGGCGAGCCGGTCTGGTTCGCGTACACCATGTACTGGTACGGGGATGACCCGACGCGTCCTCCGGCCGGCCGCGTGGTCGCAACGCGCGAGGACCGCGGAACCATCGAGGGCGCCTACCGCTTTGTCGTCGATTTCGGCGGGACGCAACTCGAAGCCCTTCCCGCCGACACCGTGGTGCGCGGCGTGATTACGGTGGCGTCGGGGCCGGACACCGCCGAGCTGCTCGACCAGCACGTGGTGAAGAACGCGGTCACGGGCGGCTGGCGACTGACGTTCCAGGTCCGGCCCAAACAGAAGAACGCCATCGAGCTGCGCGCCTTTCTCGACAAAGGCGATGAAGCGCTGACCGAGACCTGGTCGTACGCGCTCCTACCGTGAGCGAGCCGGGACACATAGCCGCGGCCGCGCGCCTGTCACCACCGGTGACGGAGACGCGGCATTTCACCGTGCCGGCCGGGCACTTGGTGCA
Source organism: Binatia bacterium (assembly GCA_050015455.1). GTDB lineage: Bacteria > Desulfobacterota > Binatia > HRBIN30 > HRBIN30 > JAGDMS01. The sequence continues at coordinate 19,513 of JBEKBJ010000043.1, forward strand.
AGACTGGAAGACAGCCTACGAGCGGGCGGTGGTGTACTTGAAGGGCCTCGGCCTGGAGGGGCGCGAGTGTGAGCCGCTCGCCAGCGAGGCGGTCGAACGCGCGCTGCAGCACGAGCCCTGGGGCGAGGGTAGCGACGCCATCGCGGAAACGTTTCACGCGCTCCAGACCTTGCTGCCGGAGCGCTACCCCGTTGTACCGAAGCCGTGGCACGAAGCGCTCGATGCGTTTACCGCGTGGCGCCTGGAAGCGCAGTTATCGGGGCACTTTGTGGCCGGCGGGGCGTCGATGCCGCCGAACGCCAGGCACTACCCGCTGCGCGATGGGGTCTTCTCGTCGATGCCGCGGCTGACGCACCACGCAATGGTTCCGGATAAGATCGAGCGGCGTTTCCGGCACCGGCTGCTGAACCGACTTCGCGGTAAGCCCTCGAGAGCGTTGCGCCGCCGGGCCCTGCGCCGCCACCGGCGGCGCTTGCCTTGGACTCGCGTAGCGCGCCGCCGCCGGCTGCTGCTGTCGGTGCTGGTGCTCATTCCGAGTGTGATCGCGAGCGGCTTCATGGTGAGCGTGCTGCCGCAGCAGGCGAGCACGTGGCTCGAGTTCGCCATCGTCATCTTCTTCGGCGCGCTCTTCGGCTGGATCTCGATCGGATTCTGGACGGCGTTGCTAGGCTTCTTCACCCTCATCAGACGGCGCCGCCGCTTCGCCATCACCAACCTCGATCCGGCCGACAGCGGCGAGTTCCACCCCGACGGGCGCACCGCGATCGTCATGCCGATTTGTGACGAGCCCGTAGGGCGCGTGTTTGCGGGCTTGAGGGCCATCTACGCCTCGCTCGCGCGCACCGGCGCGCTGGCGCACTTCGACTTCTTCATTCTCAGCGACAGCGGCGACCCCGGCACCTGGGTGAACGAAGAGGAAGCGTGGGCGGAGTGGTGCCGCGCGGTGAACGGTTTCGGAACGATCTTCTACCGTCGTCGCCGCGTGCGCCTGGAGCGCAAGAGCGGCAACGTCGCGGACTTCTGCCGCCGCTGGGGCCACCAGTACCACTACATGATCATGCTCGACGCCGACAGCATCATGGCGGGCGACACGTTGGTGCGGCTGGTGCGCATGATGGAACGCCACCAGGACGCAGGCATGATCCAGACGGCGCCGACGGCGGTGAACCGGCGCTCGCTCTTCGCTCGGGTGCAACAGTTCGCTGCGCGCGTGTACGGGCCGATGTTTGCGGCCGGGTTGCACTACTGGCAGCTTGGTGACGGGCAATACTGGGGCCACAACGCCATCATCCGCCTTGCTCCGTTCATGCATCACTGTGGCCTGCCGCGCCTGCCGGGTAAGCCGCCGCTCGGCGGCGAGATCCTGAGCCATGATTTCGTCGAGGCTGCGCTAATGGGACGCGCCGGGTGGACCTTGTGGCTGGCGTTCGATTTGCCCGGCAGCTACGAAGAGGTGCCCTCGACGCTGCTCGAAGAGATGAAGCGCGACCGGCGCTGGTGCCAAGGCAACCTGCAACATCTGCGGCTGCTGTTCACCGAAGGGCTGTTCGGTGCGCATCGCGCGCTGTTTCTCAACGGCGCGCTGTCCTACGTTTCGGCCTTGTTGTGGTTCGCGTTCCTGACGCTGAGCACCGCGGAAGCCATCCAGAACGCGCTGCGCGAGCCGGAGTACTTCCCGCACGGGCGCAGTTTGTTTCCGGAGTGGCCGGTGGTGTGGCATCCGCACTGGGCCCTGTACCTGGCCGCCGTCACCGCCATGATCCTCTTCTTGCCGAAACTGCTCAGCATCGCGCTAATCGTGTTCAAGGGGCGCAACACCAAAGCGTACGGCGGCGTGTTGAAGCTGTCACTGAGTGTGTTCCTGGAGATCCTGCTCTCCAGCCTGCTGGCTCCGATCCGGATGGTATTTCATAGCCGCTTCGTCGTGCAGAACCTGCTCGGCCGCACCGTGCAATGGGGGTCGCAGGAAAGGGAGGATGCGGAGACCCGGTGGTGGGAGGCGATCCGGCGCCACGGTTTCGATAGCGTCTTCGCCAGCGCCTGGGCCATCAGCTTGTACTGGTTAAATCCACACTACTTTTGGTGGGTGACCCCGATCATCGTCGCTCTCATCCTGTCGGTGCCGATTTCAGCGCTGGCCAGCCGCGTCAGGCTGGGTGAGAGGACGCGGGCGCGGGGGCTGTTCCTCCTTCCCGAAGAAAGCACGCCGCCGCCTGAGCTGCTGGACTTGCGGGAGTATCTTCGGATGACGCAGGAGACCGACGAGCGGCTGCCCGAGATGGAACACGACGGCTTCGTGCGCGCCGCGGTGGATGCCTACGTCAACGCGTTGCATCGCGCGCTGCTCAGGAGGCAGCGCAGACTGAATCCATCGATTCGCGCCCAGCGCGAGCGCCTAGTCGAACGCGGCTTGGTGGAGGGACCGGCGGCGCTCAGCGCACGCGAGCGCAAGATACTGCTTGCCGATCCCGACATGATCGTTGCGCTGCATGAACGCGTGTGGACACTTGCCGATCGCGCCCGCGCCCTTCGCTGGGGACGCCCAGGAACGCACAGCTAACCCGGTCAGGCCCACGGCCAGCCCTCATCGCTCCGAGTCGACGCGTAGCCAGACGCGTCGGACGTCGGAAGCGTGAGGGAATCCTGCTGACTGACGCGACCATCAAAGCCGCGCGCGCTATCCGCACCGGTGTGCTGCTGCGCATTGCCTGCCACCTGATCAGCGTGCTGGATCTGACCGACGAACGCGTGCGGCAGCGGTTGGAGATCTCGTTGCCGAACCTCACCGGCCCCTGGCTCCCCTGGAACGCGAGACCGGACGCCCCGAGCGACGCCCTTGGGACCACGGCGCCTAGTCAGCGCATCGGTCTCGCGGTCTATGTCAGCCGCCGCTTCGAAGCCATTCTCGCTCCATCAGCTAAGGACGCGAAGGGGTGCTGTCTGGCGATCTTTCCGGACCGTCTGCAACCCGGATCACGCGTCGTGATAGATGACCCGTAAGGGATCATCAGCGGCGCTCTCGGACTTCGCCGGCACTGAGCGAACGGTAGTATGGCGACAATTTGCCCCTGCGCCGCCAGGGAATGAATTGGCGAGTATCCGGGCTCCTGTGCGCTTCACGCTGAGCCGGTCGGACCCCAGGGTCGGCCGCGCCGCCCCGCGCGCCGGAATCTGATTCGGCAACGATGCGCGCGCTGACTCGACTCGGGCTCGCAACTTGACCGGACACGTTCGTGTCGGCTATGCGATGATCATGGCGACAGCGATCCACAATCGCGTGCAAGAGTACCGCACCGCCCGTGCCTGGTCACAAGACGAGCTGGCGCGGCGCACGGGTTTGTCCCGAGCGGCCATCAGCGCTATCGAGACGGACCGCGTGGTGCCCTCGACGGCGGCAGCGTTGGCCCTCGCCTACGCCTTCGGCTGTCGGGTGGAGGATCTCTTCAGTCTCACGAAGACCGCGCGCCGAGGCGGGCCCGAGTGGGCCTGGCAATCGACCACGACGCCAAACCGCTTCTGGCAGGCGACCGTGGGAGACGAGACCCGGCTGTATCCGGTCGAGCGGACGTTCGTGGGAACACTGCCGCCGGACGGAATCGCGCAAGCAAGCGGGTACAAGTTTCACGCGCAAGCGGACCCGGAACAGACATTGGTGCTGGCGGGGTGCGATCCATCCGTTGGGCTGCTGGGCGCGGAACTCACTCGTGGTTCCGGTACACGGCTGGTGCCATTCATCCGTTCCAGCCGGCAGGCGTTGCAGCTGCTGCGCGACGGCCTGGTGCATGTTGCCGGGCTGCATCTGCAGGATGATCATGCGCCGGACGGCAACCAGCGGGCCGTGCGCGAGCTGCTCGGTCCGGGGTACACGCTGCTGCGGCTCAGTTCCTGGCAAGAAGGGCTTGCGCTGAACCCAAGCCTGGCCATCAAGTCGATCCGTGCGGCCGTGGCGGCCAACCTGCGCTGGGTGGGACGCGAAGCAGGTTCTGGCGCGCGGCGCTGCCTCGATGCGCTCTTCAAGGACTATCACCCTCTGCCGAAAGGGTATCACCGCATTGCCCACGACCATACGGGCGTGGCGGAGACCATTCGCACCGGCTGGGCGCAGGCCGGCATCTGCGTGCGGCTCTCGGCAGCGGAAGCCGGCCTCGACTTTCTCGTCGTGCGGGAAGAGGACTACGACCTGTGTTACCGCACCGACATGGAACGTGACCCGCGGCTGCAAGCGTTGATTCGCGTGGTGCGCTCGCGCGCCTTCAGACGCTTACTCGGTGAGTTGCCGGGCTACGAGACGAGTGAAATGGGAGCCGTCACCGTAGTCGTCAACTGACGATGCCGCCCGGTCCGGCGCGTCCAGGGCCGTGGAGGCAGCGTGGAGCGTGGGAGCGTAGAACGTGGGAGCCTTTGAAGACGACCTCAGCCAGGCATTCTTGCGCCACGTCTGTCAGACCTCGAGTGAGCCGCTGGCCGTCGTCGTCGCCCGCGCCCGCGGCACCAAAATCTGGGACGTCGCCGGCCGCGAGTATCTCGACCTGCTGGCCGGCATGGGCGTAGCGAATATCGGGCACGCGCATCCGGCCGTGATCGAGGCCGTCGAGCGACAGATGGCGTCGTACCTGCACGTCTCGGTGTACGGCGAAATGGTTCAGCAGCCGCAGGTGGAGTTGGCACGCCGGCTGGCGGAGGTCACACCCGGTGACCTTGCCGTCACCTACTTCACCAACAGCGGCGCCGAAGCCGTGGAGGGCGCACTGAAGACGGCGCGCAAGTTCACCGGCCGCTCGCGCCTCGTCGCTTTCGCGGGCGCTTTTCACGGCGACACCTTCGGGGCGCTGTCGGTCGGCGGCAACCCGCTGTACCAGGAACCTTTCCGGCCCTTGTTGCCCGATGTCGAAGTGCTTCCGTTCGATGACGTCGCGGCCCTGGGCCGGATCGACACGTCAGTCGCGGCAGTCATTGTGGAGCCTGTGCAGGGGGAAGGCGGAGTCCGCGTCCCGGCCGAGACGTTTCTGCCCGCCCTGCGTCGGCGCTGCACGGAAGTCGGTGCCTTGTTGATCGCTGATGAAGTGATCACCGGATTCGGCCGCACCGGCAAGCTGTTCGCCTGTGAGCACTGGAACACCGTTCCGGACATACTGGTGCTGGCGAAGGCGCTCGGTGGCGGCATGCCGCTCGGCGCGTTCGTCGGCCGGCCGGAGCTCATGCACACGTTATCGCACGATCCGCCGCTGGCGCACGTGACGACGTTCGGCGGCCATCCAATCTCCTGTGCCGCCGGCCTGGCGGCGCTCGATGTGCTGCTGCGCGAGCGGCTCTCAGAGCGCGCGGCGCGAGTCGGCGCCGAATGGCTGGAGCAGCTGCGGGCGGTTGCAGCCCCGCGCGGCTGCGAGGTGCGGGGCAAAGGCCTCCTCATGGCGCTGCAACTGCCGACCGCTGAGTCCACGCGCCGCTTCGTGGCGCGCTGCTTCGAGCGTGGTCTCATCCTCAACTGGACGCTGCACCGCGATACGGTCGTGCGTTTGGCCCCGCCGCTGACCATCAGTCCCGACGAGATGGCGCAGGCGACCGCCGGGATCGCCGCGGCGCTTGGTGACGCATAGAAGCGGAAATGCGGTGTTGCTGGCATGGGGTTGGAATCGATCCGCGCCGAATCACCCCTCTTGACATCATCCGCTATAACGGATAAATGTCCGTTCATAGGGATAGATCGACATGACCGCTGAGAATGCCCGAATCGTCGAGGTTGCACGCCCGCACGTGCGCCGCCGTGCGCGGCGCAAATGGATCTCGCCCGCGGTGGGCGCTGGGGCGAGCGCCGCGCCGGGCGGCATGGTTACGGCTGCGCCGCGGCAGGACCGAGCTGCGACTGCATCCCGTCGCGCCAAGGCGGTAGTTGAAGAGTTGGACCTGACGCAGGCCGTTGGTGCGAATCTTCGCCGCTTGCGCGTCAAGCGCGGACTGTCGCTCGAGCGCTTGGCCCAAGCCTCCGGAGTCAGCCGGGCGATGCTCGGGCAGATTGAGTTGCATCAGAGCACGCCGACCATCAACATCGTCTGGAAAATCACCCGGGCACTCAACGTTCCATTCTCCGCGCTCATCAGCCAGCCTTCAGGTGGCCGCGCCAGAGTGCTGCCCGTGGCGCGCATGAAGATTCTGACCTCACGCGACGGCAAGTTCTCGTCGCGGGCGTTGTTTCCCTTCGATCAGCCGCGCAAGGTCGAGTTCTACGAGCTGCGGCTCGCCCCTCATGCTTCAGAGCTTGCAGAGCCGCATCTGCCCGGAACCGTCGAGAACCTCGTGGTGACCACCGGCTCCATCGAGGTGCGCGTCGGTGAGGAACGCCACCGCCTGGCGACGGGAGACGCCATTCAGTTCGAGGCCGATGTGCCGCACGAGTACCACAATCCGGGTGGCCGCGAAGCGGTGATGTACCTGGTGATGACCTATGCCGAGCAGCTTGGGTGACGATACGACGTGAGAACCGGCCGCTTCAGCGAAGTCGTGTGAATGAATGAAAGCTTGGGATCCGGTCGCAACACGCTGCCTCACCTGAAGGCAGCGCGATATGGCGCCCATAGACGATTCGAGATTGGAGGTAACCGTGTCCAACTGGTTTGAAGATAACGCACACTCTATCGGACGCACCCCGCTGGTGCGCCTCAACCGCATCCACGACGGTGCGCCAGCGACGATCTTGGCCAAGATCGAAGGACGCAATCCAGCGTACTCCGTCAAGTGCCGCATCGGCGCCGCCATGGTGTGGGACGCCGAACAGCGCGGCGTGCTCGGTCCCGGCAAGCATCTGATCGAGCCGACGAGCGGCAACACCGGCATCGCGCTCGCCTTCGTCGCCGCCGCGCGCGGCTACCCGCTAACGTTGACGATGCCCGACACGATGAGCATAGAGCGACGCAAGCTACTGGTCGCGTACGGCGCGAAGCTGGTCCTCACCGAGGGTGCACGCGGCATGAGCGGCGCCATAGCGAAGGCGGAGGAGATCGCGAACTCCGACCCGCAGCGCTACGTGCTCCTGCAGCAGTTCAGCAACCCCGCGAATCCGGCCATTCACGAAAAAACCACCGGCCCGGAGATCTGGAACGACACCGAAGGCAAGATCGACATCTTAGTCTCCGGCGTCGGCACCGGCGGGACGATCACCGGCGTCTCGCGGTACATCAAGAAGACGCGCGGCAAGGCCATCGTCTCGGTCGCGGTCGAGCCCAGCGCGAGCCCCGTGCTGACACAGAAGCGCGCCGGCGAAGCGCTCAAACCCGGGCCACACAAGATCCAGGGCATTGGCGCCGGGTTCGTGCCGCAGGTGCTCGACCTCTCGCTCGTCGACGCGATCGAGCAGGTTACGAACGAGGAGTCGATCAGCTACGCGCGTCGGCTCGCCCGCGAGGAAGGGATCATATCGGGCATCTCCAGCGGCGCCGCCGTGGCAGTGGCGGTGCGGCTGGCGCAACGGCCCGAGAACGCCGGGAAGACGATCGTGACGGTGCTGCCCGATTCGGGAGAGCGCTACCTCAGCTCGATCCTGTTCGAGGGCATCTTCGACGCTCAAGGAGGGGAGCTGTGAACAACTTGGTCACATCCAGTGGTAGCAGAATCAGCATGCAAACATGCCCACTCCCGAGGCGTGGTTCGGGAGGGACAGTCGCTGTCTCAACAAGACGGAGAAACCAAGGAGGCTTTGACGTGAAGCGTGTCACCCTGATGTTCCTGTTCGTAAGTTTGATCCTACTGCGGTCCCTGGCACCAGCGGTCGCCGAGGATACGCCGTCCAGCAAGCCGCCACCGCTACCGTTCCACACCATCGAAGGCGTCGGCGGCGGTGCCATCACGCCCATGGCGTATCTGGTGAACCCCGCGCCTAACGGCGAGCCACTGGGCCTCCCGGCTGTGGCCTTTGACGCCATCGGTCTGGGCGAGAAGAACCTGCAGGCCTTCATGCTGACCGAAACGTTGTTCGGGCGCGTGGAGCTGGGCTACGGGGCCGACCGGCTGGCTTTGGGCACGTTGCCCGACGCCATCCGCGACGCCACCGGTGTCGACATCAAACGCGACGAAGTCTGGCTGCACAGCTTCAATCTACGCGTACTCGCGTTGCCCGAAGGTAGTTTCGGTCTGCCGTTACCGGCGCTGACGGTCGGGGGACAGTTCAAGCTCAACGACGGGATCAATACGATCAACAACCGCCTGGGTCATGCGCTGAACGGCATTGGCTACCATCGCGACTACGGCGGCGACTTCACGCTGACGGCCAGTAAGATGTTCACCCAACTCGGGGGCCACCCACTGATTCTCACCGCGGGCGGGCGCGAGAGCCAGGCCGCCAACCTGGGCTTCCTCGGCTTCTCCAACGACTGGAACGCCACCTTCGAGGGCAACGTAGCGTTCTTGCCCACCTCGTGGCTGCTGTTGGCATACGAATTCCGACAGAAAACTGATCCCTACAAGAAGATCCCGGGCCTCATCAACGGCGAAGATGATTGGCATGGCTTCGATGTTAGCTGGATCATAAACTCGCACGCCACACTTGTTGGCGGCTACGGCATCTTCGGCTCCCTCGCGAACTCCACAGCCAACAATGCCTGGTGGCTGCAAGTCAAATACGAGATCTGACGGGCTGCGCCCAAGCTGGAGATTTGGCAAGACAGATCGCTGTTGGCTCGCTCCGGGCAGGGTGTCGCAACCATCTCCGACAACGCGTTGGTTCGAGCAAGAGGACAAGCGACTAACGATTCATCTGACCGCCAAAACGACCAAGGAGAAAACATGACGACAGAAGCAGCAAGAAGCCCCGGACTAGGAACACTCGCGTTGCACGCTGGACAAGAACGCGATCCCGCCACCACCGCGCTTGCCGTGCCGATCTATGCGACATCCTCGTACGTTTTCAACGACGCCGAGCATGCCGCCAACCTTTTTGCGCTCAAGGAGTTCGGCAACATCTACTCGCGGCTGATGAACCCGACCAACGACGTGCTCGAAAAGCGGCTAGCGGCCCTCGACGGGGGAGCCGCAGGGCTTGCCTTCGCGTCCGGTCAGGCGGCCATCACCGCCGCCCTGCTCACCATTGTGCACAGCGGCCAGAACTTCATCTCGGCCACCAGCCTGTACGGCGGCACCTGGACCCTGTTCACGCAGACCCTGGTGAAGCTCGGCGTCGAAGTCCGCTTCTTCGATCCGCACCACCCGGAAAAGATCAAGGAGCTGGCCGACGGGAACACGCGCGCCGTCTATTTCGAGAGCCTGGGCAATCCCAAGAATGACGTGCCCGACTTTCGGCGCATCGCGGGCGCCGCCCACGCCCTCGATCTGCCGGTGCTGTGCGACAACACGGTCACGCCGCTTATACTGCGGCCGATCGAGCACGGCGTTGACATTGTGATATACTCGACTACCAAGTTCATCGGCGGGCACGGTGTGCACGTCGGCGGTGTGATCGTAGACAGCGGCAAGTTCCCGTGGGCGAAGAATCCGGAGAAGTGGCCGGAGTTCTGCGGGCCCGATCCCGCATACCACGGCGTGGTGTTCGAGGAGGCGCTGCGGCCGATCGGCAACATCGCCTACATCCTGCACATCCGCACCCACTGGCTGCGAGACACGGGCGCGTGCATGAGTCCGTTCGCGGCCTTCCTGTTTCTGCTTGGTCTCGAGACCTTACATCTGCGCATCGAGCGGCACTGCGCCAACGCGCAGCGGGTCGCAGAGTTCTTACAACGGCACCCCGCTGTGGAGTGGGTGAACTACCCCGGGCTGCCAAACCACTCTGACTACGAGAGCGCCCAGCGCTACCTGCCCCACGGCAAAGGCGCCATCGTCGGCTTCGGGATCAAGGGCGGACGCGGGGCCGGCATCAAATTCATCAACAGCGTCAAGCTGGCGAGCCACGTAGCCAACATCGGCGACGCCAAGACGCTGGTGATCCACCCGGCGTCGACGACGCACTCGCAGCTCACCGAGGCGGAACAGCGTGAGACCGGTGTGACTCCAGAATATGTGCGGATCTCCGTCGGCATCGAGGACGTCGCGGATATCATCGCCGACATCGATCAGGCGCTGCAGGCATCGCAGCGCTGAGTGCTCTTGTTCATGCTGCTGACCGCCACCGATTCACCGGGCTCAGCCCTTAAAGGGCGGCAATCCATCAGCCCTGGGCAACGCTCAGGGCTGATGGTAGTAATTGTGAAGTAGTGTACCGAGCCCGTGCATGAAGGAGCCCGAGTCCCCGTTCGAGAGCAGCGACAGCGTTCGCAGTGCCGCCCCGCTGCGCTACGCGCAGGAGGTGACCTTTGCGCAGCCGCTGCTTCTCGAACTCGGTGGGCAGCTGCCGTCGGTCATGGTCACCTACGAGACTTACGGGCAGCTGAACAGCCGCCGCGACAACGCCGTGTGGGTGTGCCATGCCATCAGCGGTGACTCGCACGTGGCGCGCCACGACGATGACGACGAGCCGGGGTGGTGGGACATCCTCGTCGGGCCGGGCAAGTCGATTGACACTGACCGCTACTTCGTCATCTGTTCAAACGTCCTGGGTGGCTGTCGTGGTACGACCGGCCCGAACAGTATCAACCCGCAGACCGGACGGCCGTACGGAGCCGACTTTCCCGCGATCACCGTTGGTGATATGGTCGAGGTGCAGCGGCGGCTCATCGATCACCTGGACATCGCGGCACTTCGAACCGTGATCGGGGGCTCGCTGGGTGGGCACCAAGCAGTCACCTGGGCACTGCGGTACCCCGAGCGCGTCTGCGGTTGTGCGCTGCTGGCCACGTCGCCGCGCCTGACCAGCCAGGCGCTGGCTTTTGACGTGGTCGGTCGGAATGCGATTTTGCAGGACCCTGACTACCGCCGCGGTCAATACTACAAGCGCGGGGCCGGTCCGGTTGTGGGTCTCGCGCTCGCCCGCATGCTCGGGCACATCACCTATCTCTCGCGCGAGGCAATGACGGCCAAATTCGATCCAGGTCGGCTGCAGCCTAAGGACATCTCAACGGAATTCGAGAAGAAGTTCTCGGTGGGGTCGTATCTCGCCTACCAGGGGCACAAGTTCGTCGAGCGCTTTGACGCCAACAGCTACGTGACGCTCTCTCTGGCAATGGATCTGTTCGACCTCGGCGGTACGCCTCAAGAACTGCGGGAAATGCTCGCGCGTAGCCGCTGCCGCTGGCTGGTCGTCAGCTTTTCGAGCGACTGGCTGTTCCCGGCCGACCAGAGCCGGCAGATCGTCGATGCGCTCGTCGCATCCAATCGTTCGGTGAGTTACTGCAATGTCACCACCACGGGCGGCCACGACTCGTTCCTCCTCGAAGAGAAGTTGGCGGTCTACGGCGAACTCGTGCGCGGATTTCTCGCGAACGTCGACGGCAGCGACTGCGTGCCGCCGGCACCTGCGCTCCCCGAACCCGCGCCGGCTTCAGCCAACGGAGCCACCAGCATCTTTCACGGCCATCGCCTCGACTACGATATGATCATGGAGCTGATTCCGCGGGGCGCCAGCGTGTTGGATCTGGGCTGTGGAAGCGGCGAGCTGCTGTCGCGGCTGCGCGCCCGCGGGCACACGCGCCTCGTTGGCGTCGAACTCGGCGAGGAGGCGGTGCTCGCATGCGTCAGGCAAGGACTGGATGTCATTCATCACGATCTCGAGAAAGGGCTGGCACCGTTCGCTGACGGACAGTTCGACGTCGTCGTGCTGTCACAAACGTTGCAGTCGGTCGCTGATACCGAGGGGATCATCAGTGAAATGCTGCGCGTCGGCCGGTCCGGCATCGTCAGCTTCCCGAATTTCGCGTACCACAAGCTCCGCAGAATGCTCTACGAGGATGGCCGGTCCCCCAAGACCGGCGGCCTGTACCAGTTCGAGTGGTACGATACGCCGAACCGGCGCTTTCCATCGATAGCCGACGTCGAAGAGTTCTGCGCACGCAAGGCTATCCGGATGCACCAGAAGGTCTACCTCGACAGCGAAACACACCGCTTGGTCACCGACGCCCCGAACCTCAACGCTGACATGGCGATCTTCGTCCTCAGCCGGTGAAGCTCCGTCCCGTAGTCGGCCGAGGCGAAAGGTTAAAGGTCAAAGAGGAAAGCCAGATTGCTATCTTCTTCCGGCTTTGGCCTTTTGCCTTTCACGTTTGCCCTTCTTCTCGGCTTCTGGCTTTTGCCTTTCCTCTTTTCCCTTTCACCGTGCTTTCTTTGGGCAGGTGCAAGCTTAAAGGTCAAAGAGGAGAGCCGGAGTTGCAAGCCCCTCGCGGCAACGCGCCGAGCGTCGAGCTGGAAGCGAAAAGCAACAACAGCCGCAAGCCAGTCAAGCGCGTCACCCTAACACCCTCGACTGGCCCTCCTCGGTTTGCCATGAGCCGTGGAATTCTTGTATCGTCCTTCCGGCCACCATGAGTGACGCAGTTTTCACACGCGACATCTTCCTCAGGCACGCCCCGAAGGACAAGGCAGTTCAACATTTCAAACCAAAGGGCGCATGAACAGCACACGAGCAACTCAACTGGTCCCCATTGAGCGGGTCGAGCGACTGATCCATCTGGCACGAGGGGAGAAGGTGTTGCTCGACGCCGATCTGGCCAAGCTTTACGGCGTTACCACCGGCAACTTGAACAAAGCCGTAAAGCGCAACCGGCGCCGGTTCCCGCCCGATTTCATGTTTCAACTGACGGATGAAGAGACCACGGCTTTGATCTTCCAATCTGGAATGCCAAAACAACGCGGTGGACGACGGCACAACCCCTATGCCTTCACCGAGCAAGGCGTGGCGATGCTCTCCAGCGTGTTGCGGAGCCAACGCGCCGTGCAGGTGAACGTCGCCATCATGCGCGCCTTCGTCAGCCTCCGCCGGATGCTGGCCGCCAACGAGACCCTGGCACGGAAGCTGGCAGAAGTGGAGCGCCGCCTCGAAGGCCACGACCAGACCATCAAATCCCTCTTCAACGCCATCCGCGAACTCATGGCTCCGCCCGCCAAATCCAAGCGCGAAATCGGTTTCCACGCCGTTGGCAAAGAGGACGGCAGGGTGAAATGCAAGCGGCAATGAGATCCATGAAAGCGTCAGTATGAGCACGGAAGCCTTCACCCACGACGTCTTCCTCAGCCACAGCTCGAAGGATGAGGCGGTCGTGCGCGCCGTCTTTTGGCGGCGGTCTCGATCGCCGGGTTAGCCTGCTGCCTGCTGTTCACTGGCGCCCTGCAATCTCCGAAACCAGGCCCGAGGTGATCCTCTGCAGGTTCGGGTCTCCCAGACGTCGAGCGATCTCGTCCGCTTCCCTGGCCAGCGTCAGAGCTTCGGCTTCTTCGCCAAAGAAACGGATGCTGTTCGCCAGATTGCTGAGCGCATACCCTACCCCAAGTTCATCACCAAGGGATTGACTGATGTCCTTGGACCTACCCCGGTTTCGTGGACGGTTAGGGACTTGAGATGTTGTCGTGGTTGCTGATGTCCGAATGTCGATTTTGATATCGTCCGAACACGCTCGTACAAATGCTAGCCGCGGTGATGGCTGAAGCTGCTGTGCACATTGTGGACGGCGATATAGCACGACCGTATGCCAGGAGACGATGGTGGAATAGGACCCAGGTCCCCGGCCACATTGTGGGCAGCTGCTCCGGCGCGCGTGGGGGACAAGGGAGAGCGCGAGGGGGGATGTCTGCGGTCGGTCAGCAGGGGAGCGCATCGTGGCCCTCCTGGCGTGGTATCAGCACCGCTACCGACGGCAAGCGCGCGAACGTGCGTTCGAACTCTATGGGCGAGCGGTAGTCGAGGGCGGAGTGGCGCCGGTGTGGATTGTACCAGCCCTCGATGAAGTCGAAGACCGCCATCTGTGCCTCGACCTGAGTCTTGAAACGCCGGCGCTCCAGGAGCTCGCACTCCAGGGTGGCAAAAAAGCTCTCACCCATGGCGTTGTCGTACGCGTCCCCCACCGAGCCCATCGACGGTCGCACGCCCGCCTCGCGGCAGCGCAGGCCGAAGGCAATCGAGGTGTACTGCGTCCCCTGGTCGGAGTGATGGATGACCGCCTGCGGGCGGCGCTGTGCGAGCGCCATATCGAGTGCGCCCAGCACCAACTCGGTGCGCAGATGCGTCGCCAGTGCCCAGCCCACCACCCGCCGGCTCCACACGTCGAGCACCACGGCCAGGGACACAAACCCCGCCCACGTGGGGATGTAGGTGATGTCGGCGACCCAAAGCTGATTGGGACCCGGAGCGACAAAGTCGCGATCGACCAGATCCGGAGCCGGCCGCGCGGCGCCATCGCGCACCGTGGTGTGCACCGAGCGGCGGCGGCTCACCCCCTCCAGCCCCGCCGCTCGCATCAGCCGCGCGACACGCTTGCGCCCCACGTGAATTCCCTCGGCGGCCAGCTCCGCGTGCACCCGCGGTACCCCATAGGTCCCGCGCGAGCGCTCGTGGATCGCCCGGATCTTCTCGCTTAGCCCCGCGTCAGCCTGCGCGCGCGCCGCGGGCGGCCGCCAGCGCCACCCGTAGAAACCGCTGGGGGAGACTCCCAACACCCGGCACATCGTGGCCACCCGGTGCACGGCCTGGTTCGTCCTCACGAACCCGAACGCCGAGACGGCGTCGCGTTGGTCTCCTGTGCAAACCAGGCCGCGGCTTTTTTTAGAATCTCCTTCTCCTCGCGCAGCACCCGATTCTCGCGCCGCAGCCGATTGAGTTCCTCCCGCTCGTCACTGGTCAGCCCATCGGTGCGCCGCCCATCATCCAGGTCAGCCCGCTTCACCCAATTCCGGATGGAGTTGCCTGTCACTTCGAACTCCCGCGCCAGCTCCGAGATCGGTCGCCCGGCTCGCACCAACTCCACCACCCGGCCTCGGTACTCCGGTGCGTACGGGGGTCTCCTCCTTCCTGCCATCGCGAACTCCTCTCTCCGCCCGCCTTACATGCCCAAGCGGTCAAGTGTCCACGAAAGCGGGGCAACTCCACCTGACTGGCGACATATGCCAGCTCGGGTGGCGTGAACCCAAGCATCGTGCGCAGGACCACCAGAATGAGCGGCGTATCGATCACCGCCTGAAGAACGATGCTAGGCGACAGACTCTCGAAACCGCCGGTGGCTTTCTTCAGAGCCTCGTATGCCTGCTCGAACTGCGGGTACTCGACAAAGCCCTCGCCCTTCGGAAGCACCAAGAACTCGGACTTGAGGGTCGAGAAGACCCGAGAGACGTAGGTATCCAGGTTCGCCTGGACTTCCTCGAAACCGACCTCAAAAGGATATTTCGGGCTGGCCGGCTCCATACGTCCCCTCCGTTTCCCGTACTCCACTCTCATGCGAGCCAGCGAACCGCTTCAGGTCATCGGGAAGGAGCCGTTCAACCGACTCGGCCCCTCCCAGCGATGCAACGGCTTTCCGAATCAGCTCCAGTCTTTCGTTTGTCGACAGTTGCTGCCGCCAGTCGTGCCGGAGATTCCAGATCGCCAGCCGGATCAGATGCCCGAACGCGATGCAGCGCGCGTCACCGCGCGTTGGCGCCACTCCTCCTTGCCGAAGCGCGGCCAGGTCGGCCAGGACGAGAGTCGCTATCTCAGCCGCAGACGACGCAACGGACGAGCGCGGGACTGTCCCGGTGGAACGACAGACGAAGACCGTATCGATGATCGAAGAGCCGGTGCCGTTGATGTGGATCGATGCACCCATCTCCGCGGGGCTGGGAATCGAGGCGGAACACACCAGTTGAGCATCCAGGATCGCCACCGCCACCGGGAAATACGCCTCGATCGTGTTGTGATGGAACGTGAACGCGAACGGACGCCCCGGTTTCAAAGCTGCTGCCATCCGTTGGAACACCGCGGACAAGCCCTCTGTGAAGTGGGCAAGGTCTCGCTCCATCGTGGCGTTTCCGGTCAGCTCGTCCGGGCTGCGGGTCGTGCTTCGCTTGAAACAGGCGCGCGCGCCATTTGAGACTAGGCGCCGCAGCCAGACGTAACAGAAGTCCATTAGCTCGGCGTATTGCACGTTGGCTAAGTACGGCGGATCGGTGAACACTGCGTCGAGCGATGCCGCCGGCAAGCTCGCGGTCGTTGCGGTGGCGCACCTTAGGCGCACGCTCCGCTTCACGGGCGGCCCCGAGCCGTTGCGCACATCGCCGATCCATTCTCCCGGCGTGTCGATCTGCACCTTGCGCCCGCCCCGGTACTGCACCTCGAAGGGCGCGTCGCAGTACTGCTTCGCCCGGACGAACTTCTCCACGATGTTCGACCACCCGCCGCTACCCACGTTCACGCCGCTGCGATCGTTCAGAATCCCGAGCATATTCGATTCGCATTCCACCAACCCAACCGGGAAACCGTGCACCGAAAAGATGTCCAACGACTTCAGCGCGTACGTGTCGTACCGGCAGAGCATGTTTTGGTAGCGCAGGAGGTCGGACAGGTTCGTCGCCAGCGCGTTGCGCACGCGTTCGTCCGACTCCTTCACGATCGCCCGGCAGATCAGATCGAGACCCAGGAGCTGCCGAGCATTGAACATCTCGCGGTACCGTCGATAGCCCCATCGCAAGAGGCGATCCGTTTCATCCCCTTTCGGAATCTCCTCGTCGGGGACGTGCTCGGTCTGCATCCGCCGCAGCTTGGCTTCCGCCTCGCCGTAACGAGTCAGGTCCTGACTGTCCGGTTTCTTGAAGAACCGGCCCTCGTGTCGCGGCTTGCATCGAGAGCAGTGATACTCGATCGCGAAGAGTCGATGCTGCGGTGGTCCGGCCGCGGCGTTCGGGTAGGAAATCGGTCTGTTGCATTGCGGGCAGGTAACGCGGCTGCGTGCGGCCGGCCCTGTGGTCGTCAGCTCCGCACGACAGGCGCCGCAGGCTCCGGGGCGGGAGCGATCATCCACTTCGTTCAACTCACCGCACCGATTGCACACGATGACGTGCTTCGGATGGCGCCGGTTCTCGGCGAGCAGATACCCGGGGAACAGATCGACCGCGGCGTGGCATCCAGGGCAAACGGCTTGTTTGACCCAGAGGAAGTACTTGACGGAGGCATCTTCACGTCCGCATTCGAGGCAGGTGGTTTCGTACAGATGGCCCACTTGCGCCGCGAGCCACTTCCCGACCTTGTCTGCGGCGATTCGGTACGCGCCCAAATCGAGATGCTCGATCTCTTGCCGGACGATCCAGTACGCCATCGGATTGATGTCGTAGCCGATCACGTCACAACCAAGTCGATTCGCTTCCAGCAGCGGTGTGCCGCCGCCCATGAACGGGTCCGCTACGCGGATGCCGCTGAGATTGTTGGAGCGAAAGAAAGCGGCTTCGAGTGGTCCGTCAACGAACTCGGAGAGGAGCAATGCGCGGAAGAGGGTTCCAGGACGCCGCGCGAACCATTTGTGCACGGCGATGACCGGCCGGTAGTTCTGCTGGATCTGCTTCTCCCGCAGCGCCATGTCGGCCACGAACGCCACGTCGAAGTTCCGCTCGATGCTCATCCCAGCAACCACCCCGAAGTGCGAACAGATTCGAGTGCAGCATGCTTCCTCCGGATCGGGGCGTCAAGCGGTCGGGGATGTCCTGAGATCGACAATGTGTCTTCCCGCCGAACGCCGAAGCCGCGGCCGCCGATGCATCCGATGACTTCGAACTTGCGCCCGCCCACCGGCATGTTCCTCGCGCTCAGCTCTGCCAGATGCTGCACGCGGATGACCTTGTCGGTCCAGTGCGTTTGGGGTCGCTGCTGGGAAGTGGACTTTGGGATTCGCACGGCGCGGCACCGGGTGAGTATCGGCGAATCCGATCACGGCCAGAGGCGGTTAAGCACCATTGCTAACCGGACGCCGGCTTTCGCCAGTTGTTCCTCGATGATTGGCGTCACGGCGTCTTGATACCGCCGTCCCAAGTGTTCGTGCAGCGCCAGCATCTTCTGCGAGACCTCACCGCACGCCGCGCGCTTGCCCTTGCGAGAGACGAACCGGATCTCGACGGGCCCGCGACCTCAACCAACTTCGATCTCTCTGCTGTCGTCGCGGCTGGTGATGGCGCGGATGGATGCGGACAAGAACTCGCTGGCATCGAGAATCTCCAGGAGGATGGGGCGACCGTCGGCGGTGAAGTGCGCAATGACCGATCCGGCTTCTTCGGCGTGGTCGATGGTGTCTCCCGCAGAGCCCTGATCAATGGTCAGAATGTCCTCATTCTTGTCGTACCGGATCTTCATATCGACTCCTGTGTCCCGGGTAGGGCATCCGCTCCTCACGGCGTGGAAATTCTAACCGGATTGTACACACTGGATTGTACCGTTCAACGACCGGGCGCGCAGCGCGCCCCGGCTGTCTCGCCAACCGGCCAAAGGACTGGCTCTTCCTTGACGGCAGACGGTGCCGCGCGTAGTCTTCTTCCTGTAATACATTTTGCTACACGAGGTGCACATCCGTGGCGTACCGTAAACCTGTCTCGATCTCGCTGCCGCCCCCGCTTGTGAAAGCCGTCGAGCGCCTGGCCAAGCAGCAACACCAGACCACCTCTGAGCTGGTCCGCGAGGCGCTGCGACGGTACATCCGCGACGTGGAAGCGGACGCAGCGTGGCAACGGGCCGTCGCCTACGGCCGCAGGAAGGCCACGGCGCTAGGCGTTCGGACGGACGACGAGCTTGAAGACACCATCAGCGACATCGTGAATGAGTACCGCCACGGTTCCCGCTCTGCCCCTGCCGCCGCGGGTCGTCGCTGACTCCAACGTCCTGCTCGCGGCGCTCTATGGCGGCGTCCGAGCAGGAGCGGTACTCAAGCTGGCACGACAGGGAACGATTACCCTGTGCGCCTCTCCGTATATCCTGGACGAGGTCGCGAGGATTCTCGCCGAAAAATTCGACTGGGCGCTAGTCGGTCGTAACAGAAAATAATTGAAGAAATAAACAGGTTGACCGTCTCCCCCATAAAGGCAATGGGAGGAGACAGCATGGCGAAACTCGGTCGGCCGAAAAGTCCGCTCATA
>JBEKBJ010000044.1:0-38406 GCA_050015455.1 Binatia bacterium
CCGACCGACACACCGACGCCAACACCGACCGATACCCCCACGCCGACGCCGACTGATACCCCGACACCAACGCCGACCGACACGCCGACACCGACACCGACCGACACGCCCACGCCTACGCCGACCAACACGCCCACGCAGACACCGACCGACACGCCGACGCCTACACCGACTGATACACCGACACCGACACCGACCGACACACCGACGCCAACACCGACCGATACCCCCACGCCGACGCCGACTGATACCCCGACACCAACGCCGACCGACACTCCGACCAACACGCCGACGCCGACGCCGACCGCAACACCGACGCCGACCGACACCCCAACGCCAACGCCGACTCAGACCCCGACCGCAACACCGACAGCGACGCCGACCGCAACACCGACGCCAACGCCGACCAACACGCCGACGGCAACGCCGACCGACACCCCGACGCCAACGCCGACCGATACCCCGACACCAACGCCGACGAATACCCCGACGCCGACACCGACCGACACCCCGACGCCAACGCCGACTCAGACGCCGACCGCAACACCGACAGCGACGCCGACCGCAACACCGACGCCAACAGCGACGCCGAGCAACACGCCGACGCCGACACCGACCGATACCCCAACGCCGACACCGACTCAGACGCCAACAGTCACCCCGACAGCAACGCCGACTGCAACACCGACCAACACGCCGACCGCAACGGCCACCGGCACGCCAACGCCGACAGCAACGCCGACTAAGACGCCGACGGCAACACCAACAGCGACGCCGACCAACACTCCGACGCCGACAAATACGCCCACCGCGACCCCAACGCGGACGGCGACACCGACCCCGACGAGTACGCCAACGGCCACGAATACGGCGACGCCGACGGCTACCCGTACGCCAACCTCTACGCCGACCAACACGCCGACGCCGACTCCAACGGCAACGCCGACGAACACGCCTACGGTCACCCGGACGCCCACTGCCACCAGCACACCGACGGTGACCCCAACGCCGACGCCGACTGCGACCCCGACACCGAAGGCGCCGCTGATCACCGGTGGGAACGTGGGCGGATCCACTACCATCACCGGCAACGGAGTGGGTGAACCGGGGTGCACGCCGCACGCAACTTGCGTTGTCGGAGGGGTCGAATACGCAAAGAACGGCGTTTGCGTGTTCGATTGCGGGCCCGACCGGATCTGCCACGACGGTGACGATTTCGCGGTGGCCCTCGTGTCGGCCAGCTTCAGCAACGGCAACTTCACCATCGTCTTGGTGAACCCGCTGGTGCCCGGGCAAAGGATCTACGTCACCGATGGCTGCACCGATCCGGTCCTCAGCAGGCCTGCCACGGTGGCGTACCCAGCCGAGGCCCCGCTGATGTCGCGCGACCTGATGGTCGTCCTGGTGGCTGCACTCGGCTTGGTCGGCTTGCTGGGTCTCGCCCGGCTACGGCGGGGTCTGTAACTGTTCGTACATCCTGTTCTTCACCACCACGGCGAAAGAAGATCTCCGCCTTCCTGCCGGTGCGCGAGTTTCAGGAAGGCCGCTACGTCGTCTTCGCCACCAAGAAGAGCACGGTGAAGAAGACCGACGTCATGGCCTACGCCAATCCGCAGCGCAGCGGCATCATCGCCATAAGCTTGGACGAGGGCGACGAGGTGATCGGCGTGCGCTGCGTCCGGCTTCTCTTCGGGTGTTGCGTGGTGGTACAGGGCTAGCGGGACAGATTCACGGAGCGGGTTCGAGCGAAGCGAGTATGGAGCCACCAGAGAGAACCGTCATCATAGGCGCGGGCGTGGGTGGATTGGCCGCCGGCTATTTTCTTCAGCAGGCCGGTTGCCAGGTGGAGATCTACGAGCGCGCTGCGGTCCCGGGCGGAAGAATCCAGTTGCTCGAGAAGGACGGCGCCCGTATCGATGTCGGCGCCCAATATTTCCACACCAACTACGTCGAGACCTATAAGCTGCTCGACGCGCTGGGCCTCAAAGACAAACTCTTGCCCATCAGGCCGCCCGTGCAAATGATCCGCAACGGCCGCGGTTATCTGGTGAAACACAATACCCTCCGATACCGGATGATTCCCCTGATCTCGAACTTGAAGTTTGCCCGGATCTTCTGGACCACGTACAGGAACTTCAACCGCATCGATCCGTATTACAACGACCCATTGGAAGAGTTCGAAAGTGTAGAGCTTTCCGATTACATCCTGAGAAAGTGCGACCGAGAAGCCCTCGAGTTCCTCGTCCGCCCCATCATCAGCGCCTTCAATCTGTCCGACCCCGAGGGCGAGAGCCTGGCGCATTTCCTGAGGATCACGAAACAATTTCTGACCTCTTCGGATACCTGCCTGCCGACGGGGATGTTCACGTTTCCGGAGATGCTCTCCAGAGGGTTGCCCGTCACCTACAACGCCGACGTCAAGCAGATTCAGACGCAGTCAAATCGGGTCACGGGGGTGCAGGCGTTGGTCGGCAAAGAGATGCGGAAAATAGAAGCGAGCAACGTCATCCTAGCGACTCCGTTGAAGGAGGTGATTGGTCTTCTGCCCGTGCTCACGGACGACGAAAAGAGCACCGTCAGTGACTACAAGTATTCGCAGCTCCCTTTGGTGGTGTTCTTTATGAAGCGACGCTTGGCGGAAAGCCATTGGGCGTATGTGTTTTCCCGGACGGAGGGCTTCAAGGCGTCCTTCACCTCCGACGCGGCGTTCAAATGCGCGGCAATGGTTCCCTCGGGCAAATCCGTCCTGCAGGTATGGTTTGCCGGCGCAGCAGGGGAGGAGCTTGTCGATGAGGCCGACGACAAAATCGTCCGCCTGGCGCGCGAGGAAATGAAGCGCGTCATCCCGGACTTCGACGCGCTCGTGGAATCGGTCGACGTCGTCCGGCACCACACCGGAATGTCGCGCTACAAAGTAGGGATCTATCCCAGGTTGAGAGAGTTCCTGAGAAGCATCAGCAGAGTGAAGGGACTATACATCGTCGGCGACTGCTACGGCCACTCGACATTGGAGACCGCCGTCCGCTCCGCCCGTCGAGCAACCGACGCTCTTCTGCGCCCAGCCTAACCACCCATCGCCGGCTCGCTTGCGCGGGCGGTCGCCGGGTGCTTTGGTCGGCTCGATGAGGCGTCTCCGCGATTGGCTGTTCACCATTCCCTTTCTCCTGAGCTTCGGGCTCATCCTGCTGGTCTTCGACGTGGCGCAGCGGATCGCGCGCCTCTTCGGTCGCCGGCCGCATGAGTACGTGGTAGGCGCGTTGCAGGTGGCCCTGGTGCGTGCCTTTGCCGTCTGTGGCACGCGCCTTGAGATCGCGCGCTCGCCGCGTGTACGCCCGCACACGCCGTACCTGATCGTCGCCAATCATCAGAGCATGTTCGATATCCCGATCTTCGGCGCGCTGCTGTTCACCAACTTCCCGAAGTACGTCTCGAAGAGGTCGCTGGCGCGCTGGATCCCGAGCATCTCGTACAATCTGCGCCGCGGCGGCAACGCCCTCATCGACCGCGGTGACCCGGAGCAGGCGGTGGAGGCGATCCAGACGTTGGCCAGCGAGGTCCGTGCCCGCGGCGTGTCGGCGGTGATTTTTCCGGAAGGGACGCGGGGCCGCTGCGGCGATCTCGGGAAGTTCCGCCGCCGCGGCACCCTGGCCTTGCTCGAGGCGGCCCCGGACACCGCCGTGGTCCCGGTGTGCATCGATCAGTCGTGGCAGCTGCTAAGCTATAACCTGCTGCCGATCCCGTTCGGCACGCGCGTGCATGTGTGGATCGGCGACCCCATCCCGCGCCGGAGCAACGAGGATCGCGAGGCGTTGCTCTCGGAGGTGGAGGACCAGATTCGCGCCGCGCTTCACGGCCACCGCACCGGACAACCGTCAGCCCAAGCCGCCTGAAATGTCGCACCCACGGAGACCTTGGCGCACGCCTGGGCGTGGGCTGCCGCTTACGGATTCTGTCCCGCAAGGGTGACGCGACTGTGGTGCGTCAACGTCGCGGCGCTGTTCCGGCTCGGGCACGACACAGACGCATCTTTAGCCGCGAAGCAACTGGTTGCGCCGCCGGGCGGACACGGATAGGCTTCTCAATTATGGGCGCGCCCGCGACAGGTCGTTCGGCGCTGCGACAGCATGTGACCCGGGTCGCGGAAACCGTCTGGGAGATCCCGCCGACGGCAAAGCCCGGCATGCGCGTGCCGGCGCGCATCTACGCCACGCCGGAGCTGCTGGCGCAAATGGACGACGGCGTCTTCGAACAAGTGGTGAACGTCGCCATGCTGCCCGGCATCGTCGGCTACTCCTTCTGCATGCCGGACGGGCATTGGGGCTACGGCTTCCCCATCGGTGGCGTGGCGGCGATGGACCCGGATCATGGGGTCATTTCTCCCGGCGGCATAGGCTTCGACATCAATTGCGGCATGCGCCTGGTGCGAACGAATCTCGTGCTGGACGAGATCCGCGATCGCATCCCCCCGCTCGTCGATGCGCTGTACAAACGCGTGCCTGCTGGGGTCGGCGCCCGCGGCTTTCTCAAGCTGACCGATGCGCAGTTCGGCGAGGTGGCCGTGCGCGGCGCGGCGTGGTGCGTCGAGCACGGCTACGGCCGGCCGGAGGATCTCGAACGCACCGAGGAACGCGGCGCCATCGCCGGCGCCGACGCGGAGCGGGTCAGCGCCCGCGCGCTCGAGCGTGGCCGCCAGCAAGTCGGGACGCTGGGCTCGGGGAACCATTACCTCGAAATTCAGGTGGCGCGGCCGGAGCACATATTCGATCCCGAGGCCGCGGCGGTGATGGGCATCGACCGCCCGAATCAGGTGGTGATCATGTTTCACAGCGGCAGCCGTGGCTTCGGTCACCAGATTGCCAGCGATTACATCCAGAGCTTCCTGCCGCTGATGCAGCGCAAGTTCGACATCACGCTGCCCGACCGCGACCTCGCCTGCGCCCCGTTCTCCTCGGCCGAAGGGCAGGCATACTTCGCCGCCATGAAGTGCGCCATCAACATGTCGTTCGCCAACCGCCAGATGATCTTGCACCGCATCCGCGAAGTCTTTGCCGAGGTGCTGAAGCGCGACGCGCGCGACCTCGGGCTGGAGATGGTGTACGACGTGGCGCACAACACCGCCAAGCTCGAAGAGCACGAGGTCGGTGGCCGCAAACGCCGCTTGCTGGTACACCGCAAAGGGGCGACGCGGGCGTTCGCCGCGGGGATGCCCGATATCCCTGCCGCCTTTCGCAACATCGGCCAGCCGGTGATCATCGGCGGCAGCATGGAAACCGGCTCCTATGTCCTGCGGGGCGTGCCGTCCGGACAGCAGACGTTCTTCACCACCGCCCACGGCAGCGGGCGCGCGATGAGCCGCAAACAGGCGAAGAAGCAGTTCCGCGGCAAGCAGCTAGAGCATGACATGGCCGAGCGCGGCATCTACATCCGCACCGTATCGTACGCCGGCCTGGCGGAGGAGGCTGGCGCCGCGTACAAGAACATCGATGACGTGATCGCCGCGGTGGATCAGGCCGGCCTCAGCCGCCCGGTGGCGCGGTTCACGCCGGTCGGCAACGTCAAAGGCTGATCGTGCCCTATAGTTTTCTGGAGGACCAGTTCACCGCCGACATCGGCTTCGTTGCTTCCGGAAGCACACTCGACGAGTGCTTCACCGCCGCCGCCGAAGCCACGCTGGAGGTGATGTTGGCCAATCCGCAGTCCTTGCAGGCCCGCGAGCGGCGGACGGCGCACGTGGAGAGCGAATCACTAGACCTCGCACTGCTCCGGTTTCTGGAGGAGCTGGTCTACTACAAGGACACCGAGCAACTGCTCTTGCGCCCGACCGGCGTCGTTGTCGCGCAGCGCGACGGGCGTTGGGTGGTGGACGGCAGTCTGGAGGGTGAACCGATCGATGCCAGCCGTCACGAGTTGTGTGCCGACGTCAAGGCGGTCACCTTGCATCGACTTGAGGTCAGGCGGACCAATGGCGGCTGGGAAGCAACCGTAGTCCTGGATATCTGACGATCGCATGCACGTCAGCAGACGACGCCCCCCGGGCCTCCTCCTTGGCGAAGGGAGAGAGTTGAAGCCCGCGACTCTCGCGTCTTGCATCGCACCACGGCTTGGGGCAAAGACTGAACATATGCGTGCTGTAATCCTCGGTTTGTTGTTGCTCACTGCGCCGGCGTTCGCGCAGGAGCACTTGCGCTTGTCGACCACGACGAGCACGGAGAACTCCGGGCTGCTGGCGGTCATCCTCCCTCCCTTCGAGCAGCGCTTTCATCTGAAGGTGGACGTGATCGCGGTGGGCAGCGGCAAGGCCTTGAAGCTGGCGGAGAATGGTGATGTCGACGTGGTGCTGTCGCATGCCCCGGCGCTGGAGCAGGCCTTCATGGCGGCGGGATTCGGCGTGAATCGGCGCGAGGTGATGTACAACGACTTCATCCTCGTCGGACCGCCCGCCGACCCGGCGCACCTCCGCGGCGCCAGCGGTGCCGTGGAGGCCTTCAAGAAGCTGGCCGCGGCGCAGGCTACGTTCATATCGCGAGGCGATGAATCCGGCACCCACGAAAAGGAGAAGGATCTCTGGAAGGCAGCGGGCATCACACCTGGTGGCTCATGGTACGTCTCGGCGGGACAGGGCATGGGGGCGGTGTTGTTGATGGCCAACGAGCGGCAGGCGTACACGCTGGCCGACCGCGGCACGTATCTCACCTACAAGCAGCGTGATGAGCTGACCATCATCTACCAAGGTGATCCGCTGCTGTTCAACCCGTACACGGTCACGGCGGTGAACCCGGCGAAGCATGCGCAGGTGAAGTACATCGAAGCCATGGAGTTGATCGCGTGGCTGACCTCGCCGGCGGGCCAGCAAACGATCGCGTCGTTCAGACAAGACGGTCAGGTGCTTTTCCATCCCACGGCGGTTCCCGCGGCGGAGACCCCGTAACCGCCGCCGCTGGCGGCGGCTGCGATGATGTTTCTTTCCGACGCATTGGCTTCCGCCGGGCACTTGTTGTGGACCCTCGACCCGCGCGTGGTGGCGGCTGCGGTGGTGTCGTTGAAGGTGGCGCTGGCCTCGACCGTGCTCGCCGCGGCGCTTGGGGTGCCGGTCGGCTTCGCGGTGGCGGCACGCAATTTCCGCGGCCGCCGGGCGCTGCAGGTGACGCTCAATACGCTCACAGCGCTGCCTACGGTCGTCGTTGGACTGCTCGCCTATGCATTGCTCTCGCGACGCGGGCCGCTCGGCGTCTGGGGGCTGCTCTACACGCAGTCCGCGATGGTGTTCGGCGAAACCATTCTGGTCACGCCGCTGCTGGCGGCGTTGACCATGGGAGTCATCAGCGGCGCAGATCCGCGCGTCGAGCAGACGGCACTGACGCTGGGCGCCTCACGCCTCGCTGCCGCATTCACCGTACTGGCTGAGATGCGCTGGGGGGTGCTGGTGGCCGTGGCTGCCGGCTTCGGCCGGCTCATCTCCGAGCTCGGTGTGGCCTTGATGGTGGGCGGCAATATCCAAGACGCGACCCGCACCATGACGACTGCCATCGCGTTGGAAACCAGCAAGGGCGATTTTGCTTTCGGCTTCGCCCTCGGGCTCATTTTGCTCACTCTTGCACTTGGAGTGAACCTGGGAGTAGCGATATTCGCGCCGCGACGATGATCAGGAGCGGCCGGCATTCCCTTGGACCACGGTGAACGAGATCGTATATAAGATAACCGATGTGCAGGTAGAGTTCGGCGGCCGGCGCGTGCTCGATATTGGGGCACTCAGTATCCCACGCGGCCGCATCACCGCGGTTGTCGGACCCAACGGCGCCGGCAAAACCACCTTACTCCAGGTATTGGCTTTCCTGCGCGTCCCCAATGCGGGCCAGCTCGAATTCAGCGGGCAACCGGTCCCGTGCACGGAGCGCCAGCGCGCCGCCTTGCGCCAGCAGGTTACGCTGGTGACCCAATCGCCGTTGCTCTTTCGGCGTTCGGTGCGAGCAAACATCGCCTACGGTCTGCGCGCGCACGGCTTGCCGCGAGCTGGACGAATCGATGCCGCGCTGTCCGCGGTCGGGCTCACGGGGTTCGGGCCGCGGCCGGCCTGGAGGCTGTCGGGTGGTGAAACGCAGCGCGTTGCCATTGCGCGTGCGCTGGCGATCGATGCCCCAGTCTATCTCTTCGACGAGCCTACATCGAGCGTCGACCGCGAGCATGTCGGCAGCATCGAAAGGGTGATTGCACAGCTCGGGGCCGCCGGCAAAACCGTGGTGCTGACGACGCATAATCTGGATCAAGCCTATCGCCTGACCGACTCGGTCCTGTCGCTGGTCGGCGGCGGGCTCACCAGCTTTCCGCTCATCAATCTGCTGCGTGGCACGACGGAAACCCTCGCGGGCACGAACTGCTTCCGTTGTGAAGGGCTGCGCATCGAGATCGCCAACGGCGCGGCGCCGTCGGCGATCGTCGTCGATCCGGAGGGCATCGTCATCTCGCGCGAGCCGCTGCAATCGAGCGCCCGCAACTGCTTTGCCGGGAAGATCATCAAGGTAGAAAGTGACCGCGGCGCAATCGTATTGACGGTGAATTGCGGGCGCGCGTTGGTGGCGCGCATCACGCGACATTCCTACACGGAGCTGAACCTCAACGTCGGTACCCCGGTGTACGTCACGTTCACATCCACTGCGATCCACAGCCTCGATGATGCGGCGGGATCTGCCAGCGCATGAGGGGGTCGCGCCGGCTGCGCACACCGGCCAGGGCAAGCACGAGGGGGCTGTCTCAAACCCGTCGCCGAAGAAGGCGAGCGGCTGTACGCCCTTGTTTTCCCGGTTCTGAGACGGCCACCCGGGAGCCTGCCGCTACGGCGCCGCGCCACGTTTGGTTGCGCCCCGGTGCTGCGGCTTCGTTCACGCACGGCGGACGCGCTTGCGGATGAGGACCAGGTCGGCAAAGGCGCGCACGGCGGCACGCATGCGGACCCGTGAGGTCGGCGAGTTGATCCATACCACTGGGACCTCGGCCACCTTCAAACCCAGCTGGTGCGCCAGCGCAATCATCTCCACGTCGAAGGCGAAGCCGTCGATCCGCTGCTGCCCGAGCACGGGTAGCAGCGGATCTCGCCGAAACAGCTTGAAGCCACATTGCGTATCGTGGAAATCGGGCAGCACGATCAGGCGCACGAGCAGGTTGAAGAACTTGCCGCTGCTCTCGCGGTACAACGGCTGGCGCTTGCGGATCTCGGATTGCGCCAGCGCGCGGCTGCCGATGACCATGTCGTAGCCCTGCTGCAGCAGGGGGAACATTTTCTCCACCTCCCCGATGGGCGTCGACAGATCGGCATCGGACATCAGCACCACGTCGCCCCCGGCGTGCATGGCGCCGTAGCGCACGGCGTAGCCCTTACCGCGATTGCCCCCGTACGACAGGACGCGGAGTCGGGGGCGATCTCCGAATTGCATCTCGATGGCGGCGGCGGTAGCGTCGGTGCTGCCGTCATCGACGACGAGGACCTCGTAGTCGGGGTGGTGCTGATCCATGTGGGCCAAGATGCGTTCGAGTGTCGGCAGGATGCGCGTCGCTTCGTTGAAGGCCGGTATGACCACCGAAAGTTCCATGCTCTGGCTTAGCCGTTGGTTGACAAGGCGACCGGCCACATATACACACGAGCATCTTTGCACGCGCGGTGAGGTCGGCGTGACGTTTCGATTCCTATGGCAGAGAGTGCTCTCGATCGCAACCTGACGGCTGCGGCGCGCGTCCGCCCGAGCGCGGAACAGCCGGCGCCGGGTCTCCTCGATCGCAAGGTGTTCGGAAACCTGAGCGTGGAACACTGCGTGTACATTGCAGTGTTTGCGGCGGCGGTGTTCACCCGGCTGTACCTGCTGGGGGTGCGCCCCTTCCACCACGACGAGTCGATTCACGCCTTTTTCTCGTGGAAGATCACTCAGGACGGCGCGGCCGATTACCAGTATGACCCGGTGTATCATGGTCCTTTCCTGTACTACGCCAGTGCGCTCGCCATGCGCCTGTTCGGTGATTCGGATTTCACCGCCCGCCTCAGCGCAGTGATCTTCGGGCTCGGCATCGTCGCCTTCGCCTGGCCGCTGCGCCGCTATCTGGGCCGCTGGGGGGCGCTGTCGTTTCTGGTGCTGGCCACCTTCTCGCCGAGCCTGAGTTACTTCAGCCGCTTCCTGCGCCACGACATTTACATGGCGCTCTTCAATGTGGTCGCCATCTACGGCGTCTTCCGCTACGGCGAGACACGCCAGGCGCGCTATCTTTATCTCGCCGGCGGCGGCTTGGCGCTGGCCTTCTGCAACAAGGAAGACATGTACGCCTTGGTCCCGGTCTTCCTGATCAGTCTGCTGCTTATGATGGTATGGGAGGTCGTGCATGCCAGCGACTGGCGCGCGGCCCTGCGCGGCGCCACCAGCGAGACCACCGGCCTGCTGCGGCAGGCGCTCGTGCCGCTGGTGACCACGGTCATCATCTTCGCCGTCATCTGGCTGGTGTTCTACACCTCGCTTCTGACGCATCCGAAGAACTGGAACTCCGTCACTCGCGCGTTGAGCTACTGGTGGGGGCAGCACGAGATCAAGCGCATCGGCGGCCCGTGGTGGTACTACTTTCCCGATTGGGTGGCCTACGAGCCGCTGATTTTCTTCCCCGCCTTCTTGTTCCTCTTGACGCCGTTGCTGCAAGCCGGCAGCCGCGAAGGCGCTGCCACCCGGCTGCTGGCCTACGGCACGTTGGCGGCTGCGACCGCCTTCGTGCTCTCACTGTTTGTGGTGCCCGTGTACGCGCCGCTGATCCTGCTCGGCACGCTGGCGCTGGCGGGCCCGACGCTGATGCGGCGCTGGTTGCCCGACCGCTTCACGCGCTTCCTGACCATTTGGACCATGGGCAACTTCGGCTTTTACAGCTGGGCGCAAGAGAAGGTGCCCTGGCTGCTGGTGCCGATGCTGGTGCCGGCAGCGCTGTTGGCCGCCATGTGGTTCGGCCGCCAGATCGAACGGCGCACCCTGGCGCGACCTGCGACCGCGTTGATCTTGAGCGCGTGTGGGGCGTTCACGATCTGGACGCTGATTGCAACCAATTATCTGTACGACGCGCCGCGTCCGGATGAGCCGGCAACACGACACCACGCGGAGCTGTTGGCGTACGTGCAATCCACCTACGACATCCACAAGGTGATGCGGCGCATCGAAGAGGTCGGCAGCACGTTGGGTACCGGGATGCAAACGCGCCTCGCGGTCTCCGGCAACGCCACCTGGCCGCTGAGCTGGTACCTGCGCCGCTATCCGGTGAACTGGGCGGCTGACGTGCGCTCCGTGGATACGCCGGTAGTCATTGTCGATCTCGAGGCCAGCGCAGCCCTCGATAAAGCGCTGGGCGACAAGTACGAAAAGACCCGCTTCCAAATCCGCGGTTGGTGGGAGCCCGATTGGAAGAAGTTGGATCCCCGCAATGCCCTGCACTTCCTCCTCACGCGCGAGGCCTTCAATCCAGTCGGTTCCAGTGACGCCGTGATGTATGTGCTGAAAGACCTCAAGCCGGGGATGAACCTGGCCGCTGTGGCGGTGAACCCGCCGCCGGCACCGCGCGGTTACGGCGGTTCGCCGTCGTTCTTGCAGCCGGTCGAGGTGTGGGGCGAGAAAGGCACGGCGCCGGGCCAGTTCAACGAGCCGCGCGGACTGGCGGTTGGCCCTGGTGGCAATGTGTATGTCGTCGACAGCAAGAACAACCGCATCCAGAAGCTCGGTCCGGACGGCAAACCGCTGCTGACCTGGGGACACGAAGGCCAAGGCGCGGGCGAGTTCAAAGACCCGTGCGGCGTCGCCGTGGGACCGGATGGCATGGTCTACGTGGCGGACACCTGGAATCACCGCATTCAGAAGTTCGACGCCGGCGGCAAGCCCTTGCTCGAATGGCACGAGCAGACCGGCTTCTGGGGGCCGCGCGGCATTGCCGTGGCGCCGGACAACAGCGCCGTCTACGTGACCGATACCGGCAACAAGCGCGTGGTGAGCTTCGACACCAACGGCAAGCAGCTGACGATGTGGGGGCACGACGGGTCGAAACCGGGAGAGTTCATCGAGCCCGTGGGCATCGCGGTGGCTGAGAACGGCGAGGTTGCGGTGGCCGACACCGGCAACCACCGCATTCAGTACTTCGACCTTCACGGCAAATTCATCCGGGAGCATTTCGTGTCGGGCTGGGAGGAGTTCTACACCGAGCCGTATATCGCACTCCTCGGCTCCGACCTGCTGGTGACCGACTCGTTCAGTCACCGCTGCGCCCGCTACGCCGGCGGCAACCTGGTTTACTCCTGGGGCAAGAGCGGCAGCGGGCGCGGCGACTTCAACCGGCCGATCGGCATCGCCACGGACAAACAAGGCGCGGTCTACGTCGCCGACACCTTGAACAATCGCATCCAGAAGTTCGCCCTGCCGCCGGTGGGGAACTAAGAAAGGTTCCAGGGTCCGAGGGCTCCAGCGTTCCAGGGTAAAGACAACCAGAACCTCTCCAGATATGCTTTTCCCCCTTGAACCCTCGATCCCTTGAACCCTATTTTTGTTCCCTCGGGCTGGTGGCAACGATCTTCCGGCGCAGCCGGAAGAGATCATAGAAGGCACGGAGGATGACCGAGAGATGGGCGCCGGTTTGCACCCCGGCTTCACGGGGGTAATGGTGCACGCCAACTTCCCTGATGCCGAAGCCCTGGCGCACGGCTCGCCCATACAGCTCAGCATTGATGAGGGCGCCGGGCGACTCCAAGGTGATATGGTCGAACACCTTCTTCGGGATGAGCTTGAAGGCGCAGTTGAGGTCGCGCACCCGAACACCGAGCGTCAACCGCACCAGCCAGCCGCCGAAGAGTTTGGCGTTCAGCCGGCGCATTAACGGATCGCGCCGCTCGATGCGGTAGCCGGTGACGATATGATCGTCGTCGGTCGCTAGCGGCAGCAGACGGTCGAGGTCACCAATGTCGAACTGCCCATCACCGTCCATGTAGAACACGAAGCGTTTGGTGGCGGCGGCGAAGCCGGTGCGCAGCGCCGCGCCGTATCCGCGGTTCTGCGGATGATGCAACGGCTGCAGCCGCGGCAGCTCCGTGGCGAGGCGGTTGAGGACGTCGCCGGTGCGATCGCGGCTGCCGTCGTTCACCACCAGCAACTCGTAGTCGGGCACGTGCTGTTCCAGGTACGCGACGCAGCGGCGCACGACTCTTTCGATGTTTGCTTCCTCGTTGAATGCCGGCAGGACCACGGCAAGCTCCTGCACCAAACCGTTGCCCGCTTTGCTTTTTGATTCAGTCGCCATACAATTCCCCCTCAACCGTGGTCGGTACATGATTGTTCAGTGCCCATATTGCGCCACCAGCTATCAACTCGATCCGGCGCGCCTTACGGGCAAGCACCCAATGCTGAAGTGTTCGCGCTGTCGTCATGTGTTCGCGGCACCTACCTCGAAGCGGAGAGGATCCCCGCCGCGGCGAGGGATACCCGCGGCCGACGAGAATCTCAAGCTGCCATTCGATGAGGCCACGTGGAAGGACGAGGTCGAACCCAGCGCGCCCGTGGACCTGAAGATCTCAGAACCGGAGGAGGACTTCACGTTGGGGGTGGATGAAAAGCCGGATGACCTGACCTTGCCCGAAACAGCAGACGAGCAGATCCAGGAGGGGAGAAGTCCCATCGCGGCGGTCCCGCAACCGGAGGAAGCGCCGAAGCGAGGAGAGGAAGCTGAGGTGGAGTCCGAAGCGCAGGAGGAAGAAGCAGCACGGCAGCCGCGCCGGCAAGGATCGAGCACCGTCACTCCGATTCTGTTCTTTTTGGCGACCGTGGTTACCGCGTATGGGCTACTGGCGCGGGCCTTGTTCGCCAGTCCCGTCCTCTGTGACAAGCTGGTGGGTCGTTTGCCGCTGATTGGCAGGTTGGGCGATGAGCGCCTGCTGACCCGCAAAGTGGCACTCTCCGAGGTGGTCGGCAGTTACCAGCGCATCAAAGACGGCAAGGTAGTCTTTGTGATTACCGGGAAGACGCTCAACACCGCCCCGGTGGCGCTCAACAATGTGCAGATCGGAGGCAAGCTATACAACGGCGGGGGCCAAATGCTGGACGAGAAGGTCATCCACTGTGGCAACGCGATCTCGGCGAAGGTGTTGAAGGACCTCACGCCGCGTGAACTCTCCATCTTGCAGAAACTCACTCCGCCGAAGCGCTTCGAGATCGCGCCGGGCGAATCGTCCACCTTCGTCATCGTGTTCATGGACCCGCCTCCCGACGCGGCGGAGTTCAGCGCCCAGGTGGTGGCAGCGCAACATCAAGCCTGAGTTTTCTTCTCCTCGTCCTTGCCGGGCGTGATGTCGATCTCGTCCGGTGCTTTCACCGCTTTGCGGAAATTGCGAATTCCGCGTCCCAGGCCCTCGCCAATCTCGGGCAGTCTCCCCGCACCGAAGATGATCAGGACGATGACCAGAATGACCAGTAACTCACCGATTCCCATGCCGAACATCAAGGCATCTCCGTCTCGCAACTATACGTGAATATGCCCCGCCGGCGCAAGGCGCGGGCCAGGGCTGGCACGGCAGGCGCCGCCTCCGCTTCAGGCACCCCAGCCCTCTTCCACAGGAGCCTGTCGACAAATTGGTCAAAGTTGTGGCCGAATGGAATGAGGAACAGGAAACCGGAAATGAGAAATGGAAAACGGGCCAATTTTCCTGTACCCAATT
Organism: Binatia bacterium; assembly: GCA_050015455.1. Lineage (GTDB taxonomy): Bacteria > Desulfobacterota > Binatia > HRBIN30 > HRBIN30 > JAGDMS01. The sequence goes on from JBEKBJ010000044.1 coordinate 14,705, forward strand.
TGCCGGTTTCCCATTTCCGGTTTCACAGTCGTTTTTCGACACTCCCACAAAACAGGGAGAGGGAGCGCAAGGGAGGAGGATATGAAAATTCGCATGCAGCGCACGCCGGTACGCCTGTCGGGCTTCCGCTTTGCCGGCGTTCACTGCGGGCTGAAGGAGAGTGGCGCCCGCGATATCGCCGTGATCTGCTCGGACATGCCGGCGGCCGCGGCGGCCGCGTTCACGTCGAACCGGGTACAGGCGGCGCCGGTGCTGGTGGGGTTGGACCGGGCACGCGCCGGATGTCTGCAGGCGATCGTGGTCAACAGCGGCAACGCCAACGCGTATACCGGTCGCGACGGTGTGGCTGCGGCGCGCGAGATGTGCGCCATCGTCGCGCGTGAGCTGCGCATCAACGAACGGCTAGTGATCCCATCCTCCACCGGCCGCATCGGCGTGCAACTGCCACGCAACCGGATCGGGCGCGGCGTGCGCGCGGCCTGCAAGGCGCTCTCCCCAGACGGCTTCCATGACGCCCTCGAAGGTATGATGACCACGGATGCGTTTTCGAAGTTCGCCACGGAAACTGTAGCGCTCGGCGGTACTGAAGCAACCATCGTCGGCATGGCGAAAGGCGCCGGCATGATCGCGCCACGGATGGTCCTTGCAGGACATGCAGCCCACGCCACGATGCTGGCTTACATTCTCACGGACGCAGCGGTATCGCCCGCGGCGCTACGCCGCACGCTGGCGCTGGCGCTGCCCCAGTCGTTTAACGCCATCATCGTTGATGGCGATACCAGCACGAACGACACGGTGGTGCTGATGGCCAATGGACGCGCCGGCAATCCGCTCGTGACGCCGGCCTCACGGGACCTTGCCGCCTTCAGCGCGGCAGTTACCGGGATCATGCGGCGGCTGGCACGCATGGTAGTGAAGGATGGCGAGGGCGCCACCAAGCTCATCGACATCACCGTGCGCGGCGCCCGCGATGAACGCGACGCGGCACGGGTGGCAGAAGCCATCGCTCGCTCGCCACTATGCAAGACCGCGTTCTTTGGAGGCGATCCTTACACCGGGCGCGTGGTGTGCGCCGCCGGCTACAGCGGCGCGGTGTTCGATCCGCAACAGCTCGACGTGTACCTCGATGACGTACAGGTGGTGCGTCGCGGCCGCGAGATCGTCGGCCGGGTCGAGCACCGGGCGGCGGCTGTGACCACCAGGCCGGAGTTCAGTCTGACCCTCGACCTGCACGCCGGCAAGGCCGTGGCGCAACGGCTGACATCGGACCTGAGCCTGGCTTACGTGCGCTTCAACTCGGCGTATCGGACGTGAGTCACGACTTCTGCTTCAGCGCCTCGTCGATCATCTGCTTCAGGCCCTCGAAGCTGCGGTTCATCACCCGCTTGCCGTTCAAGAACAAGCTGGGCGTGCCCCTCACATCCGCCTCCTGAGCGAGCTTCATGTCGGCGTCGATTTGTTTCTGCACTTCGGGCGAGGTCATGTCCTTCTCAAACTTGGCCACGTCCAACCCGCTCTCTTGAGCGTACTGCTTGAGGCTGTCCGGCGACAACGCGCGCTGGTTGGCAAACAGCTTGTCGTGTATCTCCCAGAACTTCCCTTGCTTCTGTGCCGCCAGCGCCGCTTTCGCAGCGTTCAACGCGTTCTGGTGGATGCTGGTGAGCGGGAACTCCTTATACACGAGCTTCACTTCGTTCGGATAAGCTTTCAACACTTGGTCCATCAGACTGGGGAGCTGGGCGCAGAAGGGGCATTGGAAGTCGGAGAACTCGGTCAGGATCACCGGCGCTTTAGCCGGCCCCTTGAAAGGCGAGTCCCCAGCGGGGAGGTTGTACACCTTGTTGGGATCGATCTGCGGCGCTTGTGGTGCCGCCGGTCTGGCAGAAAGCTGCTCGACCTTCTTTTCCAGATCGGTGAGCTTGGCGAGGATCTGGCGCTGAGAGTCCTCCAGCTTCTTCATGTCCTCGCTATTGGCTCCACAAGCGGCGAGAAGTGCTAACAGGCTGATTCCGCTGATACCAGCTACCTTTCGCATAAGGCCTCCTCCTCAAGTGTGAGCGCCTTCTTTTACTCGGCTCTGGGCAGCTAGACAAGAGCCGCCGCGTTGCCACGCCGATTCCAATCCACTATTGTCGGCGCGTCCGAAGGTGATAAGTGCCGGGTTCCGCATGCGTGTGATTGCCGGGACAGCGAAAGGGCGGAGGCTGCGGGCCGGGCGCGGGCTGGCGTTGCGGCCGACGGCGGACAAGGTCAAGGGCGCCGTATTCAACATCCTCGAAAGCCGCTTCAACCTGGAATCGGCCGCGGTGCTCGAACTGTTTGCGGGAACGGGCGCACTGGGGATAGAAGCGCTGAGCCGCGGGGCCGGCGCCGTTACCTTCGTCGAGCAGTCACCGGCCTCGGTGCATGTGCTGCGAGACAACCTGCGGCTGTGCGGCTTCGAGGATCGGGCGCGCGTGCTTCCGATGTCGGTGCGGCGCGCTCTACCGCAGCTTGCGCGCGAGGGGGCGCGCTTTCACGGCGTGCTCGCGGATCCTCCCTATGAGCGCGAGATGCTTGAGATCACGCTGTCCGCTGTCGCCGAGCAGAGCTTGGTTCGGCCGGGCGGGTGGGTGATCGTTGAGCACCACAGCAACGAAACGCCGCCAGCGGTTTGTGGCCCATTGCGTTTGACGCAGAGCCGACGCTATGGAAAGAAAGCTCTCGCGCTCTACGTGGCAGAAGAAAGCATGTCGGACCCCCAGTACAACCCACAAACGATTCGCCGGGCTGTCTATGCCGGCTCCTTCGACCCAATCACCAACGGCCATCTCGACGTCATCCGCCGCGCGCTCGCCGTGTTCGACGAGGTCATCGTCGCCGTCGCTGGCGGCACGAGCGATCCGCGCAAGGAGCACGCCTTGTTCAGCCACGACGAACGGGTGGCGATGATCCGGGAGGCGCTAGCTGATGAGCCGCGAGGCAAAGCCGACAGCTTCACCGGCTTGCTGGTCGACTACTGTGATCGGGTCGGCGCGCGCGCCATCATCCGTGGCTTACGCGCGGTGTCCGACTTCGAGTACGAGTTCCAAATGGCGATGATGAATCGCCACCTCAAGCCGCAGGTCGAGACGTTTTTCATGGCAGCTGGCGAAGCCCATTTCTACACCGCCTCGCGGCTGGTGAAGGAGGTGGCGAGCCTGGGTGGCGATGTGCGAGGGTTGCTGCCGGATTGCGTCCACAAACGCCTGATGAAGAAGCTGCGGCCCGAGCGTTAGCGAGGCAAAGCTTCGCGCCTCACATTCGTCGAAACAGGCGGCGCCATGCCGCTGGCCGCCGTGCCGGGACGTGGTGTAAGGCTTGGACGATGCAATTGGCCATCAGCGATCAGCGTCCGCTTCCCCGAAGACCTCCGCCTCGAAGAGCAGAAGTGTCGTGCTCGGATGCCGCCACGCGTCTGGCGGCAAAAGGGCCTTCCCGCATAACTCGCGGAGCAGCGTCTCGCGGTCCCAATGATACTCCAGCGCCACCTGCGGCAAGAACACCCCTCGGTGATCTCCCTGTGTGACGCACACACCGTGACGGCCGGGGCAGACATCTTCGGGCAAGCCGGGTATCAGCTCGCTCAGCCGCGAGATTTCAATGTGCACTTGCGGCAGTTCGCTCTTGGCGAGCGGCGGGAAACGTGGGTCGTCAAATGCCGCCGATAGCGCCGTCTGTGCCACTGCCAGATACAGTGCCCGCTCAGCCGTGAGAGTTCCGATACAGCCGCGCAACCGGCGCTGTTGATGCAGGCTGACGAACGCGGCTCCCGGCGCGTTCAAGGCCGGAGTGAGCGCCCGGCACTCCGGCGGTGCTGTGCCGTGCAGCACGGCGTGAATGTTCTGCCGCGCAAACCACAGCAACTCATGCCGCTCGGCAGAGGTGAGAGGAAGAAAGGCCGGCGGGTCGCAGCTCATACCCGGAGCGGCGGCCGCCGGCCAGTTCGCCTGTACGTGAAGTAATCCGCCAGGATCTGACCATGATCGAAGGCGAGCGGCGTCGGCAGGGACTCGGCAGTAAACACACCGGCGTCGGCGGCGTCGTCAGCGGCCACGGGCGCACCCGTGGCGGTGCCGATGAAGACGGTCCCAATAGTGTGGCGGCGCGGGTCACGGCGCGGATCGGAGTAAACGTTGAAGAGTTCGGTCAGGGTGACGGCCAGCCCGGTTTCCTCCTGGGCCTCACGCACGGCGGCGGCCTCCAGCGTCTCGCCGTATTCAACGAAACCTCCGGGCAAGGCCCATCCCGCAGGTTTGTACCGTCGCTTGATCAGAACCACACCGTCGGGAACTTCGATGATCGTGTCCACCGTCGGCACCGGGTTGCGGGGCTTTGCCAATGTCGGGCAGAACGTAACACGCTGGCCGTAGTCCGTCAACGAACCCTGCCCAGCGCGTACCACTGACGGCGCAGCTGGTTGTGTTTACAGGCCAATTTTGCCAAGAAAAGGAGGGGTTAATATCTTGTGGTTTCCTATGAGGAGGGCTCTCTGAGATGATTGCATTGGTACTGGTACTGACTATCAGCGTTCTGTCACTCGTTTTCGCCGTCTTTCTGGCGCGCCACGTGATCAGCAAAGACACCGGCACGCCGGTGATGCAGGACATCTCCAACGCCATCCGTGAGGGCGCCGAGGCGTTCCTGTACCGCCAGAATCGCACCATCGGCACGCTGGCGGTCGTGCTGGCTGTGATCATCTTCGTGCTGTACGCCTTTGTCCGCAGCCCCAACCCGAGCGACCCCGTGCCGCCGGTCCGGCTGGCGTTCTGGACGACATTGGCGTTCTGCTTCGGCGCCTTGTGTTCCACGATCGCCGGCTACATCGGCATGTGGGTCTCCATTCGCGCCAACATCCGCACCGCATCTGCGGCGCGCACAAGCCTGAATGACGCTCTCCGGATCGCGCTGCGCGGCGGTGCGGTGTCCGGGCTTTTCGTGGTCGCCATGAGCCTTCTGGGAGTCGGCGGCCTGTACGCCCTGCTCCAAAGCCTCGGCTACGATCCGCAGAAGATCCCGTTCATCATCGTGGGCTACGGCTTCGGTGCCTCGTTTGTGGCGCTGTTTGCGCAGCTCGGTGGTGGGATTTACACCAAAGCGGCGGACGTCGGCGCCGACCTCGTCGGCAAGGTGGAAGCCGGCATCCCGGAGGACGATCCGCGGAACCCGGCGGTGATCGCTGATCTGGTGGGTGACAACGTGGGCGACTGCGCGGGCCGTGGCGCCGACCTGTTCGAGTCCACCGCGGCCGAGAACATCGGCGCGATGATCTTGGGTGTGAGCTTGTTCCCGTACTTCGGCCTCAAGGGCATTTTGTTTCCGCTCGTGGCCCGTGCCTTCGGACTGATTGCCTCGATCGTCGGCATCATGGTGGTGCGTACGCGCGAAGATGCCGACCCCATGACGGCGCTGAACCGCGGCTACTACGTCACCACCGTCCTGGCGATGATCGGCTTCCTGCTGGCATCCCATCAGATGCTGAGCAGCCCCCGGGCGCCGGGAGCCTGGGTCTATTTCTTTGCCTGTGGGGTCGTCGGCCTGCTGATGGCACAAGCATTCGTGTACATCACCCAGTACTACACCGAGTACAAATACCGCCCGGTGAAATCGATTGCCGAGGCCTCGCAGACCGGAGCGGCCACCAACATCATCACCGGCATTTCCGTCGGCTTCGAGTGCACCGCCATTCCCACCGTCGTCATCTCGATAGCGATCATCGCTTCCTACTATCTCGGCCGCGCTTCCGGCATCGATCCCATGCATCCGACGCATGCGGGATTGTTCGGTACTGCGGTCGCCACCATGGGCATGCTGGCAACTGCGGCCTACATCTTGGCGATGGACACGTTCGGTCCGATCACCGACAATGCCGGCGGCATCGTCGAGATGAGCCAGCAGCCGGAGAACATCCGCAAGAAGACGGACCGGCTGGATGCGGTCGGCAACACCACCAAGGCCCTGACGAAAGGATACGCGATCGGCTCTGCGGCGCTGGCCGCCTTCCTGTTGTTCTCCGCCTATATTGACGAGGTCGGGCACTACGGCAAACCCTTGGAATCGGTGAACATCGCCAAGCCGGAGGTGTTCGTGGGTGGCCTGCTCGGCGCCATGCTGGTATTCCTGTTCTCGGCGCTGGCGATTCGCGCGGTGGGCAAGGCCGCGTTCTTCGTCATCAACGAGGTCCGGCGGCAGTTCAAAGCGGACCCCGGCATTCTGGCAGGCACCTCGCGGCCGGACTACGGGCGTTGCGTCGACATCGTGACCATCGGTGCGTTGAAAGAAATGGTGGCTCCCGGCGTGCTGGCGGTAGGGATGCCGATCGCCGTGGGCGTGGTCTTCAAGGCGTTTCACGTTGGCGCCGAGGCGGTGGCTGCACTGTTGATGGTCGGAACCATCGCCGGCATCTTGATGGCCCTCTTCCTGAACAACAGCGGCGGCGCCTGGGACAATGCCAAGAAGTTCATCGAGGCCGGGATGTACGGCGGCAAACGCTCCGAGGCGCACAAGGCCGCCGTGGTGGGCGATACCGTCGGCGATCCGTTCAAGGATACGGCGGGACCGAGTATACACGTGCTCATCAAGCTGCTCAGCACCATTACCCTGGTGATGGCGCCGTTGTTCATGTGATTGTGTTGGATCTCGGGCGGAGATGTCCGGAAAATAGCTGGCCAGTCGCACGCCCGGCGGTATGAGTCCAGAGGCGGCGGTGAGCCGGTACGCCGGTAGAGAAAATTCCTTCTAGCCGGTGTACCGGCTCACTGGCGCACCCCCTTTGTGCTATACCGCTCCCGTGGCCAAGCTGCGGACCATCTTCGCCTGTCAAGCCTGTGGCTACCAGTCGCCGCGGTGGTTGGGGCGCTGCCCCGACTGTCAGGGCTGGAATACACTGGTCGAAGAGCCTGTGGCCGCGGCGCCCGATGCCGGGCGCTACGCCACCAGCGAGCACCCGTGTGAGGCCCAGCCGATCGGTGCCGTCACGGGGATCAACGACGAGCGGCAGCGCTCGGATATCGGCGAGCTCGATCGCGTGCTCGGCGGCGGCGTGGTGGCGGGCTCGGTGATTCTGATCGGCGGCGATCCCGGTATCGGCAAGTCCACCCTGGTTTTGCAGGCGTTGGCGGCGCTGTCACGAACCGCCACTACGTTGTACGTCTCCGGCGAAGAGTCCCCGCAGCAGATCCGTATGCGGGCCGATCGCCTGGGGATCGGCCGCGATGGAGCCGGCGACCGCCTTCTGGTTGCCGCCGAGACCTCGCTGGAACGCATCATCGCGCAGATCAAGAAAATCAAACCGTCCGCGGTCGCCGTCGACTCGATTCAGACGGTGTTCACGGAACGCCTGAGTTCCGCGCCCGGCAGCATCGGGCAGGTGCGTGAGAGCGCCGGCCAGCTGGTGCTGCTGTCGAAATCGGCAAACCTGCCCACGTTCCTGGTCGGCCACGTCACCAAGGAAGGCTCCTTCGCGGGACCACGGGTGCTCGAACACATGGTGGACACGGTGCTCTACTTCGAGGGCGATCGCGGCCATTCCTTCCGCATTCTGCGCGCGGTGAAGAACCGCTTCGGATCGACCAACGAGATTGGCGTGTTCGCCATGCGCGAGGACGGTCTGCAACCGGTGGCGAACCCTTCGGAGCTGTTTCTTGCCGAGCGCCCGGTAGAGGTGCCAGGCTCGGTGGTGATCGCCACGCTGGAGGGTACGCGGCCTATCCTGGTCGAGCTGCAGGCGCTGGTCTCGCCCACCTCGCTGGGTACGCCGCGGCGAACGACGCTCGGCATCGATCCGAACCGCGTGGCCTTGCTGATCGCCGTGCTCGAAAAAAAGATGGGCTTGCATCTGTTCGGCCACGACGTCTTCGTGAACGTCGCCGGCGGCATCCGCCTCGCTGACCCGGCAGCGGACCTCGGAGTCGTCGCCGCGGTGGCGTCGAGTTTCCTCGACAGATCCATCGACCCGCATTGCGTATTAGTCGGCGAAGTCGGCTTGGCGGGAGAAGTGCGGGCGGTGAGCCAGGCAGACGTTCGTGTGCGGGAAGCGATGAAGCTGGGCTTCACCCGTTGTGTGCTGCCGGAGTCATCACGTCGGCAGCTACCCGCAGGCAGTGGTGTCGAGGTGCACGGCGTCAGCTCGCTGAGCGAAGTCTGGGATTTGCTCTTCTAGGTATCGAACCTGCCGGAGATCAGTTAAGAGCAGGAGCAGTGCCGACAAAAATTTGCATTTAGGGGTTGCGCAGGAAGTTTCGTCTGTGATACCGAACATGCACCGGTGTGGGGTTGTCGGGTGACGGCCCCAGCGGGAGGCCTGCGGGAGCAGCTGAAGTGACCGGAGAGGTGATAGTTCGTGCAATGCAGGTGCATTGTCGGTCACGGAGGGCCGCACGGCGGCACCGTCGCAGCACCGGAGCAAGCGTCCTGAACAGGAGTCGTTGGTGCGAATGCATTTAATGCGACCGAGGAGAATGGGCGTGTAGACCAATCCACGTTGCCCAAGGGCGCCTTAGGCTCTTCCCCACCTGGGCAACCAGACATGAAGGAAGGGAGGAACCTATGCGATTCCGAACACCCGCAGTGTTTGGCTTTGCATTTGTCCTGACAGTCATAGCCGGTTGTGCCGCCCGGCAGCACCCGGGCCCAAATGTGGAACGGTGGGCGTTGGAGACCGAAAACTCCGCGACCGAGCCCAGTGCCCCGTACCTGGAGTACGGCTTTTCGGTCAGTCCTTTTCAGCCGGCTGCACCTAAATGGGCCGGTGGCAACACCCGTAAAACTCAGTTCGATTTCTCGCATCCGCGCGTCGACAGCTTCGTGACCCAGTTCCAGACCAGTCTGCGCGGATTCTACACCCGCGCACTGTCGCGCAGCGGTCGTTACGTGTCGCGGATGTCGTCCATCTTGCAGAAGAAGGGGCTGCCGCAAGAGCTCGCGTATCTGCCGCTGATAGAAAGCGGGTACTCGCCGCACGCGGTGTCGCGCGCCGGCGCGGTCGGTCCCTGGCAACTCATCTCCGGCACTGGCCGGCGCTATGGATTGCGGATCGACCGCTATGTCGATGAACGCCGCGATCCGGTGAAATCGACCGAGGCCGCCGCCGAGTATCTGAAAGACCTGCACGATATGTTTGGTGATTGGCACTTGTCGCTGGCGGCGTACAATACCGGCGAGCAGAACATCGTGCGTATTCTCGAGCGGGCGCGCATCGAGAGCTTCTGGGAGATGAGCGAGCGTGGGTACCTGTATCAAGAGACTCGCGATTTCGTCCCCGAGTTTCTCGCGGCGTTGCAGATCGCGGAGACACCGGAGGCCTACGGATTCGATGCCCCGAGTGAGAAGCCCGCGCAGTACGACGTCATCAAGGTTGATCGTGCGTTGCCGCTGTCCACGGTTGCACGGCTCGCCGGAGCGTCAACCCAAACCATTCAGGAGTTGAACCCGGCGTTGCACCGCGGCGTGATCCCTCCCAATGGCTATTCGGTCCGCTTGCCGAAGGGAACGAGAGAAAGTTTCCAGATCGCTTTGGCGAATCTGCCGAGCAGAGCGGTGGTACGGACCGGTGCGCGCAAGGGACATCGGGCGAACACCGTGCATCACCGGCATCGGGTTCGGCACCGAAGGAGCGTGGCCTCAGCTGCCAACAACCACCACTTCCCGGTGCTGATGGCACGGCAGAATACGCATTCGAAAGCGCTCGACTGAGCCCTCGCTTGGGGGCTGGGGTGAAGACCCCGGGCTCGCTTCCGCCGCCGTGCTTCAGGCACCGTTATAGCGTTCGGACCCGTTCGTGCCGTGCGTGGTGGGTTGCGCACAGCGCTCGCGCAGAGCATATGTGAGGATGAACGCGAGAAGCGAATCTGACACCGGGGAGGTCATTGTGGCGGACGACGAACTGCAAAAGGAATTGGAGCGGCTACGCAACGAGAACACGGCGCTCAAGGCCGGCCGGCGCAGCGGCATCACCTTTCGCGTCTCAGAAAAAGGCGCCGTTTCCGTGTACGGCCTCGGCCGCTTCCCCGTGACGCTGTATCAAGAGCAATGGGACCGGCTGCTTGATGCTGCCAACGACTTGCGGGCCTTCATCGATGCGAACCGGGAGCGGCTGAAGAAAAAGGAACAGGCCTGAGCGTGCGCGACCAACCGCCTGCAGGTTCCTGGCCGCTGCCCACAACGTAGAACGGCACCACCTCCGTCACGCTGTTCCGCACCCAGCTGAGGCGAGCACCGACATCGTCTTGGCGCGGCAAGCGGGCTGTGGCCCAAATACGATGCGGCCCAGCCGTGAGGTGCCTCGCTTCCGGTCCGATCGGCAAGTCGTCGATGCTCACCTGTATGGTCGTAGCGCCACGCGACTCGGTGACGAAACTGTAATTGCCCTCGACTGCGACGTTGAAGCTGCCGCTCCATTCTGCGTAGCAGACAGGTGGCCCCGGTGGCCCAATTTGGCACCACGGTGGCAGCGTGGCGTAGGCAATCATCGGCTCGCGGCGGACCAGGAGGGGATCACCGACGGGCTCGGGCCCGAGCCAGTAGCGCGCCTCAACGTTGCTGGTCACCGCCCGTGGTGTGAACCCGGCGGGGAGATCACACGCCACGATCAGCAGGTGAGGATTGTCAGGCTCCGGAAAGTCGCTGCAATGCGTTCCGGGATACACTGCTGCCAGGAGGCGTCCAATCGCTTCGCCTTCGTACGGCTTCTGGATCAATACGGTCAACGGTCCCTCCTGGATTGGAAGCACGCTCGGCGGCAGCAACTCGCTCAACTCCTGCACGTCTCGCCCGTGCATCATCCGGTCGATAAGCCACGAGTAACCATGGCGGTAATAGTACGAGCGATCGAAGAACCGGTGCACCACTGAAAGCACAAAGAGATAGCGACCGCGTCCGTTTTCATGGCCATAGCGGATCAAAGCGGTGTACTCATTCCGGAATGCCTCGCGAACGGCTCGATTGCCTGCCATCTTGTGGAAGTACACATTGTAGTTCCACCACAGCGTACCGACGGCTGCGACGGTTACGAGAACCGGAACGCCGCAACGGAACACTGTCGTTGGCAGCCGCTGCACGTGAGCCCACAGCCGATCGAGGAACAACGCGGCAAAAATCACCACGAACACGGTGATGCCCTGGAGGCGCCGGACATCGAGGTTTTGCACGAACGCCGTGCCGCCGAGCATCAAGGCAAGGAACATGAACAGCCAGAAGGCGTTGAAGCCCCGCCGCGGGAACAAGGCGGCGATGAACAACCCTCCGACGAAGCAGGTCGCGGTCAGCGGATCGAGCATGGGTTCGCCCGGCGCATTGAAAGTCAACGAGCCGTCGCCGGCGTGCATGAAGATCCTCGCCGCTTGGCGTATGCGTTCAACATGCTGGCGCACAAGTGCGTCACGATTATCGGCGTAGTACTGCTTGTTCGCCAACGATCGCTGCGCGGCCTCGAAATAGTAGTAGGGTTGTCCCTTATCCGCGTGCAGCTGTGTGAAGACCGGAGCGAAAACTGCTGCCGTCGTGAGGAGCATGACGCCGATTCCCGTCAGGTCGCCAAGCACCGCGCGCCGCATGCGGCGCTTCACGGCTTCGTCGTAGGCGCGTGCGAGCCGTAGCCCGTCGCCGGCGAGCAAGAAACCGAGAAAGATCAGGGCGAACAGACTGGTGCCCCGGTAGCCGGCATAGGTGTACAGCGTGTAGCCGCTCAACAGGCCCGCCCAGGGGAGACCCGCCAGCCTCCGCGTGCGCGCGAAGTGCACGAGCAATCCAAGCACGATGATGACTATGAAATTAGTAAAAAATATGTTGTGGGCACAGCGGCTGTAGAGAATGTTCCAACTCGAGATGCTGAAGAGAAAGGTTCCCGCCAACGCTGCCGGTATGCCCACCAACTGCCGGAGCAGCAGGTGCACGGGAAGGACGGTGAGGGCGCTAAAGACGGTGAACGGAATGCGAATCGTGGTGAAGGTCGGATCGCTGCTGAGCCAGATGGCGAGTGCGGCCAGGTAGTGGTCAAGCATGAACTCCCAGGGCCGTTGGCCCTCTGCTATGATGAGGTACCCACCGAGGCCGGTTTGCTGCTCCTCGATCGCGTGGGTGCTGAAGGGGCCAGGGAAGTCGCTATAGCGGTGGAAGCGAAGCGCCGTGCCGAGCGCGAAAATTGCCAGCAGCGCCGCTATCTCTCCTGCGCGCCAACGCCGAGTAAACGCCGGCGGATCAAACCCCCACAAGCCAACGGACAACAGGCAGACTCCAACGAGCACACTTGCCCATCCAACAACGAACCAACGGGGCCAGTCACACGACAGCAAGGTTGCACCGCCGAGGATCGCGAACATGCCGACAATGGAACTGGCACTAGCCGAGCGCCCCGCCAAGACGGGCTCACCGCTCATGGCCGGTGCCGTGTCACCGCGACCCAACAATAAGGCCGCCACCGGCGCCGCCACAAGCAGGAGAACTGTTCCAGCAGCATCGTTCGGATCGCGCCGGATGCGATACTGCGCGTACGCCATAACGCAGAGCGCGAGAAGGCAGGCAGCTGACCGCAGCCAGCCGGAGCTACGCATCTCAGGCGGCCTTGCCGCGCTCACACCTGACCAGTCGTCCGCACCCATTGTCGGCAACCAAGGGAGCCGAAGAAATTGTCGCCGACGCTTAGCCCACCGAAGCAGGCCCCGTCAAGCATTGCTGGAGCTGAGGGGCCGTCAAGATATCGATGTCTGTGTGCCGGATCGATGCCCCTGAATAACTCCTTGCCCCGGACCAGCAGGACGCGATAGGCTCGTCCCGGCTGGTGAGGCCAGAGCCAGCGCGACGGCAAAACAACGAAGCGAGCAGAGGGCGTCATGTTTGAGACAAGAATAACGAAGCTCTTGGGCATCAAGTATCCCATCATCTGCGGCTGTATGCAGTGGGTGACCAAGTCCGAATTGGTAGCTGCGGTCGCCGAGGCGGGCGGGCTCGGCATCATCCCGGCCGCGGCCTTCGAGAGCATCGACGAGATCAAGCAGGAGATCCGCAAAACCCGATCCCTCACCGACAAGCCCTTCGCCGTCAACGTCACGCTGATCCCCATGGGCCGGCCGTTCAGCCACCACGACATGCTCACCGCCGCGCTCGCGGAAGGAGTGCGCATCATTGAAACGGCCGGGCGCAGCCCGGAAGAATTTGTGAGCCTCATCAAGGACGCCGGCGCCGTCCTCATGCACAAGTGCGCCAGAGTGCGCGATGCGGTGAAGACGGAGAAGCTCGGCGCCGACATCGTGACCGTGGTGGGCTTCGAGTGCGGTGGCCATCCCGGACATCAGGACGTCTCCACCATGGTGAAGTTGGCCAGGACGGTGGAGCTCGTGAAAATCCCGGTGGCCGCAGGCGGTGGAATCACCGATGGGCGCGGCCTCGTCGCGGCGCTTTCTCTCGGTGCTGAGGCGGTGGTGATGGGGACCAGATTCTTCGTGACCCGCGAGTGTCCCGTCCACGAAAACTTCAAGCGGACCATGGTGGAAGCCGATGAAACGGCCACTTCGATCGCGCTGCAGACGCTCGAGCCGGCGCGCGCCCTGAAAAACGAGCTGTTGGCGAAGGTGATCGATATGGAATCCAAGGGGGCGGGCTTGGCAGAGATTTTCCCGCTCATCGCTGGACTGCGGGGCCGCGAGGCCTACGCAAGCGGCAACGTCAATGACTCACTCATTCCGTGCGGCCAGGGGGTCGGCCTCATCCACGACATCCCGACGGTGGCCGATCTCATGGAGCGAACCATGGCCGAGGCGCGCGCGACTGCCAGTAGGATTGCTGCGATGGCAGCGTGAGGGCGATTTCTCGGCCACGAAGATCCGCGTCCTTGCAACCCCGCATCTTACCTGCCTTTGAGCGTCCGGCGGCCGAGCTGGCCTGCTGCGAACAGGCGCTGATCCACCGGGCCAAGGTCGCGCTCCATGCCTGCAGTGAGCAGCGCGAAGTGGCGCACGTGTGCCAGATGCGCGCCGACCTGCCACAGGTCGTCTTCCGAGGTCATCCACCGGCGATCATCGAAGCGCGACAGGTCGAGCGGAGCGGAGTAGCGGCGCAGTGTCTTCTCGCGCCGCAGGTTGAAGTACGATTCGAAGTACGACAGCGCCAGCTCCCGCAGCGTGTGGAAGACGGGCTCACGAAAGCGGAGGCCGGAATAGTTCGAGCGGGCGATGGCGCCCCAACGGCCGTGGCGCTGAAAGACGGCCACGACGTGATCGTCATCGCGTACGGCTTCGAGGTCCATCACCAACGGCCGGTGTCCCTGCAGCCGCAACGCCGCGGCGGCGAACAGCGCGCCGTCGAGGCATTGCACGGTCCGCTCCCGCAGCACGCGCCGCGGCGACCGGCACGCGGCGCCGGCCACGTCGTAGTCGATGTCATCAAGGAATTTCTGGATGCGCCACTCCGGCGTGAGCCGGCGCAAGAACGCTGCCTCGCGTGGGGTGAAGCCGAACGTCGTCATGCGTGGTGTGTATCAGAGAGTGGCGGCCCCGTCAGGCGCGCGAGGACACGGGCTACCGTTTACTCAACACGTTGACTAAATCTACTCAACGCTCCGAGCAAGCGCCGGCCCGCCGTGGTGCTGGGGAAGGTCTTGAGTTAAGGGAGGAGCAATGGCTTTCGGAGATCGGTTCCTCGTCTACCCGGACTTATTCCCGGCGCGGCAGGGCGGCGCCACATGGGGTAGGGAACGTGTCGCACTTGAAATCGCCGGCGGCCCGTACCGGCTGAGCGGGATGGCCGAGACCCAAGCGCGAGCGGTACGCGGCCGGTTCGCTGAACGGTGTGCCGCGCCCGGCGTCGAGTCGGCGCCGGCGGTGGAGGTTCGGCTCTTTCAAACGTCGCCGGCCGGTTTCCGCGGCCCAATGCCGGCTGGCTGGGAATACACGCTCGACCTGGCTTACCAACTGCGGGCCGTGAGCGTGGCCGGCCTCCACTGGATGGGGCGACTCGATTGGCAGCCGGCACTTGGCGCGGCCTTGTGGACCGCCGCTGAAGACGAGGGCGAATTCCTAAGCGTCATCGAGAACTTCCTGCGCGTCCTCGTTGCCTATCGCATGGTAGAATGCGGCGGCGCCATGCTGCACAGCGCGGCAATCCTAGATAGATCGGGCGCGTACCTATTCTTCGGCCCATCGGGCAGCGGCAAGTCCACGATCACGGGCCTCGCCACGTGTTCGCAACGCGCGGCTTTGAGCGATGATCTCAACGCCGTTCTCATGACCGACACCGGCTGTGCCGTGCAGCAGATCCCGTTTGCCGGCGATTTCGGCCAGACCTCCGCTGAGCAGGGTCGTTACCGGCTACTCGGCGCCTATCGGTTATGCCACGGCACGCGCCTGGCTCTGCAGCCGCTGGCCAAAGGGAACGCGCTGGCCAAGCTGATGGCTTGCGCTCCGTACGTCAACGCTGATCCCTACCGCTGCCTCACGCTGAGCAGGAACCTGGAAGCCCTGATGCGTCGCGTCCCGGTCGCCGGCCTCTCCTTCTTACGCGACTCGGCGTTTGATGATATCGTCCGATGCGTCGAGCGTCGTGCATGATTGCCCTCACTTCGGTCCTGCGACCGCGCCCGGACGTACGTTATCGCATCATCGACCGCGAGGCTGTGGTCGTGCGCCAGGACGCAGCCGAACTCATCGTGCTCAATGAGACTGGCGCGCGTGTTCTCCAGCTGATGGACGGGGTGCGATCGGTGGCGGCGATCATCGATACCATGGTGGAGGACTTCGCCGCGGAGCGCCCGGATATCGAACGAGACGTCATGGCCTTTATCGGCGAGCTGACGCAGCTGGGTGCCACCGAGGAGGTGGCCTGAGCCCCAAGGATATCCACGACCGTGCTGCATCAATCGATCATCGCCAAGACGTGGCGCGAGAACATTCTCTTCTCGGCGATGATCGAGCTGACCTATCGCTGCGACCTCAACTGCTTCTTCTGCTTCAACGACCTCGATCTGAAAGGCCGGCCGCTGTCGACCGAACAATATCTGCAACTGCTCCGCGATCTCGCCGCCATGCAGGTCATGAACCTCACCCTCACCGGCGGTGAGCCGCTCGGCCATCCCGACTTCTTCACGATAGGCCGGACAGCGCGCGAGCAAGGGTTTGTCGTGCGTGTCAAATCGAACGGCCACGCCCTGCGCGGCGAGCTGGCGCAGCGGCTAAAGGAAGAGGTCGATCCGTACTGCGTGGACATCAGTCTCCACGGAGCCTGCGCGGCGACGCATGACAGGCAGACGCAAGTTCCGGGGAGTTTCGCGCGGCTAATGGAGAACCTGCCTGAGCTGGGCCGCCTCGGCCTGCGCCCGCAACTGAACGCCGCGATGACCCGCTGGAACGAGGACGAGATCGAGGCGATGCTGGGCCTGGCGGATTCATTAGGCCTGCCGCTGGCCATCAATCCAACCGTGAGCCCCAAGGACAACGGCGACCAGAGCCCGCTGGACATCGCGCCGTCTCTGCCGGGCAGAGCCCGCCTGTTCCGTCTACTGGCGGAGCGTTCTGAGCAAGCAGCGTCGCGCGATCACGCCGCAGCGAGCGGCGAGGCCAGTCGCCAAGGCGACATCGAGGTGCCTGCGGCCGTTGGCAAGAACTGTGGGGCGGGGGTGTCGGGCGTCACCATCGATCCCTACGGAAACGTGCTGCCCTGCGTGCAGTGGCGGCGCCCGCTCGGCAATCTGCACACGCAGTCGATCGCGGCAATCTGGTCGGGGTCGGCGGCGCTGGGCGCTGTACGGGAGATCAACACTGCCGCAAGCCGGATGGTCGAAGCTTTGGGCCCTCGGGGACGCTTGATGGCCTTTTGCCCCGGGCTTGCCGAACTGCTGACCGGCGATCCCCTGGCGGTCTACGACGGCGCTCGCGAGCAGATGGATCTGCTCTCACCGCCGGAGAGTTCAACGTCATCCCCTACCTGAACAGCTCTGGGTGCGAACGCGAGCAGGCTGCGCCCAGCGCCCTTTCGGCGGGTCCGCTCCGCGTTGCGTCGCTGCAGGCGGCTTCGAACGTGAACTCTACTCATCAACGACAAGGTCCTGCCTCTGGCCATGGGTGATACGGGTGGCGCGAGACGTTTTTCCCCTTTCGAGGACCCGCTGTGGCCGGTATAATCTCGGAGAAGCTGGCGCGCTGTGACGCGGCCGTCATCAGCGACGCGGGCCACGAGAGAGAGGGCACATGTTGACGCGGGATGAATCGAACGTAACCGGCCTTCGCCTTGTCACGCGGTGGCTGGCGACCCTGTTTGTTTGCGCGGCGCTCCCGCGGGCCGAAAGCGTCACCCGACGTCCTGATGGGTCCGGGCGCTCGCGGCCGGGCACGGTTCGCGGATTCCGCCGCGGGCTCACTCCCGCCGCCCTCACGTTGCTCCTCACGCTCGTTGCCGCCTTAAGGCCAAGTGTCGCGGCGGCCGCAATAGCCCAGCGCGGCGCAGCCACGACGGGAACCACCACCGGCACGTCCCTGACGATCAATAAGCCAACCGGGGTCGTGGCAGGGGATGTGATGATTGTGAATATCGCCCAGATTGGGAATAACACGACGGCTCCCTCTTTATCCGGCTGGACTTTGATAGCGGGCGCGGACCTTCTCGGCGTAACCCTGCGCTATGGCGCGGTGTTGTATAAAGTGGCTGGCGCATCGGAGCCGACAAGTTATACCTTTACGTTGGGCGCCGGAGTCACTGATGCTGTCGGTGCCATCGTTGCCTTTTCGGGTGTTGATACTACCGGCGGTTCCGGAGTTGGTGGTGTTGGCTCCGGGCCTTTCGACGCTACCACCGGGGCCATCGATGTATCGGACTCAGCCACTGTGACCGCAACCACGATCACCACGGCGGATGCCAACGCGGCAGTGATTATGTTTGGGATGGCCGCGAACAGTGCGCCTACCTGGTCCGGGTGGACGACGACATCACCGGGTGCACTGACCGAGATAGCCGATTTTCAGAGTACTTCGGATTCCGTCGGCGCGGCGTGGGCGACGAAAGCAGCGGCCGGTGCTACGGGCGCTGGAACCGCAACGCTGTCGGTGACAACACGAAATGGAGGGATTTTGATAGCGCTCAAGCCGTTAGTCTCGACCCCCACGCCGACCATGACTCCGACCGCCACGCCGACTGTCACCGCAACCGCCACACCGACCAGCACGCCCACCGCGACCCCCCAGCCGTTGTTGTGCGCGCCCACTGTGACCCCCGGCACTGCGACGGTAAGCGGTACGGGCAACATTCTGAACACCTACTACCCCGGTACGGCCACGGCCAGCGCCGGCGCCACGAGCATCAGCGTCGGAACGTCCCAGGGCAGTGCCACCGCCATCGGCACCGGCGACCTGCTGCTGGTCATTCAGATGCAGGACTCGACGATCAACTCGACCAATACCAGCAGCTACGGCGATGGCTCTACGGGCAGCGGCGCGACCAGTTACGCCACCGCCGGTCAATATGAATACGTGATCGCCACTGGGGCGGTAAGCGGCGGGGCCGTGCCCATCCACGGCAACGGCGCAAGTAACGGCTTGATCTACAGCTATCCCTACGCCGCTTACACCACAACCCACGGGCAGCAACAGTTTCAGGTGGTCAGGGTGCCGCAGTACTACAACCTCACGGTAACGGGACAGATCACCGCCTCAGCTTGGAACGGTAGCTCCGGCGGTATCGTGGCCCTGGATGTGGCGAGCACCCTCACTTTCTCTGGCGGGTCGATCATCGTCGACACGCTCGGCTTTCGCGGCGGCGGTGGCCGCGGGCTCACCGGCGGGACGCAGGGAACTGGAACCGATTATCGCAACCTCGCCACATACAACTTTCACGGCCAGAAGGGTGAGGGCGTGGCCGGCAGCCCGTTTTACATGTACAACGGCACCAGCACGCTCGCGACCATCGGTACGGGTGTCGAAGGCTACCCGAACGGCAGCATGGCAAGGGGTGCGCCCGGCAACGCCGGTGGCGGCGGCACCGACCCCGATCCTACCGCAAACGACCAGAATACTGGCGGTGGTGGCGGGGGCAATGGCGGCGCTGGCGGCGGTGGTGGAAACTCTTGGACTTCAGACCTCGCCGAAGGCGGTTTGGGCGGCGCCGCGTTCCCGTACGCGGCCAATAAGCTCGCAATGGGTGGCGGCGGCGGCGCAGGCACGCGCAACAACTCATCAGGCGTGAATTCGAGCGGCGGCTTGGGCGGCGGCATCGTCATGATCCGCGCCAACAGTATCACCGGCGCCGGCACCCTGAGCGCCAACGGGGGCTGGCCCGCGACGGACAACTACACGCCAGCCAATGACGGCGGCGGTGGTGGTGGTGCCGGCGGCAGCGTGCTCGTCTCCGCCCTCAGCGGCGGACTCACCAGCCTCACCATCACGGCAACTGGGGGCGTCGGCGCCAACGCCTGGCCTGCGGATGCTCCGGGCGGCACTCCCGGTAACCGCCACGGCCCGGGTGGCGGTGGCGCCGGCGGTGTCGTCTGTCTGTCCAGTTCCGCGGGGAGTACGACCGTCACCGGGGGTGCCAACGGAACCACCACCACCGCCTTAGACCCGTACGGAGCTACGTCGGGCTCGCCTGGCGCTACCTGCACCGTTGTCGCGAGCCAGATCCCCGGTGCGTCATCCGGAGCCACCTGCAACGCCACCCTCGCGAGCGTGAGCGATTTCGGCGCGACCGTCGAGGGTGGTCGCGTCGTTCTGCGTTGGGTTACGGGATCCGAGATCGGGACGGTCGGCTTCCACGTCGAGCGGTGGAACCCGATCCTCGGCGTGTTCGAGCGCATCACGCCATCGATGCTGCCCGCTCTGATTACCTCGCCGCAGGGCGGCACCTACGAGTACGCCGATCCGGGTGCCCGGCCGGAGGAGAGCGCCACCTATCGGCTGATCGAGGTCGAGGCGTGGGGGACCCGGCGGGTTCACGGACCGTACACGGTCACCCCGAGCGCGGCGGCACCGGCACGGGTCGCGACCGCCGCCCTGCGCGTTGGGGAATCGTCCTTTGGCGGTAAAGGCCACGACGACCCGAGGCATGGCTACCGGGCCATTCCGCACGCGCTGCGAGCGAAGACGACACGGATGCGGCAGAGCGTGCAGGGCGCTGCAACGAGCGGCGCCAGTGCTGTCAACGTGCTGGCTGCGACGAGCAGCGGCGCGGCGCAGGTGAAGGTGAGGCAGGACGGACTCGTTTCAGTGTCGGCGAGCAGTCTGGCGGGCGTTTTCAATGTCAGCGAGGCCACGGTGGGCAACTGGATCGCGCAGGGTAAGATCAAGCTCAGCAACGCTGGGAAGCCGGTGGCCTGGACAGCGGCCGCGGGTAATGTCGGCATTCTTTTTTACGGCCAAGCCATCGACAGTCTGTACACCCTGGACAACGTTTACCGTGTGAAACCTGTGGCGGGTACCAAGATGAGGAAGTCGATGGGGACACCGTCGGCGAGCCAGCCGGCCGGGGTTTTCACCGAGACGCTGAAGTTCGAGCAGGACAACTTTGCCGCCACCGTCGTGGCCACCGACCCGGAGAGCGACTACTGGTTTTGGGAGGGATTCATCGGCGACACGCTGGGGTGGAGCAGCAACACCTTCACGCTCGAGGTTCCCGATGTGATGGGAGGCGGTTCGCTCGCGATCGGTTTCAGCGGCGCGGCCGCGACCGACCACCCGGTGGAGGTGTTGCTCAATGGCGAGCTGCTTGGGGATGGGGACTGGAGCGGGTTGGGTGCGTACGTGCTCAGCCTGCCGGTAGACGGCAGCATATTACAGAGCGGGGCCAACAGCGTGGAAGTCCAGGCGTTGGGGACCTCGGATAATATGTTCTATCTGCAGAGCTTTGATCTCACATACCAGCGCCAGACGCGTGCGGTGGGGGATAGCTTGACGGTACAGGCCGCCAACAAGGGGCCGGTGGTGGTCGATGGCTTCAGCGTGTCAGCCATTTCCGTGTTCGACATTACCAACCCGCAACTGCCGCTGTATCTGAGCGGCACGAAGATCGTAGGGACGGGGGCGGACTACAGCGTCACGTTCCAGGCCAAGAAAGGGGGCCGCTATCTGGCGGTGGCGGCAACGGCCATCCAGGCGGGGACGGCGCAGGCGGAGTCGGGCACGAACCTCACGGGACAGGATCGGGTGGACTACGCCGTGATCACCACCCCGGCGCTGGCGGGAGCGGCGCAGGCCCTGGCGAGCTATCGGGCGACCACCTTGCTGAAGAGCCGGGTGGTGCTGGTCGACGACATCTACACCAACTTCAACTTTGGCATTGCGAACCCGCACGCGCTGGGCAGCTTCCTGCAGCAGGCGGCAAGAAACTGGGGGTTGCGCTATGCCGTGCTCGCTGGCGTCGGCACTTTTGACTATCGTGATCTCATGGGGCTCATCGGCGAGGAGCAGGTTCCGACCCTGATGACCGCAACGCCGTACGGTCTGTACGCCTGCGACGGGTGTCTCGCCGACTTCAACGGGGATGGCGTGCCGGAGGTGGTGGTGAGCCGGATTCCCGCGGGCACAGCGGCGGATCTGCAGGGCTATGTGACGAAGCTGAAGACGTACGAGCAGGGGGAGATGAGCTTGGGGGCGGCCGGCGTGCTGATGCTGGCGGACGTGGCCGACCCTAGCGCGGGTGACTTCCCCGCCGACAGCGACCAGGTGACGGCGTTGCTGCCGCCGGCAGTCGCCGTCGAGAAGGTCTACCTGAGCGACTACGAGCTCGCGACGGCCCGTACGCTCCTGTTCGGGCGGCTGGCGGGCAACTTGGGTTGGATGAACTACATCGGGCACGGGGGCCTCGATCGGATGAGTGCGGGGGGCCTCATGACCACGGCTGATGTGGCGGACCTGCAGAGCACGGGCATGCTGCCTGTGGTCAGCGCGCTGACCTGCGCGGTCAACCGATTCGAGTATCCGGGGGTGACGTCGCTGGGCGAGGAGCTGGTGCTGCAACCGGGCGGGGGAGCTATCGCGGTTTGGGCCGCCACCGGGCTATCGCTCGACAGTCCTGCGGTGCAGCTGGACGAGAGTCTGTTCAAGCTGGTGTTCCAGTCCCAGGAGCCGGTGCTGGGAAACGCGATTCAGCGGTCGTTGAAGGAAAGTAGTGGCAACCCGCTCTTCATGCGGCGCATCTACAACCTGCTTGGCGATGGCGCGCTCCTGCTCCGTCATTAGCCGCAGCCGGTGGCCTGCTGCAGAAATCTTGACCTGAAGCCGCAGATACGTAATCGTGAGGATCGATGAAGAAAGACGGTGTAATTCTTCAGCACGTGTCCACGAAGTCGGAAAGAGGCGAGCTTCCCGCGAAAAGGGCGTACCAGCCGCCCCGCGTGCTGGCCCGGGAACCGCTCGAAGCCGTGGCCGCGTTGTGTTCGCCAGCACCACCAGCCAAGGTGAACGCTATTATATGCCCTAGTGGCAATTCGAAATCCTGAACCTCTCCCGATGCTTCGACAGGCCTGACGTTAGCAAAAGAAAACCCGCTCAGCCTTGCGGACGCGTATCTGGCAACTTCTGCCCCCGGTCCCGTCAGGCCCTCACGGGCAAGATCTTCCGCGTGGCCTCAAGTTTCGCTTTTCTGGCCGGGGCTAATAGCTATAATGACTGGGATAGCAAGCCGCGGCTCGATGCGCGGCTTCAGGTTCGGTTCTGTCTGGACGCGGTCCTCGGGCACCTTTCGCGGAGGTCTCATCTGAACATGCATACAGTATCAGGAGCCAACAAGCCCACTTGGCTGTGTTGGAGCGCCATCGCCGGTTTCCTTTGCCTCTTTCTGGCCGCTTCGCCCGCGATGGGGCAGACCGCGGCCGGTTACTCGGAGTACTACATCCCCGGCAACGAGGACAACATGGGCCTCGTCCTCTGCAGCGAAGGGGCAACGGCGTGTCCCGCCGGCTATCACATGCACACCGTGATCAGCGTGACGGCCTGGACGGACAGCACGCAAATTTATTACGACCACTGGGAGAACGGCTACAATTTCGACCCCGCAAATCCCGCCACGGCGGACGAGACGTACACGCTCAACAAAGGGCAGAGCATCTTCTTCGAGAGCGCCAACATCGCCCTCCCGCGCACCGGCAACCCTCCGGCAACGACGTGCGACAATTACCGCAACTCGGTTTCAGTCGGCACCTCGACGACGTGCTACGACGGCAGCGACCGGATCTACGCGGCGGGCGGGGTGGTCACGGTCGCACGCGTGGGCTGGGTCGAGGAGCGGGGCGTGGGGCTCCAGGGAGTGGCGTGGGAGATCTACCCGGTCGCGCCGCAGTTGACCACGTACATCGTCCCGTTCGGGGAAACCGTCAACACCGGCAACTGGTACGGCTTCCAGCGAGTCAACACTCTCATCCAGGCGACGCAGAACAACACCACGTTCACGGTCGACCTCAACCACGACGGTACCCCGGACATGCTCGACATCAACCGGGACGGCACCCTCGACGGCACCACCGTCACCCTCCAAGCCGGGCAAACCTTTCTGCTCGACGACACGAGTGCGCACGTGACGGCAGGCACTCTGGCTGCGGGGGCAGTGATCCAAGGAAGCGACACGCTACAGGTCAAGTACATAGTCGGCAGGACGGACGTTATTGAGAGTTGCAAAAGTAATAGAAAGCTAGGACAAAAAAAGAGATGGCAGCTCTGAAGCAATAATGAAGCTCCGGAGCAGGGGTGGCGTGTGGCGGAGGCGGCGCAGTTCGTGGA
>JBEKBJ010000045.1:0-38273 GCA_050015455.1 Binatia bacterium
TCATCGGCGAGTATGAGCGGACTTTTCGGCCGACCGAGTTTCGCCATGCTGTCTCCTCCCATTGCCTTTATGGGGGAGACGGTCAACCTGTTTATTTCTTCAATTATTTTCTGTTACGAGCGACTAGCAGCCCGCAAGGGACGAGCCCCGGAAGGGCGGTACCCATGAGCCAGGGGTGAAGCCCCTGGCTTCAGCCATGTCCGCGGCTGTCGTTATCATCCACTCTCCTGTCATTTCCCGAGATCCACCCACACGCTTCGGAGAAGACCTTTTTTTACTTGGGTGGTTCTGGTGTCACGGCTGGCGTGACATTTTCACCGCTGGGGGCCGCCATCGGCGTTGGCGTCGTGGCGCGCAACTTTTGCATCACCAGGCCCATGATGACCGTCGACATCTGCCGGCTGCGCGCCGTGTCGAGGATGCTGAACACCCCCGCGACCTCCATCGCGGTGACCGAATACTTGCCGAACACCCAGCTCAACGCTCGCCGCGCCGACACTTCTTGCGGCGGCCCGAAGCGTTTCTTGAGATAGCTGATGATCTTTTCGCTGCCGCCGGCGCACTCGTACTGCACGCTCATCAATTCGTGCTGAAAAAACTGCAGTGTCACCTCGCACTTCCTCAGCGGGCCGAAGGACTGGTTCTTCAACGTGTAGTTCGTCAAGATGAACGGCGGGAGCGTTGCGCCCGGTTTTGGGGTCGGCAGCGGTATCTCCTGGAGCTTGGGGTAGAGTGCCTTTGCCTGCTTTTCGGACATGCCGAACTTGGCTTTGCCGAACCCTTCCAGCTCGGCGGCCGTGCCGGCGGCGCGGGCCGCGGCCGGGGCGAGCAGAGCCAGCGCGGGCAACAGGACGAACAGTGCGGTGCGGCGTCGGTGTGGTTGCTGCATGGCGAGATCAGCCTCCTTGCGAGAACAATTGGTTGCCACATATTCCCCAGGGGCCGCTGTCTGTCAACCGCATTGCGCGCGGCGGCACCCGCTTGGGTCGGGATGGGGGCGATTTTCCGAGCAGTCAAGAGCGAGAAGAGCAAAAGTGCGCCTGTAGTGACACCGCGAAATAATACGCCGGGAAGAACAGTGACCCCCACGCCAGGGCCGGCGACGGCCGCGGCAGTTGCGCCAGCAAGATCACCACGCACACGCCCCACAGCGCGCCGAGCACGTGCGTGGCGCGGCGCGCGACGGGACTGCGGCTCGGATAGAGATAGCGGATCGGCACGAACACCAGAATCGAGAACGCCAGCAGCAAGGCCGTGTTGAACCATACCGCCGTGGCCAGCACGTAAAAGTAAAAAACCACGATGTTCCAGTATGACGGGAAGCCGGTGAAGAAGTGGTCTGCGGTTTTTGCTTCCTTTTGGCAGAAGCCGTAGGCGCTCGCCAGCAGCGGCACTGAGGCCAGCGCCAGGCCGCCGGCGCCACCGGGAATGAGCCCGGCGTGATACGCCAGCGCCACCGGCACGACAACGTAGTTGAGGTAATCGACGATGTCGTCGAGCTTGGAGCCGTCGAAATTCGGCAGCACTTCCTTCACCCGCGCGCGGCGCGCCAGCGTGCCGTCGGTGCAATCGATGAAGGTGGCCAGCGCCATGCAGATGAAAGCGAGGCGGTAGTTTGCTTGCGCGATCGCCTCGAGCGCGAAGAATCCGATGGCGGCGCCGAAGCCGGTGTACAGGTGCACGCTCCACGCCGCCACTATGCGGTTCATCCCTTGCCACCGCGGTATGCCGCCGGGTACAGCTGAACGTTTTGCAGCCATATGCGGGATCGATGAGTCGTGCCCGCCACGGAGCGGCGGCCGAGAACTCTCGCACCACACGGAGGCACGCGGTGCCGAGAGCTATGTATTGAGTAGAGGCGTACGGGAAAAGGAAAGCACCGATCCCGGCAGGATCGAGGCCTCGGTACCGCTGCCTCGCAGCGCTTCAAACCTTCGATACGTTGGCGGCCTGCAATCCTTTCGGGCCCTGCGTGATCTCAAACTCGACCCGCTGCCCTTCTTCGAGCGAACGGAAACCCTGGCCGACGATAGCGGAGTAATGAACGAAGACGTCCTGCCCATCATCTTTCGTGATGAAGCCATAGCCTTTCTGGCCATTAAACCACTTGACCGTGCCTTGTACCATACTACTTTACCCCCTTCCCTGCGCGGTGCGTTCCCAGGCGCGCCGGCGTGCAAGCCCCGGCACGAACGCAGGGTGACTTCCCAACACTCTGGTGTTGACACTGCAGACGACTACCTTGGAACACTGCGCCCTCATAGCATGCGGTTGCGCTCCTATGCAACAAGAATCTCACGGCCAAAATCGGGTGCGGCGGCTATTATCTTTACTCTGGAATTTGGCGGTGGTATGGTTCTTGCCCACGTGCTTCAAGCCAGGTCGGCTCCATGAAAAGACGCATTCGCCTGAGCTTCATTGCGCTGATCGTTGTGCTCCTCGGCGGGGTTGGTTTCTTGGTAGGGCGTAGCTTGTGGCAGCAGTATCAGAGCGACCTCACGCAGAAAGGGCTGGAATTCCTGCCGGGCGTGTCGCAACACATCCGTGATTTCCATCGCGTGAAGGTCCAAGACGGGCGCAAAGTGTGGGAGATTTCGGCGGAGGACGCGCAGTACTTTGAAGAAGAGAACCTGGTGGTGGTGCGCGCCGCGGTGATGAGCTTGTACCCGCGCGACGGGCAGACCATCGGGCTCAAGGGCGACGAGGCGCGCATCGTGCTCGACGGGCGGGACCTGAAACGTGTGGAATTGAACGGCTCGATCGAGCTGAGGGCCGCGGACTACCTGGTACGCACCGACCACGCCACCTATGATTATGCTCGCCACTTGGTTTCCACCCCCGGCGCAGTCGAGATCTCCGGACAGGCCTTGGAGCTGCGCGGCGATCGTATGGAGGTGCAAGTCGACACCGAGCGGGTAACCTTGTTTCATAACGTATCGATGCAGCTGCAGCCAGCGCTGCTGAAGGAAGGAGGGAGCCACGCACCGCTGTAAGCTATACGCGGCCCTGGCGGTGCTGGTCGCGCTCGGCGTCGCCGCCGCTGCGAGCGCTGACGAGGAGGCGCGCGCAGCGACCAGGCTGCCCGCCGTGAACACCCCCTCCGCGTCGGGTCCCGAGTCGTTGCTTGGCGGCTTGTCATTGAATGCCAGCCGCGACCCGATTTCGGTGAGCGCCGATGTCATGGAGTTCGATTACCGCGGGCACGTGCTCACGTACAAGGGCAGCGTCGTGGTGACCCAGGGCGACATGAAGTTGGAGAGCAACAGCCTCACCGTGGCGCTGGACGAGCAGCCCGACAACCGCATCAAAGAGGTCGTGGCCGATGGTCAAGTGCGCCTCTCCAAAGGCGCACGCTGGGCGACCGGCGGACACGCCGTGTTCGATCAAACGCGCAACATCGTGGTGTTGAGCGACAACGCCGATGTGCACGACGGCCCCAATCGGGTGAGCGGCGAGCGCGTGGTGGTGTATCTCAACGAGGAGCGCAGCGTGGTCGAAGGCGGCAACCACCGGGTGACGGCGGAGCTGTTCCCGTCGCACGGCACCCCGACCCCCGGAGGCATCCCGTGAGGCAAGACGGCAAACGCGCCGACAGTGTCTTGCGCGCCGAAGACCTGTGCAAACGGCTGGGAGGCCGCGAGATCCTGCGGGAGGTGTCCCTCGAGGTGCGCGCCGGCGAGGTGGTCGGTTTGTTGGGGCCGAACGGCGCCGGCAAGACGACGACCTTCTACGCCATCATCGGGCTCATCCGGCCGGACCGCGGCCGCGTGCTCCTGAACGGATTCGAGGTCACCCAGGAACCGATGTATGTGCGCGCCCGCAGAGGCATCAGCTATCTGCCGCAAGAGCCGTCCGTGTTCCGCAAGCTCAGCGTCGAGGACAACATCCTGGCCATCCTCGAGGCGCTGCCGCTCACGCGCGCGGAGCGGCGCCAGCGCTCGGCGGAGCTGCTGCAAGAGCTGAGCATCGCGCATCTGGCCAAGATCAAAGCCTACTCGCTGTCGGGCGGCGAGCGGCGGCGCGTGGAGATCACCCGTGCCTTGGTCACCGAGCCGGTCTTCATGCTGCTCGACGAACCTTTTGCAGGAATCGATCCTCTTGCTATTCTGGATATCCAGAGCATCGTAGGGCAACTGAAGGAGCGACATATCGGCATCCTGATCACCGACCACAACGTACGCGAGACCTTGGGCATCTGCGACCGCGCATACATTTTGAATGACGGCGCGGTGCTGGAAGAAGGAACGCCGCAGGAGATTGCGGCCAGCCCGCGGGCGCGCGAATTATATCTCGGAGAGCGATTTACGCTGTAGGCCATGGCACTCGAAACCAGATTGTATCAAAGGCTCAGCCAGCAGCTGGTGATGACGCCCCAGCTGCGGCAGGCGATCAAAATCCTCCAGGTCTCCCGCGCCGAGTTGGAGACCTTGATCGACGAAGCGATGTCGGAAAACCCCGTGCTCGAGGAAGGTGTCGAGCAGGTCGAAGAGGAGCCCCCGCGCACCGAAGAGCCGGCCCCCGTGGAAGGCGCCGGCAACGACGAGTGGGAAGCGGCGCCCGAGCAGCGCGAGACCACCACCGAGATCGGGGGCGGCGAGCGCATGGGCGAGGGCGAGATCGACTGGAAGGAGTATCTCGACACCTACCGCAACGACTGGCACGGGTCCTCCGCCACGCCCGCGGATTACGACGATGAGAAGCGCAACACGCTGGAAAACACGCTGGCGCGGGCGCCGTCGCTGCAAGAGCACCTCATCTGGCAGCTGCGTATGACCGGCATCCCGCCGGCGGAGGAATCGGTCGCCGCCTTGATCATAGGCAACATGGACAAAGACGGCTACTTGCAGCTCGACATCGAGGACATCGCCTTCCAGAGCGGGCAGGACTTCGACGTGGTGGAGCGCGCCCTGAAGCGCATCCAGGATTTGGATCCCCCCGGCGTCGGCGCCCGCGATCTGCGCGAATGCCTGCTGCTGCAGATCCGTAACCAGGGCAAGGAAGACACCGTGGCCGCCGCCATCGTGCGCGACCACCTGCAGCTGCTCGAAAGCAAACGCTACGACAAGATGGCCAAAGAGCTCGGCGTGCCGCTCGAAGAAGTGGCGGCGGCGGCCAACTACATCGCCACGCTCGAGCCGAAGCCCGGCCGCAACTTCGGGGAGGGCGACATCCGCTACATCACCCCCGACGTGTTCGTGCAGAAAATCGGAGACGAGTTGGTGGTGACCTTGAACGACGAAGGCCTGCCGCGGTTGCGCGTGAGCAATTTCTACCGTCAGGTGCTGTCGGGCGGGGGCACCGGCGAGGCCAAGCGTTACATTCAGGAGAAAATGCGCGCCGCCGCTTGGCTCATCAAGAGTATACAGCAGCGGCAGCGCACCCTCTACCTGGTGACGCAAAGCATCGTACGCTTCCAAAGCCAGTTTTTCGAAAAAGGCGTGGCACACCTCAGGCCGCTGGTGTTGAAGGACGTGGCCATGGACATCGGCATGCACGAGTCGACCGTCAGCCGCGCCACCGCCAACAAGTACGTGCACACGCCGCAAGGCACCTTCGAATTGAAATACTTCTTCACCTCGAGTCTACAGGGAGCGGACGGCGAAGAAGTCTCGGCGGAGAGCGTCAAAGACCGCATCCGTGGGATCATTGCCACCGAGGACCCCCGCCGCCCCTTCAGCGATCAACACATCGCCAAGATGCTGTCGAGCGAACACGTCGGCATTGCCCGACGCACCGTAGCCAAGTACCGCGGCATCATGGGAGTCCTGCCCTCGTCCAAACGGCGCCAGGCGTTTTGACGGCGCACGGAGAAATAGCATGCAGGTGATGGTTACCTTTCGGCGTGTCGAGCCGACCGAGGGCCTCCGGCAGTATGTCGAGGAGAAGATGCAGGGGCTGCACAAGTTCTTGCGCCGCCCCATCGAGGCGCACGTCATTTTGTCGGTGCTCAAGCATCGCCACATCGCCGAGGTGCACGTCAGCACCAACCACCTCCACGTCACCGCCGCCGAAGAGACCGGCGACCTCTACTCGGCCATTGATCTGGTGACGAGCAAGATCGAGCGCCAGATCAAGAAGCGCCTCGCCAAAGTGAAGGACCGCAAGGGCGCGAACGACACCGCGACGGCGCTGGCACCCGCCAGCGCTCGCGGCGTGAACACCATCCGCACCGAGCGCGTCGCCGTCAAGCCGATGTCGGTGGACGAGGCCATTTTGCACCTGCGCATGCGCAAGGCCGACTTCCTGTTGTTCATGAACGCCGCCACCGACACCCTAAGCGTGGTGTACCGCCGCAAAGATGGGAAATACGGCCTGATGGAGCCGGAACCGTCGTGATGGAAGTGAACACTCCCCGGAGGGAGAGGAGACAGAATGGAATCGTCTCCCGGGGAAAGGGGGACGAGCGGCGGCATGAAGATCACTGACATCCTTTCCGAGTCCGGGGTGATTCCCGACCTGAAGGGAAACAATAAGGAGGAGGTGTTGCGCGAGCTGGCGGTGCACCTGGCTGAGGCGCATCCCGAGATCAATGCGGAGCGCTTGCTGGAGGTCCTGTGGGAGCGGGAGCGATTGGGCAGCACCGCCATGGGCGATGGCATCGCCATCCCGCACGGAAAGTTTCCACACCTCAACGGCGTGTTGGCCGTGTTCGGGCGCCATCTTCGCGGCGTCGACTTCGAGTCGCTTGACGGTAATCCCACGAAGCTCTTCTTTGTGCTGGTGGCGCCGGAGGAGTCGGTCGGCATGCATCTGAAAGCGCTGGCGCGGGTGTCGCGGCTCCTCAAGGACGACAGCTTCCGTCATCAGCTCCTGTCGGTGGCTGGCCGTCATGAGCTCTACGAGACTATTCAGTACCAAGATGAAAAGTACTGAACCCGACCCGGAACCCGGCATCGAGGTGGCCACGCTGCTCGCCGACCAAGGCGGGCAGTGGAACCTGCAACTGGTTGCCGGCAGACCCGGCATCCATCGCAAGATCGCCGCGCCACGCATCCAAAAGCCCGGCTTGGCGCTGGCGGGCTACGTGCAGCAGATGCATCCCAAACGCGTGCAGGTGATCGGCAAGCCGGAGATGTCGTATCTGCAAAGCATGCCGCCGCTGGCGGCGCGGCAGGCGGTGGAACGGGTCTGCGCTGAAGAGATCGCCTGCCTCATTGTCACCAACGATGCCGCTGTCCCGCCGGTGTTGCGACGCGCGGCCGACAAGTACCGCGTACCGGTCTTGCGCACGCCGTTGAAGAGCGCGGTGCTGATCCGGGCGGTGACCGGCTGGCTGGAGGAAAAGTTGGCGGCCCGCGTCACGGTGCATGGCGTGCTGGTGCAGGTGTTCGGCCTCGGTGTCCTCATCATCGGCAAGAGCGGCATCGGCAAGAGTGAAGCGGCCCTCGATCTGGTCGCGCGCGGGCACCGCTTCGTGGCTGACGACGTCGTCGAGGTCTCGGAGGTGTCGCCGCTGGCACTGAAAGGGCGTTCGCCTGACCTCATTCAGCATCATATGGAGATCCACGGGCTCGGCATCATCAACGTGCGCGAGTTGTTCGGTACGCTGACGATTCTGGATGAGCAGCAGATCGATCTGGTGGCGGAGCTGGTGGAATGGAACACGGAGATCGACCGCTTGGGCCTGGAGGATCAACGCTACACCATCCTGCACGTCTCCCTCCCCTTGATTCGCTTGCCGGTGCGGCCCGGGCGCAACCTGGCGGTGCTCATCGAGGTGGCGGCGCGCAACCAGGCCTTGAAAATACGCGGGCAGCACGCGGCGCGGCAATTCACGACCATGGTCGACCGCGAAATCCGCCGCACCGCCCGGCACCAGCGCAACGTGCCGGCGGGAGGGAAGTCATGAGCCCGCCCGCCGCACCGGGCGGCACGGTGCTGTGCAAGAACTTGGAGATCAAGAATCGGCTCGGGTTGCATGCCCGCGCCGCCGCACAGTTGGTGCAGACGGCGGCGCAATTCGACGCCGAGATCACCGTCGGCAAGGACAACCAGGTGGTCAACGGCAAGAGCATCATCGGCTTGATGATGCTGGCCGCGGCCCAAGGGAGTTGCATCGACGTGAGCGTCTCGGGCCCGCAAGCGGTCGAGGCCCTGGAGGCCATCGAACTGCTGGTCGAGGCCAAGTTCAATGAAGAATGAGCCGGCGGCGGAGACCGTATGGCCTTGAAAGATTTCGTTTTCACCTCGGCATCCGTCTCCACGCACGCTCCACCGTCTGGATGTGCTCTTCGCAATCCGGCCCAATGAGGCCATGAGCCCTGGCACCTTCTCGGCCATGCCAGCGGCGCAGCGGGCTGAAGGCATCCTCGACGCCAACACGTTTGTCCCTGGCGGCGGCGTCACTTCGGACTCACCGCTGGTGGTCGGTGCCGGCGCGCTCGATGGAGTGCCGGTGCTGGTGGCATTCACGGATGGTTACATCCGCGGCGGCACCATCGGCGTGCGTGAGTCCGGTATTCTGGCGCGCCTGGCCGAGAGCGCAATCACAGGCGATGCGCACGGGCGCCGCCCGGCGGCGCTGATCATTGGTTTCGATACCGGCGGGGTCCGGGTCGAAGAAGGGCCGCTGGCCCTGGCTGCGGCATCGGCCGTGGGAGTGGCGCTGGCGCGCCTGAGCTTGCAAGGCGTGCACCTGGCTGCGGTGATCAGCGGACCGCGCGGTTGTTTCGGCGCGCCCGCGGTGATGGCGGCGTTGCCGGATCGCATCATCATGACCGAGGGCGCCCAGTGGGGCCTCACCGGACCGAAGCTCCTCGGAGACATCGGCGTGGAGGCGCAGCAGGTTGTGCCCCCACGCCGCGCAACACCGGAGCAAGAAGCTCTGGCGGCAACCGCGGCGGCAAATCGGCTGCACAACGGTGATGCGCATCGCGTAGTGGCGGACCGGGCAGCTGACGTGCGCGCCGCGCTGGCTGAATTCATCGCTGCGACCCACACGGTGGCGGCGCCCAGGTCGCTGGAAGATCGGCTGAATGAGAGCGCCGCGGTCGCGGCGGCGCTGCAGGCTCGGCTACAAGCAGACACGTCGTGGCGTCCCGTACGCATCGAGTTCGCCGAGAAGGCACGTCGGCGTGATCTGCTGCGCTACTCCTTTCGCGGGCAATGGAAGCCGTCCGGCAGCATACAGCGCCGGGGTCTGGTGCAAGCAGCCCTCGGTACGCTCGCCCATTACCCCGCCCTCGCTTTGGTCGTCGGCCCGGAGCAGGCGCACGGAAGCGGTGTCGGTATCGAGGAGGCAGCCGTCGTCACCGATATGTTGGCGCGCGCCGCGCGGGAGCGGGGCGCCCAACCGGCGGCTATTCTTACCTTCCTCTTTTGCCAGGGACACGCCGTCGATTTGGCGCAAGAGCGCTTGGGTCTCCCTCGCGCGCTCGCGGAATGCCTGCGCGCGATGGTGGCAGCGCGGCTTCTGGGACATCCGATCGTCAGCGTTCTCGGCGGCGGCACCTATGGCGCCGCATATCTGGCGCTGGCGGCACCGAGCCACCGCATTCTGGCGATGCGGGGCACCGCGGTGGCACCCATGGCCCCGGAGGTGTTACGCGCTTTCGAAGCGCTTCGCGGCCACCGAGCAACACAACCCGGCGGCGCGCAGCTGGCGGAGTTGATCCCGGACATCCGCATGGTGGACAGTGCGATCCGCCTCCCTCGCGTGTTGCGCGAGGAATTAGAGAAGATTCAAGCAGAAAGGTAAAAGGTTAGAAAAGGTTCAAGGCAAAAGGTCAAAGCCAGAAAGGGCTTTCACTTTTGACCTTTCACCTGACCTCTTCTCCTTCCGGCTTTCAGCTTTGACCTTTTCTCTTTGACCTCTTGTTTGTGGCTTTCACCTTTGACCTTTGTTGCTTCCGGCCTTCCGCCTTGAGTTCCCCAGTCTTGCTGACGTCGTACCCGCCCAGGCGTACAACCGCCTGGCGAAATTCATCGGAGCGCACGGCCGCCAGCAGCGCCTGGCCCATGGCACTGGCGTAGAAATCGCGGCGCAAGACGAGATCGTACTCCTCTTTCTCGATAGGCACGAAATCCAGCCCGAGGGCATTGGCGGCGGAACGCACGCCCAACCCGCAGTCGGCCAGACCGCTGGCGACGGCCACCGCCACCGCCATGTGGGTGAACTCTTCGCGGTCGTAGCCGCGAATCCGGTCGGGCCGCAGCCGCAGCTTTGCCAGCTTGTAATCCAGCAGCACACGGGTGCCGGCGCCGGGCTGTCGGTTGACGAAGCGCACCTCGGCGCGGGCGAGGTCCTGCAGCTGCCGGATGTGCTTGGGATTTCCTCGTGCCACGATCAATCCTTGCTCGCGACCGACCAGGTGCACCACTATGACTTCGCTGAGGCGCAGATGACGCCGGATGTCCGGCAGGTTGTAGGTTCCGGTCCTCGGATCGAGCAGGTGCGTGCCGACGACGTGGGCTTGGCCCCGTTTGAGCGCGAGCAAACCGCCCAGGCTGCCGATATTCGCGGTGGAAATCTTGAGCTGCGGGTGCGCCCGCTTCAAGCAATCCTCCAACAACCCAATCGACAGGTCGTGGCTGCCGCTGAACACGATGGTGTTGGCGATTTCCCAACGCGGCCGCAGCAGCTCGACGCTCACCTCTTCGTCGGCGTTGACCCCTTCGGACAACGACGGGATGCGCAGAAAGCCGTCAGCTTTGACCAGCGTGCTGATGACGCCGGCGCCGCGCCCGAGGGGAGTGGCGACGATGCGCCCGCCCACCTGACCGAGCGTCACCCGCATGAACTCCTCCAGCCCGAGACGCGACGGGATCTTGCGCGGCACCACCGCGCGCACGCTTTCCGGCGGCTCGGCGGCTCGGCCGAGGAACTTGGCGATCAGCGGGCGCAGCACTTGCTGGCAGACGATGACGCTGGACACCGGGTAGCCGGGCAGCCCGAGCACGGGCGTGTTTTGCACCGTGCTGCAGATCGCCGGCTTGCCGGGCATGATGTCGATGCCGTGCACCAGAATCGTCCCGAGCGCGCGCAACGCGGTGACGGTGAAGTCGCGCTCGCCGGCGGATGAGCCTGCAATGACGGCGACGATGTCGTGGGCGGGCACGGCAGACTGCACCGCCGCCTTGATCAGTTCCAGCTCATCACGGACAGGCGGCAGCCGCCGCGGCTCGCCGCCCCATTCCTCGACGAAGGCCGCTACCACGCGCGAGTTGAACTCGATGATGGCGCCCGCAGGCGCCTCGGTGCCGGGTTCCACCAACTCGCTGCCGGTGGGAATGATGGCGACGCGCGGCCGCGGCGTCACCGGCACGGTGGTGTGGCCGGCGGCCAAGAGCGCGCCGATGTCAAAGGGACGGATCCGGTGGCCGCGCGGCAGCAGCGGCTCTGTGGCGACGATGTCTTCCCCGACCAAGCGCACGTGCTGCCAGGGCGCCGCCGCCTGCCGGATGCTGATCTTACCGCTGCCGAGCGGATACACATGCTCGATCATGATCACCGCGTTCGCCCACGCCGGCAGCGGCTCTCCTGTATCGATATGGGAGAACGCCCGTGGCCTGTGGCCTTCAGCCGTCCCCGGCCCCTGCGGCGTCAACTCTAGCTCGATGGGGTGCGCCTCGCTCGCGCCGAACGTATCCTCGGCACAGACGGCGATGCCGTCCATAGCCGCGCCGTGGTAGTGTGGCGCCGAGGTGCGCGCGAAGATCGGCTCGGCTGTGATGCGATGTAGGCTCCCTTCGACCGCAACCGTTTCCGGCTCGCGCCGGTGGATCGGAAGCTCATCCACGAACGAGGTCAGCGTTTCCGCAAGCGACTTCTTGTCGAGGTAGCGGGCCCGGGGCATGCTCTCCGAGCTATTTCGTGATTCTATGGTTGTGTCAACTCTCGAGGGACGCGTCGTTACCCGACGGGCGGGGTTTTGGTTGCGGAAGTGGTGCCATCGCATTAGCGCAGGAGTATTCCACCAAGCCGTGCGCCTAGTGTCCTCCCAGACAGGCAAGACTTACCAGGGACTGTGCCAGGTTTGCACCGCATTAGCCCATTGATTTGCGGTCTTGCGGCAGTGAAATGCCGCGGCCAACCGGCGTGCGGCCGTCTTGGCATCTTTACTCGCCCACCATGATAATGCTACGCGGTTACGTACACCCTGAAGGAAAGAGGACAGATGACGCTGCTTGCGGACACCAAACGCGCTTCGAAGCACCCCCTTGCCGGCACCAGCATGAGTGGGGCCGATACCATCGTACAGGTTTTGGCCGACGAGGGAGTGGATGCGATCTTCGGCTACAGCGGTGGAGCGATTCTCCCCACCTACGATGCGATCTTCCGCTACAATGAAAGCCATCCGAAAGAGGGAGAAATCCGTTTGCTCGTGCCGGCGACCGAGCAAGGGGCCGGGTTCATGGCCGCCGGCTACGCGCGCTCTACCGGCAAGGTCGGGGTTTCCTTGGTCACGTCCGGCCCCGGGGCGACCAACTCGGTGACCCCGGTGCGTGACTGTCACGCGGACTCCGTCCCCATCGTCCTCATTTGTGGCCAGGTGGCGCGCCTGGCGATGGGAACCGATGCCTTTCAGGAAGCGCCGGTTTTCAACATCATGTCGGCGTGCGCCAAGCACGTGTTCCTGGTGACGGATGAAACGAAAATCGAGGCGACCATCCGTACGGCTTTCGAGGTCGCGCGCAGCGGCCGGCCCGGGCCGGTGGTGGTCGACGTCCCCAAAGACGTTCAGCGCGCCGAGGTGGTCTTCCAAGGCAGTGGCCTGTTGCAGTTGCGCGGCTACGATGAGCGCCTCGCGGCGCTGAACCGGGCGACGATTCCCGAGGAGCAGATCCAGGCCTTCTACCGCATGCTGAACGAATCCGAGCGCCCGCTGATTTATGCCGGCGGCGGTGTCGTCAACGGCAATGCCGCAGCCGAGTTGTGCTCCTTTGCCGAGCGCTTCAAGATTCCCATCGTCACCACACTGATGGGCATTGGAGTGATCGACACCGCCAGTGAGCTGTCGCTGCACATGCTCGGCATGCACGGCACCGCCTACGCCAACTACGCCGTCGAAGATTGCGATTTCCTCTTCGCCGTCGGCGCACGTTTCGACGACCGCGTCGCTGGCAAGGTGGCGGACTTCGCCGCCCACGCCAAGATCGCCCACCTCGACATCGACGCCTCGGAGATCGGCAAGGTCAAGGCGGTGGACTGGTCGCACGTCACGGATACCAAGCGCGGCCTCACCCAGCTCCTGAAAGCCGGCAAAACGTGCAAGAAGGATTTCAGCCGCTGGCTGGCGTACGTCAACAGGCTGAAGGCCGAGCACGCGCTCAACTACAATCGTGACAGCGATCTGATTCAGGCGGAGGAGGTGTTGAGCCATCTCTCCGATATCACGCGTGGCGAGGCTATCATCACCACTGGTGTTGGCCAGCACCAGATGTGGGCGGCGCAGTATCTGGCCTTCAAGCGCCCCCGCAGCTTCCTGACCTCGGGGAGCATGGGGACGATGGGATTCGGTCTTCCGGCGGCCATCGGCGCCCAGATCGCCAACCCGGGTAAGCTCGTGATCGACGTCGACGGCGATGGCAGCATCCGCATGAATTACGGGGAATTGGAAACGCTGACCACCTATGACATCCCGGTCAAGGTCCTGGTGCTCAACAACTTCGGCGACGGCATGGTGCGCCAGTGGCAGGACCTCTTCCACGAGCAACGCTACGCCGGCACCGACAAAACGCTGCACAAGAAGGATTTCATCCGCGCGGCGCGCGCCGACGGCTTCGAGCTCGCGCAGCGGGTGTCCAAGAGAGCGCAGGTGCGAGAAGCGCTGGAGAAGTTCGTCAGCTTCCCTGGGCCGGCGTTTCTGGAGGTGATCATCGACCAACACGAGCACGTGTACCCGATGGTCGGTCCCGGTATGGGCTACCAAGACATGATCGTCGGCAAATACATCACCCCCCGTGCTAAGAACACGGGCAAGGTGGACAGGACGGCGAGTTTTTGAGCGCCAGCGGCAGAGGTGCTTGCATTCGCGATGGACAACCGCAGCCGCTCCTGTTAGGCACAACACAATGGCACGGCCGCATCCCATCACGGTGAAGCCGGGAACGAAAGCCGGCGAGCTGATCGTGAGTCTGCCCTCTGGGTGGGAGCTGCGGCTGCGGCGCGTGCTGCGGCACATCCTTGCCGAGACCCTGCCCGATTCGCATGAGAAGGGACTGACTCCGGCACAGCGACAGGCGCGAGCACGCGCCCGGAGGCGCCGCCGCCAGAGCGCGATGTGCCAGTACCTGAGCGACTTGGTGGCGGCAGAAATCGTCGGCAAAGAGGTGGCGTTGTCGACGCGCAGCCGCTACGGCTCACGCCGCGGCTCGTTGCGCGAACACGTCGAAGCCATTCTGCGCGACGTTGCCGGGAAGTAGGCGACGGCGGCGGACCCGCGCCCGCCACCAACGCCTTTGGTTACAGCTCGAATTCCTGATGCAGCTTCGGCATCTCGATCGCCGTCTGCGTCAGGCGTGTCGCGAACTGGCGCATGGCTTCGCTTTCGCCGTGCACCAGGAATGTGCGCTGCGGCGCGCCGATGTGCTGGTGCCAGGCCAACAGCTCCGCCTGGTCGGCGTGGGCCGAGAATCCATTGATGGTGTGAATGCTGGCGCGCACCGGGATCTCTTCGCCGAACAGGCGGACCTGCTTGGCGCCGTCGATGATCGTCCGCGCCAGGGTGCCTACGGCCGCGAACCCCACGAACGCGACGCTCGACTCTGGCCGCCAGAGGTTGTGTTTCAGGTGATGCCGCACGCGTCCGCCCGTACACATGCCCGAGCCGGCCATGATCACCGCGCCGGCGCGAATGTTGTTCAGCGCCATCGACTCTGACGCCTGGCGCGTGAAGTGGAGCCCTTGGAGGCCCAGGGGGTCCTGTCCCTGACGCAAGAGATCGGCGGTCTCGGCATCATAGCACTCGGGGTGATGCTTGAAGATGGCGGTCGCGGAGATCGCCATTGGCGAGTCGAGGTACACTTGCATGGAACGCGGCAGCCGCTTGGTTTCCTCGCCCTCGCGCAGGAAGTACAGCAGCTCCTGGGCGCGTTCGAGCGCGAAGGTCGGGATGATCACGTTGCCGCCGCGGTCGAAGGTGTCGGTGATGACTGCGTACAGCTCCTCAACCGAAGCGGCGATCGGCTTGTGCAGCCGGTCCCCGTAGGTGGTCTCCATCACCACCACCTCAGCCTTCGGCGGTGCCGCCGGTTGGCGTAGCAGCGGCCGGCCGGCGTTGCCGAGGTCGCCGGAGAACAACACCGTGCGGCGGTTGCCGCTTTCCTCTAGCTCGAGCCACACGCAGGCGGAGCCGAGAATGTGGCCGGCATCCAGAAAGGTGGCGTGCAGGCCTTCCGCCAGCTGCAGACGCTGGTTGTATGCCGCCGTGCGCCCGAAGTGATCAAAGCTGTTCAGCACATCCAGCACGGTGTAGAGGGGAGCGCCAGCATTCGCCGAGTCGGGGCGCCGGGCCACCGCGCGCGCGTGCCGCCGTGCTTCTTCCTCCTGCAGATGCGCCGCGTCCAGCATCACCAGCCGCGCCAGCTCTCGCGTGGCAGGGGTGGCGATCACCTCGCCGTGGAAGCCGCGTTTGACGAGCAACGGCAAGCGCCCGCAGTGGTCGAGGTGGGCGTGGGTCAGCAGCACGAGATCGATGCCGGCGGGATCGAAGCCGAAAGGCTCCGTGTTCTCCTCGTCAAGCTCACGCCCGAATTGAAACAAACCACAGTCGATCAGGAGGCGCCGCCCGGCACACTCGAGCAGGTGGCAAGAGCCGGTGACGCCACGATCGGCACCGTGAAAAGACAGCTTCAAGGCTTCCTCCTCGCTTCCGTCCGCCGGCCCGGAGTCTGCGGGCGGCGTCCGCGCTCAGGCGGGTGGCAAGAGCGGCTCACCATTGATCTGATGCCAATCCAGGATGCCATCCCAGATCTCTTGCGTCGTTTCGGCGTACCAGAACAGCTCGCGGTCCTCCGGATCGATCACGCCCTCGTCGACGAGGAAGTCCACGTTGAAGGCCTGTTGCCAGTAGCGCTCGCCCACCAGCACGATCGGCAGCGGCTCGATCTTGCGCGTTTGTACCAGAGTCAAGGTCTCGAACAGCTCGTCGAACGTGCCGTATCCGCCCGGAAAAGCGACCAATGCCTTGGCGCGCAGCAGGAAATGCAGCTTGCGCATGGAAAAGTAGTGGAAGCGGAAACACAGATCCGGGGTGATGTAGGGGTTCGGGTACTGCTCGTGCGGGAGACTGATGTTCAGACCGACAGACTCGGCGCCGACGTCATAGGTGCCGCGGTTGGCCGCTTCCATCATTCCGGGGCCGCCGCCGGTTATCACCACGACCCGCCCGCGGCCCGCGCGACCCACCAAGCGGCCAAACTCGCGGGCCAGCTCGTAGTAGACGCTCTTGGCCTGGATGCGGGTGGCAATGGCCAGGCGCCGAAGCAGGTCCGGGTTGCCGGGATCAGGCGCCAGCGCCTTCTGCAGCCGCTCGACATTGCGGCGGGCCGCCGCCGGCTCCGGAATGCGAGTGCTACCAAAGACGACAATGGTGTGCAGAATTCCGTGCTGTTCGAGCAGAAACTCAGGCTTGAAGTAATCGAGCTGTAACCGCGCTCCCCGCGCCTGATCGCTGTTGAGGAAGTCAACGTCCTTATCGGCTTCCCGGTAGCTCGGGTTGGCGAGGATCTCCGCGACCCGCCGCGGCGCGTCCGGATCATCTTCGGCCGGCTTGGGCCGGTGCGACGGCAGCGGTTCACGCCGCTTCTGCCGATTTGGAGGAGGGGTGATCCGCGCTTTTTGTACCAAGGGGTTAGAACCTTTCACTGTCGACGCGGGCGCCGACCCGATCCCGCCATGGCGGCTTGGACGTTCGGGAAGTCCGCGTCCCTCATGCGCTCCCTATACCACGGAGACCGCGGGCATTACGAGCGCGGCCCAGCTATAGAGTCAAGCCCGCTCGCGTGTGGCGGCGTGCCGAGCGCCTCGTTGTAGTCGCTAACCGGCCGACGCGCGCACCTCGGGCCCAGGTTCAGCGGACCGCCCGGGCACCGGCCCACGGCGTGCCGCCGCGATAACTCGGCTCAACATCCACGCCATGACCGCGACTCCGGCGACAAACAGCCCCAAGAACGAGAGCAGCGGACTCCACTGCAATGTGACGGGCTCGCTGGTCACGTCGACGAACCCGCGCAATTGCAGGTTCTGCACGACCTGCCGGCTCACGGCGTTGAGCGCAAGCACCCCGAACTGCGTGACGCCGATGGTCCACGCCAATGCCCGTCCGCCAGCCGAGCGCGACTGTCGGAGAAGCAGGAGCCATGGCAACCCCGGAGCTACCGCCGTCACCACCATCAACACGGCGCGCCAACCGCCGAATGCGGCGTCTCGCAACTCGACCGGCCACGTGGCCACGTACGCCAATCCGGCGCAGCCGAACCACAGCAGGCCGAAGCTATACAGCTTGAGCGCAAGGCTCCGTGCCCATTGACGATAGGCAGCCGGCTCTCCACCCGCGAACAGGCCGGTGTCGATGCCGACGTATGCCGCCGTAGTCGTGAGCGCGAGACCGAACATCATCAGCCAACGCGGCCACAGGGTGGGGTCTCCGAGGTTCAACGCCGTGCCCACGGAAGCGCCCGCCACGCTGCTCGCAAGCCACAGCTGCGGCCAAGCTGCGACGTTCACCATCAAGCTGAAAGCGTTGGAGAACAGGAATCCGATTGTCAGAAAGAGGACGGCTGCCATCCAGCCGCCGGCGTTGCGCAGCCGAGTCATGCCGGCCCCGTTGTGCAAGCCTGCCGCATAAATGTAGACGCCATAGTACGCCAGCGTGAGCAGGACGAAGATGCTGAACCAGGGCCACGCCATGAGAATGGTCGCAGGATAGAATACTTTGTAGTAAGCCACCTGCGTGAAGAGCAGAGGAACGATGCCGAAGTTCACCCCATACGCGATCACGATCGGCATGCGCCGCAGCAAGCGCGCCGACAGGAGCTGAGCGTGACCAGCCCCGCTGCGCCCGAGCAGCAGCGCCACGATGGTGCCCGCGAACCACAGATGCATGGGCGCCGTGTGCAGCGTGAAGCCCAGGACTTTGAAGAACACCAGGAACCAATACGGTGCCGGGGCACCGAGCGCACTCGACGGACCAATCAGCTGTGCCGGCTCCATCATTGCCCTGTCCTCCCATCGCCGTAGTTCATGCCCGGTGGATGCGGCGGCGCGATACTGGCCAGGTACTTCGTCAGCAGCTCGGCCTCCTCGGTCGTTCCCGCCCACGGCGGCATGAAGAACGCGACCTTCTCGGGATGCTCGACGACGCGGCGGATCATCTCCGCCGTCCACCCGTGCGTCAGCTGCGTGATTGCGGAGTAGCCCACCACCGCGGCGTGGCAATCGCTGCAGTGGTACTGAAACAGGGTCTGGCCGAGATGGATCTGATCGTTCTCCGGCAAGCTGAGCAGCTTTGCGCTGTCCACCTTGCTCGCGCTGATCACCTGGGGGTAGCGGGCGGCGACGAAGGCCTTGGTCCAGGTCCCGCCTTCGAGGTAGCCGCTGCGCCGGAGCTCGGGGATTTCCTCCGCCAGGATCTGGTTACCGAGCACCACGTTGTAGAGGATATACGGTTTGCGGACAGCTTCGCGGATGTACTCGCCGGTCGTGATCGCAGCCAGCCCGCTGGCGAAGAACAGAATCGCAAAGCCGGGAGACAACCAGCCTGGGTTCCTGTACGGCCCGAGGTACAGCATGACGAACACCACGACCGTGCACGCGAACACCAGCACCGTGAGCACGTTGAGAACGCTGGCGTCGGCCAGTGCCGCCCGCGCCGACGGCGGCAATGCCACGTACCAGCCCAGTCCGCCGGCCACGACCAGAACGGCGCCAAGCAGTGCCGGCCAAGCCGAGCGCGACTCGATCAGCCGGTAGAGCGAGGGCGGCTTCACCGTCAGCGCTGCGTGCAGGTAGACGTACAAGGTTGCCAACAAGAGGGACCCGCCGGTGCGCGCGAGCACCTGCGGCAGGAATTGCGGGTTGAAAAAACCCGTCCAGAAGCCGTGGCCCGACGGCCAGCTGCCGGGGTTGAGCATGAAGGCCGTGATGCCGGTGATCATCACTAGGCTCATCCATGCCGAGAAGGCGTAGATCCAGGCGACGGCCTGGTGCGTCCACGGATCGAGTCGCTCCCAGTAGTAGTAAAAAATTAAGGCTGAGGTGACCTCCACAATGAAAAACACGTACTCCATCGCCCAGCCGAACACGAAGATATGGATCAAGGCCTCCGTGGCCAGCGGCGAGGCCAGCCCGATCGTCCACCAGATTCCCACGCCGGTGATCGCGCCGTACACCACGGTCAGCAGAATGAAGAACCACGCGTGCTCCTTCAGATAGGCCAGGTACCTCTCGTTGCCGGTGCGATACGCGTGCCGCGTCTCCACCGCTAGAAACAGGCCGCCGCCAACCGCGTAGTGGGAGACGACCACGTGCAGCACCGACACTAGGGCGATGAGCATCGGCGCAGTAAGAAACGGAACATGCCACCACGGATAATGCATGAGAGCCTCCGCTCAGTACTTGATCCCCGCCGCAGCGTAAAGCGGCTGATCGAGCCGCTACCGATCACAGCTGCCCTTTTTACCAAGGCGAATGCCAGAATGCTATCGCCAAGCACAAAAGAGTGCTCAGGTACCCGGGTCGGGGGCGGCAACACGTCGCGCTTATTGCTTTTGCGAAAGCCAAATGGCAAATAAGACCGTCAAGCGACTCAGCCGATCGAAAATCGCCGGAAAGGTCAATGCAGCTGTACGGGCTACTAGTGGCTCGCGGCTTGCCTCACAAAAAACAGAGCTATGAAACTCTTCCAACCCGATACCGTTCTCGCGCCGCAGTTCTTCGCCACACTTCGCCGTCAGGGGCCGAGCAAGAGAGGGGAGTGGCAGCTTGTCGTCGCGGTGCTCGAAGACGCCATCAATTGCTTTCAGAAGTGCTCCCTGGCCACAGACAGCCAGAGCCGGCGTCTGTTTCAGGAAGCGTATGATTGGGTGATGGCCAGTCAAGACAACTGCGCACAGTTTGACGACGACGTTCCCATTTTCACGTTCGAGTACATTTGCGAAGTGCTCGGACTGGACCCCGATTACATCCGCGGCGGTTTGCTGCACTGGCGTGAGAGTCAAATGGCAAAGGCACGCGCCCAGGTTCAGGCGCTGCACGAGCCGGCAGGGGAGCCTCTAGAGGGGCCGCTCGCTTACGAGCTTTCCGTTGGTTCGGTAGCCGTCAACGGTGGAACGCCGGCCTGACCCGACTCAAGTCAGCAGCTCTTCCTCTCTCCCTCCGGGGATTGTCGATAAATTCGCAAACGCCGCCTCGACGAGCCTGTCCTGAGCAGCGCCGAAGGGCTCAGCCTGAGCGGTAGTGCCGTTGACATCATTGACTCTTTCCGCTCGCCCTGAGCCTGTCGCTCTCTGAAGCCGGCTGACGAGCATGCCTTGCTCGGTCAGGTCAAAGTCACCCAGTTTCACAAGCTCATTTGTGACCGTAATCGTGAAATGCTGTAGTAA
Source organism: Binatia bacterium (assembly GCA_050015455.1). Taxonomy (GTDB): domain Bacteria; phylum Desulfobacterota; class Binatia; order HRBIN30; family HRBIN30; genus JAGDMS01. The sequence goes on from JBEKBJ010000045.1 coordinate 20,545, forward strand.
GACGATGCGGACGAACAATAGCCCCGACGAGCCGACGTGGGCCGTCTCCACGGTGACGGCTGCGGGCAAACGGTTCAGCATAGCGCACGGCAAAGGGGTGACGTCCGAAAGCGATCCCGTAGCGGCGGCATACCGCGCCGGCAGCCTCAAACACCTGTCCACCCTGATCCAGGTCGCCATGAACGTTCTGCAGCCAGGGTCGCGGGTGCTGGATCTGGGGGCGCACCTGGGAGGCTTCGCTTTGACGGCGGCCGCTCTGGGGTGTGAGGTCATCGCGGTCGAGGCGTCAGCGCAGCACGCGGCTCTGCTGCGGATCTCTGCTGAGCACAACGACTTCCGTAACCTGCACGTCATCCACGCCGCGGTCGGTGATGCGAGCGGGGTGGTGGAGTTTTCCCCTCACGGTCCTTGGGGTCACCTAGCGACGCCCGCGACGGGGATGCCCTCCGTGAGCGTCCCCGCGATCCGGATCGATGATCTGCTGGCGCAACGCGGTTGGCACAGCGTGCATTTCATCAAGCTAGACGTCGAAGGTTCCGAGGTCCGGGCCATCCGGGGAATGCAACGGCTGCTGGAACGACCTGACGCTCCGCCGATCTTCTTCGAGTCGAATCGGTATGCGCTTGGGTTCTACGGCGAGAGCCCTGACGCTCTCAGGGCAGAGATCCGCCACCTCGGTTATGTGGTCTATCACGTGCGATCCGGGGTCCTAATCCCAACGCGTGAAACGGACACACAGGAGAAGACAGTCGTCGATTACCTCGCCGCCAAGCGGCTGCCGCTGCGGCTAAGGGCTTGGAGGCGGACGTCCGCGCGCTCGCTGTGGTGGCGCCTCAGGCGAGCGCTGCCCGCCGCACTGCTGCGCTAGGGAAATGGAGGCGTGCAATGCTTCGCCGAATTCTGCTGGTGCTGATCGCGGTCACGCCCATGCACCGCCGTACGCCTCGCCCCTCTTCTACTCGGCCTGCTGCCAGCGGGTAAACTCGCGTGCTGTGCGGCGACGGGACGGAGGCGGCGAGGTGGGCAGAGCCCCAGGAATGAAGTAGACTGACGTAACTGGACTGAGAAGATTGGCATCGACTCCTGGACCCCTAGCTGACCGCTTACTCTCGCTTGACGTGTTCCGCGGCATTGCCATTGCCGCGATGATCTTGGTCAACAATCCGGGGACGTGGCACGAGGTGTACGCGCCGCTCCAGCACGCTGCCTGGAACGGCTGGACGCCGACCGACCTGATCTTTCCATTTTTCCTGTTCATTGTCGGCGTTGCGATCACGTTGTCCATCGGCACGCGAGTACAAGGCGGCGAAAGCAGGGGGGGGTTACTCCTCAAAGTCGTCCGGCGGACGCTGATAATCTTTGCGCTCGGCATGATATTGAATGGATTTCCCTATTTCCATTGGGAGACGCTGCGGATTCCAGGCGTGCTGCAGCGTATCGCCGCGTGCTACCTGCTCGCCTGCATCGTCGTTCTGACGTTGGACGTTCGTGGCCAAGCGCTGACCACTCTTGTGCTGTTGGTCGGGTACTGGGCCGTCATGAAGCTCATGCCGATCCCGGGCCACCGGGCGGGGCTGCTCCGGCCGGGTCACAACCTGGCGGCCTACATCGACAATGCCCTCATGCACGGCCACCTGCTGCGCCACCGTTGGGATCCGGAGGGGATTCTGAGCACCGCCCCGGCGACGGCCACGACCCTCGCCGGCGTCCTCACCGGCCGGTGGATGCGTTCCGCGCGCAGCCCGCTGTCCCGGCTGGCGGGACTGTTCATCGCCGGAAACCTCTGCTTGCTGCTCGGCGTGGTCATGGACGTCTGGTTCCCGATCAACAAGAACCTATGGACGAGTTCATACGTCGTGTTCACCGCAGGGATGGCGTTGAACTTTCTCGGGATGTGCTACTGGCTGGTTGACGTGCGGCAGTGCCGACGCTGCGCCAGGCCGTTCGTCATCTACGGCACGAACGCGATCTTGGCGTACATGCTTTCGACCCTCACGGCCAAGGTGATGATCCTCTGGCGGGTCACTCAGGCCGACGGAACCAGGGTAGCTCTGCGCCGTTACATTTTCGAAGGCTATTTTCTGCGCGTCGCGAGTCCGATCAACGCTTCGCTGCTCTACGCCATCGCCTACGTGTTGTTCTGGCTGGCGATCACCGCCATCCTCTATCGCAAGCGCATCTTCATCAAAATTTAGGGCGGCTGGGCCGCCTTCCTGAGGTCCACCGGGCCGCCCGACTATGGGTCTCGTTCCAGGGTGGTCATGACGCGTCTCGGCGGGCGCGCGCTTCGGCGCGGCGGTCGCGCTTGGACACACCGGGGTTGCCGAGGAGATAGAAACGCCGTGGCAGATCGGCGCCCTTGACGATGCCGACGCGGGTCGTCCGCACGGCATACTCACCACGCCGGCGCCGGCCCGGCTCTATCCAGAAGTCCGCATCCGTAACCAAGTCACGAGCATTGTCACGCAGCGTGAGCTGCAAGGCGCGGCAGACGAGCCCCGGCCCCGCGGCGTGCGGGATGCCATCGAGGCCGCGGATGAGGACGGCGCCGGGTTTGCCCTCGGTTTCGGTGACCACGTTGAAACAGTGGTGCATGCCGTAACTGAAGTAGATGTAGGCGACGCCGGCAGGGCCGAACATCACCTCATTGCGCCGGGTGCGCTTCCCGTTCGCTGCATGCGAGGCCGGATCGTCAGTGTAGGCTTCGACCTCGACAATTCGCCCGCGCCGCACCTCGCCACCGACCCGATGGCAGACGGTACAGCCGAGCAACCGGCGCGCGACGGCTATCGTCGGTCGCGCCAACGCAGCACGGCCCAAACGGTCAGTCATGCCCCGCACATCTAGTTTCGCTGCCGCCCTTGGGTCAAGCGGTTGCTCACGTGCGACAAACGTTTTACAGGTTAGGCAGAGAAGGGACTTCCCTGCGCCCTCTCCTCCCAGGACAGGGCAGGGGTGGGGTGATGAGATACCCAGCGAGCCTGCGACTCAGAACACTACGTGCAAGGAGAGCGGGATGATGGAACTGAAGAACCGAGTGGCGGTCGTCACCGGCGGCGCGAGCGGCATCGGTGCGGCCATGGCGCGCGCGTTCGCCGCCGAGGGGATGCGCATCGTGCTCGCCGACATCGAAGAGCCGACGATGGAAGCGACGGCAGCTTCCATCCCGGGTGACGTCCTCACGGTGCGCACGGATGTCACCAAGCTCGACGACGTCCACGCGCTCGCCGCACGCGCGTTCGAGCACTTCGGCGGCGTGCATCTGGTCTGCAACAACGCCGGGGTTGTGGCCTTCGGTGCCCTGGAAACCGCGACGCACCGCGACTGGGAGTGGGTCCTCAATGTCAACCTCTGGGGTGTCATTCACGGGATCGAGGCCTTTGTGCCGCGCCTGATCGGGCAGGGGCAGGGCGGCCATATCGTGAACACCGCGTCGATGTCCGGGCTCGTGCCGATGCAAGCCATGGGGATCTATGTCACGAGCAAGTATGCCGTTGTGGGTCTGAGTGAAACCCTACAGCGCGACCTCAGCGTCTACGGCATCGGCGTGTCGGTGCTCTGCCCGATGATAGTGAACACGCAGATCAACGCCAGCGCGCGCAACCGGCCGCCCGAGCTGCGCAACCCCGGCGAGGAGCCGTTCATGCCGCCACAGATCGACATGGTCGGTGACATCATCGAAGCCGACGACGTGGCGCAGCGCGTCGTGGCCGCGGTGAAGGCCAACGAGCTGTACATCCTGACCCACAAGGCTCAGCGCGACATCATCCGCCGCCGCTTCGAGCGCCTGGATCGGGCGGCAGCGAAGGTGTGAGCTGTCGGTAGCCTTCGACGATGGCCAGGAGCGCGGCTGGCTCGTCAATGATTGGTTGCGCTCCCGCGGCGCACAGCCCCTCGGCGCCGAAACCCCAGGCGGCGCCGCAGAAGTCGATGCCGGCGGCGCGCGCGGTGCGCAGGTCGATCAGCGAGTCGCCGACGACGAGCATCTTTTCCACCCACGTGCCGGTGAGGCTCCGCAAATGCTCCAGTCCGGCCGGCTCGGGCTTGCGTGCAGGAAAGGAATCGCCGCCGAGCACGGCGCGGAAGACGGAGAGCACGTCCAGGCCACCGAGGATGGCACGGCTCATCGCCTCGGGCTTGTTCGATAAAACCGACAGTACCACTCCGCGCTGCGCCAGCTGGCGGAGCATCGCGGCGATGCCGGGGTAGAGTTGGGTGTGATCCAAGAGGTGCGCGCCGTAGTACTCGATGAAGAGCCTCAGGCCGTCCTCGAGGCGGTTCTCATGGTCCGATCCCAAGGCGCGTTGCACCAGCCTCCTGGCACCCTCGCCGATGTAACCGGTGACCGCCTGCAAGGATAGTTCCGGCAAGCCGAACGCACCCAGCACGTGATTGACGGCTTGTGCCAGGTCGGCGCGCGAGTCGATCAGGGTTCCGTCCAGGTCGAAGACCACGTGCTCGTAAGCCATTACGCCCCACGGTACGCCATCCGCTCGGGAATGTGAAAGACGGAGCGGGGTGGTGCCGCGAGGACGTGCCAACTATTTCTCATTTGCCTCCTTGAGGGTGGGGGGTGCGTGTATTACATTTGCGAGCATGTTGTCCGTTGAAGACAGGACGATGGCCCGAACATCATGAGCGCACCGGAGAAAGAGCCGGAAGGCCCGGAAGGCAAGGAGCAACGCTTTCTCGCCTTCGAAGAGGACCTGAGCGTGGTCGATGTGCCGACCGAGCTTGCCGTACTGCCTCTGCGCGGTGTGGTGATCTTTCCTTCGGCGATTGTGCCGCTGCTCATCTCGCGTGGCAGCTCCCTCAAAGCGGTCGAAGAGGCGCTGGCCGGAGACCGCATGCTCGGTGTGGCGGCGCAGAAGAACCCGGAAGAAGAAGAACCAGACGTCCACGGGCTGTACTCGCGCGGGACCGCGGGCCGGATCCTCAAGATGCTCAAGTACCCCGACAACAGCGTGCGCATTCTGGTGCAGGGGCTGCGCCGCATCGAGTTGATGGAGTACATCCAAAACAAGCCTTTCTTGCGGGCGCGCGTCCGCCATCTCACTGAGGTTCTGGAGCCGTCGAAGGACATCGAGGCCATGCAGGCGCACGTGGTGAACCAGTTCGCCAAGTTCGTCTCCATGATCCCCTACCTGCCGGATGAGCTGCAGGTGGTGGTGATGAACATCAAGGATCCGGGCAAGGTCAGCGACCTGATCGCCTCGAACCTCAACATCTCGATGGAGGAAAAGCAGGATCTGCTCAGCACGCTGGATATCAAGTTGCGGCTCGAGAAGTTGTCGGCCATCCTCAACCGTGAGATCGAGCTGGTGGAACTGGGACACAAGATCCAGTCGCAGGTGCAAACCGAGCTGTCCAAGAACCAGAAGGAGTTCTACCTGCGCCAGCAGATGCGGGCGATTCAGAAGGAGTTGGGCGAGGGCGACGCGCGCGGCGGCGACGTCGAGGAGCTGCGCAAGAAAATGGAAGCGGCGCAGCTGCCGGCCGAGGCGCGTAAGGCGGCCGAGGCGGAACTGGAGCGGCTGCGCATCATCCCGCCCGAGTCCGCCGAACACACCGTCGTCCGCACGTATTTAGAATGGCTGGTCAGCCTGCCGTGGGCGGTGTCGACCGAGGATAACCTCGATATCCCGCATGCGCGCCAGGTGTTGGACGAAGACCATTACGACCTCGAGAAGATCAAAGACCGCATTCTCGAGTATCTCGCCGTGCGCCAGCTGAAGAAGGACCCAAAGGGTCCGATCCTGTGCTTCGTCGGCCCGCCGGGTACGGGGAAGACCTCGCTCGGCCGTTCGATCGCGCGGGCGATGGGGCGCAAGTTCATCCGCTTGTCGCTGGGCGGCATCCGCGACGAGGCCGAGATCCGCGGCCATCGCCGCACTTACATCGGCTCGCTGCCGGGGCGTATCATCCAGAACATCCGCAACGCCGGCTCCCACAACCCGCTGTTCATGCTCGATGAGATCGACAAGCTCGGGGCCGACTTCCGCGGCGATCCGGCCTCGGCCTTGCTCGAGGTGCTCGACCCGGAGCAGAACAACACTTTCCTCGACCACTATCTCGACGTGCCGTTCGATCTCTCGCGAGTCATGTTTGTGACCACGGGCAACCTGCTCGATCCGATTCCGCCGCCGCTGCGCGACCGCATGGAGGTGATCGAGCTGGCTGGCTACACGGAAGAGGAGAAGCTCGAGATCGCGCGCCGCCATCTCATCCCGAAGCAGCAGCATGAGAACGGCCTCAAGGACGGGCAGATCGCCTTCACCACCGACGGCCTGATCCACGTCATCCGGCACTACACGCGCGAGGCCGGGCTGCGGAACTTAGAGCGCGAGATCGGCACCTTGTGCCGCAAAGTCGCGCGCGGCATCACCGAAGGCAAGACCGAACCGGTCACCATCGATCCCGCCAAGGTACACGAGTTCCTCGGCGCGGAACGGTTTTTATCCGAGATCGCCGAGCGCGCGCACGAACCGGGCGTAGCAATTGGATTGGTGTGGACCCCAATGGGCGGTGACATCATCTTCATCGAGTCGACCAAGATGAGCGGCAAGAAGGGGTTGACGCTCACCGGCCACCTCGGCGAGGTGATGAAGGAGTCAGCGCAAGCGGCGCTCAGCTACATCCGCTCGCGCGCCGAACGGCTCGGGATCCCGGCCGACTTCTTCGAGAACCTCGATCTCCACATGCACGTGCCCGCCGGTGCGGTGCCCAAGGACGGCCCCTCCGCCGGCGTCACCATCGCCACCTCGCTCACCTCGCTGCTTACCGGACGGGTGGTGCGGCACGACATCGCCATGACCGGCGAGATCACGTTGCGCGGCAAGGTGCTCGCCGTGGGCGGGATAAAGGAGAAGGTGCTGGGGGCGCGGCGCGCCGGCATCACCACCATCATCCTGCCCAAACGCAACGAGAAGGACCTTGAAGACGTCCCGGATAGCGTACGGGCGGAGATGCAGTTCATCTTCGTCGACACCATGGATGAGGTGTTGGAGCACGCTTTAGAGCCGCGCCAGCAGGAGGAAACGCAACCGTTGCGGGCGGGGGCTCTGTAGCGCTCAACACCATCTGACGAGCCGCCCCCTCTTCATGCGCGTGACCGCTCACGACGCATGCGTGTGGGAGCACGCTTGCCCGGCTGCTTCGGATCTGGGAGCATTAGGATTGAAGGTTTACTGTCATGCCGGAGTTACGAAAAGACCCCATCATGGGGCGATGGGTTATTATCGCGACCGAGCGGGCGCGCCGCCCGTCCGACTTCGCCCATACCCGTGAGGGGCGGAAGAAAAGCGAGTGTGCCTTGTGTGGCGGTCATGAAAACGAGACGCCGCCCGAAGTCTTGGCGTACCGGTCCAACGGGGCGCAGCCGAACTCGCCAGGCTGGAGTGTGCGCGTGGTGCCGAACAAGTTTCCAGCGCTACGCATCGAGGGCGAGCTGGGGCGGCGTGGCGAGGGGATGTTCGATCTGATGAACGGCATCGGCGCGCACGAGGTCATTATCGAAACGCCGGATCACAGCGCCGATCTCGCCGAGCTGAGCGAGCAACAAATCGAAGACATTTTGTGGTCGTATCACGATCGCGTACACGACCTGAAGCGTGACCGACGCCTCCGCTACATCTTGATTTTCAAGAACCATGGCGCCGAGGCCGGCGCCAGTCTCGAACATGCGCACTCGCAGCTCATCGCTCTGCCCATCATACCGCTGAACGTGGCCGAAGAGCTGAACGGCGCACGCGAATACTATCGCCACAAGGAGCGCTGCGTGTTCTGCGACCTGATTCACCAGGAGCTGGAAAATCCGGTACGGTTGGTGGCGCAGAACGACGAGTTCGTCACCGTCTGTCCGTTTGCGCCGCGCTTCCCGCTGGAGACTTGGATTCTGCCCAAGACCCATGGGGGAGCCTTCGAGCTGATCACCAAGCACGAGTACCGTAACCTGGCGTGGGCGCTGCGCGATACTTTGCGCCGCTTGAACAAGGTGCTCGATCACCCGCCGTACAACTACGTCATCCACTCCTCACCTGTCTCCGAGCCCGTCGATGGCTACTATCACTGGCACATCGAGGTCATGCCGAAGTTGACCAAGGTGGCAGGGTTCGAGTGGGGCACCGGCTTCTACATCAACCCGGTGCCGCCGGAGGACGCGGCGCGCCACTTGCGCGAAGCCGGCGAGTAGACGCGCGCCCCAAGGAGCATGAGCATGCGCGTTGTCATGGCAGCCTCTGAATGTGTGCCCTTCGCCAAAACCGGCGGCCTGGCCGATGTGGTGGGCGCCCTTCCACGCGCGTTGCAACGGCTCGGCCTCGAGGTCTGTGTCATAATGCCGGCCTACGGTTCCGTCTCATCGACGGGGGTACCACTGCGCCGCACTGAATGGCAGCTGCAGGTTCCCATCTCGGATCGCACCGCCACCGCCGGTGTGTGGCAGTCTGAGATGGAGGGCGGCATCCCCGTATACCTGATTGAAGCGGACCAGTACTTCGCCCGCGCCGGCTTGTACGGCACGTCCGGCGGCGATTATCTGGACAATGCGGAGCGGTTCGCTTTCTTCAGCCGCGCCGTTGTGGCGTTGCTGATGCAACTCGGCCCTGTCGACGTGCTGCACTGCCACGATTGGCAGACCGCGCTGGCACCGGTGTTTCTGCGAACCGACGTCGGGCGCTATCCCGGGTTGGAAAACGTGCGCACCGTTTTCACCATTCACAACATTGGTTATCAGGGAGTGTTCTGGCATTTCGATTGGCACCTGTTGAATATCGACTGGTGCTACTTCACGCCCGACTGGCTCGAGTTCTACGGCAAGATCAATTTCCTCAAAGGCGGCATCGTGTGCGCCGATGCCATCACAACGGTCAGTCCAACGTACGCGGAGGAGATCCAGACGCCGGAGCTGGGCTACGGTTTGGAAGGCGTGCTGGCAGCGCGACGTGCGGCGCTCGCCGGTATCCTGAACGGCGTCGACTATAGCGAGTGGAGTCCCGAGAACGACCGGTACATCGTCGCGGGCTATTCCGCCGATGATCTGCGCGGCAAGGCTGCGTGCAAGGCCGATCTGCAAGCCTGTGTCGGCTTGCCGGTCGCTCCGAAGGTGCCGCTGATCGGGATCATCTCACGATTGGCGGCGCAGAAGGGGTTCGACTTGCTTAGCGACATCGCGTCGCGCTTGCTGCGCAAGCAGCTGCAGGTGGTGGTGCTGGGCAGCGGCGACGCGTCGTATCAGGAACTCTTTGCCGCGCTGGCAGAGAAACACCAGAAGCGCCTAGCGGTGCGCGTCGCGTTCGACAATGCCCTGGCGCACAAGATCGAGGCCGGTAGTGACATGTTCCTCATGCCCTCGCTTTACGAGCCGTGCGGGCTGAACCAGATCTACAGCCTGCGCTACGGCACCATTCCGATCGTGCGCGCCACCGGTGGCCTGCAGGACACGATCACGGACGTTGATGCGAAGACCGGTGCAGGCACCGGCTTCAAGTTCGGCGACTACACGGACGAGGCGTTGCTCGCTTGTATCGAGCGTGCGTTGGAGGCGTACCGCGCGCCCAAACTGTGGCAGCGGCTGATCCAGAATGCCATGGGTGCCGATTTTTCGTGGGAGCGGTCGGCCCAGTCCTACGCAGAGCTGTACCGCCGCATCGTCAAGGTGCGGTAGGTGGTGTGAGAACTCACTGCCTCACGTTGTCACCGATTGCGCACAGCCGGCCGGCCATCAGATCGCGCCCCGCCACATCCACGGTGGTGAAGAGCAGGCGGCCGTCTTTGCTGTGGTGCGCCGATACTTGCGCAGCCGGGTAACAACGCCGTAGGGCATCGACAATGCTGATATCCGCGGGCGGAACGAGAAAGGTGGCCGCTTGGAGGTTAGCAACGACTTGGGGGATCTGTTCCACCGCCACGGCCTGATGCTGCGGGCAGAACAGATCGAGCCCATGCGGCTCGTCGGGCACTACGTTCATGCCGAGCCAGTCCCCGACGAAATAGAATTGGCGTCCGTCGCAATGCGCGGACAGCAGCCGCCGGGCCGCACCGTCGGCAGTCTCCTTGCCGTCACCGCGCGCATAGTCGATGAAGAACAGGTGATAGTTCTGCCTCAGCACCCACGCGGCGATGACGGCGATCAAAGCCGGCCGCACCACGAGACGATACCAGCGCCAGGGCGGACGGATAGAAAGAAAGCACCGCTCGATGCCGTAGGCCGCCAGGATGAATAGCGCAGGCATGGCGGCCGCCAGTCGATACGAGGCACGCGGCCAATCGCCGAACGCCACACCGAAGACGAACGTCAGCGCGGCCCAGGCTACCAGCAGCAGCGCCGGGAGATCACCCTCGAGCAGCGCAACCAACACCCCGATGATCAAGGCGACCAAGGTCCCCACGTCAAGCAGCCCAGCGGGCGAACGGTTGAGCACGCACATGTCGGCCCACGCCGTAAACATCGCTGTTGCCTCCTTGAGGTTGCGGCCAAACACCGCCGGCAGACCGGAGACGTGATACTGCTGTGACAGCTCGCCCAAAACGGCCGGGTGGGTGATCAGCACGTCCTGCGAGTGGCCGGCGAGAACATCCCACGGCGTCGATACTAACAGCGGGCTCAGCACCAGGAGAGCGCCTGCCACGAAGCAGGCCGCATTCGAGACCATGGTGCGCATTGGGACGTCGTACCGCAAGCCGTCAACCACGAAGAACAATGGGCAGAGTAGAATGAGGATGCGGACCGGGAAGTAACACTGCAACGCCATCCCCAGGATGATGCCCCCGAGGGCGAACGTCGTGCGGCTACGATCCTGCTGGGCCCGCACCAGCAGGTATATCGCCAGCGCCGTGCAGAACGACGACTGCACGAAAGGAAATGCGGTGCGACTGTTGTGGATGTGCCAGAACGCCACGGCCATGAGAAAGCTGGCAACGAGCCCAACCCGGTCTCCGAACAGCCGGCGCCCGAGCAGGAAGACGGAAACGATCCCGGCCAGTCCCATCAATGCCGACGACAGCCGCACGGCAAGAAACGGATCGTGTCCCACGGCCTTTACGACCAGCGCTGGAAACGCAAAGGTCAGGTTCGGCATGTTGAACCAGCCGGTAGTGGAGAAGACGTTGGGCGCGTCGCCGTGGGCAATGTGCTGGGCTTCCAGGCTCGGGAGAATCTCATCGATGCTGATGTTGGCCGGAATATCCTCGAGGGCGGTGAGTCGCAGCAACGCGGCGAGTCCGACGATGCCGAGCAACGCCGCGCACACGAGCACACCGGGTTTCGTGGAGCGCCGCTCGGCGGGCCGGAAGCTGAGCGCATAGCCAGCAACGGCAGCGGCCCACAGCCAGAACGCCGCGCCGTATCCACCGTTCATGCGCGGCCACCACACCACTGCGGCGGTGGCGACGATGATGGCGGCAAGGCGCAGGGGCAAACGCCAATCATGCCGGCGCGAGGGTACGCCGGGCTGTGCGCCCGGCACAGGGGGCGGCAACGGTTGCGGCTTCAACATACGGCCTCAGTCTTCAGTCATAGCGGCGTGTTGGAATGACACGGACGGGGTGGTTTTGCAGCGCCCCAGGGATATGCTAGCGTGCATTTCGCACTTTCCGAGGGAGATAATGCATCGGCGAACCTTTCCAGTCATCCGCTTGTTTCCGATCCTTGTTTGTTTGAGCCCCCTACTGCTCGGCATGGGCACCAGCGGTGGCCGGGACATGATTCACCCGGTCGCGGATTTCCATGCCACCCTGACGGATGCCGACGGCACCAAGGTGCAGGTCAATCGGCTGAACATCGGTGGGGACGTGCAGTTGGAAGCGGACATGGGACGGGGCACCTTGCGCATCGCTTTCGACAACATCAAGAGCATCGATTTTGCGCCCGAATCGCATGACTATAGCCGTGCCACGGTGCACCTCAAGAGCGGAGAGTCGGTGACCCTGCGGGTGCGCAATTCGCTTATGATCTACGGCCAAACCAACGTCGGTCTCTATCAGATCCGCGCCCGCGACCTGCAAAGCATCACCTTTACGTCGTGAGTGGGAACGCAGCGCGTTTTCTCGGCGCAAATTTGAACCCTTCGCGGACCATCTGCGTCGCCGCTTTGCTTTGTCTTTTCGCCTTGCCGGCGCGCGGACTCGACCTCAAGCTGTGGCCGCTGCTCGACTACCATAGTGACGCCTCGGGGCAGCGCAGCGTCCACCTGCTCGGGCCGTTGCTGAGTTACGAAACCGCGGGGGAAAGCACCGAGCTCATCGTGCGGCCGTTGTTCTCGTACAAGCGCGGGCCTGAGAGAGCGGGTAGCGAGCTCGCCGTGCTCTACCCCATCTGGATTTCGCGGTGGAGCGCGGAAGAGACCAGACACAGCCTATTGAGCCTGATCACATACAAGGCACAGCCGGCGCGGCGGCCGGACCAGTGGGACCGCCGTTTCACCATCTTTCCCCTGGTCTTCTATCGCTACAGCCACATCCTCGGCACACAGCTCTCGGTCTTGCCGTTCTACGCCAACGTGCGCGATTTCCTCGGCTACGAGCAAGTGCAGATGATCATGTTCCCGTTCTATCTGCGCCTGCAGCAACCGCTGCTGGAGCGGACGTGGATGCCGTTTCCCTTCTACGGCCGCACCAGCGGACCGCTCGGCCGTGGCTATCGGATCTGGCCGGTGTACGGCTGGGAGCAGGTGGGGGAGCAAAGGCGCTTTCGCTACGTCATGTGGCCGTTCTACATCGCGTACGAGAGCCACTTCACGCTGCCGGAACGCGAGCGGCGCGTCGTCTCCATCCCATTCTTCACGCGCACGGATTCCCCGACGCGGCGTAGCCGTTCGTACGGCATCTTCTTCACGCACACCGTCGACCGCAACGCCCATACCGACACCTGGGGCTTTCCCTGGCCATTATGGATGTCGCAGCGGGATCTGAACACGGGAGAGCGCACCTCGCTGCGCATTGCCCCGTTCTACGGACACTCGCATCTCGGCAACGTACACCGCCACTTCGTCATGTGGCCGGTCTTGCGGTGGAAAACGCAGGAAGAAGACGCTTACCGCTACAGCCGCAGCGATGTGCTCCTGGTATTGGAGCGCGACATCCACGAGGTGCAATTGGATCAGAATCGCGAGCGCCGATTGCACACGCTGTTCCCGCTCTATCGCGATCAGGCCGCGGATCAGGACAGCGAGTTCGCCACCCTGGCGGTACTCGACGCGATCTACCCGCGGAATGCGGTCATCAAGCGCCTCTACGCGCCGCTGTGGCAACTCTACACACGCGAACAGCATAGCGAGCAAGCGCCCCGCTGGAGCCTGCTCTGGGATCTGATATCATCCGATGGCAAACAGCTCCGCTATCCGGTGTACTGGGATTTCTGACAGTGAAAAGCATGGCGGGTGTGAGCGACACGATCGAACAGCCGATGCCACCGGCGCGTCGCGGCGGTTTGCTTGCCGGGCTCGGGCGGCCGATCCTGAACACGCTGCAGATCTTGGGCGAGGGGACATTCTTGTTCTTCAGCACGCTGCAACGGATACGGCCGACCGGGCGCACCTGGACCCGCGTCATGATACAAATGGTGCGCATCGGCACCGACACCGTGCCGCTGACCTTCCTGGTGTCGTTGTTCGTCGGTATGGTGCTGGTGGTCCAGACAGCCGATCAGCTGGAGCAATACACGCAGGAGATCCTCGGCTCGATTGTCGGTCTGGCCATGACCAAAGAGCTCGGCCCGGTGATCATGGGTTTCCTCATCGCCGGGCGCGCTGGATCGGCGATCGCCGCCGAGCTGGGCTCGATGACGGTGTACGACGAGATCAACGCTTTGAAGACGATGGACATCGATCCCATCGAGTTTCTGTGCGTCCCGCGCCTCATCGCCATGACCCTGGCGCTGCCAATGTTGGTCCTCTACGCCGACGTCGTCGGGATCGCCGGTGGGGCGATCGTGGTCGCCTTCGACCCGGCGGTGAAGATCAGCGTACATCAGTATCTCGAGAACTTGACGCAGTGGGTGAATTTCAAAGATGTGGTGGTCGGCCTCATCAAGGGCGCGATGTTCGGCATTGCGGTGTCCAATATTTGCTGCACCTGGGGACTGCGCACCCGGGGCGGGGCGGAAGGCGTGGCAATGTCCACCACCGCCGCGGTGGTGTGGAGCTTCGTCATGATCATCATCTTCGACTACTTCATCGTGCGCTTGGCGATTCTGTTCTGATCATGGCCGCGAGCGAAACGCAGGGTGTCAGCATCGATATTCGCGGGCTGCGGAAAGCGTTCTCCGGCGTGCCCGTGCTGAACGGCGTTGACCTGCACGTCGACGCCGGCGAGATCATGGTGATCGTCGGCGGCAGCGGCGAGGGCAAGTCGGTGCTGCTGCGGCACATCGCCGGTCTGGAGATACCGGACCACGGCTCGATCCGCCTGAACGGGATGGATCTACAGGATTATTTGCGGCTGCGGCCCGGCGAGAAACCGTTTCGGTTGTCGATGGTGTTCCAGAGCAGTGCCCTGCTCAACTCGCTCACGGTGGCCGAGAACGTCAGCCTGCGCTTGCAGGAGTACTGCATGCATCCGGCGCGCGAAATCCAGCAGATCGTGGCGCGTTGCCTCGAACAGGTCGAGCTCGCAGGCACGGAGAACAAGATGCCGAGCGACCTGAGCGGCGGCATGCGCAAGCGCGCCGCCATTGCCCGGGCGCTCGCCGTCGAGCCCCAGATCATCCTCTACGATGAGCCGACGGCGGATCTCGATCCCATTCTCACGGAACAGATCGGGGAGCTGATCAAACGCATCCAGGAAGCCCGTCGCACCACGCAGGTCGTCGTGGCGCACAACCTGGCGCTTGCCCTTCGCATCGGCACCCACATCGCCGTGCTGCACCAGGGCCGGATCGTCGACTATCAACCCGCGAGCGCGCTCAGCCGCAGCGACAACCCGCACACCCAGGAGCTCATCCGGGCGGCGAAGCTGGGCGTCTGATGACAGCGAATCGTGAAGCGGTGAGCCGGTATGCTCGTAGAAGGCGTGAGCCAGTGAGCCGGTACGCCGGTGAGCCAGTCAGCGAGCGTGTTCTTACCGGTACACAGGCCACCGGTGAACTGGCGCACAGAGAGGGAGTGACATGACGAACGAACAAAAAGTCGGGCTCTTTTTCCTGGTCGGCATTCTTCTCGTGTTTGTCGCCATCGAGGCGACGGTCGGCACGGGATTGCTGACCACAACCTACCATCTGTACGTGAAATATAACGACGTCGAAGGACTGCGCGTCGGCGATGCGGTACAGGTGGCGGGGCTCAAGCTCGGCAAGGTGGATGGCGTATCGCTGCAACCGAACGGTGTGCTGGTCAAACTGCAGCTGGACAAGCAGGCCGTGGTCCGCCGCGACTCGGTCGCCCGGCTCGATTACCTAGCCCTGAGTGGAAACCGCTTCGTTTCCATTTCGCTCGGCGCGCCCAACTCGCCGGTGCTGAAAAATGGCGACACCGTCGAAGGCGAGGTGCCACCGAGCCTAAGCAACATCATCACTCAGTTCAAAGAGGTGGCGCAAAGTGTCACGGGTCTCGCCGATTCACTGAACCAGAATCAGGACCGGCTGCTGAACAATGTGAACACGATGATCGAAGAGAACCGCAACGCCCTGCAGCAGACCCTGGCCAACGTCGATTCTATCACCGCCAAGCTCGACCGCGGTGACGGGACATTGGCCAAGCTGCTCAATGACGGCAGCTTGTACGATCACGCCAACGCTATGGTCGCCGATCTGCAGAGAATTTCCGACCGGCTGGCCCGCGGCCAGGGAGACCTCGGCCGCTTGGTGAACAGCGACGGGGCGCTATACGACGACGTGCGCGAGACGGTCGCCCGGCTCAACGTCACTGTCGGCAACCTGGAAGAGATCTCCGGGCAGGTGCGCCAAGGCCAGGGCACCCTTGGCCGTTTGGTGCAGGATGATCAGTTGTACCAGGACGCGCAGTCGACGCTCCACAGCGTCGATCGGGCCGCCACCGGCATCGAAGACCAAAGCCCGATCTCCGTCCTGGGAACGTTGATCACGACACTGTTCTGAGCTTTCGTCCACGCCGCCACATGCGACACGCCTTCGGTGACGGCTCGTTGAAGCAGACGCCGGCATTCAGTGCGCCGCGTGGGGTCGATCTCGACTGACAAGGAAGCCCGCGGCCTGACGGCCCGCGCGGACAGTCCGACTGCGCCCGCTAACGCTTTCGCTGCGCTCGGCGCACCAGGGCCAGCAACTCGCGGAACTTCGGGCGCACACTCGGATCGAGCTGTGCGGCGAAGCGTGCAGTCAAGCGCTCGCTCCGAATGAGATCCTGAACGTCGGCGAGGTCGCGCAAACGGTCGGGCGCGGTCATTCCCGACGCGAGCTTCAGCTCGACGAGCCGCGGAAGGGTGACCACACGGATACCGTCGACTGCGATCGAACAGCGCACCGGATCGGGGAACGCCACCGGCTTGGGTTTGCCGTCGCCCGGGAATTCACCCGTCACCAGGAACTCGATGCGAACGCCGGTCTCGGCATCACGAAATGTCCGCTTGGCTCCCTTGTACGTCGGCACGTAGCCTTTGCCGCTGCAGGTCCTGGTGAAGCGGCTCAACCCCTCGCGCGTCACCAGCACATCCACAACTTCCGTCATGCGCATGTACCCGTGTTGACCGAGCGCCATGGCACCGACAATCGCGTACGCGATGTCTTCCGCGGCGAACCGTTCCGCGAGCCGCCTCATCGTGGCCCGAACGTCTCCCCGTCCCATGAAGAACTCCCCCGCCTCACGCAGCGTCGCCTCGAACGAGTCACGGAGCCGAGCCTCGTATGCTTTTGCCATAGCGGTTCCGCGCCTCCAGAGTATGGCGGGGCGTTCGTGGCCCTGTCAATCTCTGTTCTGGCGCACGAGTCTGTCTGGCTACATCAGGCGACCATTGACGCCATTCTCGACGAGGCACTCATCTGCCACGTCGGGTTTGCCGTCGATGGCCAGCCGTACGGACAGAATCACGCGGCGACCACAGGATGGCCGACGCGGCTGCTCGCAAACCGCAAGCAGGCCTGGATGTCATTAATCTCGAGGTCAGGATGCTCCCTCAGGATCTGCCTCGGCGTCACTTCACGTGGCGAGCGGCGTCGAGAGCGAGGTACGTGATGAAACCCGCACCGGCCAGAAGAACGATTGCGACAACGATGTCCATGGCTACAAATCCTCCAACTTCGCTATGGCGGACTCGATGCGCGTATGCAGCGCATAGCACCCCCATGAAATGCCGATGAACGCCAAGATGTCACCCACAATCAGTGGCCCTTCAGCAGACCGGAAGTTCCCAAGCAGCCATCCGACCAGGCTGATGTCAGTGACGATCACGATACCCAGCCACAGCTTGAGGTACGCGATCTGCTCCTTCGCCACATCGAGCTTAGACATGCTGCACCTAAGCATAGCTCAGACGCCCGCGATTCGCGAAGCCCCGTGCTCATGTGTAGTGGCCTCGTGCAAACTGTGGCGATGTCATACGCCTCGCCTCCGTCAGGTCCAGCGGCCTCGTTAGCTCGCCAAGACCCCTTCCCACGTCGCTAGGCAGGCGAGCACACGATCCCGATTGCCCAGCGCGTTCCAAGCTGTGGGTTCCGGAAATTGTGTCCGCTTTTTTCCGGAAATTCTGTCCGGTTTAGTAGCGTGATCGCTGTTTGAATCGGGCAAGTCAAGCGGCGGCAAGTGGCGAGTGCGGTAGGAGGG
>JBEKBJ010000046.1:0-36817 GCA_050015455.1 Binatia bacterium
GGGCAAGCCTACTAGCTTGTCCTAACCTAATTGTCAAGGCCCTCAGGACCCACCTGCCGGGTTTTTGAAACTTCTTTCCGCCCCTACGACTTTTCGGCCTAGCATCGGATCAGGGTTGGACGTACCTCTGCCGCCTATCGCCGAGCAGCAACGCATGGCGGCGATTCTGCGCGAGCAGATCGCGGCGGTGGAGCGCGCGCGGGGCGCGGCTGAGGCGCAGCTGGCGGCAGAGGGAGTGCTTGAGCGAGCGGTTCTCCGCCGAGCCTTTCACGACATCGTTCCGCTCGCCATCGGGCACGACCGGGCGAAAGAACCGAAGGGTTGGTGTTGGGCTCAGCTCAGCGACGTGGCGCGGCTAGAAAGCGGACATACCCCGAGCCGAGGTCGGCCCGAATGGTGGGGTGGGGACATCCCCTGGATCGCGCTTCCGGACATTCGCAACCTTGACGGGAAGGTCGCCTACGACACGCTGGAACACACGAACGAGCAGGGCATTGCCAACTCATCTGCCCGGGTGCTGCCAGCCGGCACGGTCGTCCTCTCGCGCACTGCATCTGTCGGCTTCGTGACTATCATGGGGCGGCCGATGGCAACCAGCCAGGACTTCGTAAACTGGGTGTGCGGGCCGCAGCTTGATCCACGCCTCCTCGCCCTGCTGTTGATCTCATCGCGTGCCTACATCCGCTCGCTCGCCAGTGGTGCTGTTCACAAGACCGTGTACGTGCCAACCGTGAAGAAGTTCCAGGTCTGCATCCCGCCGTTCCGCGAACAGCAACAGATCGCAGCCACTGTGCGCAAGCAACTGACCGCGGCGGAGTGCGGGCGGGATGCCCTTGAGGCGCAGCTCGCCGCCATCAAGGCGCTCCCCGCCGCTCTGCTGCGCCAGGCATTCAGTGGGGAGCTGTGATGGCGTGGTTTCCTTGCCCTCACCTGCATGGTGACGTGGAGCTGACCGAGGAACGCGAGCGCCACATCGCTGCACAGCATCCGGAGCTTCTTCCCGAGCACTGCGATTGCATTGGCCACACGCTCGCCGACCCGGATGAGGTCCGATCGGACAGCGACTATCCGCACACGCGATTGTTCTTCCGCTGGTATGATGACCTCCGCGGCGGTAAGTATGTGGTGATTGCCGTCGTTTCAGGACCGCCGCCCGATACACGCAGTTGGATAGTCACGGCGTTCCTGGCGGGCAGACCGCCGAAAGGAGAACTCGAATGGAAACGCCCCTGACGTTCGAATACGACGAAGTGGGCGACACCTTGTACATCAATAAGGTCCGTCCGTACCCGGAGCAGGAGAGTGAGCAGCTTGCCTACAACGTCGTCGCCCGGCGCCATCCGCACACGGGGGCCATCGAGAACCTCGAAGTGCTGTTCTTCACTCGGTGGTTGTTGAAGGGCGATCAGCCGAAGATCGGCGGCCTGCGCGACCTGTTCGCCGAACCAGGAACCGCCGCCCGCGCATGAGACTGCGCTCCAGGGACGCCGAGTAGTGAGCAGTCAAAAAGAACGCCGTCCGAGGAACGGTTCGCCGAACGGCAACGCCAGGCGCCTGGCCACGCCGCAGTCCGTTAACAGCGCCATCAAGAGTATCTGCGACGTCATGCGCCGGTCGAACTGCGCCGGCGCCATGCAGTACGTCCCGGAGCTCACATGGATTCTCTTCTTGCGAATCCTTGACGAACGTGAGGCGCGCGAGGCCGAGGCTGCCGAAGCGGTGGGTGCGGAGTTCAGGCCTTCCATCGAGGCCCCGTATCGCTGGTGTGACTGGGCGGCGCCGCATGACGATTCGCTCTTCGCCGCCGCAGATGGGAAGCCGCGGGGCTGGAAACGCAAAGAGCTGCACGACGGATCACTCGGGAGCTTCTTCACCTTCATAAACGGCGAGCTGCTGCCGTACCTGAAGGGCCTGCGCGAGCGGCCGAACGCGACCGCAAAACAGAAGATCATCAGTGAGATCATGTCGGGGGTCGAACGCGTCCGCATCGATACCGAGCGCAACATGCTTGATGTCTTGGACAAGGTGCACGCGATCGAGGACGAGGCCATCGAGCCCACGCACGTGTTCCCGCTCTCTCAGGTGTACGAGGGGCTGCTCCTCAAGATGGGCGAGAAGGGCAACGACGGCGGCCAGTTCTTCACCCCCCGTGAAGTCATCCGGGCTATCGTACGGGTGGTGCATCCGCAGCTCGGCGATACCGTGTACGATCCGTGCTGTGGCACCGGCGGCTTCCTCGTGCAGGCATACGAGCACATGCGCGGCGCGCTCGGCGACTACGCCACCGGCGATCAACTGGAGACGCTGAAGCGCCATGCCCTCTACGGGCGCGAGAAAGACAACCTGATCTACCCCATCGCGCTTGCCAACATGGTACTGCACGGGATCGAAGAACCGCGGCTGTGGCACGGCAACACGCTCACCGGTAGTGAGACGTACGGTGGGCTGTTCCAGGACGCCCCCGCGTTGTTCGACGTCGTGCTGACCAATCCGCCGTTTGGCGGCAAGGAGGGCAAGGACGCGCAGACGCGCTTCGCGTACAAGACCCGGGCAACCCAGGTCCTGTTCCTCCAGCACGTGATCGACAGCCTTAAGCCCGACGGGCGCTGCGGCATGGTGCTGGACGAAGGCGTACTCTTTCGGACCAACGAACTTGCCTTTGTGCAAACGAAGCGCAAGCTTCTCGATGCGTGCGACCTCTGGTGCATCGTCAGCTTGCCGCAGGGTGTGTTCACGGCTGCGGGCGGGAGCAGCAAAACCGACCTGCTCTTCTTCACCAAGGCGGGCCCAACCGAGCGCATCTGGTACTACGATCTGTCCGATTTAAAGGTCGGCAAGAAGACGCCGCTCACGCTGGACAAGTTCGGAGAGTTTTTCCGGCTGTTGCCGGAGCGTAGCGACAGCGAGCGCAGTTGGACCGTCACCCGCAAGGAGATCGAGGACAAGGGCTTCGACCTCAAGGCGGTGAATCCTCACGCCCCGAGCCACGAAGACACGCGAACGCCGGAGGAACTGCTCGCGCTGATTGAGGCAAAGGGTCGGGAGGTGTCGGAGGCGCTGGCGGTACTGCGCAACAGCAGGCCCGCGCAGTGACCAAGCCCTGAGCAGGGCCTGCGCCTCGTCTCGTCCGGCGACGAGTTCGAGCGCGCCTTCGCCAAGTTCCCCGACTGCGCCAGTGACGTGAAGGCCTCCAGCAAGCCGCCGGAGGTGTTCGGCTTCGCAGTCGAATACACCGATCCAAACATGAACCTCCGCTCCTACTACCCCGGTTTGGTGTCTTCGTGCCTTGGTGGTTTAATGGGTTACTGAGGAGCCCAGGATGACGTACCAATTGACGTTCGGGTACGGCGATGATGTCTTGCTGAACATGGGGATGAGGAAGGAGGAGTTCGACCAGGCGCGGTTTCTGCTGGCGGCCAAGCTCCACGAACTCGGCCGGCTTTCTTCCGGCAAGGCTGCCGAGCTGTGCGGCATACAGTAGCGGAGACCCGGATGAGCAGGGCGAACCCGTGAAGGACAAAGTCTACATCGAGACCAGCGTCATCAGCTACCTGGCTGCGCGGCGGAGTACAGACCTGGTCGTTGCCGGGCACCAGGAGACTACACGCAAGTGGTGGCGGGAGCGGCGAGGCGAGTTCAAGCCGTACTGCTCGCAACTCGTCGTCCGTGAGGCATCCAAGGGCGATGCTCGGGTTGCGCGCCGGCGTTTACGGCTGTTGAGAGGGCTTCCCGTTCTTCAGGTAGACGAAGCAGCGGAAACGCTGGCGGCGCGGCTGACGAGATCCGGCGGAATCCCGCGGGAGGCCCCTGAGGATGCGCTTCATGTTGCCGTGGCGACAGTCCACCGGATGGACTATCTCCTGACGTGGAACTGCAAGCACATCGCCAACGCGGAAATTCGGTGGAACTTGAGTGCGACGTGTTCAGCAGAGGGGTTGGTTCTGCCCATCATCTGTACGCCGGAAGAGCTCATGGGAGGTTAGCCATGTGGAAGGACCCCATTGTCGAGGAAGTTCGGAAAATCCGTGAGGAGCATGCGAAGGAGTTCAATTACGATCTCCACGCAATCTGTGAGGACATCCGCAAGCAAGAAAGACGGTCGAGGAGGAAGCTGGTGACGCTCCGGCCGAAGCGGCCCCACACCGCACCCCGGCGTGTCTCTCGGGGATAGCGACCCACCGATGAAGATTCTGAGAATCCGCTCGTTGGAAGGACGCTGGGTTGACAAGGACGAGGTCCTTCTACACGCGGCGTTCCAGTTGCTGCAGGACTTCGTCGATCAGGAGCGTCCGGAGGAGACAATCGATTGGAAGCACGACGCCACGCATGCGCGGGCCTGGCGGGAGATTTCATCACTGTACCGCTGGTGGAGGAAGACGCGGCCGGCGCGGCGGAGTCCGCTGGACGACGAGCAGATCAAACGGCCGCCGATGTGCTTCGAGCCGGTGCCAAACAGCACCATGCGCAGGCTCGTGCCGTACGACAGGAAAAAGTACGGCGCCTACAACCGCGCCGTTCGCCAGCACTTCCAGTTGGAAGAGAAGTGGCACGCCGAAGACCAGCGCAACCTACATCGGCTCGTGGAGATTCGGCCGTATCTGTGGACGTGAGGCGAATGGCGCTTTGTCAGTACGGCTCGCCGATGACTAGCCCCGCCTTCCGCGCTGATCGGGTCCTACCGGTGTCGCTGGAGGTTTGAATGGCGCTGTCGCCCTACCTCGAAGACCTCGGCTCGCAGATTCCGGCGATTCAGGTCCTGCACGATCTCGCCGTCATCAGTGCAGATCCTCCCCTGAAATTGCTCGACCGCGGCCATTGCGACCAAACCTTCGCCCAGCCGCTTCAGTGAGTCCGGCCGATCATGCCTCGTCCTTCCCCGGTGGCGAGGATCACCTCGGAATGCTTGAAGTGTTTTGCATAGCCTAATACCCTCCATCATAAGGAGCGAAGACATGAGCAAAGGCATGGACAGGAAAAAAGACGCCAAGAAGAAACCCGCCAAGACCGCAAAGGAAAAGAAGGCCGCGAAGAAGGCCAAAAAAGAAGCACGGGGGTTCTGAGGAAGAGAGCGGCGATAACAAGCGCGATGGAGACCGAGCGGGCGGCTCCCCTCAATCACAGCCGAGCTGCAGCTTCGCGGCCTCGGACATCATCTGCTGATTCCAGGGGGGGTCGAACACAACCAGCACGTCGGCTTCGGTCACACCGGGGACCGCTTCGATCAGGCGCTTGGCCTCGTCGGCGATGATCTGCCACATGCCGCAGCCCGGCGCGGTCAGTGTCATCTCCACGTGCACGCGACTGCCACCCGCGGGCAGCGGCTCGATGCGCAGGTCGTAGACGAGCCCGAGCTCAACGATGTTGACTGGAATTTCCGGGTCATACACGTTGCGCAGCGCGCTCCAGATACGTGCCTCACTCACCGGCCCGGCTCCGGCAGCTTCGTCCGCTGACACCGGGCGTTCCTTGCTGATGGCGTCCGCGTCGGCGCCGGCGACGCGATACAGGCCACCGAGGGTCGGAACCTCGATGGTGAAGCTGTCGCCGAGCGCCTGGGTAATCACCACCGAAGCGCCCGCCGGGATGAGCACCGTATAGCCGGACGGGATCTGCACGACCTCGCAGTCCCGTGTGGTGACGACTTCCTGGTAACGCACCATCGACTCCGTCGATCCCGTTCCGCTCACTCCGTCGAGACGCTGGCCGCATCCCCTTTGAGCGCGGCCTGCAGCGTGTGCCAGGCCAGGACCGCACACTTCACGCGGCTGGGGAACGCGCTCACACCGGCGAACACCGCGAGCTTGCCGAGCGATCCCGCCGCGGCGGCCGACGGTCCTCGTGTGGCCAGCGCATGGAAGCGTTCAAACAACTGCCCCGCCTCGGCTTCGGATTTGCCCTTCAGTACCTCGGTCATCACCGAAGCAGAGGCGGTAGAAATGGCGCAGCCGGAGCCTTGAAAGGCCACATCCCTCACCATCCCGTCGTGCACGTCCACGTAGACAGTGACCTTGTCGCCACAGAGCGGGTTGTAGCCCTCGGCAACACGCGCGCCTTCGAGCCGCCGGAAGTTGCGCGGCCGCTTGCTGTGTTCGACGATCACTTCCTGGTACAACTCGCGCAGCTCGGGACTCACGCAAACACCTCCAGGACCTTGTGGATGCCGGCGACCAGCGCGTCGATCTCAGCCTGCGTGTTGTACAGGCCGAAAGAGGCGCGCGCCGTGGCCGGGATTCCGAAGCGCTGCATCACCGGCTGGGCGCAGTGGTGTCCGGCGCGAATGGCAATGCCCTCGCGGTCCAACACCGTGCCGATGTCATGCGGATGGATGCCCTCCATGACGAACGAGAGCACGCCCGTCTTCTCCTGCGCCGTTCCGATCAGTCGCACCTCCGGGATCGCCGACATGCGCGCCGTCGCCTCAGCCAGCAGCTTGTGCTCGTACGCGGCGATCGTCTCGAGTCCGATGGCGGTGACGTACTCGATGGCGGCACCGAGACCTACCGCGCCGGCGATGTGCGGCGTGCCGGCCTCGAACTTGTAGGGCAGGCGGTTGTAGGTCGTGTTCTCGAATGTCACCGAGCTGATCATGTCGCCGCCGCCTTGGTACGGCGGCATCGCCTCCAGGAGCGCGGCTTTGCCGAACAGCACGCCGATACCGGAGGGGCCGTACAGCTTGTGTCCGGAGAAAGCGTAGAAGTCACAGTCGAGGTTCCGCACATCTACAGCGAGATGCGGGACGGCTTGCGCGCCGTCGACCAGGACAGCGATTTGCCGCTGGTGCGCCAGGTTGATGATCTCGCGGATCGGATTGATGGTACCGAGGACGTTCGACACGTGCGTCATGGCGACCAGCTTGGTGCGCGGCCCGAACAGCTCTTCGTAGACATCGAGCCGCAATTCGCCGGCATCGGTGATCGGCACGACCCTCAGCCGCGCGCCGCGCTCGGCACAGACGATTTGCCAGGGAACGATATTCGAATGATGCTCCATCGCCGAGATCAGGATCTCGTCGCCGGGCTGCAAGCGCGGTCGTGCATAGCTTTGCGCCACCAGATTGATGGCCTCGGTGGTGCCGCGCACGAAGACGATCTCCCGCTCGGTCGGCGCGTTGAGGAACTGCCGCACCGTTTCGCGCGCGCCTTCATACGCCTGCGTGGCGCGCTCGCTGAGTGCGTGCAGGCCGCGGTGGATGTTGGCGTAGTCCTCGGAATAGAAACGGCTGACGGCGTCGATCACCGCCCGCGGCTTTTGGCTGCTCGCCGCGTTGTCCAGATAGACTAACGGCTTGCCATAGAACCGCTGTTTCAAGATGGGGAAGTCTTGGCGCACGCGTTGCACGTCGAATGGCATACGAGTCCACTCTGACATATACGCTATCCGACCCGGTGTCATCTTGATGCTCCGCCCGGCGCTGCTCCGTGCAAGCGCGACCACACCAGCCGCTCGAGCTGCGCGCGGACCGGCGCAGCTTGCATGCGTTCCACCAGTTCATTGGCGAAGGCGGCGATGAGCAGATCGCGCGCCGCCGCCGCGTCGATGCCGCGCGAGCGCAAATAGAAGAGGGCCTCGTCGTCCAGGCGGCCTATCGCGGCGCCGTGGCTGCACTTGACGTCGTCGGCGAAGATCTCCAACTGGGGCTTGGAGTCGATCGTGGCGTCGTCGGAGAGCAGCAGGTTCTTGTTCACCTGCCCGGCGTCGCTCTGCTGCGCGTGCGGCCGCACGTAGACCTTGCCGTTGAAAACGCCGCTCGACTTGCCGTCGAGCACGCCCTTGTACAGCTCCCGACTGGTGCAGCGCGGCTGGCGGTGGTCGATCGACGTGTGGTGGTCCACGTGCTGCGTGCCGGCAACCATGTACAGGCCGTCGAGGCTGCACTCACAGCCTTCCGCATCGAGCAGCGTGTTGATGTCGCTGCGCACCAACGCCCCACCGAGGGAGACGGCGTACGATTGCAAGCGGCTGCCGACCCCCTGGCGGGCTTCGATCGTGGCTACATGGAATGCGTGCTCGTTCTCGCGCTGCAAGTTATAGTGGGTTATGTCGGCGTTCGCACCGACCACGATCTCGGTCACCGCATTCGTGAAGTAGGCGCCGGTGCCGCTGCCGACATAGGTCTCCACCACCGTCGCCTGACTGCCATCCCCGGCAACGATGAGGATGCGGGGATGGTAAACGAGGGGCTCGCCAGGAGGCTGCGAGATGAACAGCAAGTGAATCAGCTCCGGCACCATGGCGCGCTGTGGCAGGTACACGACGGCGCCGTCTTGAATGAAGGCGGTGTTCAAAGTCGTGAAGCCATGGGCTGTGTTGGCGTAGCGTGCGAGGTGGGCCTCGATGAGATCGGGCTCGTGCGCCAACACCCGGCCGAGGCTTGTGACCCGGACGCCCGCGGGCAGCGCATCGGTCGAAGACAACTCCGGCAGATAGCAACCATTCACGAACACCAATCGGGTGCCCACCCCGAAGCTCGCGGCCTCGATAACCTCGCGTGCGACACGTACCGGCAGCGCCGCCGCCAGCCGAAACGGGAGCTTGGCGATCGGCGCCACATCGGTATATTTCCAGTCCTCCAGCCGGGTACCGGGGAACCCCTGGTCAGCGAAGCGGTGCATCGCGTTGCGGCGCAGCGTCGTCAGCCACGCCGGGACGCTGCCGTTCACCCGCTCGAAACTGGCGAGATAGCTGTCGATGGAGTTCATCGTTGTGGAGGCGCCGTCATGATGCATAGGCAGCCGCACCGGCATGCTGCTCCAATCCCGCGTAGCCCGTATCTTCGAGTTCCAGCGCCAACTCCTTCGTGCCCGAACGGACGATGCGCCCGTTCAGTAGCACGTGCACGATATCCGGCACCAGGTAATTCAGCAGACGTTGGTAGTGGGTGACCACGATCACCGCGTGATCCGCGTTGCGCAGGCGGTTGACGGCGGCGGCAACGACCCGCAGGGCGTCGATGTCCAGACCCGAGTCGGTCTCGTCGAGAATGGCGAGCGTCGGCTCCAGCACGGCCATCTGCAGCACTTCGTTGCGTTTCTTCTCGCCGCCGGAGAACCCGCCATTGACGGAGCGCTTCACCAGCGCCGAATCCATCTCGACGAATGTCATCTTCTGCTCCAGCAAGGCGAGGAAATCCATCGCGTCGATCGGCTCCAGGCCGCGATGCTTGCGCACCGCGTTGAGCGCCGTGCGCAAAAAGTAGCTGTTGCTGACACCCGGAATCTCCACCGGGTACTGGAACGCCAAGAAGATTCCTGCGCGCGCCCGCTCCTCCGGCGACAGCGCCAGCAGATCCTGGCCCAGGTAGCGCACCGTGCCGGCGGTAATCTCGTAGCCTTCGCGGCCCGCCAGCACGTGCGCCAGCGTGCTCTTGCCCGAGCCGTTCGGTCCCATGATGGCGTGCACTTCACCGCGTCGGACGGTGAGGTCAATGCCACGCAGGATCTCAGTGGCGCCGACTGTGGCGTGCAGATTGTGGATCTGAAGAATCGGTTGGTTGCTCATGCTTTCCTCGGTCTCCTTTGAAACGACGCGGCGCCTCACCCAATGGCGCCTTCGAGGCTGACGCCCATCAGCTTCTGCGCCTCGACGGCGAACTCCATCGGCAGCTCGCGGAAAACCTGCTTGCAAAAGCCGCTGACGATCATCGACACGGCATCTTCCGCAGACAGGCCGCGCTGCATGCAGTAGAAGAGCTGATCGTCGCCGATCTTCGAGGTCGTCGCCTCGTGTTCAACCTGGCTCGTACTATTGCGCACCTCCATATACGGGAACGTGTGGGCGCCGCACCGGTCACCGATCAGCAGCGAATCGCACTGCGTATAGTTGCGGGCGCCGGCGGCGCCCTTGGTCACTCTGACCAGGCCCCGGTAGGTATTCTGGCCATGGCCGGCGGAGATGGCCTTCGAAAGGATCGTGCTGCGAGTATTCTTCCCCATGTGGATCATCTTCGTGCCAGTGTCCGCCTGCTGGTGGTGATTCGTGAGCGCCACCGAGTAGAATTCCCCCACCGAATTATCACCCTTGAGAATGACGCCGGGGTACTTCCAGGTGATGGCGGAGCCGGTCTCGACCTGGGTCCATGAGATTTTGGAGTTCGCCCCGAGCGCGATGCCGCGCTTGGTGACGAAGTTGTAGATGCCGCCGCGCCCTTCTTTGTCGCCCGGGTACCAGTTCTGCACGGTGGAATACTTGATCTGTGCGTTGTCGAGCGCGATCAGCTCGACGACGGCGGCGTGCAGTTGGTTTTCGTCGCGCATGGGTGCGGTGCAGCCTTCGAGGTAGCTGACCGAGCTGCCCTCGTCGGCAATGATCAAGGTGCGCTCGAACTGCCCGGTCTTGGCGGCGTTGATGCGGAAGTAGGTCGACAGCTCCATCGGGCAGCGCACGCCTTTCGGCACGTAGCAGAACGAGCCGTCGCTGAAGACCGCTGAGTTGAGTGTCGCAAAGAAGTTGTCGGTGTAGGGCACGACCGAACCCAGATACTTGCGGACCAGCTCCGCATGGCGCTGCACCGCCTCGGAAAACGAGCAGAAGATGATACCCAGCTCGGCGAGCTTCTCCTTGAACGTGGTGGCGACGGAGACACTATCGAAGACGGCGTCCACCGCCACTCCGGCGAGCAGCGCGCGCTCCTGCAGGGGGACGCCGAGTTTGTCGTAGGTGCGCAGCAGCTCGGGGTCGACCTCGTCGAGGCTCTGCGGTCCATCCGTCTTCGCTTTGGGGGCCGAGTAGCAGATGATGTCTTGGTAATCGATCGGCGCGTAGTGGACGTTCTGCCAGGTCGGCTCCCGCATCGCGCACCAATGCCGGTAGGCCTTGAGGCGCCATTGCAGCATGAAGTCGGGCTCGTGCTTCTTGGCCGAGATCAGGCGGATGACATCTTCGTTCAGCCCACGGGGCACGCTATCGGCTTCGATATCAGTGTAGAAGCCGTGCTGGTATTCGCGGTTGACGAGGTCTTCGACTCTCATTGCAGCGGTGGGCATTGCGTTTCCTCCAGGGCTCACGCCGCCGGGTGGCGCGCCGGACGTGTCGCAGGCTGCCGTGAAAATGGGTTGATGACGTAACGCCCCAGTGCCGCTGCGCCGGACATGTCGGCGAGCGTGATCTGCTCCAGTGCATCGCGGACGGCGCGGTTGATCTTTTGCCACGGCCTGCGCACAGGGCATTGCGGCTCGTACTCACACTCGCCGGATGGTGCGGTCGTACAGGTGGTGAGAGCGATCGGGCCTTCGAGTGCACGAATGATCTCGGCGATGGATATCTCCTCGGGCGCGTGCGCCAGGGTGTAGCCGCCTTTGACGCCGCGTTGCGACACGAGCAGTTCCTCGCGGGCCAGCAGGCGCAAGAGCTTGCTCACGGTGGGTAGCGGCAACTGCACAGCAGCCGCCAACTCGGCCGCGTTGATTGCCGGCTCCCGATGCGTGGCCATGTAGCTCAGCAATACGATTCCGTAATCCGTCAGCCTGCTCAAGCGAATCATCCCCAGCACTCCGGATAATACAAGACCATTTCGGTCTTAATTCTATAGACCTCACGCGGGCATTGCAACCGCGCAGCGCAAAGGCCACGGCGTCCTCCCCGAGAGTGCGAGCGCCACTGAGGAGCGTTGGCGACCTGGGCAGCCGCCGTTCCGGGAGTTCAAATGCAGGTGGCTGCGAGGGGCCAACTGGGCTAGATATTCCCGCCATGCTCACGAACAGACCTGGCGAGGCCGAAGGCGATGAGGGCTACTGGGCGCGGCGGATCCGTTCCCCGGCGTTCCGGCGCGACCTGGAAGGGTTGATCACCCGGGAGCTGGAGGCGCTTTCGCGGGAGCGAGTCGGAGACGTCATCGATAGCGACCTGGTGCGACGGATCATCCAGGAATGGGACAGCAAGATCATCAATGAACAGCTCGTGGCCGACTTGATGATTGCGGCGAGCGGGCGCGTGGCGACCGAGCTGAAGAAACGACGCACATCGGTGCGCGCGACCATCGATCCGCAGCTCGCCGCCGATCTCGAGGCACTACTGCACCAACGCATCCGGCTGTCGCGCCGCGCCGAAGACCTGGTCGCCGCCATCATGCGGCAGGAGTTCGTGCGCCGGCTGTTCAGCGACATCATTTTCACCTCGATTGTGGCGTTTCATGAAAAGGTGAACCCGGTGTTCGGTGGCATCACCGTGCGGTTGCTGCAGGGACAGATCAAAGGCTTCATCGATCTCTTCATGCCGATGCTTCAGAAGCAGGCGATCGCCTTTGCCATCACGAAAGAGAACCAGCGTATCCTGCTGGGTTTCGTGCGAGCGATCATCCGGCATCTGTTGGATGCGCCGCTGGCGGATTACGGCGAGATGGTTTCATCATGGCAAAAGAGGAGAGTGAGCGCGTTGATACGCAAAGCGGTTGCCGACGCCGCGCGGAGCGCCAAGCTGGAGCAACTCATCCGAGAGATGGCCCTTGCCGTGTGGGACGGCGTCTCCCGGGACGTCCGGGACAAGAGAGTCGGCGACGTCTTGCGCCTGGAAGCGCACGCGGGGTGGCTGGCGCAGCGCTGCCTGGATGCGATCATGCCGGTCCTCTCGCGTCCCGCGATGGTGCACTTCGTGGCTGCCGAATTCGCGCTCGCGGCTGCCGCTCAGAGTAGCGGGGGGGACGCAACGTGAGCTACTACGTCCGAGAGTCTTTGCGCGGCGCGAAGATTCTGGCGCCGTGACCGTTCGACGCTCGCCCGCGCGTTTCTTTTCAGCGCGGTGAGGATGCAAGGATGGAGAGGGAGTAGAGCCCGTGGCGCGGTGTAGATCACCCTCCCCCCCCGACCCTCTCCCACGCGGAGGAGATGCGCGGGAGAGGGGAGAAATCTCTCAATCGTACAGCAGCGCCTTGCTTCGCCCCGCGTCGTAAGCCTCGGTTCCGGTGCAGGCGAGCTGCATGACCGTTTCGAGATCGGTACCGGCGGCGATCGCCTCTCGCACCGCCGGCCTCCCCGTCAGCAGATCGATGGCCGGCACGTCATCACGAAACTCGTACGGTTCGGTGCGCCACGCGAACGCCTCCGGCCAGAGCCGCTTGACCGCGATGAGGACGGCCAGGCCGGTGCGGTAACTCTGAAAGGCGCGGCGATCGGTGACATGCAGTTGCACGGCGCCGCACCGCTGTCCGGCGAACTTGTGGAACGTGGGCTCGATCGTGCAGGGGCGGAACAGCACGCCCGGAAAATCGTATCGCCTCAGTTCGTCTGCGAGTGCGCGGCCGTCGATGAACGGCGCGCCGAACAGCTCGAAAGGCCGGGGCGTGCCGCGGCCCTCGGAGAGGTTCGTGCCTTCGAGCAGGCACATGCCGGGATAGACGATGGTGGTGTCGAGGGTCGGGATGTTCGGCGACGGCATCACCCAGGGAAGATCGCATTCGTCGTAGTACTGTTCGCGGCGCCAGCCTTCGCAGGCGACGACCTCCAGCTCACACCCGATGTCGAAGGTGTCGTTGTACAGGCGCGCCAGCTCACCGATGCTCAGCGCGTGCCGCTGCGGCACGGGATACAGGCCGCAGAAGTTCTCAAGTCCGGGGTCGAGACCACCGCCTTCGATTTGCAGGCCGCCGATCGGGTTCGGCCGGTCCAGCACGAGCACCTTTACGCCGGCCGGCCGCGCTGCACGCATGCACAGCGCCATGGTGGCGGCGTAGGTGTAGTAGCGCGCCCCGATGTCCTGGACGTCGACGATGAGGACGTCTATCTGCGACAGGTGCGCTGCCGTCGGCGACAACGACTCGAAGGTCTTGCCGTACAAGCTGACCTCCGGCAACCCGGTGACCGGATCGCGCATGTCGTCGACGTGCACCATGTCCTGCGCCGCGCCGCGGATGCCGTGCTCGGGGCCGAAGAGCAGGCGGAGATCGATCTTCGGATGTCCGTGAATGAGATCGACGCCGTGGGCGAGGCGGCGATCAACCGTAGTGGGATTGGCAACGAGCCCGACGCGAGCCCTGCCCAGCCAGCGCTGTGGCTCATCGAGGAGCCGTTCCAGTCCGGTGCGCACGGCGTGATCTTACACCTGCGCCAGAATCGGGGCGAGGCCGCACACCTTGCCGGGGAAGCCGCAGCGGCGTAGCTTAGCGCGCGGAATTTGGGAGGCTCACAATGGAAATTCTCTTGAACCCGAAGCAGCACGTCCGTTTCTATCCCGACGAGCGCTCACGTGAGGTGATGCGCAAGGTCATCGACTTCTTCGAACGCAAAGGGAAGCGCCGCCTCAAGGAGGACTACCACGCTCGGGAGTGGTACGCGGACTTCCTCGACTTCGTGAAGCGCGAGAAGATCTTCGCGACCATGTGCACGCCCGCCGGCTACGGCGCGGCGGACTCGCGCTGGGACACCTGGCGCATCTGCGAGTTCGCCGAGATCCTCGGCTTCTACGGCCTGCCGTACTGGTACACCTGGCAGGTGTCCGTCCTCGGCCTCGGCCCGATCTGGATGAGCCGCAATGAGGAGGTGAAGCAACGCACCGCGCGGCTACTCGAGGAGGGAGCGATCTTCGGCTTCGGCCTTTCGGAGAAGGAGCACGGCGCGGACATCTACTCGACGGATATGGTGATCACGCCGGTCGACGAGGGCCTGTACAAGGCTAGCGGACGCAAGTACTACATCGGCAACGGCAACCAGGCGGCGATCGTCTCGACCTTCGGGAAGTACACCGGCACCGGCGACTACGTGTTCTTCGCGGTGGACTCGCAGCACGAGCGCTTCGAGTGCGTACAGAACGTGTGTGCGAGCCAGAACTACGTCTCCGAGTTCGCCCTGCACGAGTACCCGCTAACCGAGGCCGACCTCCTGCACAAGGGCCGTGAGGCCTGGGACGCGGCGCTCAACACCGTCAACATCGGCAAGTACAACCTGGGCTGGGCCTCGATCGGCATCTGCACCCATGCGATGTACGAGGCGGTCACGCACGCGCACAACCGCCGGCTGTACAAAATGCGCGTGACTGACTTCCCCCATGTGAAGCGGATGTTCGTCGACGCCTACGCCCGTCTGGTAGCGATGAAGCTGTTCGCGCTGCGGGCCTGCGACTACATGCGCTCCGCCTCACCCGACGACCGGCGCTACCTGCTGTACAACCCCATGGTGAAGATGAAGGTGACGACCGAGGGCGAGCGCGTGATCAATCTGCTCTGGGATGTCATCGCCGCAAAGGGGTTCGAGAAGGACATGTACTTCGAGCAGGCGGCGGTCGATATCCGCGGTCTGCCGAAACTCGAGGGGACGGTGCACGTGAACATCGCCCTGATCGTGAAGTTCATGCCCAACTTCTTTTTCGCCCAGGTCGAGTACCCCGAGGTGCCGCGACGCGATGACGCGGCCGATGATGCCTTCCTGTTCCGACAGGGTCCGGCCAAGGGGCTCGGCAGCATCCGTTTTCACGATTACCGGCGTGCATTCGCTTTGTACGATGTGCCCAACGTCCAGGTGTTCGCAGAGCAGGTGGCGGCCTTCCGCGAGTTGCTTGCTGCCGCGCCGCCGAACGCGTCGCAGGCGCAGGATACCGACTTCCTGCTGGCAGGCGGCGAGCTGTTCGCGCTGGTGGTGTACGCCCAGCTCATCCTCGAGAACGCGCGCCTCTACCGCATCGAGCCGGACCTGGTCGACCAGATCTTCGACTTTCTGGTCCGCGACTTCTCCGAGTTCGCCCTGCAGCTCTACAACAAGGCAAGCAGCACGCCCGAGCAGATGCGATGGTGTCTGCAGATGATCAAGAAGCCGGCGCACGACGCACGGCGCTACGACGCGGTGTGGACCGAGCACGTCCTGGCGCTCGCCGGCGCGTACGAGATGAACGAGTGATCGGCAACGTGTGAATCGGGGCGCTGCTCATTCTCAAGCCGACAGGATGAGGAACCCCTCTTTCTCCGCCGCTTCGGCGAGACGCCCGTCGAAGGTCACAAACTCGTTGCCGGCAGTGCGTTCCTCGAACGCCACCAGAGCCGCGGCGAGATGCAAGGCATCGGCGGCCCGCAAGGGGTGGGTTTCCAGCAGTCTGCGGGCCCTGGCCCGCACGGCGTCGTACTGAACGACCTCGCTCCAGGCGTTTTCGAGCTTGAGCAAGCGTTGTTTGGCTTGCGCGAGCGCGGCGGGCTTGAGTGCTACTTCACGGCGCCTTCTCGCCAGTGCAGAGACGACCTCGGTAGCGGCCAGCGCCCAGACGATCATCACCGGGTCGGCGCGCAGCCACGACCGGGAACGCGCGCTCTGCGCCTCGCGACACACGAACGGAACGACCGCGGAGGAATCCCAGAACCTCACCGTGCCTCCCGTTCCTCCAGCAGGGCCGCCAGCACCCCGACCGGTTGCCCGGGCGGATCGCTGTCGAGGATCTCGGGGGCGACGCGGTCCGTTCCGCGCCGGATGAGCCCTTTGCGTTCCATCTCTGCCAGCGCCTCGGTACCGACGGGCCGCCCTTTCACGGCCTGACCAATCGGGACAATCTGGGCGACCGGCCGATTGCGGTCCACGATGCGCACGATTTCCCCCTTGCGAACCAAGGCCAGATAGCGGCTGAGCTGATTTTTCAACTCGGATATCTGAGCTTCTTTCATCTAGCTATAATAGCCTTGATTACGGATTGAGGCAATCGACCGCCCAATACCCCGCACGTGGTGGGCGACCACGCTCGCTGTCGCGCACGAGATGAACGTGTGACCGGCAACGCGTGCGGCTCTGCGATCAGGCGGCGTCAGAGCCCAAGTCGGCGCGCAACGCCGCTTGCTGTGCATCCGTCAGTGGCGCTTCCACCCGGATCTCTGGATGATCACAGCCCGCCGCGACGGGCACGCGGCCGCCGGTCTGTAACTTCAGGAACTGCACCGATGACAGACGGGTGTCGCCGACCTGCCGCGGATCATAGCGTGCAGCGATGCGCGTTCCGTCCTCCAAGCGGACGTAGACGTGCTCCGGAAGATCGAGCCAGCGGCTGAGACAGCGATCGCGTTCCGCCGGATCTTCGATTTCGATGAGGAGCACCGCCCCGAGCTCACCGGGGCCGCCGAGCAACTCGTTGTAGGTGTCGATCTCGTGTTGGATGTCGGCTTCCCGCACCATTCGTTCGGCACGGATCATTTCCTGGACCTGATACCGAACGGTCTCGGTGTTTTCGAAAGACAGCGTCAGCATCGAGCCAAGCGGCACCCGGCGCGCGTTTCGCTGTTCCATGAAGAACGGACGCAAGCCGGGGCGCTGCTCCTCGTAGGTGACGTAGTCCAGGATCTGGTCACGGCGGAGAGGTGTCATGGCTTGGCCTCCGGAGGTGGAACCTTGGTCGCGAACCCATCGTCGCGATACGCGCGTGCCAGAATGGAGAGCGGATGCTGCGGCTTGGTGCCGGCGTGCTGCTGGAACTGCAGCGCCGCCAGCGGACACTCCGTCGCCCAGACCTGAGCACCGACGTTCTTCATACCGTCGAAAGCGCGCTGCCCCAGACGTCGCGAGGCCTCGAAGCCTTCGGCTTTCATCGCAAAGGTCCCGTTGTGACCGCAGCACTCCATCACCATCGCCGGAGTGACCCCGGGAATTAGACGCAGAAGGTCGCGCCCTTTGAAACCGACCGCCTGCGCTCGCAGATGGCAGGGCGCGTGGTAGGCGACCGGTCCCGCGGGCGTCGACTTGAAGTCGCGACTGAACCGCCGCTCCCCGCGAATCGACCACAAGTACTCGCACGGGTCCTGTACCGCGGCGGCCAGTCGTTTGGCCCGTTCGCGGTCCGCCATCGCCAGCAGCTCCGGGTATTCGCGCCGCATCATCATGGAACAGGTCGGATTGACGACCAGCACCTTTGCGCCGCTTTCGACGAACGGCATCAGCAGATCGAGATTGTGTCGCGCGTTGGCCCGCAACGTCGCGAGATCGCCATGCTCCCACGCCGGCATGCCGCAGCACCGCAGGCCGGCGACGCACGCCACATCGACCTGGTTGCGCTTGAGCACGAACAACACGTCCTCGCCGATTCCCGGGTCATTGTGCTGCACGAAGCAGGTCTGGAAGAGCACAACCTCGGCGGGGGGGTCGGTGCCCAGGTAACCGGCACGCTTCGCACGGCGCTCGAAGGTGTCGCGGCT
Organism: Binatia bacterium; assembly: GCA_050015455.1. Lineage (GTDB taxonomy): Bacteria > Desulfobacterota > Binatia > HRBIN30 > HRBIN30 > JAGDMS01. The sequence continues at coordinate 18,086 of JBEKBJ010000046.1, forward strand.
GAAATCCGGCAGCAGCTTTTCGCGATGGATGCCGCCGAGTTTCTCCATCGCCCACCGTGCCGCCGGCAACCGGTTCAGGCGATTGGCAAAGCCGAAGCTCAGGCGCGCCAGCCGCGCCATCAGATCCGGTTGTCCCAGCAGCCGCTCACGCAACGGCAGACGATGAGCGCGAGCGTGGACGGCCTGCTGGCGATGGATCAGGCGGGGAAAGTCAAGCTGGAACTCGTGCTTATCGCGAGGCGTGTACGGACACTGCACCTCGCAGAGCTTACACTGGAAGCACGAGGCGACGACGCGATCGACGTCGCCGCCGTCAATGCGCTTGACGTCCCCGCCGTGCTTCCGGTCGAGAAGATCGAACAGGGTCGGGAAGCTGTCGCAGTACTTGAAGCACAAGCGACAGCTGTTGCAGAGGTCGAAGGCCCGTTCGATCTCGCCGCGGAGCAGCGCCGCGTCCCAGTACCGCGGCTCTTCGGGATCGTAGCTGAGCCCTTCGGTCGGCCGAAAGGAGGTCGGCTGGTCTGGTGAACGCTCATCTGGAGTCATCTTTGGCTCCACTGCCCCGCGGCTTGGGCCGTCCTCACGAGATGCTGGCCAGCATCTTCTGGAAGCGGCCGGCGTGCGACTTCTCCGCCCGTGCAAGTGTCTCGAACCAGTCGGCGATCTCGCTGAACCCTTCCTGTCGAGCCGCCTTGGCCATTCCGGGGTACATGTCGGTGTACTCGTGCGTTTCCCCCTCAATGGCGGCCTTGAGGTTCTGCGTCGTGTCACCGATCGGCAGCCCGGTAGCCGGGTCGCCGACGCTCTTCAGATAATCCAAATGGCCATGCGCGTGGCCGGTTTCGCCCTCCGCCGTCTCGCGGAAGTTCATGGCGACTTCGGGATAGCCTTCCACATCGGCGACCTTGGCAAAGTAGAGGTAGCGCCGGTTGGCCTGCGATTCGCCCGCAAAGGCCGCCTTGAGGTTTTCGAACGTCTTTGAGTCCTTCAGATTCTTGCTGCTCATGTAATTCTCCTTTCTGTTGTGACCCGTTATGGGTTCTCTACCCCTCCACTGAGCAACACCTTTGCCACAGATTGCGAGACGCGGATATACCCAAAGATCTTGGAATGCTGCCGACTATCTGAAACAATTACCGAAATGTCGGTGTCTGGTCCACCGAGCCATCGGTGCCGTTGGGTATGCCTATGAATGAGGCCAAGCGTAGTGGCGTTCTCGATCTGACTGAGGACTTGCGAGAAATCGCGCGTCTGGCAGTGCAGCCAGGGGGTGTGGATGAGCTACTGGGCCGGGCGCTCGAGTATCTCGAACCGGTGATCCCGTACGACTTGGCGGCGGTCCTGGAGCTGCACGACGACCACCTGCGCGTCCGCTGCGCCCGCGGCAGACTTGCGAGCGATCGGGTGCGTGCACACGAGATCAGTCTGGCAGCTTTTCCGAGTGTACGCCGCGCGATCGAGACCCGTTCCGCCGGCGTGTTGCTGGAGCATGATCATGCCGTGGGGGAAGGAGATCCGTACGACGGGGTGCTCGATCTCCCGCATGGCCACTCGTGCATGGTCGTGCCGCTGTTTGCCGGGGATCGCACGCTCGGTGCGATGACCTTCGACCGCCGAGTGTGCGGGCGGTACGAGCCCGCCATCGTCAATCTCGCCGGCATCTGCGGCCAGCTGCTGGCTCTGGCGATGGCGGCGGCTGAGCAGGCCGCTGTCCTCGACCGGCTCCGCGTCGGTCTGCAGGAACACAATGAAATCCTCCGCAACGAGGCGCGTGAGCATTCGGCGGCCGCTTTGCTTGAGCAGTCGAAGAGCGCCGCGATGCATCGCGTGCTGCGACTCGCACGCCAGGTGGCAGTCACCGATACGCCCGTTTTAATCCAGGGCGAAACCGGCAGTGGGAAGGAAGTGCTGGCCGAGGCGATTCACGAGTGGAGCGCGCGCTGCGCCCGGCCGTTTCTCAAGCTCAATTGCGCGGCGATTCCCGAACAATTGGTGGAAAGCGAGCTCTTCGGACACACGAAGGGCGCCTTCTCAGGGGCGACCCAGGCGCGCGCCGGACGCTTCGTCACCGCAAACGGCGGCACACTGTTGCTCGACGAGGTCGGCGAGATGCCGCTCGGAGCACAGGTGAAACTACTGCGCGTGCTACAGGACGGCACCTTCGAACCGGTCGGCAGCGATCACACCGTCCGGGTGAACGTGCGCGTCATCGCGGCGACCAACGTTGAGCTCGAGGATGCCATCGGTAGCGGTCGCTTCCGGCAGGATCTGTTCTACCGGCTGCATGTGTTTCCCATCACGGTGCCCCCGCTGCGCGAGCGGCGCGACGATATCGCGCTGATCGCCACAGCGTTTCTACAGGACCTCTCTCGCCGTTTTCGGCGCACCGCCCTGGTGGTGCCGGCAGACGGGATGCGTCGCCTGATCGAGTACGACTGGCCGGGGAACGTGCGCGAGCTGCTCAACGTACTCGAGCGCGCTGCCATCCTGTGCCCGCCGGACAGGTTGTCGGTTGACATCGAACCGCTGCAGCAGCGCGCCGCGCGTAAGGACAGCACCGACTCCTTGTCGAGCCTGGAGGAGCTGGAGCGCCGTCATATCGAACATGTTCTGGAACACACCGGCGGCCGCATCTATGGCGCTGGTGGCGCCGCCGAGATTCTCAAGCTCAAGCCGTCGACGCTGCAAAGCCGCATGGCGAAGTTGGGGATCGTCCGGCCCGCCCGGCAGCCGTAGCCGAATCTAACTAACGAGTACAACGTTTCACAATTAGCCCAACGTATTCCCAACTCCGTCCACGCCGAGTAGGCGCCGTATCGAGGCGCGACCGCGATTGAACAGCAGTACGAGGATGCCGTACAAGAGGTGCGGCTGTTTCAGCTGTACTGCTTCAGGACGTTGTTCGCGATCACCAGGCGCTGGATTTCGCTGGTCCCTTCGTAGATCTCGGTGATGCGCGCGTCGCGGTAGTGGCGCTCGGCCGGGTACTCGGTGACGTAGCCGTTGGCGCCGAGGATCTGGATCGCCTGGTGCGTGATGAACGCCGATGCCTCCGAGGCGGCCAGTTTCGCCATAGCCGCTTCCGTGGTGAAGCGCGCGCCCTGATCCTTCAACTGGGCCGCCCGCCAGGTCAGCAGCCGCGCCGCGTCGAGCTGCAACGCCATGTCGGCGAGCTTGAACTGGATCGCCTGCAGGTTCGCGATCGGCGCGCCGAAGGCCTCGCGCTGTTTGGCGTAGGCCACCGCCTCTTCCAACGCCGCCTGGGAGATGCCCACCGCCTGCGCCGCAATGCCGATGCGGCCGCCGTCGAGGGTCATCATGGCGATTTTGAACCCGTCTCCCTCCTGGCCAAGGATATTATCTCTCGGGACGTGACAATCTTCGAATATCAGGTTGCACGTCGAGGAGCCGCGGATGCCGAGCTTGTCCTCCTTCTTTCCCAAGGAAAGGCCCTCGGTGGGCATCGGCACCAGGAAGGCGCTGATGCCCCTGTGCTTCTTGGCGCGATCGGTGGTGGCGAACACGATTGCCGCGTTCGCTTCGTAGCCGTTGGTGATCCACGCCTTGGTGCCGTTGAGCACCCAGTGGTCCCCGCTCAGGACGGCCGTGGTGCGCGCGGCGCCGGCGTCGGAGCCGTTGCCAGGTTCAGTGAGGGCGAAGGCGCCGAGCTGTTTACCGCAGGCATAGGGCCGGAGAAAAGTCTTCTTTTGTTCGGGTGTGGCAAACTTCAACACCGGATCGCAGTACAGTGAGTTGTTTACGCTCATGACGACGCCAGTGGAGGCGCAGCCACGGCAGATCTCCTCCATGGCGATGACGTAGGCGAAAGTGTCGAGCCCGGTGCCGCCCTCCTCTTCGGGGATGGCGACGCCCATCAGCCCCATCTCGGCCAGCTTCGCCACCGCCTCCGCGGGATAGCGGTGGTGCCGATCCAGTTCGGCGGCGATCGGGATCAGTTCCTTGTCGGCGAAGTCGCGACAGGTCTTGCGCAGCATTTCGTGGGTTTCCGGCAGCGCGAACATAGTGATGATCCTTTCTTGAAAAGAGGCCCTCACCCTGACCCTCTCCCAAAGGGCGAGGGGACCCTCGATCAAACGGGCTCCATGACTTATGCCTTCTGCTTCTCAGCGGGCTTCGCATCGTACCTGTAAAAGCCCCGCCCGCTCTTGCGGCCGAGGTAACCGGCGTCGACGTACTTCTTCAGCAACGGGCAGGGCCGGTACTTGTCGTCGCCGAGCACGTCCTGCATGACTTCCATGATCGCCAGGCAGGTGTCGAGCCCGATGAGATCCGCGAGTTCGAGCGGACCCATAGGCTGATTGGTGCCGAGCTTCATCGCCGTGTCGACGTCCTCTACCTTGCCGACACCCTCAAACACCGCGTAGATGGCCTCGTTGATCATCGGCAGCAGCACTCGATTGACGACGAAGCCGGGCGAGTCCTCGGCCACCATCGTCGCCTTGCCCAGGCGCTCGGCGAGCGCCTTGACGCACTCGTAGGTCTCCGGCGCGGTGGCCAGGCCGCGGACGATCTCCACCAGACGCATCACCGGCACAGGGTTCATGAAGTGCATGCCGATGACCTTATCAGGCCGACCGCTGGAGGTACCCAGACGAGTGATGGAAATCGACGAGGTGTTCGACGCGAGGATCACTTCCGGGCGGCAGATAGCGTGCAGGCGTTTGAACAGCTCGATCTTCAGCGGCTCGTTTTCCGTGGCCGCTTCGACGATGAAGTCCGCCTGGCGAAGGCCGTCAAACGCGGGTGTCGAGTGGATGCGTGCGAGGATCTTGTCGCGCTCCTCCTGCGTCATCTTGCCGCGGGCTACCACCCGATCCATACCCGCTCTCAAGCCGGTCAGCCCGCGCGTGATCAGTGCTTCGGAGACGTCGTGCAGCAGCACATCGAAGCCCGCCTGCGCGGCCACCTGCGCGATGCCGCTGCCCATCTGCCCTGCCCCAACGATGCCGATCGTGCGAATGTCCATGTCTCCCTCCTAGAGTCCCGAATGGTATCCAACTTCACGCGGCCGATGGCAAGCCCAAGCCGCGCATGCCGATGATGTTGCGCAAGATGTTCGAGGTGCCGCCCTGGATGGTATACGCGGGCGCGAACAGCAGCGCACGCCCGACTCGGCCGCGCACGCGGGCGGCGGGCGAGCCGGGTAAGAGCTGCGCACGCGTTCCGAGCAGCTCGCCGGCAAGCGCCGCGATCTGCTGCTCCACGTCGGTACAGTAGGTCTTGGCCAGCGCCGCCTCGGTGTTGGGCACGATGCCGTTGCTCAATAGCCAGGCGACCCGGTAGACGTGCCAGCGCCCGATCCCTAGCCCGGTGTGCACCCGCGCCAACCGATCGCGCCAGATCGGATCGGCGGTAAGCCCCTCGGTCCGTACCAACACAGCTATGTCGCACAGCAAGGAACAGTTGCTCAGCAGCCGTTCGATGCCGCTGCGCTCGTAATCGAGCTGCGAGGCCATCTGGTACCAGCCGCGGTTCTTCTGGCCGATGAGGTAGCGCTTGTGGATGCGCACGCCTTCGAAGAAGGTCTCGTTGAAGTGATGCTCCCCGGTCATGTCGACGATCGGGGTCACGGTGATGCCGGGCGTGCGCATGTCAATGAGGAACTCGCTGATGCCCCTGTGCTTCGGCGCCTGCGGATCCGTGCGCGCCACCAGGTAACAGTAATCAGCCTGGTGCGCGAAGCTGGTCCAGATCTTGTGGCCGTCAATGACGTAGAAGTCACCGTCCTCGACGGCGTGCGTCTTCAGCGCGGCCAGATCAGAGCCGGCGTTCGGCTCGCTCATACCGAGGCAGAAGATGAGCGCGCCGCGGACTATGCGCGGCAAGAACTCCTCCCGCTGCTCGTCGTTGCCGTATGCCAGCAAGGCCGGACCGATCTGGCGGTCGCCCGCCCAATGCGCGGCGACGGGGGCCCCGGCCCGTAGCAACTCTTCGGTGATGATCAAGCGCTCCAGGTAGGAGCCCTCCTGGCCGCCGTAGCGCCGCGGCCAAGTGTAGCCGATCCAGCCGCGCGCCCCCAGAGCCGCCGAGAACTCCTTGGAGAAGCCGACCATCCAGGTGTCCTCCAGTTCGCGTTCACTTTCCGGCAACAGGGCTTGTTGCAGAAACTCGCGGACCTCGTCGCGCAATGCGCCTTGTTTCGGCGTCAGGGCGAACTCCATGAGCGGACCTGTTCCCGGCAGCGCCGGTTCGTTTCAGTCCGATCGGATACCGCGAATGGCGCGCGCATGGAACGCTAGCTCCTGCTCTTGATCATCGAACGGCATGACCTCCACCGACCTTCTCCTAAGAGAGAGGGACCTGTTGGAGGCGCCGCCAGAATTACGCGCACGGACAACGGGGATTCCCGAACGTCAGCGACTGCGTGGCGCACGGGGTTGTCCGGGGTTGTTTGTGGTCACTTCACTCGACCGGTCACTTCCGCTATAAACGCGACGTCGTGCAACGGCGACAACACGGGTTGCTGGCGTAGCTCAGTCGGTAGAGCAGCTGATTCGTAATCAGCAGGTCCGGAGTTCGAATCTCCGCGCCAGCTTTTTTTCTCTCACGCGAAATCAATAGCTTGCAATCTGTCCCTTCCGGTCAAGAACGTTGTTTCCGGTGATTTTGTAGCCAATTTGTAGCCAGTGATCGCCAATCGTCGCGGAAATGGTGGTCCGAGCGTCAGCGCCAGCCGCTGATCTCAACGCACAGCTCGACGCCTTCCGCGAAGCGGTGCTGCCATCGGACCATGGGATCACGCCCTACGAAGCCACCGCCGAAGACCCCGTGGCGTTCATCGGTTCGCTCTGGAAACCGATCGGAGGTGACGCCATCACGTGCGAACGTTGCCAGCGCGAGACCCAGAAGATCGGCGACCGCGGATACTGCCTCGAGTGCTCCGAGTTGTGGTACACACACACGAACTGCGGGTGCTTCGGCGAGAAGCGAGGATAGAATTCATAGCCAAACGGGCACCCGTTTATTGGCGAACTTAAACCGCGAGAACCCAACAATCTCGCTGCCTTTCAGTGTCTTTGCCGATGCCACCTTTGCCCAACGGCTGAAAAGACTCCGGCTTGAGCGCGGCTTGACCCAGAAGCAATTGAGCCTGAAGGCGGGCCTCGCGAAGGATCTCGTCTGGCGGTGGGAGCGGGAATTGTGGGGTGCCCGGCGGCGTTCGGTGGAAGGGGTGGCGGCGGTGTTGCAGGTGGAGCCAGAGTACCTAATCAAGGGACGCGATTGGTTAACGAAGCGCTCCGCGTGACCACCCGCGCGAGGTGTTCACAATCACAACCTGGCAAAAAGCGAACGCAAAGCGAACCTGATCTTCCGCTCAAGAGAAGCACCGCGCCCGATCGCAGAGGCGGACACTCCACGCAGCCGGGGCGCTGGCGGAATGTATCGCAGAGAACGACAGCCTACCGAGCGGGACATAATGTTTGGCTGAATTAGGCCCATGGACGCAGTCGCCGCCGCTCGTCGTGTTGGCAACGATCGTGTTGGTGATACCCAGCGTCCCGTTGTCGTTGTGGATGCCGCCACCGGAGAAAGTCGCGCTGTTGCCGGAGAAGGTGCAGTTGGTCACCGTCACCGTCCCGCCGTAGATGTTTAAGCTGAGACCCGCAACCCGGCGCGCCGGGTGTGTTGGGCCAATGAACCCACGCCCCCGGCGTGAGGCTCGGAGCGCGGCCGTCCAACGTCAGCACGCGTCGGCCGGTTCACTGGTAGGGCGCCTTATTCTGGGAGCCGCGTCACCCGTTCCCCCGTTCCCACAACCATGGATCTGCGCTAGAGCGACGCATACATCCGAGAAGAAGGAGGCTGAGGAGGTGCCCATGCATGAATATGCCATTACCCAGTGGCCGGATACCGCGGCAATCAATGAAAGACTCCAGGCATTGGTTCGAATGCCCATGCGGCCCATCGCCCGGAATCACATGGGCACCTACGAGCGCGTTCTGGAAGAGAAATGCGCCAAATCGAGACAGATGACCGATGCGGCTAAGCGCATTATTCCCGGCGCAGGCCAGCATAATATCGCCTTCAACTATCCCTTTCCGGTGGCGATTGAGCGGGCCGCCGGCCCGTATCTCTGGGATGTCGACGGCAACCGCTACTGCGATTTCGCGGCTGCCGGCGGCCCGGTGCTGCTGGGACACAACCACCCGGAAGTGAACAAGCGCGTGGCCGCCTTATTGGAAACCTGCAGCCCGGCTACGGGTTTCTTCCATGAGTATGAATTCAAGCTGGCCCAATTGATCAGCGAGCACATGCCGGCCATTGAGATGTTCCGCATGCTAGGCAGCGGCACCGAAGCCGTCATGGGCGCAATCCGCTGTGCGCGGGCGTTCACCGGAAAAACCAAGGTCATCAAGGTGGGCGGGGATTTTCATGGCTGGTCCGATCAAATGGTCTATAGCACTAAGCTACCGAAGAGCGCCACGTGGGAAGCGGTGGGCATTCCCAACGAGGTCTTCACCCATATCCAGGAAACCTTCCCGAATGATATCACCTGCCTGGAACAGCTCATGGCCGAGAATGAGAAGCTGGGCGGCACGGCGGCGGTGATCCTGGAGCCGCTCGGTCCGGAAAGCGGCACCCGGCCGGTTTTGAAAGAGTACAACCGGCAGGTCCGCGAGCTGTGCGACCGCCACCAGGCGCTCTTGATCTTCGACGAAGTAGTCACCGGCTTTCGCGTCGGTCTGGGCGGAGCCCAGGGATATTTCGGCATCAAGCCCGATCTCACCGTACTCGGCAAATGCATCGCCGGCGGTTATCCGGCGGCCGGTGGCATCGGCGGCCGGCGTGATGTGGTTGCCTGTCTGGCCGCCGGCGTGGACGGGCATGGTCCCAAGGCCTATGTGGGTGGAACCTTGGCGGCCAATCCACTCAGTTGTGTGGCCGGGTACTATGCGATCAAGGAAATGGAGAAGAGCGATGCGATCGTGCAGGCCGGAAAGGCCGGGGACCGCCTCGTGCACGGATTGAACGCCTTGATCGACCGCTACCGGTTGCCGTATGTGGCGTACAACTTCGGATCGATCTGCCATCTGCAGACATCCGCGGTGATGCAAATCGATATCACCGATATAAAGCAGCTCCTGGAAGCCGAGCCGCGCAAACGCATGATGCAGGAGATGGCCGCCGCCTTTTGTGTGGAAGGTATCCTGTGCGTGGCGGGTTCGCGCTTCTATATCACTGCTGCCCATACAGAGGAGGTTATCGACCAGGCCTTGGTAGGTTTTGAACGCGTCTTCCAGAAGGTCGAACCTGCCTGAAATGATGCCGGAAAGGGAAGATACGCACCACGGAGCATCAAGGATATATCTTGGCCATTGATCTGGGCACCTCCGGCGCCAAGGTCGGGCTGGTGAGCACCGAGGGAAAGGTCGTCTGCGCGGAATTCGAAGCCGTGCCTTTGATCTTGGTGGGCCAGGACGGCGCGGAGCAAAGCCCGAATCTCTGGTGGCAGTCCATTTCGACGGCGGTCAGACGGATGCTGTATCACTGTCCGGTGCCGAAAAATGACATCGTCGCCATCTGCACCTCTTCCATGGGCGAGGAGACCGTGCCGGTGGACCGCGCGGGCAACCCCCTGATGAACGCCCTGAACTGGATGGATCAGCGCGGAGCCCCGGATATCCGCAAGCAGGTGCGGGGCCGCGTGAACGTGATGGGCTATGGCATCACCAAATTATGGCATTGGCTCCGCATTTCCGGCGGCGCGCCCTCCTTGTCCGGCAAGGACCCGGCCGGTCATATCACCCATATCAGGCGCAAATATCCCGACGTATACGATCGGACTTACAAATTCCTAAACTCGCTCGATTATATCAATCTGCGGCTGACCGGCGAATTGGTCGCCAGCTATGACTCCATCATTACCTGTTGGGTAACGGACAACCGTGATCCCGGCAACGTGCGCTACAGCCGCCGGCTGTTGGCGCAGCTGGATATCCCCCGCGAAAAACTGCCTAATTTGGTGCCAGCCACTCAGGTGATCGGCGCCTTGCGCGGTGAGGTGGCGCAGGCTTGGGGTTTGAATCCAGCGGTGAAAGTTGTGGCCGGTAGCATAGACACCTTTGCAGCCACCATCGGGGCAAGCGCTGTGAGAGATTTTGATCCCAGTCTGTACATCGGCACATCGTCCTACATCACCTGCCATGTGCCCTTTAAGAAGTGCGATCTCTTCAACAGCATGGCCTCATTTCCGGCCGCCGTACCCGGCAAGTATTGCCTGCTCAACAATCAAACAACGGCCGGAGGCAATCTGGGCTTCATCGGCGACAAGCTGATCAAGGGCAAGACGGAGCTGATCCAGGAAGAGGGCGTCGAGAATATCTACCAGGTCTTTGATCAAATCAGCGCCAGGGTTCCGGCAGGGGCCCGCGGCATCTGTTTCTGTCCATGGACCTTTGGCGAACGTTCCCCCATGGAGGACCAAACCGTTCGCGGCGGCTTCTTCAATCTTTCGCTGAATCACACTCATGAAGATCTCATCCGCGCCGTGTTCGAGGGTGTGGCCTTCAATTCCCGCTGGCTGTTGCAAGGGGTCGAGCGTTTCATGGGCAAGACCTTTGCGGCCATCCGGTTCTCAGGGGGCGGCGCCAATTCGGATGTATGGTCGCAGATCTATGCCGATATCTTGAACCGCGCCATCTGGCAGGTCGATGAACCGCTGCTGGTCAACACTCGAGGGGCGGCCTTTATCGGCGCCGTGGGGATTGGGGAGCTGTCTTTTAGAGATATTCCCGATCTCGTCAAGATCAAGCAAGTATATGAACCGAACCCGCAGCATCGTGCCCTCTACGATGAGCGATTCGCCGTCTTTCAGAACTTTTACCATAAAACCAAGGGGCTCTATAAACGCTTGAATGGGACACCGTATGTTGACTCCTGACACCATGTCGTCGCTGACGAAGGTGGAACCGTGATAGCACCCTTACCCGAGATGCTCCGCGAGGCGGGGAAGCGCAACGCGGCCGTATTAGCCCCGGACTTTTTCTCCCGGCATATGCTTGAGCTGGAACTGGATATCGCGGAAGCGCACCAGGCTCCGATCATAGCCAGTTATCCAGCGCTAGCGCTTGACAGTTTCCGGCGCTATCGTCACTGGGTGGCAGGTTTGCGTCTCCTGTGCGAAAAGGCGCGCGTTCCGGTCTGTCTGCATCTCGATCACGGGAAAAACGTGCAAGTATGTTTGAGAGCCATTGATGCCGGTTTTGCGAGCGTGATGATCGATGGCAGCGCCTTGCCTTTGGCCGAAAACGTCCGGATGACGAAAACCGTAGCTTTCTATAAACACAATCCACTCCGTCTCGGATATTCCTCACACAAGGCCATCCGCCAAAGGGCGGTGATCGAGCCGATCCTGCTCAGGTATTTCAGGCTTACCGGAAGTGTCGCCGCAGCGTGAGCAAAGGGAGCGTCAATAAAACAACCCGTCCAAGCTCCGGTACTGGATGACCTGGGCCACCTGCGCCGCGGTGATCTCCGGCAGGCCGTCGAGGTCGGCGATGGTGCGCTAGACCTTGAGGATGTGGTCCAAAGTGGCTGATACAGGTCTAATTCACAAATTCGGAGGACCAAATGCATTTCGCAAACACAGTCGTTCTAATAGTTGGCGCCTCATCAGGTATGGGGCGAGTGGTTGCTTTGAAGCTGGGTGCGGCTGGAGCAAAGCTTGTCGTTACGGCACGGCGCAAAGACAAGCTTGAGAGCTTGGCGGCTGACATTTCGGCTAAAGGTGGGGAGTGCCTGGCTCTGGCGGCAGACGCATTGGACGAGCGTGCTGCCAGCAATGTTGTAGAGTCTGCCGTACAGCGCTTCGGAAGAATCGATCTGGCGCTGCTTAACGCTGGCGGTGCGCCGGCCATAGATATGCGAACGATGAGCGCGGCGGAGGTTAAGTCCTATATGCGTTCCAACTACGACGTTACCGTCAACTACCTATTTCCCGTGCTTGAACAGATGAAGAGACAAAGGGGCGGCGTCGTGGCCCATACCAATTCACTTGCTGGCTTCATCGGCGTGCCCCTTCAGGGTCCCTATTGTGCAGCGAAGGCGGCGGCTCGATTGTTGATTGACACCTGCCGGCTGGAATTCGCCGACTATGGTATTAAATTCGTAAGCATCTACCCGGGATTTGTTGCAACTGAGAGTACACGAGACGACGGAATGCCCACCATGTTCGAGATTTCAGAAGAGAAAGGCGCAGATCACATCCTATATGCACTCCGAAAAGAAAAGACTGATTATCTGTTTCCTGCGGTGATGCGCTGGTTGATTCGACTCGCACGCGTACTACCCAAACGTCTTCTCAACTGGATCCAAAGGCGGGACGTGCCACCGCTCGCTAGAAGTGAACAATAGTGGGTGCTCCAGCTACAAACAGCCGATGCTTGAGGTTCGACGCGGCGCCAAGCAGTCGTGTCACTTCCTCAAGGCTGAGGATCGCGGGTAGCTTCTGCGCCTCCTTTGCCAGTGGGATGGAAAACTCGCCGCGCCTGCGCCTCAGCGTGACCTCATAGAAAAAGCGCAGTGCGCAAGCCGCTTCACGGCACGTGGCCGACGCGAGCCGGCGCTCCTCGATAAGATGGCACAGATACCGCTGTACGTCGCGATCGGTGAGCTCGTCGGGCGAGCGGTGATGGTACCTCGCCAGATCGGTCACGGCACGCAGGTACGCCCGGCGCGTGTGCGCCGACCGCCCGCGCACCACAAGGTCCTGCTCCATCCGTGTGCGGAGACTACCCATCCTGACCTCCCTTCGGTTGGGGTCGCGCCAACCAGGCACGACCACGTGAAGGGCTCAGTTTGCCGCACGCTCAGTGAGATGGAACAAGGCTCAATGAATGAAGGGAAAGCAGTCAATCCACCGAAACGCTCCCGTCTGGGACCACCGCGCAGCAGTTCAACGTCCTGTACCAAGCGCGGCGCGGGCCGCGTGCTGAAAGCACCGTAAGGTGCGATATCAGACGCCCGCTGCCGTGGCAGTGGCTGACAGAGCGGTCGCCCGAACCGGCTCTCGCAATCTATCGCAGAAGGTGCAAGGCTAGCCAAGACAAAAACGGGGGCGGAGATGGGCTTCACCACATACGAGAACGTTGCGAACCCTCATGTGACCATTCACAGGGACGGATGTAATCAGATTAAAAAACGCGGCGGTGACCATGCGCACGGCCAGGGACGCTACGAGCATCACGATAGCTAAGTAGCAGCGGAGACGCACGCCAAGAAAACTGGTCTTCCTGGCCTGCGGCACGCTACGTCAAGAGGACTCGGGATGTGGGACTGCTCGTTTTGCAAGCCGTCGAGTACCTAACCGAATTGCCCTCCGCAACCATCCGATCCCATGCCGAGCAAGCGACCGTGATCTGCCCGTCGTGGTTCGCGTCGCCCGCTTCGCACGCAGTGACCGGTGGGTTCCCGAGCGCGATGTTCACCAAGGTGAGGCGTTCGTCGACGGTGACCTGGCCATCGCCGTTGCAATCGCCGACTGGGGCGCAGCCGAGCCAGCCGTCGCAGCAAGAAGCGCAAGGACGGCTACCGGAACCCAAAGCGACTTCGCATCTTGCGTTGAAGCTCCCATCCTTTTGATCACTCCAGTGTCACTAGCAGCGCTGCATGGCCGACCCACGAGAACCCCCGGATCAACAAGCACCCCGATTTCCTTGGGGCATGCACTCGGTCGCTACCTGCCTCGCGCCGCTGGCGCCACATCAGCGTGACGGCGCACGCCCAGGAGTCTTGCCCCGAGATAGTGGCCTTGCGCATCGAAATCGAAAGCCACCTCGGCGCCGCCGACAACCTCACAGCCATGACACCCGTTCTTGAGCTCGAAGAGATAGACGAATTCCTGGCCACCGTGTTGCGACCGGCCCGTGCTCACAAAACTTGGCGGGTCATCCGCGTATGAGACGTTCGGGAACCGTCGCGCGATTGCCGCAAAGGCAACATCTTTCCTCACGTTAACCTTGGTCCCTTCGCTCCACACATCGATAGAGCGTGGATCGCCATTGAGCAGCACGGGCTCGTCGTTATCGTTCACGCGGAATGGGTAAGTGATGGTTCCCGCATCGACTTTACCATGCTGCTTCAGCTCACTCAGATAGGCCTCGAAGTTCAGCGCTTCGGCGAAGGCCATCGCTTCTGCGGAGGCCCCCCACTTTCGCATAACCGCTTTGAGACAATCTCGCCCACCACCGCACGCTGCTGAAGACAGCGCGTTAAAACTTCCGACGTCCGCAACCTGCTGTCACCATTTCGCTTCTGCGTTTTCCAGATGCCCAACGCGTTCGCCGAGCTCGACGATCTGGTCCGTGGCGCAACCGTACCCACAGAGCCCAAGCACCGCACACGCCAAAAAGGTCAGAATGATTCGTCGCATTTTGCACCTCGCCAAGGAGAGGGTCTTCTCTGTTTTCTCTCTACCTACAGGGATGCGGCGTCGCGACAATTTGCTGCGCAAAACCATCGCGCGCCACCGTGGCCGAGCATCTGTGCGCCGGGAAAACGTCCCCATTGCTTCCCTTCTCCGAGCTGGGGTGCGTATCAGGCCGAGGCCGAATTCAACGTCTATTCCGACATCCTCTTCTTCGTCGCCGTGTGTCAGTACGACCGCACCGGCCTGCAGAAGACTCAAAGCGCCCAATGAACCGAACGCGCGCCCTCATCGCTTCACTCGCCCAGATTGCCTCCGTTTCCCTCGCACCCGTTCAACGCGTGGCTCACCGCCGTAAGAATCTCGTCGACGGTGATCATCCCGTCGCCGTTCACGTCACCTGCCAGACAGTTGTGGACGCGCGCGTTCCGCAGGGCGATGCTCACCATGGTGAGGATCTCATCGGCGGTCACGGGCACTGGTGCAATCGATCCAGCCGCGCTATTCCTCCGCATGCGCGATTCGCGAGGCGACCGGAAAGAGAGGCACACGATGGGCAGGATCTCGGGAGATAAGGCACGGTACAACCTTCAGCGCCGCAAGAAGCTAGCACGGCGGGAGAGGATGCGGGCGCTGCGGGCGACGCTGGACGCCAAAGCCGCAGCCACGCCGCAGCCCAAAGCCGGCGCCGCGACCAAGATCTCGTCTAAGACGAGCACTTCACTTCCTTCGGCGTGAACTCCCAGCTGACGGAGTTCATGCACCGTCCGGCCCGTCGCAACGCTTCGGAACTCAACGCGGAGGCGCAGAGGCGATGTGAACGCACATTGCGCCGTCATCACGAGTGCGCTAAAGTGTTTTGGAGTCTGTTCAGAGCCCCGCAGCGCGATCGGTGCCGTGAGTCCCGTCCCTGTTCACGTGTGCCCGGCGCGGACTCCGGAAGGAGAGCCAGTGTCATGGACCCAGCCCCGGCGAGCATTGAAAAACCGCGCAGCACCTGCGCTGTGCACTACGACGCCGCGTGCTGGCCTCGTGGACCCCGGGGAAGGAGCGAGAATGTGGAAGCGTCTGTATCAGCTACTCACCCGGTACTACGGGTGGATGAGGCGACGGACCAGCCGGTTGCGCGAGCTGCTCGGTTTCATTGCCGTTAAGAAGGAACGGGCTGACGAGGACAGCCGGCAGAAAACGGCGCGCGCCCGCTTCTGGGCGGATTTCCACGCGGGACAGCGTGAAGCCGAGGCACACTGTTCAAGGCGGGATCCGTGAACGCCTGTCCGCGCTGCGTCGACCGGCGAAACTTGAGGTTCGGGACAGCCACCGATAGTGTGTGGCTGTTCACCGTCGAGAAGCTCCGCGACGCCCTTTCCCTGCCGCACAAGCTGTAGAAGGAATCCAGTGTATGACAGCACAATCGAGGCAGCCTAACCCCTGCAATAACATGAACCATCGACGGTCAAACGCGCCGGTAGGCCATTGCCCGCAGTGCGGTGGTGTCGTGAACCGGGGCATTCGCGCCCAGCCGTGCACCGAAACTCGCCACGCCGCGGCGCGGCGGGACCAGAACGTATTCTGTGTCGATTGCGGTGCGCAGTTGATCTTCAGTCGTTGAGACCAACGGCGCCGCACGCGGCAACGAGGGAGATGGTCACGGCTCTACCCGCGCTGCGCCCTCCGGATTGGCGGATCGTTGCCGGCTCGATCAACGGCGCGCGCGGCTGGTCAAGAGGCTGATCGCACTCCCGCGGTGCCGCCAGCCGCTCGGCCGTACCTGCCGTCGGCGTCAACTTTCCAGATCTGGCCCCGCACCCCTGTTACAAGCGTCGGCGCACCGTAGCCGCCACACAACTCAAGGTGCGTCAAAGCGGCTAGCCGTCATCGATGGAATCGTTCTTCGTCTGCATGGGATGCATTGATGGAGCGCGCGTGGCCGCAGCCACGATACTTGCGATGGTTTGGGGGTGCCAGCGCGCACCCGATCGGGGCGACAGCCCCCGCGCTTGAAGCCGCGCGGCGATCCGCCGGAGCGCAAACCCTCGCTCATGGTATCGCCGCACCAACCACAAGACCCGTTGCTCTGTGCGGCAGGGCTCCAGATGCACACGGTCTGCAACCAGCCGGTAGCCGTACGGAATCCCGCCCACTCGTTCTCCGCGACGGCGCTTCACTGCGGGCGCCGCGCGTGTGCGTGCGCGGATGACGAGCCGTTCATACTCCGCGAAGGCATCGACGATGCGCCGCATGAGCACAGCTTCCGGACCGGCGCCTTCTGCGGTGCCGTCCGCCGCTTGCACCTCGGCCCCGTCGCGCTCGGCGAGGCGTTCCACCAGCGCTGCAACGAGAACATCGCGCGCCAACCGGTCGCGTCTCGCCACGAGCAAGATACCAGCGTTGTGCTGCTTTAACGCCGCCAGCGCCGCGAGCAACCCAGGTCGCTGGTCTAGTGGTGCGCCGCCGCTGACTGCGTGATCGGTGAACACGCCGGCAAGCGTGACGTTTCGGGCAGCGCACCATTGCTCAAGCGCCGCACGTTGCACCTCGGGGCCGAGCATCTGCTCGTCCGTGCTGGCACGGACGTAGCCCACGGCGGTCGCAGGGGAGGTGATTTGAGCAGGGTTTGACCCGGCCCGGACCTTGCTGGTAGCGTGCGCCACCAAGATGAGGTAGCAGCCTAAGAGGTAAACGTGAATGTATGATAAAGGACGTTTCCATAGATAGCGCGGCAGCACGACGGCTGAGTTCGTGCGTCATCCGCGTAAGGCGGGTATTCCGCTCGGCGACTCATCGTAGTGGGAGCTGTTCTTGTCCTTCTGAGTGTCGCAGCGAACGCCGAACCCCCGAACGCGCCGGGCCTGGGCAGCATGGTCACTGACGACTTCGAGTACCTCGTCGACAATGTCCAGTTGGACATGCATGACATTGTTACTGCACCATTGCACCTCACGAGCGAAAACAGCGTGCTCCGTTCGCCACGCTTCTACCTGACCCTGGCAGGGGCGGGTGCGGTCTGGGGTGGCGCGTTCGCGCTCGACCAAACCATGCGCAGCCACCTGCACACCATGTCGTCCAGCGACGCGGACCTTCTGCAAAACGTCAGCTACGGGTCGATTGGCGCGAGCGCCGCGCTGCTGTACGCATACGGATTCTACAATGACGACGCTCGCATTCGGCAGGGCACATTGACCGGCGGCGAGGGCGCCGGGGTCGGGAGTCTGGCCAACGTCGGCATCAAGGCCGCCTTCGGGCGGCTGCGTCCCAAGCAGGGCGATCACAGTCATACTGCCTTTTTTCGCGGTGGTGGCTCGTTCGTGTCCGGCGATGTGACGCCGCTGTTCGGACTTGCCGCCGGGATCAGTGAGAGCTTCAACAACGAGTGGTACGTCGCCGCGCCCGCCTACTCGTTGGCACTCCTCGATGGCTTCGGTCGCATGGGTCACGATGCCCACTGGTTTTCAGATGTCGTCGGCGCGGGACTCCTCGGATGGGGAACGACCGATCTCTTCCTCTACCTCCACCACGAGCATGAGAGCGAGCCTGGCCGCTGGCGGGGCATCCTTCGTCTCCAGTGCCACGGCGCCAGCCTTTGCAGCGGCAGAGTCCGTCAGTGCCGCGATGGATCACGACTGGCGAGTGACGATACCGGTGTACACAGCGGCAACGGCGGTCGGCGTTGGCCGCTTGGCGCAGAACGCCCACTGGGCGTCGGACATCGTCGGCGCGGCGTGGCTGGCAGTCGGTACCACGCAAGCGCTCCGCTACCTTCATAGCGAGCGCGAGCAGCAGGAGACTTCTTCCTGGAGCATTGGTACCCTGGCAGCCCCGAACCACCTGATGGGTCTGGAATTCAATCTACGCTTCTAATAAGGCGATCTGGGGCGACGGAACCGCTCGAGGAGCTATACTTGATAGACGGGATTCTCGGGTTCAGATCGGCGCGTCGTGCGAGGCGCTCTCGGGAGTGATGGCCTGAGACGTCTATCGGGTCCGCAGCCACGGTGCCGTTGCCGCGCATTGGATCATTCTGCACCGTCACGCACACTTTTTTTGCACCGCCGCCTTGATAAACGGGGCTCGGAGTGCCGTCACACTGAACGTTCATGTCTCCAGGCCCGCCAAGGGTACGAACCGTGGCCGGGAACGGAGTTCGACTTTGGGCACCCGTAGCGGCCGTGGCACGACGCCAAACGCCCGATAGGGCTGGGCGGGCTTAGGAAGGAGCGTGAGAGTTGAGCCGGTCGCCGTGCCAGTGCAGCCCCCTGAATAGCATTGAAGCGTGACCGTACAGTCGCCGGCATTCATTACATACCGCAGGGGAGACACCGATCCATTCGTAATCAAGATGGACA
>JBEKBJ010000047.1:0-36429 GCA_050015455.1 Binatia bacterium
TCCACGAACTGCGCCGCCTCCGCCACACGCCACCCCTGCTCCGGAGCTTCATTATTGCTTCAGAGCTGCCATCTCTTTTTTTGTCCTAGCTTTCTATTACTTTTGCAACTCTCAATAATCTGCTGCGCCCACACGGTGCACCAGCGCGGCTCTGTGTGGACGGGTCGGCTGTGACCTCCAGAGCGTACAACCTGCTGATCACCAACACGCCGATTTATGCCGGTGAGTTCCGCTTCGGCAGCGACGACTCCAGCGACGACGGCTACCTCGATTTGCACCTGTTCAAAGGGCCGCTTGATTACTTGCGCCGCTTCCCCGCGGCGTGGCGGCGGCACGTTCGCTATACGCGAGGACTACCAAGCCGGGTGCCCCGCGAGCGGCAGCTTGTGCGCACGCTGCAGGTCGAACTTGCATCACCGGTCGCCTGCCAGCTGGACGGGGAGGAATATGAGTCGGCGGCGTCCTATGAAATCGGCGTAGTGCCGCGGGCGCTGACTGTACGCGTACCGGCGTGAGCCCCAGGGGTGTTCTTTCGTGGCGGGTGCAGACAATGGCACCTGAGGCTCTCGGAAGCGCCTTGCCGCTGCGTCACTTGCCGTCTTGTTCCAGAAGGGTCAGCTCGTTCTTGTCGGCTTCCGACTTCTGGTTCCACTTTCGGATATAGTCAACCTTCTTGTCCTGGATGCTCGGCCAATTGCCTCGCGCCCATTGACGTGATGCGAGGGCGCAACATGTGCATCGCGGCGCCTTTCACTTGAAGCATGATACCCTCGACACCTATGATCCGCGTGGACTATGGACGCTCCCACTCGTAAGGTGGTTATCACGGGCTGCGGATCCCTGTCGCCGCTCGGATCCGGAGTGCAGGCGTTTTGGGACGCCCTGCTTGCCGGGCACAGCGGGCTGGCGCCGATCCGCTCTTTTGATACGAGGGGATACAGCCACGTCGTGGCAGGCGAGATAAAGGACTTCGCACCAGAGCACGTCCTGTCATCAGACGAAATCCACCGGCTTGATCGGGTCAGCCAATACGCGTTGATGGCGGTGCGCGAGGCGTTGTCCGATGCTGCGGTTGATTTGCGGCAGATCGATCGTGCCCGTGTCGGTGTGATCCTGGCGACTACGCTGGGTGGCATGCTGATCGGCGAAGCCTACCACCGTGGCCAGCGCGGCGGCCCGTCATTTCCCGCCCGGCAGCTTCTGCATTTCCCCTACTATGTGGTAGCGACGCGGCTCGCACGCGAGCTGGGGGTGCGCGGTCCGGTGGTGAGTCCGTCGATTGCCTGTGCCTCGGGCACGCACGCGGTGGGACTCGCGCTCGAATTCATCCGTCGGGGGCAAGGCGACGTCTTTATCGTCGGCGGCGCGGAGACGATCTGCGAGTTTGTGGTGAGCGGCTTCAATTGTCTGCGAGCAACGACGGCGGATACGGTGCGCCCGTTCGATGCGCGCCGGAATGGACTGGCGATCGGAGAGGGAGCGGCCGTGCTTGTCGTCGAGGAAGCATCGCACGCGCACGCCCGCGGCGCCCGAACCGATGTCGAGATCGCAGGCACGGGCCTGGCGGGCGACGCCACGCACATGACCGCGCCAGCGCGCGACGGGGCGGGCGCCGCGCGCGCGATGCGCGGTGCGTTGGCAGACGCGGCGTGCGTGCCCCGGGCTGTCGAGTTCATCAGCGCCCACGGCACCGGCACGGTCTACAACGACGCCATGGAGGTGGCGGCGATTGCCGCCGTGTTCGGCGAAGCGGCAGGCGCGATCCCGGTCAACTCGATCAAAGGCGCGATCGGCCACACCTTGGGGGCCGCGGGAGCGTTCGAAGCCATCATGTCTGTACAGATCCTGCGTGAAGGATTGATCCCGCCGACAGTAGGCTGCGAGCAACTTGACCCGGCGTGCCCGCTCGATATCGTGCGTGGCGAACCACGCCGCTCTGAGGTGAAAACGATCCTCTCAACCTCATCCGCGTTCGCTGGCAACAACGCGGCCATCGTGCTGCGGCGCTCCCCTCAGGGCTCCTCTCCTGATGCGAGAGTCGATAAACGGGAGCCGCACCCTTCGAGATGGTCCCCAAAGAATGGACCTCCTCAGGGTGAGCGGAAATTGTCTTCTGACGACAACACCATAACCGCTCGCCCTGAGGAGCCGCCTTCTGCTGGCGGCTTCTCGAAGGGCGCCCGCCGCAAAGAATCCACAGCCTCCAAAGGGAAAGGGAGCCGAGCGTGAGCCTACGCGGGTGACCGGAGCTGAATGGCCAGCGTGGATCGATCTACAGACGTCGTCATCACCGGGATCGGTGTTGTTTCTCCGTTCGGCCATTCGGTCGACGAGCTCACCCGTGGGTTCTGCGGAGGGCAGCATGCTGCGCCGCTACAGGAACGCGACGCGGAGTGGGTTTCGGAGATCCCCATGTCCGCGGTCCCGGAAGACAAGCGTGCGCGGATCGGTCGCCTCGACCGGTTGTGCCGGTTCTTTCTGGCAGCGTCCTACCTGGCTGCCGACGCGGCCGGCTTGGTCATTCTTCCGGACGAGGCCGAGCGCGTCGGTTTGTCGTTCGGCACCGGTCTGGGCTGTCTCCTCACCGACGAGGAGTACAACCGCAGGGTGGTGAAGCAGGGGCCGTCGGCCGCCAGCCCGCGGCTGTTCGCGTACACCGTCTCCAGCGCGGCGGCAGGTGAGGTGTCGATCGCGTTGGGCATCAAAGGACCGAACGTCACCGCGCACATGGGCTTTGCCGCCGGACTCGGTGCCCTGGGCTACGGGTACGATCTGAT
Source organism: Binatia bacterium (assembly GCA_050015455.1). Lineage (GTDB taxonomy): Bacteria > Desulfobacterota > Binatia > HRBIN30 > HRBIN30 > JAGDMS01. The sequence goes on from JBEKBJ010000047.1 coordinate 2,778, forward strand.
CCAGATGGGAAAGGCCGATGTCGTGCTCGCCGGCGGTGCCGACGTCATCGGCCCGGCGTTGCTTGATGCGCTGCGCGCCATGGGTCTGCTCAAGCGGCGCGATCAATCTCGACCGTGGCTCGACGCCATCCCGGGAGTTTTCCCCGGCGAAGCGGCAGTGGTAGCCGTGATGGAGCGACGCGACCGAGCAAGCGAGCGCCGGGCTCCGTGCTGGGGACAGATCGAAAGCTACGCGGCCGGGTTCGAGCCGACCCTCACACGACGCAACCGTGAGCATACGGGTATTATCGCTACCCTCGGCCGCGTCCTGGAGCTGAGCAGACGGCAGGCGTGTGAGATCGGCGCGGTGTTTTGCAGCGCCCACGGCACGCCGGTCGACGCCACGGAGCGCGCGGCGTTGGCTGACGTGTTTAGTGGTGTCGGCGCGCCACTGCTGGTGGCAGCCAAGGCCGCGACCGGCGACTGCTTTGGTGCGAGCGGGGTACTGGCGCTGGCCTTGGCGGCGGGGCTGTGGCGTTACGCGCCGCAGCTGAGTGACGGAACAGGCTTCGATCTGAACGGAGTAGCGGTGGCCGGCGCAGAGGCCAGCGCGCGGCTCGCCTCGACGCCTTTGGTCTTGGTAAATGCGTTGTGCTATTCGGGCAATATCGTGAGTCTGCTGTTCGCCCGAAACACCGGGGAGTGAGGGTCGCCTGTGAGGGTGCTGCTGATTTCCGCGAACACCGAGAAGCTGCCCGATCCGGTCTTTCCGCTCGGCGCCGCCTACATCGCGGCGGTGAGCGAAGAGCACGGGCACGCGGTCGACACCCTCGACCTCTGCTTCCTCGAGGCGTTGCGGCCGGCGCTGTACGACAAGATCCGCAGCACCGAGCCCGAAGTGGTCGGCATCTCGTTACGCAATCTCGACTCGTCATCCTATCCGTTGAATACCTCGTACATCGACGACTACAAGCGGCTGGTGGATGCCGTGCGCGAGTTGACGACCGCGCCCGTTGTACTGGGTGGCGCCGGCTTCACCGTCATGCCGACGACGATCATGGAGTACCTCGGCGCCGATGTTGGTGTTGCCGGCGAAGGTGAGATGGCGTTCCCCTGGATTCTCGAACGCCTCAGCCGGCGCGAGCCCATCGTGTCAACCCCCGACTATCGCTGTGAGCGAGTGAACGGCGGAGTGTGCGTCAACCCGGTCGCCCGGATCAAGAATCTGGACATCACCGGCGTACCCATGCGGCGGCGGTTCGACATGGATTCGTACTACCAACGCGGCGGGGCGCTCAACATCCAGACGAAGCGGGGCTGCTACTTCGAATGTATCTTCTGCAGTTACCCCCTCATCGAGGGGTCGAAGGTGCGCATGCGTACGGCCAAGGCCGTGGTAAACGAGATTCAGGCCCTGCGCGAGGAGTTTCAGATCCGCCACTGGTTCTTCGTCGACAACATTTTCAACCTGCCCATCCAACACGCGAAAGAGATCTGCGAGGAGATTGCCAGGCGCAACCTCGACGTTGAATGGTCGGGCTACCTCACGCCGAAGTCCTTCGACGAGGAGTTATGCCGGCTGATGGCGGCGTCGGGATGCAAGGCGATCGAGTTCGGCACCGACTCCGGTTCCCCAACCATGATGGTGAACCTGAAGAAGGAGTTCGAAGCGGCCGACCTCCGCCGAGCATCGGAGCTCTGCCACAAGTATCGACTGAAGTTCTGTCACAGCCTGATATTCGGCGGTCCTGGCGAAACAATGCAGACGGCGAGCGAGACGATCGATTTGATGGACGAGTTGAAACCGACCGCGGTTATCGCCATGACCGGCATCCGCATTCTGCCCGGTACGGAGATGGTCGAGATCGCACTGCGCGACGGGCAACTGGATGCGGACGATAACCTGCTGTACCCGAAGTTCTACATCGCGCCGGCGCTCGCGGACGGCCTAATCGACCGGATCGAATCCTATGCCCACAGCCACACGAACTGGATCGTGCCCGGGAAGGGAATCAAGACGAACATCCAGGTGTTGCAGAAACTGCGCGACCGTAAGATCAAGGGACAGCTGTGGCGGTTGCTTCGTTGAATCCCGATCTTTTCCGCCTTGACGGCAAGCGCGTCCTGGTGACGGGCGCATCGCGGGGTATCGGCCGGGCCACGGCGGAAGCTCTGGCGGCTGCCGGCGCCGCTGTCGCTATCAACTACGCGCGTTCAGCGGCTGAAGCCGAAGAAGCCGCCGCCGCGGCGGCCGCTGCCGGCGGGGAGGTGGTGCTCGAACAGGCGGACCTTGCAGATCCAGACGCGATTGCGGCCTTGTTCGACCGCCTGCGGCAGCGTTGGGGTGGTGTGGACATCATCGTGAACAACGCCGCAATTACCCGTGACGGCTATGTGATGTTGCTTCCAGTGGAAGCTTGGGACGATGTCATGGCGGTGAATCTGCGTGCCGCTTTCCTGTGCGCGCGCCAAGGGTTGCGGTGGATGATCCGGCAACACTGGGGGCGGATCATCAACGTGATCTCTCCAGCGGCGTTGCTGGGGAAGGATGGCGCCGCCAACTATGCCGCCGCCAAGGGTGGTCTACTGAGCTTCACCAAGTCGCTGGCGCGTGAGGTCGGACGCTACGGCATCACTGTCAATGCCATTTGCCCGGGACTGATCGAGACCCGCATGATCGCGAAGCTGCCGGCTGCGGAGCGCGCGCGCTTCGAACAGCAGATCGCGCTCGGCCGCCTCGGTGCGCCGCCCGAGGTGGCGCATGCCATCCGCTTTCTAGCCAGTCCCGCCGCCGCCTACATCACCGGCAGCACGCTGGTGGTCGACGGCGGCCTGACGATGGCGTAGACAGCGAGCCGGCGCGCCGATCCCAGGACTCAACGCTACGAAATGCAACGCATCGCGATCACCGGACTGGGAAGCATCAACGCCCTCGGAACAGGTGTAGAGGCTTTCGCGCAAGGTCTGCAGGCCGGAACATGCGGGATCGGTGAATTGTCTTTGTTTTCCTCGGCGGGCTGCCGTACTTCGCGTGCGGCGGAGGTTCGAGGTCTGGTGCCGCCCCCATGGCTGTCACACGCTGTTGCCCGGCGTGCCTCGCGCTCGGCTCTCCTGGCGCTGATCGCGGCTGGCGAGGCGTGGCAGACGGCGGGCCTCAGTGGCGAGGATGCGGCCGGCACCGGAGTGGTCATGGGTACCACCACCGGCGGTATGGCCACCGGTGAGGAGTTGTTCCGCGCTATGGTGCAGCGAGAGGCACGACGACAACGCTTGGCGGGGTGGTTGGAGACTCCGGTGTCGGTGCCCGTGGATGATGTAGCCAACGTGTTCGCCTGCTATGGGCTGCGGCTTACGGTGTCCACAGCCTGCTCCTCAGGGGCCAACGCGCTGGGGATCGCTGCGGACTGGATTCGGTGCGGCCGCGCCGAAGTGGTCGTGTGCGGGGGGACCGATTCGCTCTGTCGGATGACGTACACCGGCTTCAACGCGCTGCAAGCCCTCGATCGCGAACCGTGCCGCCCGTTCGACAAGCGCCGTACGGGGCTGACGCTCGGCGAGGGCGCTGCGGTGTTCATCTTCGAGGATTGGGAGCGTGCCCGGCGCCGCGGCGCGCGCATCTTGGGAGAGTTCGTGAGCTACGGTGTCAGTGCGGATGCGCACCACCTGACCCAGCCCCGGCCGGACGGTGCCGGCGCGGTCCTCGCGACACAGCGCGCCCTGCGGGAGGGTGGGGTCGCGATCGAGGAGATCGATTACATCAATGCGCACGGCACCGGGACACCGCTCAACGACGTCGTCGAAACGCGCGCCATCAAGACGGTCTTTGGCGCTCAGGCGTATCGCATCCCGGTGACCTCGACCAAGTCGATGGTCGGTCACTGCCTCGGCGCGGCCGGCGCGATCGAGGCGTTGGCCAGCCTGCTCGCGATCCGGCAGGGGTTCGTGCCACCGACGGCGACGCTGGAAGAGCCGGATCCGGAATGTGACCTGGACTATGTGCCCAAAGCGAGTCGGTCCAGAATACTGCGGACGGCGCTGTCCAACTCCTACGGTTTCGGGGGCAACAACACAAGCCTGATCGTTCGTGGCTGCGAAGGATGAACGCAAGGTAAGCGTCAATGGTTCAAGGTCCCGCACCGGTTGCCGTTACCGGAATCGGCGTCGTGAGTCCCATCGGACTGGGCCGGCAGCAGTTCTGGTCCGCTCTGATCGAAGGGCGGTTGGGAATCGCGCCGATCGAAAGTTTTCCCGTGCCCGAGGGTGGTCCGACTCTGGGGGCGGAGGTCCGTGGTTTTGCCGCCAGAGAGTTCATAGCCTCGTCGCACCTGCGGCGCATGGACAAGCTGTCACGGATGGTGGTCGCCGCGGCCCGCATGGCGTTGGATGACGCGCGGGTCGTGCTCGGAGAGATCCAGCCGGAGACCGTCGGTGTTGTCATCGGATCCGCTTTGGGCGATCTGTCGGAATCGGCCGTGCACTTGGAACGCGTCTTCACGAAAGGTCCGGCCTCCGCGAGCCCGATGCTGTTTCCGAACCTGGTGCTCAACGCGGCGGCGAGTTACGTGGCGATGGAGTTTGGCCTGACCGGAGTCAATCTGACGGTTGCTCAGGGTGAAACGTCGGGCGAGCAGGCGTTCATTCTCGGATGCGAGTTGGTGCGCACGGGCCGGGCTGACTTGGTCTTGGCTGGCGGCGGTGATGAGATGGCGGGGATCGTGTTCGACGTGTACCGGCGCGCGCGGGCGCTGTCCTCGCAACGCGGCGGGCCGGAGTGGTCGAGCCCGTACGATGCCGGTCGCAACGGGATCGTTCTCGGTGAAGGCGCGGCGATCGTGGCCCTTGAGTCCCCAGCCCGGGCCTGTGCCCGGGGGGCGACGATCCTCGCGGAGGTCGAGGGTTACGCGGTCTTTGGTGTGCCGTCCCCTCCGTACGATTGGCCAACCGAGGCCCGGGCCGCACTCGCGCCGCTGCGCCGGTTGCTTGGCGCGGACGGTGTGGAACTGGTGTGCGGGTCGGGTAATTCCTCGCGCCATCTCGACGCCTGCGAGATCGATCTCTGCGGCCGTTTATTCGAGCCCGGCAGCGGCGCGTGCCTGACTTCGATCAAAGGTGCAGTCGGCGAGTTCGGGGCGGCGGGCGCGCTGAGCGCCGCGGCAACGTGTCTCGCGCTGCACGAGCAGATTGTGCCGCCGCTCTGCCATCTGCGTGAGCCGGACGCGGGACCGTCGTTGCGGTTCGCCGCCAGCCTGGGAGAAGCGCAACCGATCAACCGTGCGCTGCTGTGCGGCCTGGCCCGAGGCGGGGCGGGTGCCGCGCTGCTGTTTAGGAAGAATTGAGGCCATGGTTCACGCCTTCAGTGTTGACGTGGAGGATTGGTATCACGATGCGGCGGTCACGGCGGTGGGGCCGTTGCAGAGCCGGGTGGAATGGAACACCCTGCAGCTTGTGGACATCATGGCGGCGCACGGCGTCAAGGGCACGTTCTTCTTCCTGGGAGAAGTGGCCGAGCGCTTCCCGTGGCTGGCTCGGCGGGTCGCTGGAGCCGGCCACGAGATTGGCAGCCACGGCTACCGCCACCGTCACGTGATGCAGATGACGCGCCGGGAGTTCCGCGACGATGTGTCACATTCGATCCGAGTGATCGAAGATGCGGCGGGATGCCCGGTGCGCGGCTATCGCGCGCCGTACTTCTCGATCAAGGTCGATGTGCGCTGGCCGATCGAGATCCTGGCCGAGTTGGGGGTACACTACGACGCCAGCATCTTGGCGATCGATCGGCCGCCAGGATTGGAGCTCGTGTGTCCAAGGCGGCCGTTCCGTCACGCCAACGGATTGTGGGAGGTTCCGGTTGCGATCCTGCAGATGCTGCACTTCTGGCATTTGCCGCTGGCCAGCGGCGCCGCGTTGCGCTTGCTGCCGCAGTGGCTGGTGTACCGGGGTGTCCGACATTTCGAGCGCGATGTCGGGCCGGGCGTGTTCTACCTGCACCCATGGGAGTTGGACCCTGAGTCGCCGGCGGCACCCGGAGCACGGCGCTGGCTGATCCGATTCGGTCGCCAGCGCTTGGCAGCCAAGCTGGCGGCCGTCCTTCACGATTTCCGCTTTGCGCCGATCACCGACGTGTTCGCGGAGCTGGGCAATTGAGAGCCGGCGGCGCCGTGCGGCGGGCGGTTGAGATCGGCGCCCTAGCCGCTGGGGTTGGAGCGATTGCACTCTTGTGCTGGCGATTCGGGTTGACAAACCTGAGGACGGCGTTTGCACACGTATCAGTGCCGCACCTGGTCGCCTATGTGGTGTTCGCGTGTGCGGTGCGGTTCGGCTACGGTCTACGGTGGGATTTCGTGATGCGCACGCTCGGCAGCAGCCCAGGGCTGGGGTGGTTAGTGGTGGCGCGCGTTGCCGGGGATGCGGTGAGCGCACTGCTCCCGATCGGCCGCATTTCCGGCGATCCGGTCCGCGTGGCCTTGGTGTCCCAAGCGCCTGTGGGCACTGCGACGGCGGGCGCTAGCGTCGCCATGGATCGCGTCATGGAAGTGGTCGGCAATATGCTCTGCACGATTACCTACGTCACGGTCTTTTCGGCGGCGCACACGTTCGGATCGTCGCGGCGCGCCGCTCACACGCTGATCGAGACCATGCTCCTGCTGCTGGCGGCCCTTGCCGTAGCACTCGTGGTGCTGCGGCGCGGGAAGCACTTGGCTACGCCGATTTACGGTCTTGCGCGCCGGTCCCGGTCCGTGCTCCTGCAGCGTTGCGTGGGCGCCTGCCGCCGGGTCGAGGATCAGCTGATACGCTTCCTGCAATTGCACCCCGGTGCCGTCGCCGGCGGGATCCTCGGTTCGTTGTGCATCGAGGGGTTGCAGGTCCTCGAGTATTATTTCCTGCTCGCTGCCTTTGGGATCACCCTCGATCTGCCGACGCTCTTGATGGCACTCGTGGCGACCGGTTTGGCCCACGTCGTGCCCACGCCTGCGGGCTTGGGAGCGTTGGAGGCCGGTCAAGTCACCGTGCTTGCCGTCGCCAGCAATCAGCCTGACCTCGGCTTCGTGGTCGGTATCGTGATGCGCCTGCACGAGACGTTGTGGACTGCGGTGGGTCTGCTGGCCCTGTCCGCTCGTGGTGTGTCGCTCAAGCGGCTGCGCCTCCTGGCCTCGGCTGATAAGGTGGCCGCATGAGCCCGGGTGTCGGGCTGGGGGCGTTCTTCGCGCTGGGGTGGGCGGTCTTGTGCGTTTTCCAGCCTGAGGGGATACGTGCGGTGCGGCTTGGTGCCTCAGGGCCTTGCCGCGCTACGCCGTTCCAGTGTAACGTCTCCGTCCGATGGCAGGCGTGGCGGGGCGGGAAGCGACAAACAGTCCAAGGACGCTTGTCCTCTGCGAACCTCCGTATGTGTTCTGGGACCGCAGCATGGATCGGCTGCGCCAGGGCGAGGAGACTATCCCCGGTATGGGCGTACTGATTCTTGCGGCAGTCGCCCGCCGACACGGGTGCCGTGTTCACTTGGTTGATGCCAAGCAACAGGGCACTTCGGTGGCAGACGTGTGCCGCGAGATTGAAAGTCTCCGGCCTGACTACGTGGGCATTTCGGCAACCACCATTTCGGTGACCAATGGCGCTCGCATCGCGGCGCGGCTGAAGGAATTGGTCCCGGGCGTCGTCACCATCCTCGGCGGGGCCCACGTGAGCGCCATTCCCGAGCGCACGCTCGAGGCCTTCCCCAGCATCGACTTCGGTGTCGTGGGCGAGGGAGAAGGTGCACTGGTCGAGTTGTTGGCACGCCTCGATCACGGACGGGCCGTGGACGATGTGCCCGGCCTCGCCTACCGGCGCAACGGCCGCATTCGGGTGAACGCACGGGCGCCGTATATCGACGACTTGGATACCTTGCCGTTGCCGGCGTGGGACTTGCTGCCGGACTTCCCGCATCGCTTCCAGCCCACATTGTTCAGCTATCCACACACGCCAGTCGCCACGCTCATCACCTCGCGCGGCTGCCCGTTTTCGTGCTCGTTCTGTGATCGCTCGACCTCAGGCAAGAAGGGCCGCATGCACAGCGTCGAATCGGTGGTGCAACTGTGCCGCCATCTGGTCGGGCTGGGGGTGCGGCACATCATTTTTCTCGACGATCTCTTCACCGTGAGAAAGCGGCGCGTGGTGAAGATATGCCAGGCCTTCTTGGATAACGGCTTCACCTTCTCCTGGAGCTGCAACAGCCATCCGAACCTGCTCGACCTCGATACCATGCAGTTGATGAAGCGGGCGGGGTGCTGGCAGATCGCGTACGGTATTGAGTCGGGTTCACAGCGTATCCTCGATGTCGTCAAGCGCGAGGTTCACATTACGCGGATGCGCGAGACCCTGCGCATGACACGCGCTGCCGGCATCCGCGCGAAGGGATACGTGATGATCGGCCATCCAACGGAGGACCTCGACAGCTTGGCGGCGACGGCGGGGTTTCTCAGGAAAGTGGAATTGGATTTCTGCCAGCTGACCAAGTTCACGCCCTACCCGGGAACGCCGTCTTATCCGACGATTCACGAGCACGGGACCTTCATTGAGAATTGGGAACAGATGAATGCAATGAATTTCGTCTTCGTTCCAAAAGGGTTGAATGAGGAAGTTCTCGAGATATATTTCGACCATCTCTATAGGACCTTCTACAGCCGCCCGGACGTTTTGTGCGGGCTATTGTGGCTGTTGTTGCGGGAGCCCAAATGCATGAAACGCTTCGTCACCTCGGCGTTCGTCTATGTGCGCAGCAAGTTCGCGGCTGGCCGTTACCTGGTCGGGCGCTTGCCGGCGCAGTATCGCCTGGCAGGTTCCGTCGGGCGATGACACGTCGGTGGTAGACAGGGTCCTGCGCCGCCGGTAGCTACCGGTTCCGGATCATGTCAGCGGCGGCGTCCGCCCTATGAGATGGTCGCCCAGGCGTTCTCGTTGCGGCGCAGATAGCGGTTCACTTTCAGATTCGCCAGCAGGTACGCGAGCGTCTCCAGGTAACTGCCTGCCGGCGGCGGGAAGAGACGCTTGGCGATGGCAGGCACCGAGTAGAAACCCTGGTAGACGTACTTGAAGCCGTCCATCATCTCCTCGGCCGTCATGTTCGCGGGCCGGATCAAAGGGCTGCCGTAATCGTAGCGGCCCCAGTCGTCAATCAGGATGCGCCCCGCCTGCGCCATGTCGTCGTGGTACTTGGTGCCCGGATACGGACAGGGCGTGAACAGCTTGAGGAACGACACCTTGTTGTCGATCAGAAACTCGAGCGAGCGGCGGAAGGTGTCCACGGTGTCGCCGTCGAGGCCTACCATCAGCAACGCGATCACTTGAATACCCTTGCCACGGATCGCGGCCAGGTCACGCGCAAAGTGCTGCGGCAGATTGAATGACTTGTTGACCGCATCGAGGCTTGTTGGGTTGATACTCTCCAGACCGATCGAGAGACTCACGCAGCCGCTGCGCCGGGCCAGGTCGAGCAGCTCGGCATCGCGCGCGATGTTGATCGTGCATTGACTGGCCCACTTCATCCTGAGCGGGATCATGGCGCGGAACAGTTCCTTTGCCGCCTCCGGGTGGCCGATGGGATTGTCGTCGAGGAACAGGATGCGGTCACCGCCGAGCGCCTTGATGGTCTGCAGGTCGTTGATGACTTCGCCTACCGGCCGTGTGCGGAAGCTGCGGTGGTAAGAGGTCTGGACTGCACAGTACTCACAGGGATGCGGGCAGCCGCGCGAGAAGATCACCGGCCAGTGAAAGTACATCCGGTAAAGCCAGCTGGTATTGAAGGCCTCGTACTTCAGCAGGGGCAACTCGGTGTAGTCGACCTGAGGAAGGTCGATCAGGCTATGCCAGTGGCCGGCACGGTACACGCCGCGCGTGCGGCCTTCGCAGAAGTCGGCGAGCAGCTGCGGCCAGACATCCTCGGCCTCGTCGGCGACGATGGCATCGGCGTGGCGCAGCGACTCGTCGGGGGTCAGCGTCACCCAGTTGCCGCCCAACACCACACGTACGCCACGCCGGCGGAAGTGATCGGCCAACTCGTAGGCCCGCTTGATCTGCGGACCCATGGCAGTGATGCCGACCAGGTCGCAATCGTAGTTGAGATCGACATCGGAGAAGAGCTCGTCCACCATGGCGACCTCGTGGCCCGGGGGTGTCAACGCTTTCAGGTACGGAAGCGTGAGGCCACTGGTCCAATACCGTGTGGTCTTGTGCAGCGTGCCATCGACATTGTAGTGGGTCGGTGAAACGAGGAGGATGCGCACGCGAGCAATTAACGGGCTTTTCGCTGCCATGTCAACGCACCGCGGTCGTGTGTCCTAGTGCTTGTCTGCTCGGGGGAACGTGGTAGAGTTGAACAGTTGATGAGCGCACCGAGCCGTCCTATTCCGCGGGCTCTGTCTCGCGGCGCCCCCCGGCTACGGATCCTCATCAATCGGCTCCTCTTCCGGGGCATGCTGTTCGCCTCGGGATTGATTGCCGTCGCCATGTATCGGCTGATCGACGACAAGAACATCACCTGGCGGTTTGCGAAGGCGCAGGCACGCAATCTGAGCCGCCTGTGCGGGGTGCGGGTCAACGTCAGGGGCCTCGAACGCCTCGGCCGCGGCCCCTACATGTTCACGCCGAACCATCAGAGTCACTTCGACATCGCCGCGCTGCTTGGGTACTTGCCCGGGAACAACCGCTTCGCGGCGAAGAAGGAAATGTTCAACGAGCCGGTATTGGGCACCGTCTTGCGCACCATGGGCATGATTCCGATCGACCGGGAGAACCCGCTGGAGGCGATTCAGCTGCTGAACCAACTGGTGGTGGATGAGTTCTCCACCATCATTTTTCCGGAGGGGACGCGCAGTCGGGATGGCAATCTGCTTCCCTTCAAGAAGGGTCCCTTCATCGCTGCCATCCACCTCGGTGTTCCAGTGGTGCCGGTGGTGTGCAAGGGTACTAGGGAAATCATGCCGAAAGGTCAGTACCTGTCGATCATTCCGGGTACGGCCGAGGTCGCCGTGTTGGAGCCGATCCCGACGAAAGGCCTCACCTACGGCGATCGTAACCGCTTACGTGATCTGGTGCACGACCGAATTGCGGAGGAGCTGGCACGGGTCTAGTCAGCGCCGGGCCCGCAACCGTTCGGACGTCTCGCTGCGTGCGATCCCCTGCGTGTCGGCCGCGACCGCGTCGCCCGGCCAGAAACGGCTGAACTGGAACCACTGGGTTGGGAAGCAGCGCACCGCCGCTTCGAACTCGCTTACGACCTCAGCCATGACGCGCTCCAGGGCGTGCGTGTCCCGCGCCTCGCGCGGCACGATGAAGCTTCTACTGACGCGGACGGCATAGTGACGCGTCCCCAACCGCGGGATGAACACCGGGATCAACGGTGCTCCCGAGAGGCGCGCCAACACGAAGGGACCGGACGGGAAGAGCGCGGGCGCTCCAAAGAAGCGGATGAGCCGGGTGCCGCTCTGTCCAGTGGCGCTGTCCAGTTGCATGGCCGTGATTTCGTTGCCCCGCAAGGCGCGAATCACGTTGAGTGGCGAGAACACCGAGGAGTCCGAGTAGATCACGCGCACGCCGGCACGCTCGCGCGCTTGGCGTACATACTCGTGCGTCGTGGTGTTCACCTCGCGTGCCATCACAAGGCTGACGGGACGGCCATAGTCGCTCAGGGTCTTAGCTGCGACATCCCAGTTGCCGAAGTGCCCCGTCACGACCACCGCCCCGCGCCCGTCCTTCAAGGCGTCCGCCAGCGCGTCGTCCGCGGGGACCTCGAGCTTGAGCGGCTTCGGACGCGGTCCGTAATATTCCATCGTTTCAGTCATGCAGTGCGCGAACTCGGCGAACATCCCCAGGGCAGCGGCAGCAGCCGGCGCGCCCGTGACCCCCATGATTCGTTCCATGTTGGCGATGGCGCCGCGGCGGTTCGATCTCACCAGGGCGAAGATGATCGCGGCGATCGCTGGCGGCGAATACTGCTTCCACCACTCTGGGGCGTAGACGCAGCCGAGGTAGGCGAACTTGCGCCACCACAGGCCATCGAATCGTAGCGCCTGTGGCAGACTGGCCAGCGTCGTATTGCGCCATTCCATCCGCTTCCAGCTAACATACACCGCCGCACAGTGGCAAACTGAAGTTGCGTTGTTGGAGTTCGACTTCGGTTTGTGAGAGTCGAGGTGACCGTGGAGCACTCACGTAACTCTCAGAACGCGCGGCAGCCGTGGCGCCTCGCGGTTCTGATTCCGGCACTGAATTGTGAGGCGACGATCGCGGCGGTGGTCCGAGGCGCAAGGAAAGCGGTGGAGACGGTTTTGGTGGTGAGCGACGGCTCAACCGACGCTACAGCCGAGAGGGCCGTGAGTGCCGGCGCGGAGGTCGTGTGTCACCACACGAATTTGGGCAAAGGTACGGCGCTGAGAACCGGAATGGGCGTGCTCGCGCGACGCGGGTTCACCCATGTCCTGACGATGGATGGCGATGGGCAACACCTCAGTGATCAGATTCCAGCATTATTAAAGGCAGCCCACGAACTTCCCGAAGCGATAGTCATCGGTGCACGTCAAGTCGCGCCCGGTTCGGCGACGGCTTTGAAGCTGTTCGGCAATCGATTTGCAGACCGGTGGGTCGAGATCGCCTGCGGCGCGCGTCTGCCTGATACCCAGTCCGGATTTCGCGTGTATCCGCTGCGTCAAACTCTGAATTTGCGTGTACGTGCCCGCCGCTTCGCATTCGAAACTGAGGTGCTGATCCGCGCGGTGCGTGCGAACGTAGCGATCGTTTCAGTGCCGGTGCAAACATACTACCCGCTGCCGAAAGACCGCGTAAGCCACTACCGGCCGTTCCGTGATACGCTGCGAATTATCTTCGTCGTCCTCGGCTTGATCTTCAGGCTCTGGTAGATCGCCGCCGCCTTCTGTGCCCGTCCCGTACGGTCGTAGGCTTGCCGCTGGCGATCACATAGAGCAGCGCCGCCGCGGTGACCGCACCGATCACCTGGGCGAAGATGTAGGGTCGGGCGTCGGATGACTTGAAGCGGCCGACGACGACAAGACCAAAGGTGACTGGCGGATTCAGGCACCGTGATCTCCTTGGACGTCTTGCCGGCAATGAGCAGCTCCAGGACTTCGCGCTCGCGACCTCGGCCGCACCGTACGCATGTCCGTCGGCGTTACAGTAAAGCTCCCTGCACCGGGTGCAGTCTCCACCGGTGTTTGGGACGCGTGTTATCTCTGCCACTTGTCGGCCCAGGTCGATCTTGAATAGCTCAGGCTTGGCGTCTGCGCGCGCGTATTGCTCCGTTCCTGATTGGCGCTTACCCCGGAGCTCAACGCCGGTTCAGACTGCCTCGCCGACCGACCAGTCTCTTGCTCTCCCCATCCGCGGGCCTGGTAGGCAGCGAGTTTTTCCTGGATGTTTCGCGGACTCCCAAGAACAGCTGCGCTATCGTCAGACCATCTGACGCGCGGCTGCTGATTCATCCCGCTTGGACCTCGCCGGTCTGGGACTGCTTCCCCGCTCTGACGGTTGAACAACCGCGTAATGGACTCACCGATCCGGTGCCACCGCTTCATGCTTGCTGCCATTGTTATGATTCACACCCTCTGTTAGGTCGCGCTCGCCGGAACGCGGGCTCCGGCACGGCCAAATCGGGCCGCCATCATGCCTATTATTAGGAGAATGGTGGTCCTCAATGGCGCGTACAACAAGCTCGGAATACTACGCGCGTACTTCTACGGGCAACGTCGCGGCATTCGCGGTGCCGAAGGCGCCAGGGTCGGGACACCCGAGAAAACCTCAGATCGCCGCGGCGATTATCGAGGCTAAGGCGGCGCGCGCAGCGGAGTGCATCGGCCTGTGTAGCGCTGCGAACGCCGACTGCACCCCGACGGCGATCAGTCGATCCGCGGTCCGTGCTGGCGGTTGACGTACGCCGCGATCACCAAGGCGACGACGATGACGAGCACCGCGACCAGCAGGGCGTGAAGATCGCCATCCCGAGCGCGAGCGTACCGACTCCCAATGACACCAAGGCAAAGGCTCGGGAGACCATGTGGCCGGCGAGACGCCAGGGCCGTAGGGCAAGGTGGGAATCGCGCGGACTCACATGGCCTCCTTTCTATTGCGAATCACGCCAGACCTCATTCGACGTGGCGGTGGAGCGTGACACATTCGGTGGCACCATGCGACCGCTGATCGGAATCGGCGTGCGGTACACCGACATCCGCGACTTCACCGGCTCCAAAGTCGACACTGAAGATTCCTCGGGGCACGACGTGACTGCGATCGAGCAGCCCCCACGGATGCACACCGACTGCCAGGACGGCGTGATCACCGGCTGCCACGGAGGCTTCGAGAACCTCCTCAAGCTCGGCATCAGCCTGGACACACTCGACTTCGAGCCAGATCCGATATTATTATATGAGACCCTTAATAAAGGGATCTCTGGAAATCAACCCCCCTTGCGCTCTACCCAATCCATTCCACAATAGTCGCCTCGCCCTGTCCTACCCCCACACAAAGTGTAGCCAAGCCATAATAAGGGCGCTTCTCTTTGGAGGCACGGCGGCCCATTTCATGCACCAGGGTGGTAATTAGGCGCGCTCCGCTGCACCCCAGCGGATGCCCTAAGGCTACGGCACCGCCATTGACGTTGGTGATCTCGTGCCGGAAACCGAGTTCCTTCATAACCGCCAGAGCTTGAACGGCAAAGGCCTCATTTAGTTCAATCAGGCCGATATCAGCCAGGGTTAACCCGGCGCGCGACAAAGCCTTACGTGTGGCCGGGATCGGGCCGAGGCCCATGACCCGCGGCTCTACGCCCGCAGCTGCCGAGGCCACAATCCGCGCCAGGGGCTTCAAGCCCAGCTCTTTGGCCTTGCGGTCGCTCATCAACAGAACAGCGGCCGCTCCATCATTAATGCCCGAGGCGTTGCCTGCAGTCACGGTTCCACCCTGCCGGAACGCCGGGCGCAGCTTGGCCATGGCTTCCATTGTCGTATCGGCTCGAGGGTGCTCATCCCGGCTTACCAAAAGGGGCTCTCCCTTCTTCTGGGGGATGGGCACAGGAACAATTTCCTCGGCAGACTTTCCAGACTCAATCGCGGCCACTGCCCGCCGATGGCTCTCCAACGAAAATCGGTCTTGCTCTTCGCGGGAGATGGAACGGGTGAGTTCGTAAACGTTTTCTGCGGTCTCCCCCATGGCATCCATACCATACATTTCCTTCATCCGGGGGTTGGGAAAGCGCCAGCCTATGGTGGTGTCCCACATGGTAGCGTTCCCGAAAGCCCATTCCGGGCTGGTCTTGGCCATGGCATAGGGAGCACGGGTCATACTTTCCACACCTCCGGCAACGTACACGTCCCCCTCGCCGGCTTTTATGGCTCGAGCGGCAGCATTTATCGCTGTCAGTCCGGATGCGCAGAGCCGGTTAAAAGTTACGGCTGCAACGGATACCGGGAATCCGGCAAGCAGGGTGGCCATTCTGGCAACGTTTCGGTTATCTTCGCCGGCTTGGTTCGCACAGCCCATGTAGACTTCCTCCACCAGAGCCGGGTCCACTTTGGCACGTTTCACCACCTCGGCCAGTACCAAGGCAGCCAGATCATCAGGCCGCGCATTTTTCAGAACGCCTCCGTGACGGCCGATAGGGGTCCTTACAGACTCTACGATTACAGCTTCAGTCATAGGTCAATTCCTCCCTCTCATAGATTTGACGTTCTGCCCTTCTTTCGTTGTTCTCATGTATCTTAGAAATGAAAGGGCAAATCTCATATAGTGAACATTATAGGGCAAAGTTCTGCTGACGGTCAAGGTAGAAATCTATTTTGCCCCATCCTTTTTAGTCTATTTTGGCTTCGATAAGTAAATTCTGGCCAAACAAACACGGGGATAACAGACGTCCCAAAAACCCGGACGTTCCCCTGGAAATCTCAGACGGACCGTATATACGGGGCGGACAAACCGCCTGTCAAGCGTGGCGGGGCGCGTCTGGAGCCCAAGTGGAGGTGAGGGCCGGCGCCCGCTAGGGCGGCAGCCCAGGGTGAAAACATAGGAGGATTTCGCTGGAGCATCGTCGACGGCGACCGGGTCTATCTTCCGGGGCGTGACCGGCCTCCTCCCCAAGCCTGGATCGGCTTCAGGGGGGACTTCGAGGTGAAGGTTCCCGCCCGTACCTCAACCGTCTCGCCGTTCTTCACGATGGAGCGGACGCGCACGCAACCGAATAGCCAGACCTTGGCGCAGAGCCCGTGAATATTTTCGAGCACACCGGCGCCCGGCGTGTCAAACTCGACCCTGGAGGCGAGCTTGAAGTCGCAGTCCAGCCTCTCGTTCCGGTAGACGATCCCGTCGCGGTCGTAGAAGATGAAGAGTTTCCCGCGACCGGCGAGGATGTCGGTCATCTCGAAATCCTGCCCCTTCCTGTCCTGTCCGCGGATGACGGTCAAGAGGTTCGCGTCGAAGGCTGCGTCCACGGCACGGAGCGCCTCTCGGGAGAGATGGAAGATGCACGGCTCCCGGAACACACCGTCGGTGAGGACGTCGATGCTCCCCCAGCCCGACGCCGCCGCGCGACGGCACACGTCGAGGGCCGTTTTCTCGGGCAGCTCTCGGACCCGAACCCGGGCAAGTTCCGGAGCGACCTGTGCGACCCAGGTCCTCACCTCCGGGCTCACTTCGGGGAGGTTCTCGCACAGGGGCTCGGGAAACACCTCCGCGTGGAGGGGAAGCGCGGCGAGAACAACCACTGCGAGGATCATCGTTCCAGGGGACCCTGAGCAACGGCTGTGCCCGGACAGGCATTCGTCGTGCGCAACATGCCCCAGATGCCTTTCAAGTGAATTCTTCACCGCTGGAAATCGTTCTCCCTCCGATGTGAGTGCGGCCCTGCCTCAGTCCATCCAATTCTGGGAAGGGCCGGCGGCGGCGCTGTGTCCGTTCTTTGCTTCCGCTCCGATGCATTTCGGTGTGGGGCGTCTGGCAAAAGTTCGACGGGAGGCTTAAAAGCATGAGAAGATGAGGTGCCGGGACCAGCCCGTCAAGCGGATTGGATTGTACCTTGTCGTAGTCGCATACGTGCTGGCGCTGTGTGGAGCGGTTGCGGCGGAACCGACTCCCATTCCTGTTCCAACGCCTGGCTTGGAACTCCCCCCTCCCGGCCCTCCTGCGAAGGCGGAATCTGAGCCAAGCCAGGAGCAAGCGCCCGCGCCGGGGGCCGCCCCTCGGGAAGGCGAAGCGGGGTGGCAACTCCCGCCGCTCGTCCCGCGGCCGGACTTCATCAGCCGCCGGCCGCTCATTCCGGACTTTCTGCTCAAGGACAAACGCGAGGGACATTTCATCACCGCTGTGCCCGCGATCGGCTGGGACCAGCAGGCGGGTATGACGCTGGGCGTGGTCGGCTTCCTCTTCGACAACGGCAAGAAGGACGATCCGTTCTTCCGCACCGCACCGTACCGGCAGCAGATTGCCGTGACCGCCGAGGGTTCCCTGAGTGGCCAACAGAATTACGCCGCAGCCCTCGATCAGCCGTATCTCTTCGACAGCCCCTACCGCCTGCGGGCGGCGGTGGGGTACGAGGTCGACCCGCTGAACAACTACTTCGGCATCGGCCGCACCTCGATGCAGGATTTCCACTTTCCCGGCCAGCCGGGGAGGGTTTTTCACACCTACGACGGCTACCAGGACGCGTTGCAACGGGAGGTGAACGGCTCGGCCTACACGAAGTACGACCTCTACGAGTGGCGCCAGACCACCTTCGGTATGACGTTGGAGCGGGACCTGTTCGGCGGCATCGTCCGCCCGCTGGTCGGAGTCCGACTGCGCTATACGGCCATCCACGATCCCACCGGCGACCGCGTCGATGCCGAGGATTCCTCTGGCCACAGCGTCAGCGCGATCGAGCAGCCCACGCGGATGCACACCGATTGCCTGGCGGGTGTGATCACCGGCTGTCACGGGGGCTTCGAGAATCTTTTCACGCTCGGTGTCAGCGTGGACACACTCGACTTCGAGCCCGATCCGTACGCCGGTCTGCTGGCCCAGGTCGTGGCCGAGTTTTCCGGGAAAGCGCTAGGGTCGGACTTCGAATACGAGCGCGTGACGTCTTCGATCTCCACGTATCGGATGCTGTTCCCCAATATCGCGCGGCTGGTGTTGGCGGGCCGCGGCCTGTACTCGATGCAGTTCGGCAACGTCCCCTTCTTCAGCGTGCCGACGCTGGCGTTCAACACGGGCGATCGCAGCGGGCTCGGCGGCTTCCACACCATGCGCGGCTTCGTCGATCAACGCTTCGTTGGGGAATCTGCCGTGCTGGTGAACGCAGAGTTGCGCTGGAGCCTCTTTGATGGCGGGTATTTCTTGGGCCAACACCTGCGCCCGATGCTGGCCCCGTTCGTGGATGCCGGCCGCGTCTTCGACGGCACGCAGCTGGGTTTCGACGGCTGGCGTGGCGACGGCGGCATCGGCTTCCGCCTGATCTGGAACCTCGTCACCACCGTTAGCTTCGACTACGGTATCAGCAGCGAGGGGCAGATCTTCTCCATGAATCTCGGATACGCGTTCTGAGCGTGATCTGACAACCACTCATCGGCGTAGCACCGGTGCCAACGCACGTCCCCGGTTTCGGCGCGTCCCGCGTCCGCGACCGGAAGACACGCCCTCACCGCTACCGGCAGAGGCAGACAAACGCTGGACACCCCGGGAACCACCACGCACTCAATCCGCCGCCATTGGCACAGCTAATCCAACGCCGGGTCTTGCCGCAGCCGCTAGCGCTCGGCGTGCGATTCTTCGACGACCCGTTCGAACACATCATCAGAAACCTGCGTCAGCTGTGCGGCTGCATCCTTCAGCAACGGATGCTCTACCGCGCGCGACAGCACTTCGTTTTTCGTCGGACCCCGCTTACTCCCGAGAAATGGCTTGAAGAGGAGGTACAGCACATCGCGCACGAGCATGTGGCGCATGAAGCGGCGTAGCAGCCGCAGCGTTTGGATCGGATAGTGCGTTAGCTTGTAACGGAACAGCCGCCGGAACCCCGCAGTGCGCTCGGCATTGATCACCTCGCCCGGCAAGCAGGTGGGATCGATCTCCGAACATTTGAAGTATTTGTACCAGTCGTCGGCGTCGTTGACCAAGCCACGCTTGAGATACTCCTGCCAGAGCGGCGTGCCGCGGTACACGCACAGGCGATTGAACGCGAACGTGTCGAGTCGCAACTTGG
Source organism: Binatia bacterium (assembly GCA_050015455.1). Taxonomy (GTDB): domain Bacteria; phylum Desulfobacterota; class Binatia; order HRBIN30; family HRBIN30; genus JAGDMS01. Next base: position 21,970 of record JBEKBJ010000047.1, read on the forward strand.
ACGCGAAGTCGAAGGTCGCACGCAAGTCCTCGACCGTCTCGTCGGGCGCCCCCACGACAAAGAACCCATGCACGATATCGATGCCCGCCTGTTTGGCGTTGGTTACCGCAGTCTCGACCTCGGCCAACGTCTGTTCCTTCTTCAACCGATCGAGCACCCGCTGGCTGCCGCTCTCGACACCGAACATGAGCGTGTGGCAGTGGGCTTTGGCCATGCTCGGGAAAAGATGTTGGGCGGCAGAATCGACGCGTCCCTCACAACCCCATTGGATCGTGACTCCGGCATCATTGATGCCCTTGCAGATCGCCTCGATGCGCTTCGCCTGCAGGAGAAAATCATCGTCGACGAAGTAGACAGCCCCGTAGCCCAGCTGCTGGAGGTGGGTCAACTCGTCGACGACGTGTTGCGGGCTGCGCGAGCGCCACTTGCCTTCACTAAGAATCGGGATGTCACAGAAGACGCACGGCCAAGGGCAGCCGCGAGAGGTCTGCATCGTCGTGAAGCGCTCCATCGACAGGACCGCGGGCACGTCGAGCGGCATCGACTCGATGAAGTCGAGCGGCAGGCTCTCGCGGTCTGGGAACGGCCACTGATCAAGGTCGCGGTCCAGGGCCCGGTTGGGGTTGTGAACCAGCTTGCCGTCCTTTGCCCAAGTCACCCCCGGGACACTCTCCGGAGCGTCCAACCGTTCAATCAGGTCGAGGAGGAGTTGCTCACCGTCGCCGCGGCAGACAAAGTCGACCTCGGGGCATTGCAGCTTGACGAGCTGCGCATTGAGAGTGGCGAACACCCCACCGAATGCGAGCGGCACCTCGGCGTCGGCAGCGTGGATCTGCCGCGCGAGGATCTTGGCATACGGGTAACTCGTCGTGCTCAGGAAGCTCAGTCCGACGAGAGCCGGGCGTTGCCGCCGGATCTCGTCGATGATGACGTCGTTGGGGGTTTCGGGGTTGGCCTGATCGAACATGACGCACTCATGGCCGGCACGCTTGAGTACGGCAGAGAGCGACATGATGCCGATGGGCGGGAAGCCCATGACGCGAATGTGGCCATTCGCAGCTCTGGTGGCAGCCGGCAGCGCACAGAACTGCGGGTCGCGGATGTGAATCAAGAATATGCGCATGGAGGTCTCCTCCCACCCCCGGAGAATGAAACCGAATCTGCAGCCACGCTGGTGCTGCCACCACGAGGCCAACGGGTCGGACCACCCACCGCAGTCACAACGACGGACGAGGTCGAGCATGCCGCAAGCTGGTCTGTCGCCCTCGTCTGCATATCGCCAGGGATCTTATACAATCGTCATGGGTTTATACAAAGGCCCCGGCACCGCCACGTCACGGGCCACACGCCGATGCACGAGGCTCACCCGCGGCCGCGCTGCTGCGCGCTACGGAAGCTTCGGCATCTTCTTCCCGATGTCCCCACCGGCATCTTGCGCGGTCCCGGAGGCTCAGGGTGCATCCACCGGTGCGCTTGGCGCGCCCGTATCTGAACCCGGGGCCGCGGCCGGCGTATCCGTCGCTCCTAGTGCGACCTGCGGTTCGCCAACTGGCGCGCTCGCCGCGCCCGTGTCCGCCGCCGGCGCAGCAGCTGGTGCCCCCGGCGTCGGCAGACCGGCCTTTTCCGCGGCACCCTTCATCATCTCTTGTTTGACAGCATCGCCGGCACCCTTTTTCACGGCGTCCCCCATGTCGCCCAATTGAGCACGCGCTGGGCTGCCTGAAACCATCAAGAAGCCGATACCAAGAGCGATCGCGCTGCTTAATGCTTTCATGTGGATCACCTTCTCGTCGCTGTGGATTCGCGTTGGTTAGCGCCGGTAGCTATCGGACAACCCTTCAAAATCTCACGCATTAAACTACTCTTGTGGATTACCCCGATCAACACCGGCACCAGTTCTCATCGGAGCCCCCTCGTTTGTGCGGGCAGCGCCCGCGCGTTGTGGGGAACTCGGCGCTCCCGGTAGGGCTCGTACGCTTTAGAGCTGGGGCCGTTGTGCCCCAGGGGTGCGAGCCTGGAACGTGTCAGATGCGGCCGAAGTATACAGCTGTGGATCACCGCTGTCGATGGCAATGGTCGCCGCGAAGCCGACCCAATTCAAGTCCCCATGTGTTCCGTGGGGGACGCAGAGGAGAGAGGAGCCGCGCTCCGTGCACGATCTGTGCGCGTGCCCACCTTGTGCTTTGCGCTCAATTCAGTTAAGAGTACCTACAGTCTCAACGGGGAGAAACAGCCGTTCTTTTGGAGCCGCGGGGATATCACTCTTCGGCTTTGTTGTTCGCAATTAACATCGCGTTCCGGACCAGTAGCTTCCCAGCGACGAATAAGAAGGAAAGGAGGGAAGCTCATGGCTCAGGGAACAGTGAAGTGGTTCAATGCTGAGAAGGGGTTTGGCTTCATCAGCCGCGACGATGGTGACGACGTGTTTGTTCACCACACCGCGATCGTCGGTGAAGGCTACCGCCGTCTCGATGAAGGCCAGAAGGTCAGTTTCGACGTGACCGAAGGCAAAAAGGGACCGCAGGCGTCCAACGTTACCAAGCTGTAACGAATCCCCACGGAGGTCCAGCTTGGGCCTCCGTGGTTTTTCATCCATTTGAGGTTGCACACTCCGGCCACCGCACGGACTCGCGGCGCCAGTAGCACGCCGCACCAACATCAGTTGCTCGGGAGAACATGGATATGACTGACCGTGGCCTTTTTGAACCGGATGTCCTGCTCACGGAGCAGTTCAGCGCCGCACGGCGCCGGCGCGCGACGATCTCGAGCGAGAAACGCTTGATGCTGGCCGTGCTGGAGAATGCGCTAGACTACTACCAGAAATACATCCTCGCGAACGACCGCGCTGGCCGTGCGCTGTTCGAGGAAGCCGCGCAGTGGATCGCGTGCACGAGCAACGAAGACTTATTTTCGTTCGAGAACATCAGCGAGACGCTCGACATCAACCCGGATTACCTCCGCCGGGGTCTCGCCGTGTGGCAAAAGCGCCTGCTGGAGGCGCATTGCCGCACCGTTGAGATGCCCGCGGCCGAGTCACCGCAACCTGTCCGGGTCGCCAGCTAACGATACCCGCACATCGTCCCAGAGCCGGGTCAGCACGCAAGTGCTGGCGGAGATCGATACTGCCAGCGCACCGCGGCTGCTGGTGCTCACCAAGATCGACAAGCTGGAGGAAGTTGTGGCGCGCCTGCACGCCGCGCTGTGAGCGTCTTCTCCGCCTGGACCAAGGCTCCGCGCATCGACCACTGAGTTCGTAACCCGCGGCGATTTCTGCCAGGCCTGCCGTGACGATGATGCTCGTGGTGTTCACGGCTCCGGAGAGGCTGGCCGGGCGCTATCTCTTACCGACCTGTAGGCGTGCGGAGGTGTCTTCCTCCTGGCCGGGCGGCTCGATCAGACCGGTGACTTCTCGGATTTCTTTCTCGTTGAGAGATTCCGCTTTCAGCAGGGCCTGGGCGAGAGCTTCCAGCTTGTCGCGGTGCTCGGCCAACAGCCGGTCGGCTTCACGGTGACTCTCCTCGACGATGCGGCGGACCTCGGCGTCGATCAGCTCGGAGGTTGCCTCGCTGTATGGCTGGTGCTGGAAGGCCGGCGGCAAGCCCTCGTCCTGGGGCGCGACAAAGCTGATCGGGCCGAGCTTCTCACTCATCCCCCAGCGTAACACCATGTGACGGGCGATCTCCGTGACCTGCTGGAGATCGTTCTCGGCGCCTGTCGTCCCCACTCCATAGACGAGCTTCTCGGCCGCGCGGCCGCCGAGCGCGCCGGTGATGCGCGCCCGCAGGTAGTCTTCGCCATAGCTGATACGATCGTCGACGGGGACTTGATAGGTCGCTCCCAGCGCCATGCCGCGTGGCACGATCGAGACGCGGTGAACTGGGTCGCTGCCTGGTATCAGCAGCGCTAGCAGCGCGTGCCCCGCCTCGTGGTAGGCGGTCCGCTTCCGATCCGCCGCATTGAGCAGAATGCTGCGGGCCGGGCCCAGCGTGATCTTCTCCATCGCCTTTTCGAAGTCCTCGGCGCCGACCGCGCTCGCATCGTTGCGCGCCGCCAGCAGCGCTGCCTCGTTGACCAAGTTGCGCAACTCGGCGCCGACCAGACCGGGCGTCGCGGCGGCAATGCGCTCGAGCGAGACGTCCGGCGCCAGGGGGACGTTCTTGGTGTGCACCTTGAGAATCGCGGCGCGGCCGGCGCGGTCGGGACGCTGTACCACGACGCGCCGGTCGAAGCGGCCCGGGCGCAACAGCGCCAGGTCCAGCACGTCGGCACGATTGGTGGCGGCCAGGACAATGACGCCTTCGCGGGAGTCGAAGCCGTCCATTTCGGTCAGGATCTGGTTCAAGGTCTGCTCGCACTCGTCGTGGCCGCCGAGCTGCGCGCCGGTGCCACGAGTGCGGCCGATGGCGTCCAGTTCGTCGATGAAGATGATCGAGGGTGCCGCCTCCCGCGCCTGCTTGAACAGGTCGCGTACGCGGGAGGCGCCGACGCCGACTATCATCTCGATGAACTCGGAGGCGCTGAGGCTGAAGAACGGGACGCCCGCCTGGCCGGCAATCGCGCGCGCCAGCAGCGTCTTGCCGGTGCCGGGTGCGCCGACCAAGAGCACTCCCTTCGGCACGGTGCCGCCGAGCCGCTGGTACTTGGTGGGGTTTTTCAGGAAGTCGACGATCTCGATCAGCTCGTTCTCGGCCTCGTCGATGCCGGCAACGTCGTCGAAGGTGACCTTCGGCTGCTCCTCACTGTAGCGCTTGGCGCGGCTGCGGCCGAGGTTGAACAGCCCGCCACCAGCCGCCGCAGCGCGGCGACTGAACCAGACGAAGGCGCCGATCAGCAGCAGGGTGGGACCAAAGCCGATCAACAGCTTGAACCAGGATGAAGCGTTTTCCTCGACGGCCTTGATGACCACACCCTTCTCTTCGAGGCGCCTCTCAAGATCCTGGTCAGCGAAGGCTGGCCGCTGCGTCTTGAATTGCATCGAGGTCCGCGCCTTGGGCTGGTCGGCAGGAGACGATTCCGGTGCGTTGGCAGGCGGCGGTTGCGACATCGGGACGGGATAAGTGACTGCCGTTTTGAAGCTGCCCTGGATCGAATCGCCCAAGCTGATGACGTCCGCGACATTGCCCGCCTCGACCTGCTTCTTGAAGAAGGTATAGGGGATGGTGATCGAGGATGGTTCCGGGAAGAACACTTGCGTCACCACGTAGTTGGCTATCATGAGGACCAGGAAGATCAGCCACCAGGGCTGTGGCCGCATACGCGACCGCCCGGAAGCAGCTTCTTTCGAGTCCTTGGGACGGCCGTCGGAGGGACGTGCCGCCGCGTTGTCAGTTGGTAGGTTCGCCATTGTCTTCTGCTTGCTTCGCGGCCGCGCTCGCGTCATACAGTCGCGCGCAGTTGTCGCGAGGTTGTCCCGGAACCTCCAGGCTCGTGCGCGCCGACCTTTGCAACGGCGGCGGCCTCACTCCCAAGAACGGCGCCGGCGGCCGGAGAGCTCTGCACGCTGACTTTTGCCCCGCTCGCTTTCGGCCCCGTCGAGCTTTTCTTTGGCTTCAGATTCGAGTTTCGAGGCCTGGGCGACTAGATCCTCCGCTAGCTCGCGAATGCTGCTGCCGCGGACGCCCGCGCCCAGCCGCACATCTTCACCCCCGCGCTTTGCAAAAATCTCAGCACGGTAAGTGATGGGGACGGCACGTTCGTCTTCGTGTTGCCCTGGTGAGTCTTCCATTTCACGCGCGCCTCCTGATCGAGTTCCATCTTCCGAACCGGCCTCATAGATCTCCGATCTCATCATGAGATCGCCCTGGCGATCAAGAGCGCCGCCGTGGCGGCCACGCCCCCGATCAACTCCGTTTGGACGGAGCTGCGCACCGGCGATGCACCGGTGAGGTGGCCCAGGCCGGCGCGCGGCGGGAGCTTCGGAAGGATAGCGACGCCTTCGATTTCGCTGTATGTGGCTGGTTCAATGGCGACGGCCTCTTCCATCCCGACCAGTCCCACTTGGCGCGCGCCCGATCTGCGCGAGGCTGCTGCACTGGACGGCGCGGCAGTCCTGGCGCGACTCGGCAGCACCGCGACCGGACTGACTGCGGACGAGGCCACCCGCCGGCTCCAGGAAGCCGGACCGAACGCGCTTCGCAGTCACGGGGCACGGGCCCTCGGCGTCCTCTTCCGTCAACTTGAGAACCCGTTGCTGCTCCTGCTCGCCGGTGCCGCTGCGGTCTCGTTCTTCGTCGCCGAGAATACCGACGGCATCATCATCCTGGCTATCGTCAGCCTGAGCGTCGGGCTGGGATTCTTCAATGAGTACCGCTCGGAGCGTGCCGTTGCGGCGCTCCACTCCCAGATCCGCCACAAGACCGTCGCGTTGCGTGATGGCCGTGCCGTGAGCATCGACGTCACCGAGCTGGTCCCAGGCGATGTTGTGCGGCTGGCGCTGGGCGATGTGGTACCCGCCGACCTGCGGCTGTTGGAAGCCAGCGGTCTCGAATGCGACGAAGCCGTCCTCACCGGGGAGTCGATGCCAGCAGCAAAGAGCTCGGCCCCAACTCCGGCGCCCGGTACTGATCTTGGTCTCTCATCGTGTGCCCTTATGGGCACCGTCGTCCACGAGGGTGCGGGATCGGGTGTCGTGGTGCGCACTGGACTCAACACAGTCTTCGGGCAGATCGCCATCCGCCTCGGAGAGCGTCTGCCGCAAACGGCCTTTCAGGTGGGCCTGCGCAGCTTTTCGCTGATGCTCGTCGCGGTGGCGGCAGTCCTCACCATTTCCATCTTCGTCATCAACGTCGCGTTCCGGCATCCCCTCTTCGACGCGCTGTTGTTCTCGCTCGCTATCGCGATCGGTCTCACGCCGCAGTTGTTGCCGGCGATCGTCACGGTGAGCCTGTCGACCGGGGCGCAGCGCCTGGCGCGGTGCAAGGTCCTCGTCAAACGCCTCGTGAGCATCGAGGACCTCGGCAACATCGAGGTGCTGTTCACCGACAAGACCGGAACGCTCACCGAAGGGCGGATCAGCTTTGCGGCCGCGGTGGACGCCACCGGCGCGCCGTCAGCCGCCGTGCTGCAACTCGGACTGTTGTGCAACGACGCAGTCGTCGAGCACGGTGTGGCGGCGGGCGGTAATCCGCTCGACTGTGCCCTTTTGGAAGCGCCGGGAGCAGTGACGGCGCCGGTCGGCGGCTTCCGTCGCCTTGCCACTGCTCCGTTCGATTACGACCGGCGCATGATGTCGGTGCTGGTGCAGGCCGATACTGGGCGCCGCCTCATCGTCAGCAAGGGGGCACCGGAGTCTGTGCTCAGTCGCTGTCGTGAGATCGGTGCGGCGGCGCGGACGGTGCTCGATGCGGAGTTCGCCGCTGGGCATCGTGTGATCGCGGTAGCGACCCGGGAAGCGTCCGCCTGCTCGACCGTTGCCCCGTCCGACGAGCACGACCTGGTCCTGGCGGGATTTCTCACGTTTGTCGATCCGCCGAAGCGCGATGCGTCGGCTTCCTTGGCACGCCTGCACCGTCTGGGGATCGTAGTGAAAGTGGTCACCGGCGATAATGAGCGCGTCGCACAGCGGGTGTGTGCCGACCTCGGTCTGCGCGTCCAGGGCACCCTCACGGGCGTTGACTTGGAACGCATGGACGACGCGCAACTCGCCGGGGCGCTCCCGCAAACGATGATCTTTGCACGGGTGAGTCCGGATCAGAAGTCGCGCATCATCCGCATCCAGCAGAAGCGCGGAGCGGATGTCGCCTTCCTCGGTGACGGTGTGAACGATGCCGTCGCCCTGCACGATGCCGATGTCGGCATTTCAGTCGACACGGCGACAGATGTTGCCAAGGACGCGGCCGACATCGTGCTGCTCGACAAGAGTCTCGCTGTGTTAGCGGACGGCGTCGTCGAGGGCCGGCGCATTTTCGCCAACACGATCAAGTATGTGCTCATGGCCACGTCGTCGAACTTCGGCAACATGTTCAGCGCCGCCGGTGCGTCGCTGTTCTTGAAATTCCTGCCGATGCTGCCGACGCAGATTCTGCTCAACAACTTGCTCTACGACGTGAGCCAGATGACCATCCCGACCGACAACGTGGACGAAGAGCTCTTGCGCCGGCCGGCGCGCTGGGACATCGGTTTCATCCGGCGCTTCATGCTCCTCTTCGGCCCGATCAGTTCGGTGTTCGACTTTATCACTTTCGGTGTCATGCTGTGGGTGCTGCATGCCGGACCGGACCTCTTTCGGTCGGGCTGGTTCGTCGAGTCCCTCGCCACGCAAACGCTGGTGATCTTCGTGATCCGGACGCGCCGGGTGCCTTTCGTCCGCAGCCGGCCGAGCCTGCCCCTGCTCATCGCCACGCTGGCGTGTGCCGTCGTGGGCGCGATCCTGCCGTTCTCGCCGCTTGCCCATCTGCTCGGCTTCCGTCCGCTGCCCGCAAGCTTTCTCGCCATCCTCATTCTCATGATCGGCACGTACCTGGCGCTGGTGGAATTGGCAAAGGTGTATTTCTTCGCCCCGCCCGCCAAACAACCGCTGGCAGCGCGGCGGAAGCGCAGCGAACGGCGCGTGCAGCGCGTGGCCACGCGCTGGAGTCACCCGCAGCGACTGCCTCGGCGCTCTCGCGGCACCCGGCCGGGAGCGCATGGAAGTCCTCTCCAAAGCGGAACGCCGGCCCCCGCACGTTGAGATCTGAGCGCAGATGGTCGCCAATCTCGCCGACCTTCTCGGCGATGTCACAGTGAGTCCTTCTGGTGCGTCGCAGCCTGAGAACTATTTTGGTACTGTGCCGTGCTGCAAGGCGAAGGCACGCCGCAATGGCTACCGCGCTGCTCCCTTCGCGGGCAGCCTCTTCGCTTGCTTCTCCACCTGACCCCAATCACGGACTGCCGGTGGCGTTGGCGCATGGGAGGTGTGCGGCCCCGGGCAGCGCGCGATCGGAGAGGCGTTCGGGGCCAGTCCCTATGCCGTGAGCGAGGCGATCGCCCGCGCCCGGGAGCTGGCCGGGCGTCGCGGCAGGACGCAGAGACTCATCAAGAGCCTCACCTCTAATCTCAATGGCTAACCCCATTACCCTCGCGGACTTCCAGCCGTCATCTCGCTCGAAGCCGATTGACGGCAAACCCGTCGGAGGGTGGGGGTTTCGGCGATCGCCCGTGCTGGTCTTCACTTCATCGAAAGACGCCGACGCGAAGCCGCGTCAACAGACGCGGTCCTGCCCGAGCGGCGGCGGGAAATCTTCGCAACCCGCAGCTCCGGCGTTGGAGTTCACTAAAGGGCGGGAACATGCGATACGAAGATGAGCGCACGCGAGCTGATCGAGAGGCAACTGGACACCCTGCGGGAGTCATTCCAGCGAGAAGTGTACGACTTCGATGGCGTCGACGATTACTAGCATGGACCTCGGGTCGTTGCTCGGCCTGTATGAAGGCAGTGAACAGACTCGAAGCGCTGTGTCGGGTAACGTCCAGTGGCTGAAGTGCATCCGCGGGGGACTGCGAATGGCGGAACGGTACCGACTCGCCTTCGGCGTCGCCTACTTCACTCTCCTCCGGGCGTGGATCGACGGACAGTTCGACGCGCCCGTGCGTGAATCTACCACGAGGGAGCAAGCTCATGATCTGCTAGCCGGATCCCTCCGCACGCTGGGGAGGACGAGGATATGGGAGGAAGTGCTGCAGGAGTTCCTCAGGAAAGCGTGAGCCAGGCGCCCACAGACGCATGGAAACGGGAGATCGTAGACTACCTGCTCGGCAGGTGGTCTGTCGCGGCTGTGGTGGTGCCGCTCCGCGCGGTGCAGCAGTCTAAGCTCGATCACCCACCAATCCGGCGCTGGTGGACGTTTGAGGGCAAACAATACACGATGCTCGGCGGACCACTAGCCGCGCACTGGGCGACCGTGATCCGGGCGGCGCGACGCCTCGACGAGACCTTCAACCCAAGGCTGCGCGTCAGCGATCGTACAGACGGTGTGGTGGACTGGGGCCACACTCTCGCGCGCGGCCCGTACACGCTGCGGGCGGAGTACGTCGTCCGCTCTTCGGGGATCGGCCTCAGCGATGAGGAGCGCGCCGCGCTCCGTGGATGGGTGGGCTGGATCCGGAACGAGTGGGCTGGATATGCGACTAGCGTTGACATTGAACACGACTTGGAGTGGGGAAGCCTCGCGACAGACATCGAATCCCCTTTCACGGACGAGCGTCTCCGCCGTTGGGCCCACACCGCCAGACAGTCGCGCTGGCCACTCCTTCGCAACGTCGTCGCGGAGTCCCTCCGCCCCGTGCTCGAGCCCGAGGAACTGGACCGAATCCCCTTGCCCCCTGACCGCGCAAAGTTGTTCGAGCTGGTCTGTCTTGTCCGAATAGCGCGCTGTCTTGCACCTCCTCCGCGCGAACTGCGCTGGCTCAACCGCGACACCACGAGCAACGTTCTTCGGCTGCAAGGGACAATCTGTCACTATCAGCAGGGACTCGATCGAAAGAGCGTCCTTGCCACGCGTGACTACGCTGGGCCGCTCGCCAAGGCCGTCGACGCGTTCGGCCTTCGGATTCCGGAATACGTGGACCTCGCATTCGACTTCGATGCCTCACGTTTTGGATTCGATGGTCTGATCGTGGAAGTGAAGAGTGGAAGCCAGCAGTACGATGCCACAGTGGCACAACTCCGGACGTATCGGGCCGCCAGGCCGCGGCGATCCGGAAGCCGCTATCTCATCTGGGGAATAGTCGAGCGCCCAGATGCTCCCGAGGCAATCGAGGATCAGTTGGCGCGGGTAGTATCGAAGGCCGCCGACGAGGAAGATTTGTGGGTGTTCTCAGGGGCGGACGACATTGGGGTCGTCCTCCGTGCCGTCTTCGGTGACCTCCAACCATTGCCGTAATACGGGTTCCGTCCCCGGTGTCGAAGGGGGCCAATACTGCGAGGGGAGTGTAACGGGTGTAACGGGGTCAGCCATTGGAGTTGGAGGATGAGCGGAGTGGATGATCCCGTTAGCATGGCGCGGCCACTCCGAGTACGGGTTCGTCCTCGCCGGCGGGGCGCTGGCCGGTTAGAAGTCCCCCAGACGCCGGAGCTTCTCCTTCACCTCTTGGAGAACGGGCTTCGGGACGTCGCCGAGCGGTCGCCGGAGCCGTCGGTTGTCGATCGCTCGGCTCTGGTCGATCATGACCTCGCAATCCGCCGCGTTGCCGGCCATGCCCCGCGGCAGAGAGACCCGCAGCAGATTCTCGCCCGACAGGCGGGTGGTGCACGGGAGAACCCAGGTGGACGGGTGATCGGCTTGATTGAGGAGGTCGGTCTGGATCACCAGCACGGGTCGCAGCTTGCCAGCCTCGGTTCCCTGCCTCGGGCTCAAATCGGCGAGATAGAGCGCTCCGTGGCGAATCGCTGCCTTCAATCGAGTCCCTCGCCGGCGAGATGATCCAAATCCTGGATCTCCTTCGTGGTCGATCGCCGCGTGGCGCGCGACGCCACCCGATAGGCCTCCTTGAGCGCCCGCCGCTCGGTCGTCTCCTGCAGCAGCCGCAGCCCGCGGCGGATCACGTCGACATTGCTCTTCAGCTTGAGGCGCGACTTGAGAGAATGAACGAGTCTCAGTTCCTCCTGCGGCAGGGTGACACTCGACTTTACATTGCTTCTCATACTTTTTTCATACCCCGATGGGCGCCGCCGCCGCAAGCACTTGGCGAGGGCGGCTGCCGGAAAGAGACAGGGCGAGCCGGCGGATGTGATGCCGCCGGCACAACGCCGCGATTCGCTCGCGGTCGATCGCGATCTTGGCGCCCATGGGTATGCCCATACCATATTCGACGCGGAGGCTGGAACCGACACCGGCTGTGCGCTGTTGCTCGTGCGTGGCATGGCCGGCTTCGCTGTCGCGTGGTGTTGACCCGAACGTGGCCAGTTTGGTGCGTGCTGGATAGGCGGGGATTCGTGATATGAGTACCTCATGGAACTCCGAGGTTGGCCATCACCGTACACCGTAGTCAGGACCGTACGCGAGATACGATCGGGAGATAAGCGCATTCTCGCCCGCAGCTGGGGAAGCATTGTTCCCCCGGTGCCGGCGGGCCGGACAGAGTCCGCCGCCGACCCGTTCATCATCAACATTCGCGGCCTCCAGATACCCGTGACTAGGGCGGACATTGAGGAAGCCCCCTAGAGCCGGCGCCGCCCGTATGCAGCTGGTTCCCACACTCGCCGATCGCGCGGCGCCGCTCGCAATGATGGCACACACCGCAAGTTGGATATGAGCATGACCAAAGTGAGCGATGATTTCGATAAGACATTGGACGCCTTGTTTACAGCGGATGAGGAGCGCCAGCGGCAGGAAAAGAAACAGGCCGGCGAAGCTCGTATTGTCCGTCAAAAGAGCGTTGGGGAGTTCCTGAGCTTCCGCGAAAAGGTCATCCGACCATTGCTGGAAAAGGCGACGCGTGGGTTGAAGCAACGTGACCGCGTGTGCGTGATCGAGGAATCGAACGACGAGCAGCCAGCGATCACGCTGTCGATACCCGCGGAGAAGTCGAGTCTCACATTCCGCGCCGGCCACACCGCGCTCGTCACGCTACGTGGGACGCTGGCCCCTGGTCCACTTTCGCAGCTGCTCGGCAAGCCTCATGACGAGCAATCGGTGACCGACGCCATTCTCATATTCGTCAAAGCGGTCCTGCAACTTCCGTAGGGGCATTTGCTGTTCCGAACTGGCCGCATTTGAGTCAAGCGCTCCGTTCGTAACCGTTGGCGACGACCCCGACGGGGCGCGTGCGGAGCAGTTCGGCGCGAGGGCTGAACAGACCGCCGCGCCGAAAGCTGATGCTAGTGATGCTAGTAGCGACGGTTCCAGCCACCGCCCCCGCCGTTGTTGCCAGGACGATGCCCGCCACCGGGGCACCGTCAGTCGCCGTGCTGCAACTCGGACTGTTGTGCAACGTGGAACGCATGGACGACGCGCAAATCGCCGGGGCGCTCCCGCAAACGACGATCTTTGCACGGGTGAGTCCGGATCAGAAGTCGCGCATCATCCGCATCCAGCAGAAGCGCGGAGCGGACGTCACCTCCTCGGTGACGGTGTGAACGATGCCGTCGCCCTATCAGATGGCCCCCAAAAGACAGCCTCCACGGACTCTCCCTACATCCATGAGGCACACTCAGGTTACATTCAGGAGCAGAATCAGCTTGACGAATTCAACCCGATAGTGCTAACAGTCTGTGCGCTGCCTTTGGGGTAAAGCGAATAAGCCGTAGGGGGTGAAGATGAAAATCGGCAACTCGATCGACAGCCGGCTCATCATCGCAACGATCTCATTGATCACGCTCATCGCGGCAGCAACCAGCGCTCGCGCCGTTCCTACTCCGACGCCGACGCCGACCCCGACCGCAACACCGACCAACACACCGAGTAATGTGTATGTGGGTGTCGTGAACACCGACGTCTTCAGTGCACAGTCTACGACCGGGTTACTCACCCGGCTGAACATTCCGTTCACACAGATCCCGCTCGACAATAGCAGCGGCGGCCTGGCCAATGTCGATCTCTCGCAGTTTGACGTGCTCCTCGTTGGCACCTTGATTCTTGATGGTGACGTCAATGTGCTTCTGGCAAACGCAGCCAAGATCGGGGGTTTCCTGAACTCCGGACGCGGTCTCGTGGTATTCGCCGAATACGATGCGGTGGAGTCCTGGGCCTGGGTTCCGATTCCCACACCCGCCTCCGACCTCAACTCCACTGGGGCCAGAGACGTCGGCACCGAGAACGTCCAAATCACCGCCGCCGGTTCGGTCCATCCGGTCATGACCACGCCACGCACGCTCAGCAGCAGCGGCTTGAGCAACTGGGAGCAGTCGGTGCACTCCGTTTTTTTCCCCGAGGGTGCAGCGGGCTTCTCCTTGCTGGTGCAGGCGACCGATCCGCCGGCCAACGGTGGCTACGAGATCGTCGCGTGCGAGCAGGGCTTGCCCGCCGAGCGGGTCGTTTACATGGGAAGCGAGAATGATCTGCACTATGCGTCGAGCCCGCAGGCAGCGGATTTGACACTGAACGCGTTGCTCTGGGCTGGTCAGATATCCACCCGCCCGACGCCGACGCCGACCTCGACGTCCACTCTGACCGCCACACCGACCCTCACGCCTACTTCCACCATCACGCCGACGCCCACAATCACGAATACCGCGACCGTGACCTACACACCGAGCAACACGCCCACGGTAACGGTGACAGCCACGCCCTCCGTGACTTCAACCCCCACGCAGACCGGCACTGCGACTTCCACACCGACGACGACGCCAACCCGCACGCAGACCGGCACTGCGACTGCCACACCGACGACGACGCCAACCCGCACGGCGACCGCAACGCCGACTATCACGCCGACGCCCACGATCACGAATACCGCGACCGTGACCTACACACCGACCAACACGCCCACCGTAACGGTGACCTCCACGACTACGATCACACCGACAATCACCAGCACTCCCAC
>JBEKBJ010000048.1:0-45980 GCA_050015455.1 Binatia bacterium
CCCTCCTACCGCACTCGCCACTTGCCGCCGCTTGACTTGCCCGATTCAAACAGCGATCACGCTACTAAACCGGACAGAATTTCCGGAAAAAAGCGGACACAATTTCCGGAACCCACAGCATCGAAGACGGCGGGCGTGGGCTTACACAACAACTTCGACGCCTTGGAGATCATGGTAAAGGTGGCGGCGGGTGCCGGGCGCCCCACCGCTTTATGTCACCGTCGCCCGCTGCTGGCGCATCGCCACGCGCCGCGCTGGCCACGTTCAGGAACTCGGAACACTCCGACCCACGTCCCTTACTCGGAGTCCCCGCACGATCAGTCGGAGGGCGTGGCGCGCCCCGTCCCGCAGATCCTGCCCCAGTGAGTACCCTTCGATACGCGCTGCGCGCTACTCAGGACAGGCTTGTGGTAACGGGAAAAATTGCGCACCACCTGCTCGAAGTACAAACACAGATCGTAGGCTTTCTTGTAGATCGGCAGATGCTCAGTCTGGGCCATCGCCTCGATTCTCAAAAAAATGCCGCGGTAGGGCTAACGCCCTCCCCTGAAGAAATCAAAGGGTCAAAGTTTCAAAGAGTCCAATGATCGATCATGAGCCGCCACGAACGGCACGGACGTAGGTGCCGAAGCTCTTATTGTCCGCGTACACGTTGCCGTCGAAGAAGCTCACGAACCACGCGTAGTCCGGGCTGGGGCTACCCTCCTTTCGCTGTTTGTGGTGCTGCTGGGGAGTGAGGACCGGAGCGGGTGCGCGTACAGTGAAAGGCAAAATCGAAAATCTGTAAAGGAAGGCCGGAAGCTACAGCGTGCGATCAGCTACGCAAGAGCTTGATGAACTCTTCGGGGGTGAACCCGGCTTGCTTGATGATGCCAGTGAGCGTGCCGCGTTTGAGGTTACTGGTGTGGTAGGCAACGCCGACCATCAGCAGGCGCTGCGCGTGCCAGTAGTAGCGGTGTGAGCCACGGGTGTGGTGGAGGATGAAGCCGGCACGGCGTAGCACGCGCTCGACCTGAGCCGGCGTGCACGCCGGCAGCCGGCCGCTCATGCGGGGGTAAGTCTCACGGCGATGCGGCGCGCCATGGTGACACCGTGTTCGAGCGGGATGTCTTCGCCGAGCTTTTGGAGCGCCTCGATGTACCCGATGATAGCGTCCTTGGCCATGGCGCGCGCCTCTTCCATGGTGTCGCCTTCGGTGGTGAGACCGTTCAAAGCCGGGATGGTCACGACGTATCCGCCCTCTTCGGCCGGCTCAAAGACGGCCGTGTAGCGGTACACGGTTTCCGCGCGTCGACTGGTCGAAGTACGGGGGGTGTGGGGCGCCCGCTTGGTTGCGGACGCCGTGGGTGATTTCGCCATATGGTATCAGTGTAGCGTAGGATTGACGGGACTGTCCACCAGCAGCGCGGCGATGTGCAGGGCGAGTGTAATGGTCGGCCGTAGGCTCAGGTCTCCGGCTTGAGCCGAAAGCGCCGCTCCGTGTTGGTCCGCGTCACGGCGGTGATCTCTTCCAAAGCCTGGCCTCGGGCCTCGGCGACCGCCGCCGCCGTGTGCACCACGTACGCCGGCTCGTTGCGTTTGCCACGGTAAGGTAGCGGCGCCAGGAAGGGCGCATCGGTCTCGACCAGAAAACGGTCGGCAGGCACTATGCGGGCGACGGCACGCAACTCATCGGCGTTCTTGAAGGCCCCGCAGCCAAAGCGATGGCGTCGTAGTTCGCCTGCATGCCGCCGCTGGCGCCGATGGTCACCATCCGGGTCACGCCGGCGGCCAGCGACTGTGCTCGTGTCGAACCCAGAGATGTGATACTTGAAAAGCGTGCGGTTCCAATGGGATGCCGACAAGGCGGAGAGTAATCTTCGCCGGCACGGGGTGTCGTTTGAGGAAGCGTCCACTGTGTTCGGCGATCCCTTGGCGGCCACTCGGGACGACCCCGATCATTCGGTCGAAGAGATGCGATTCTTGACGATGGGATATTCAAGCGCTCGGCGCCTCGTGGTGGTCTCGCATTGCGACAGAGAAGAGGAGGAGGTGCGTATCATCAGTGCGCGAGAGCCAACTCCAAAGGAACGGAGGCAGTATGAGTCAGAAGGATGAAGAGCCCGACGAAATGCGTCCGGAATATGACTTTACCGGCGTGGTTCGTGGGAAGTATTACGAACGCTACCGGGCGGGTACCAACGTCGTTGTGCTGGATCCTGACGTCGCGGAGGTCTTCCCGACTTCTCAGGCTGTGAACGAAGCGTTGCGTGTCTTGATCAAAGCTGCGCGAAGCCAGGTATCAGAGTCCACAACGGCGCCTCAGAACAGGCAGGTCTAACTCAGCCGGCCCCAGCCGACCGCGGCCACGAAGGCCTCCGTGCAACGGGACCGTCACATATGACCGCGGTTACCCAGGACCGAACCGGGCTGCTGGGCGGGCCGGTTCGGCCCGCGAGGCATTGACCGGATGCCTTATCGTCTAACAGCCCGTTGAAAAAGGGGGCGCTCATGCTTCGAGAGCCTCAGCACGAGCGGGGAAAACCTTGTGCGACAAGGTGTTCCACTCACCCTTCGAGAGCCTCAGGGTGAGCGGAACACCTTTTTCAACGGGCTCCTAACGCCATCGGCCCGCGATCGGCCGTAGGCCCAGGGCTCAGGCTTAAGCCGAAAGCGCCGCTCCGTGTTGGTCCGCGTCACTGCGGCGATCTCATCCAGAGCCTCACCTCGCGCCTCGGCGACGGCTGACGCCGTGTGCACGACGTAGGCCGGCTCGTTGCGCTTGCCACGGTAAGGTAGCGGCGCCAGGAAGGGCGCATCGGTCTCCACCAGAAAACGATCGGCGGGCACCATGCGGGCGACGGCACGCAACTCGTCGGCGTTCTTGAAGGTCACAACGCCACTGAAGGAAATGTCGAACCCCAGGTCCAAGAAGCTCTTCGCCTGGGCGCGGTCGCCACTGAAACAGTGAATCACGCCCCCGATCTCGGGGGCATTCTCCTCGCGCAAGATCGTTAGCGCATCCTCGTACGCGTCGCGGAGGTGCACGACCACGGGCAGTTGTAGCGTGCGGGCCAGCTGGATGAATTGCCGGAACACCTCGCGCTGCACCGGGCGTGGTGAGTGGTCGTAGTAGTAGTCCAAGCCGGTCTCGCCGATGGCGACCACCTTGGGCGCGCGCGCCATACGTGCAAGCTCATCGATCACCCCTGGTGACACCACGCTGGCCTCGTGCGGATGGATGCCGACAGTCGCGAAGATGCCGGCGTGGCGCGCGGCGAGGGCGATGGCATCGTGGTTCGCTTGCAGGCCGCCGCTGGCGCCGATGGTCACCATCCGGGTCACACCGGCGGCCAGCGCGCGCGCGATGACGGCCTCGCGGTCGGCATAGAAGCGCGCTTCGTCGAGATGGCAATGTGAATCGATGAGGGTGATGGGCATTGTTAGGGCGAGATTCCTGGCTGCGCTCGGAAGGGCGGATCCAGTCACGCCTCGGTCTCGATGCGCGGAAAGAGGATGACCGGGGGCTGCGTGCGATGGCCGGGGGCGAAGTTGCGGCCCCAGGCCAGATCAGCGGGCAGCGTGGCGGCCGGCTCGAGTCCGAGCAGCTCGAATATGCGAGCGCTGGTTTCCGGCAACGACCAGGTCAGCAGTAACGCCGCCGCCCGCAGCGCCTCGAGGAGATGATGGAGAATGGCGCCGACACGCGGCCGCTGCGCCGGATCTTTGGCCAGGGTGAATGGCGCGGTGACGACGACGTACTTGTTCGCGTGGTCGATGGCACGCCACAAGGTTTCGAGGGCGCGATGGAACGTCATCTCCTCGGTCAGCCGCGGCGCCTCGCGGTAGGCTTCGGCAAATGCCGCCTGCAGCGCGTCATCATCCGCGGTAGACGTCCCGAGCGGCTGCACCGTGCCTTCGAAATAGCGCTGCTGCATAGACAGCGTACGGCTGACGAGGTTGCCGAGATTGTTGGCCAGGTCGGCGTTGACACGGGTGATGAACGCATCCTCGCTGAACACCGCATCCTGTCCGAACGCCATCTCGCGCAGCAGGAAATAGCGCAAGGCGTCCAGGCCGTAGCGCGCTTTAATGTCCAACGGGCGAATCACATTTCCCAAGCTCTTGGACATCTTGCTCTCGCCGCGCACCCAGTAACCGTGCACCAGCAACTGTTTGAACAACGGCAGGCCGAGGGCCATGAGCATCGTCGGCCAGAAAATGCCATGGGGTTTCAGGATGTCCTTGGCCATGACGTGATGGGCGGCGGGCCACATGGCATCAAACGTCTCGTCGCCGTGCGCCTTCAGCGCGCTGATGTAGTTGATCAGCGCGTCCCACCAGACGTAGGTGACGTAGTCGCGATCGAACGGCAACTCGATGCCCCACTGCAGCCGCGACTTGGGCCGCGAGATGCACAGGTCCGGGAGTGCCCCGCTGCGCAGGATCGACAGGACCTCGTTGCGATAGCGTTCGGGCGTGATCGTGTCCGGATGCGCGTCGAGGTACGCGATCCAGCGCTCCTGATACTTCGTCATGCGGAAGAAATAGTTCTCTTCCTCGATGAAGCTCGGGGGCGTGAGATGATCGGGGCAGTTGCCGCCGACCAGCTCCTTCTCAGTGTAGAAGCGCTCACATCCGGTGCAGTAGAGGCCGCCGTAGCGGCTGAAGTAGATGTCGCCCTGGGCGTGGATGCGGCTGAGAAACTCCTGCACGGTACGGACGTGGTAGGCGTCGGTGGTGCGGATGAAGTGGTCGTAACGGAAACCGCACTGATCCCAGGTGTCGCGGAAGATCCCACTCACGCGCTCGGCGTAGGCGCGCGGCTCCAGTCCCGCCGCCGCCGCCGCCGCGGCGATCTTGTCGCCGTGCTCGTCGGTGCCGGTGACGAAGAAGGTGCGATCGCCACGGGCACGATGAAAGCGCGCCAGCGTGTCGGCGATCACGGTCGAATAGGTATGACCGAGATGAGGCTCGGCATTGATGTAGTAGATCGGTGTGGTGACGTAGAAACGATCCACGCGGTCACTCTCCGGAAAAATGCTGGCCCGCCTCGGGCGCGGCCGACTGAACGCACCAAGACGCACGCACAGAACAGCGCATCATGAGTCGGCCAGGCGCAGCAGCAGGGCCTCGAGCAGGAGCTGGCGGTTGGGATTTCCGCGGCGGATCAGGTTCCAGGCCGCGTCGACGGCGTCGGCACGGCGTAAAAGGCTGCGTAACTCGATCGCCGACGCCAGCGAAGCATCCAAGGCCTCTCCCGACACCCTGTGCACCACCTCGTCGCGAAGGTCGGACAGGAGCATTTCGAGTCTTGTCGCCACTTGGGTCTCGGGGGAACTCAACTCGTTCGCCGTTCGTGCCAGCCGAACATAACGGGCTTGCTCCAAGCCGGCAAGGCGCTGGCGCCACTCCGCTCGGCTCACGCCGTCTAGGCAGGCCTGCAACATCCGCGCGCGGCCCGGACTGCCCTCCGCCAGCACTGCCAACTCCTGCGCGCCCTCGGCGTCGATGTCCGCCGCCGCGGTCAAGATCTCGACCACGGTGTCCGTGGGCAGCGGTGCAAACTGCAGCCGTTGACAGCGTGAACGGACGGTAGCCAGCAGCGCCTCCGGATTGCTCGACACCAGCAGCAACAACGAGCGCCCGGGAGGCTCCTCCAAGACTTTGAGCAACGCGTTTTGCGCCGGGATCGTCAGCAGGTGCGCCTCGTCGATGACCGCAACCTTCACTTTGCCGCGGATCGGCTGCAGCTGCATGAAGCGTTTCAGGTCACGGATCCGATCGATGCCGATCTCCTTCTTTCCAGGTGCAACCGAAACCACCTGCACATCGGGGTGGCTCTTGGCTGCAATCTGGCGGCATGAGGCGCACTCGCCGCACGCGTCCTCGCCGTCATGCTCGCACTGGAGCCGGGCAACGAACGCCAGCGCCAAGGAACGCTTGCCGATGCCGTCCGTTCCGGCGAACAACAAAGAGTGCGGCAAACGGTCGCGCGCCAGAGCGGCACGCAGGAGTTCACGCGCGCGATCGTGACCGCGGACGTCTGCAAAGCGGATCAACGTGGATTCAGGCACTGCATCACCGCTGCGAGGATCTGTTCCTGAACTTGTTCCTGCGGAGCCGTCGCATCGATGACGCAATAGCGATCGCCGCCGCCACGGGCAAGTGACAGGAAGCCCCGGCGGACCCGCTGGTGAAACTCTTGCTCCTCGCGGTGAAAGCGGTCATCGCCACGCGCCCGCGCCAGCCCCACCTCGACAGGACAATCCAGGAGCACGCTGAGAGCCGGTGCAACTCCCTGGCGCGCGATCGCATCCAGTCGGGTGACAGTTTCGCGATCCAATCCGCGGGCGTACGCTTGATACGCAATGGTCGAGGCGGAGAAACGGTCAGTGAGCACCACCTGGTTGTCTGCCAGCGCCGGGGCGATGATCTGCGACACGTGTTGCGCGCGGTCGGCGAGGTAAAGGAACAGCTCCGCGAGCGGCGTCGGCGCACTCTCCGGCGTGTGCATGAGAAGGCGGCGCGCCTCCACTCCGAAGGCCGTGCCGCCGGGCTCAAGCGTCTGCACCACTCCGACGCCGCGCGCTCGTAAGGCGGCGGCGGTGAGGCGGATTTGAGTGGACTTGCCTGCGCCCTCGATGCCCTCAAAGGCGATCAGCCACCCGCGTTCAGCCAACCGGCTCCCCTTTGCCGAGGATCAGCTCGATACCGTAGAGGAGTTGCTTTGCCGTAAACGGCTTCGTGATGTAGTAGTCGGCGCCGTACTGGTAGCCGCTGAGGACGTCTTCGTCTTGCGTCTTGGCGGTGACCAGAATGACGGGCAGGCGACCGGTGGCGGCATTGTCCTTGATGCGTTGCAGCACCTCAGTCCCGCTCATCTCGGGCATCATGATGTCCAGGAGGACTAGGTTCACGGTTTCCCGCTGGAGAAACTCGAGCGCCTCGGCACCGCTTTGTGCCGCGGCCACGTCGTACCCGCGGCTCTCCAGTATGCTGCGCATGATGGCGACGCTGTCCGGATTATCGTCGACAATGAGAACCTTGTGTTTCATGGAGGTCGTCTTACATAGCAATCCAGCTGGCCCGCTGCATTCAGGGTGTTGGCCCACCCGTATACTTTTTGACCACCGCGCGGATGGCGGCTGGCCGGGCCGGCTTCGGCAAGTAGTCATCGCAGCCCGCCGCCCGCGCCTGTTCTTCGTCGCCGCGCATGGCGACCGCGGTCAGCGCCACCACGGGAATCGATCGCGTCTCGGGATCGCTCTTCAGCTGTCGCGTCGCTTCCCAGCCGTCCACGTTAGGGAGCGCGAGGTCCATGAGAATCAAGTCCGGGCGCTCCGCCCGCGCTCGCGCCAGCGCCTCGATGCCATCGATCGCTTCGATGACATGATAGCCTTCGACGGAAAGTACCTTGGCGACGATGCGACGGTTATCAGGATCATCTTCGACAACAAGGATTCTCTTTGGCATCTTGCCTCCACCAATCGACACCACATCGAACTCATCTTATATCTTCGAGTTGGCTGCTTGCAAAGAGGCGAAACCGCAGTGCACACAGCAAACGCCTGGAATGCCCTCCGATTCACAACTGCTCTTCCCACCCTTTCACGACGGCCGCGTGTGGCAGGATGCCCGGAAACGCCGTGTCGACGGCCGCAAGCGCGCTGCTGCTATACCCGATGGCACCGCTGCTACGCAACTGAAGCCGATCATCCATCGCCTGCCCTTGCCAAAGCGTGCCGGTGATCGTGATGTTGCCGGCGGGCTCGAAAAGGATGCCGTTGAGCGCTATGACGAGGCCGGTGAACTCAAGAGTGCCCGTGACGTCCAGCGTACCGCGGACCACCAGCACGCCGTTACCGCCCAGCCATCCCGAAATGCGCGCGTCGCCTTCGACGACCGATATCTGGGGCGTTCCCGGGGTACCCAGGGTTAGCGTATCGCCCAGAGCGGACAGATGCACGCAGCTCGGTTGTGCTGCAAAGCGGTCGGCGTAGCCCTGAACGTTGAAGGTCGGACTGGTAGCGATGCTCGGAGCACCCCCGGCGCCAGGGAGCCGTCCGGCAAGGCCTTCGGGCAAGTGCCGCCGGAGATCTTGTTCCGCCTCGGCATCCGGGCTGGCGAGCGCCGCTATAGGCGCCGCAGTTCCCATCGGGCTCGCCGGTGGATCGTCGATCCGATGGTCCAGGCCCGACAGCAGCAACGGCCCTCCGCCGAGATCGAGGTGGCGGATGTCGCCCTCGACGTAGAGCGCCGCAGGCGTGAAAGCGATTGGCGAACGCGCCACCAACGCGGCGACCACCTTGGTCGCGCCGTACCGGCCGGTCCCCCGGCTCACGAGGGAGAGCATGTTGCCGGGAACCGGCGTGACGCGCACGTCATAGCTGAGCTGTGGAGATGCGAAGTCGCTCGGAGGGCCGTGGCGGAAAGGAAAGGCACCGTCGTCAGCCGTGCCGGCGATCCGATCGGGGCCGGCGAGCACGGCGTCGAATGACTGTCCGGGATCGATTTCGGCAATGGCGTGTTCCAGTCCGGCCTCTGCAGCATAGAAGGCTTGGACCTCAGCTCGGAAGTTACGCTCGATCAGCAAGTCAGTCCGGCATTGCAGCACGACATACGCGCCGAGCGGGAACAGAATCATCATGATGATCAAAGCCGCAATGAGAGCGGTGCCGCGGTTGCCCATTGTACCGATCATTGATTGCGCAAGCAGATGCTGGTTGACACGGCCGACACCGGCGGCTCGCGGCCGGCAGCGTCGGTGTTGGACAACTCGGTTTGCAGCACCACGTCGATCCGGTGAATGCGCCGGCGTTGCTCGGTTGCTAGAGCACCATCGCCGGAGATTTCGCTTCCGTTCGCATCGAAAAACGTGAATTGCAAGCCGCCGGGAGGAACATTGGGCAATAGCGGTTGTGGACTCGCACCTCCGGTGGCACGCATTAATTCGTGCTTCTCCGCGCTATAGCTGTAGGCGATGAGCTCATCGGGGTCGTCGGTCGCACCATCACCATCGAAGTCGGCAGCCACCTCGACGCGCTCGCGAGTAGCTGCCCGGACAGCTTCCAGTGGTTGCCCCGATGCGCTGAAGCCGGCCACGCGCAAGTCACGCGTCAGCAAGTCGGTCGCCATCAGCATCAACTCTTGCGCGTCACTCTTGGCGTCCTGGGCTCCGACGCTCAGAAACGTTGCTCGGGCAAAAGTGTACGACATCGCCATCAGGACGGTGAGGAACATCGTGCTGATCATCAGCTCGATCAAGCTGCTGCCGGCTGAGGCCGCAACGCGGTTCATCGTCGCGCCAAGGTGACCAGCTGCAGCGTATGTGCTTCGCCGTCGTTCCATGAGACCGTAACCTCGAGGCGGCGCAGCCCGGCCTGGCCGTCCAAAACCGTCGCCTGTGCGGAGCGGTCGAAGCCCTCCGCGAAGTGCACGCCCTCAGGCATCTGCCCTGCCCGCAGCCGCTCCAGAGCCTCGGCCGCCAACTGCGTCGCTTGCATCCTTTTCCCACTGGCCGTGAGCGCCCGGTGCGTGCTGATCAATGTCGTGCTGAGGCTGAGCGCGACCACCGACAGCAGAGTGAGGGCGATCATCACCTCGATCAACGTGAAGCCGCGGCTGGTGTTGTCTGAGTGCATTAGTACACCCGCACCCGTCCGGCGATATTCACGGTAACGTGGCGTACCTCGTCCATGGTGTTACGAATCGTAATCGTTCCGAAGCTGCCTGCATTCCCGCGGGGCACGAAGCTGATGCTGTGGCCGTTTGCCGTGCAATCCGCGATGATGGTGCCCTCGGGCAGTGATACGGGCAGGCCGTCGTTGCTATACTCATGCCCGGATTTCCGCTGCGCTTGATAGGTGCGACTGCCGTCCAAAAACACAACGCGGTAGTTGACGTGATCCGTGACCGCATGCATGCGTGCCATTCTCAAATCCATGACCACTTGGCGGGCGGCCAGACCGAGGTTCAGGCGGGGCCGCAACGCTTGGTGCCCCAGCACGCCGATCCCAGCCAGGATCGACAGCAACGACAAGACGATCATGAGTTCCAATACGGACAAGCCCCTCGCATTGCCCATTAGGGTTCCCCCCCTTACCGATCAGCGGACCGACAGTTCTGCTGACCGTGCAGAATACTACTGCACAACATGGATGCGTTTCAAGCCCCCAGTGCCTCCCTTCCCCGCCTCCTGGCCTTGCCGGCAAATAGTTCCCAACCGTTCCGAGAACTCGACCCGCGCGGCGCGAGTATGTTAGCCCTGATCCGAAAATAACGGGGCGACCCAAGAGGGACTTCCCCCTTTGGAAAAGGGGGATTGAGGGGGATTTGAGGCGTCCGCAAATCCTCCCTGACCCTCCTTTGCAAAAGGAGGGAGATTATTTTCGGATTGAGGTTAGGCAAAGGAACCGCACGATCGGCCAACACGCCAGGGGCGATGCCCCAGGCTCAAGTATAGCCGCCCCCGTGGGGCTGCTGACCGCCACCGATTCACGGGGCTCAGCCCTGAAAGGGCGGCAATCCATCAGCCCTGGGCAACGCCCAGGGCGGCTAGCCAGCATCAGGTCTACAGTCCAAACGCCATCTGCAGGTACCAGGTGATCAATCGATCGCCGAAGGCCAGCGCGCAGACCGCGCCGAGTGCCAGAAAAGGGCCAAACGGGATCGGCACCCGGCTGTCTGTCCGCCGCGCAAGGATGAGGCTTGCGCCTACGACCGCGCCTGTGAAGGAACCGATGATGAGGCTGAGCAGCACCCCGCGCCAGCCCAGAAAGGCGCCAATCATGGCTAGCAGTTTGATGTCGCCGCCCCCCATGCCCTCACGCCCTGTGAACGCATGGTACCCAACGGCCACCGCGTATAACATGCCGCCACCAACGAGGGCACCGAGCAGGCTGTCGAGTAGCGGTGGCCCCTGCCCGAGCACCGATGCCACTAGGCCGACAACTATCCCCGGCAGGCTAATAACGTCCGGGATGATCTGATGATCCAGGTCAATAAAGCTGACGACGATCAAGGCCGCGACAAACGCTCCATATACGCCCAGCTTCGGCGACAGCCCAAGGCGGTACAACAGCAGCACCAGCAGGGCGCCGCTGAGCGCTTCCACAGCCGGATAACGCACCGAAATGGCCGCGCCGCACGACCGACAGCGCCCGCGCAAGAGCACATAACTCAGTAACGGAATGTTATCCCGGCTACGGATGCGCACGCCGCAACCAGGGCAATGGGAGGGTGGGTAGACGACGGACTCCCCTGCTGGCAAGCGGTAAATGCAGACGTTCAGAAAACTTCCAATGATGGCACCGATCACAAAGGCAGACAGATACAACATCGGTCAGGCCCCAACGGCTGTTCTCGGGAACCGCATCGACGCCTTTCTCCAGCAATTTGAGACCTTTATCAAGCCGGTCGGCCTCGTGCTAGGACCATTCCGAGGTCCGCGTTGCTGTCTCGATTAGAATCTCAACATGCTATGTTTGAGGCCTAGTCCTTCGGCTCTTTGATGTTGATCCCGGCGAACTCTCCCGGGGCCAGTGGATCGAACGTGATCCCTAAGACGGTGCTGCGAAGCAGCAACCAGGGGGTGCCGTCTTTTGGCTACCTCAGGCGGGCACGCGGCGGCGTAGCGTCCGATTTCCCATGTACACGAGCGTGAGATATGAACCATTCTCAGCCCGGAGGGAGAGAGAACCCGTTGACACTGCTAGAAAGGCGCCGCGTCGCGCGTCCGTCCCCGGGCGCGCAGGAACGCGAGCTGCTCGCGGACTCGAGGGGGAAGGCCGCGCAGTGGGCCGAGATCGTCGTCAGAGCATTCTTTCCACTCCGGCGCGATCGCGAACGGATCGCTGAGATCGATGACGCGGCCTAACCGGCGGTCCCACACGCCTAGCCAGTCACAGCTGTAGCGTTCTTGCTCTCCGGAGAGCTGCCGGATTAGCTCACCCCGGCGCTGTGCGCGTGGGACGGCGGGCGGGCGCTCGATCGCATCCTCGATGTTGTCGACGCCGGCGACATGGTGGCTTAGCGCGCCACTCGCATCGAGAGCAGCGAAGATTCCCGTGTCACCGAGCTGCCCGAAGCGCATGTCGATCTCGAACAGCTCCTGGCGCAGATTCAGGAAAGGTCCGAAGCAGGTCCAACTCAAACCGTTGGCGCGCATCAAAGACGCCAGGCGCGTCACCTCGCCAGCGACCGGACTGTTGTTGCCGAGTACCAACTCCGCAGTCAGCGGCTGCTCGTGTTGCGGTGTACGTGCCAGCGCCGCCGCCAGCCGGCGCGCCACATCTGTCCACAGCGGCAGCGACTCCCACACGAAGCCACGGCGCCGGACGTGCTCCTTGAACAGCATGAGCTTGATTGCCCAGTCCAAGGTTGTGGCCAAGGATTGCGGCCCGCCTTGCAATCGATCGAGGACGGCACGCCACTGCCGGCATACCTCGCCGGCCCACGGCGGCATGAACGCATCGCCCACATGCGCTTCGGCGAGACTCAGATAGTGGCGCTGGATGTCGATGGCACTCAGGCGTTTGCCGCGTGGGGATTCGGCGACTGCGGTGCACGTTGGGTCCTGTGCGAACATTTGCATGGCGATGACCGGAGTGCGGACCTGGACCTCTTCGCCGGGAGATAGGCCGGCCTCGATCAGCGCGACCACAAGCGCGGTCGTGCCGAGCTTCAACCATGCCGCCAGCTCGGAACACAAACTTTCGCCGCACAGGATGTGCAGGCGGTGATATCCGCCCCTGCAGAGCGGCTCGTCCTTGGTGTGGAAGATCCCGCGATTGTGCGTCGATTCGCCGGAGACCTCGCTAGTCATGTGGGCGACCCGCGGCGAGAGCATGAACTCAACACCGGCAGATCGATTGTCGAAGCCGGCTGCGCCGCTGTAAATCAATCGCGACACGAGATGTGGGACGATCTGTTTGGGTATGGTGCGCAGATCGGCGCGGTGCATGTAAGACTCGTGGCAGCCCCAGGTGGACCGCATGCCCCCGTAGTCGATGTTGCAGCGCATGAGCAGGAGTTGCCCGGCGCGGCGCTTTGCGGCCACCGCGGTGGCGAGGCGCAGCAGTAGGCGCTCACCGGCCTGGACGTAACGCACCGCGTCCCACGGGTTGCTCACTTCCGGAGTGGTGCACTCGGGATGGAAACCGACGTCGACGTAGAAGCGGGCGCCGTTTTGCAGAAACAAACCGCCGGAGAACTCGTCCGGCAGACACGGCAAGGTGGTGCGGGCAAGGTGCATCAGCGCCTCGACGATCGGCGCCCGGTCGAGGCTCTGGCCGCGCACGCCGATGGCGGTGAGCGCGTACTCGGTCTCCACCCCGAAGAGCCGCTCGGCCACCGCTACTGGCCTCCCTCCTGCCGGTTCGCGGCGAGGAACGCCGCGCTGTTCCCCGACAAGGCGCGGTCGATCGCGTCCGTCCCCTGCGCCAGCAGGCGCTCGGCGGCCTCGCGCACGGCGCCGGAGTCGACGGCAGGTGCCGACGGCTGTGGTCCGCGGATATCGTCATGGTGTCGTTCGCGTTCTCTCATGTTGCTTCCTCCTTTTCAGGGATACGTCTTCGTTGTTCGTGCTTGGTCTCTGGCATGCGGTTCTGAATGCTCGGAGAGTGGCTCGCGCCCTGACCCTCCCCCGTTGCCGGAAGCCTGTCCTGAGCCCAGTCGAAGGGTGGCAACAGGGGAGGGAACCCAACGCGCGGCGACGCATGGTCATACAGCGTCGGCGCCGCGTCGATGTCCGGCTCCGACGCTTCCAGTGCGTCGAGAATCTCGCCCAGTGATGCGGCCTTCTCGATGACGCGCTGGCTCGCTGCGCGCGTGAATCCAAGTGGGTTCGCCAGATGCAGCGTGCGCATAACCGGCCAGTGTCCACGGTTAACCTCGCGAAACTTGATCAGGTCCCAATCGACGTCGTGTACGGCCTCCCCTCGCATGCGCAGGAGCATTGCCCGCGTCCAGGCACGTGTGTCCTCAGGCGGCTCGTGCACGAAGTGGTCGATACGATCCTCAGCGACCACCTTCTGCACCACGCCGAGTTTCTCGTAGGCCCAGTACAAGCCGTCCTCCGCATCGAGGCTGCTGTACAGGTGATCGAGATGCTTGATCTCGGGGGACGCCCAGGTCAGGTCGGAGCGTTTGTGCAGCGCGCGTTGCAGGATGCGGAACTTGAGTACCCAGTCGAGCCGCGATGCCAGGACGCTCACGTCGCCGGCCTTGAGTTTCAGCAGCGTGTCTTCCCACAGCTCGAGGATCTCACCGGCGCGGGGGACGATTCCGTCATAGCCGCTTTGCGCCGCAAAGCATTGCGCCTCTTCCAGGAAGAGGAGCTGCAGCTCGACTGCAGTCAACCGATGACCCGAGACCGTCCGCGCGCGCGCCCGCAACGTCGGGTCGTGGCTCCAGCGCCAGACGGCGTCGACCGGGTCATCGAGGATGAGATCGGGATTGACGCGCCCGGCTTCGAGCATGGTGAGGATGAGCTGCATCACGCCGACCTTGAGGAGGCTGGCGACGTGACAGAGCGTGTTGTCGAAGAAGATGCAGTGCAGCCTAGCACCTGCGGTCGGCATCTTATGGCCGGGCCCACACAAAGGCTCGTCCCGAGAGTTGACGATCGGGCGGCGAAATGTGGTCTGCGTTCCGGTGAGCGTCTCGAAGAAGTCGGCCCGCTGCGACAGCTGAAACGCCGCCGCCGGCGCGCCGTTCTCAGCCCCAACTTTTCCCTGGCCGGTGAAGACGATGCTGGAGACCTGGAATGCTGCCAGGTAGAGCAGGTGGTGCACCTTGCGCTCGAACAGATTGTCCCACGCCCTGCGGCTGATGAGAAAATTGAGATGGCTGCCGTAGGCGTTGCCGCGGCCGTCGCTGTTGTTGACCAGCACTTGGATCGACAGGCCATCCGGCAACCGTGCGTTGGCCGCTTCGAGCGCGTCGCGCGCGATCCGTAACATCGCGTGCCACGCGGCCACGTGGTCATACGCGCTGATGACCTCCGGGATGCACAACTCGAGATGATCGAGATCGATGTAGGCGCAGCCGCCGTTGCTGCTGAGGAACTTGCGTCCCCAGTCCTGCGGATCGTAGACGTGCCGCAAGGGTTCGAGGGAATCGGACTCGCTGTAGCGCGCGTGGATTTCGCGGAGCAGGGCGCGTGAGGCGAGCTCGCCGGTACCGTTCGGGCGCTCTAGGCCGAGGATGAAGTTGCCCAGCTCGATGTCGGCTCCGCAGAGCTTTGGGAGTTGAAGTGATTGGGCAGTGGTGGTCATATGTCGTGGATCGTGAATCGTGCTCGGCTCATCCCTTGAAGTCAGTCGTGACTCGTGCCCGCGAATCGTGCTCGGTTGATCCCTATCCTGATGTATTGAGGTAGCGGTGCGGCCGCGCCACCTTGCGCGCCACCGGTTCCACGCTGACGACATCGATGTCCTGCGGGAGATCGGTGAGGTAGACGTGGGCGTTGCGCGTGGTGAGGGTCGAGGCCAGGCGTTCCATCGTGTCCGCCATTGCGTTTTCCATATCGACCGCGCAGAGCCCCGGCTGGCCGCCGCTGACATCGCGCCGGAACGCGGCCCGGCGCGCGGCGCGGCAGACCTGTTCGAAGATCCGCCCGCTGCCAAGTTCACGGGCGGTGACGGTACGGCTCTTGCCGTCGCGGAAGCGCAGGATACACAGCTCGTTGTCTGCGTTCGGGCTGTAGAAGCGCGACAGCGCCGTCGCGATGATCTCGCGGCGCGTATCCCGGGCGGCGGCGCCGTCGGGGCTGAACGGGAGTGACTCGGGCAGGTGGATGTCGAAGACGGCCCTGGCGCCGCGCATGTCGGGGCGGCCCACGCAGATCTCGACGTCCGACAACCGTTCGAGCAGGGCAGGATCGACGAGGTCCTTCCGATTGGTGGCGGCGATGATCGCCACTCCGGTGCGGGCTGTGAACCCATCTAGTTCGGCAAGGAGCGCGGCTAGGAACTTGTCGGAGTGGTGCCCGACGGCGCCGCCGCGGATGCGCCCGATCGACTCGATCTCGTCGAGGAACAGCACCGCATAGCCGTCGGCGGCGACCTCCCTCAGCGCCGTGAAGCAGTTGCGGATGTTCTGTTGCGTCTCGCCCACCCACGGCGATTCCCACTCCGCCGGCTTCACCAAACCGAACCGGCAGCGACGGCCGCTGCAGCGCGACACCTCGGCCGCGGCCACGCGGGCCATCAGGGTCTTGCCGCATCCCGGGGGGCCGACCATGAGAATCGACTGCCGGCCACCGAGGCCGTACTGCGCCGCCTTTTCCGGCGCGACCAGTGTGGCGGTCAACGCCGAGAGCAAGGTGTCGAGATTGGCATCCTGCCCGCCCACCTGCTCGCGCCCGACATCCGGCACCTCGTCGAGCAGAAAGCGGCGGCCCGGAGCGCGGTCGATCTTCTCGAAGGCCAGCCACGCACTGCGGTCCCAGCGCACCTGATCACCGGCCTTCAATTCGGTCTCGTGTAAGGACCTGGCGCTCTCCACCACGATCTCTTCGTCACGCCATTTGAGGACGATCCGCCCGTCGGCGGTGGCGCGTTCAAACAGCGCGGTCTCGCCGCATTGTGGCGTGGCGCGAGGCGATATCCCCACCACCACGTTGAGGTCCTTCCCCAACAAGACCTCGTCACCCAGGGCCAAGGCTTGCAGATCGACGTTCTCAGCGACTGCGACCACGCGGCGCGTGCTGCCGTACGTCACCATCGCCCGCGCGCCGGCCTCGGTCATCACCGGTCGCAGAAAGATCGCAGGATAGTACGGCGGGCTGCCAAGATCTTCGAGGATCGCCTGCAGCTTGGCCTGATGCGTCTGCGCCTCGATCAGCCCCTGACCCAGTCGGGCGAGCTGTTCGAAAAGCAGGGAATCGAGCTTGCGGCTGCGGTCGGCGGAGCGGGCGCGTACCGCCTGCGCCAGATCCGTCTTCTGATCGATGGTCGGCGCCTGCTCGCCGACGGCGAGCAACTGCTGAAGAAAGGGAATCTCGGGTTCATTCTGTTGCGCCCGTGGCATGTGTTGCTCCTCTGCAAACGTTGATAGTCAGTAGTCGAAGAGTCAAAAGTATATTCTGTTCATCATTGTTTATCGTAGTTCACCTGTTGACTATCGACTACCAACACTGTCGACTTTCTCTCTACCACATACATCCCGCGCTCGACCACCATTCCCTGCCGCCACCCGTACATGGAGGAGGTGAGTCCCTCAGCGCTGCTGTCGCTGATCAGCAGAGCGATCTGGTACGCGCGCGGGAAGCACGTGCGCTGCAGATGCAGATCTTCGACGCTGAAGAAGGTGCTTGACAGCA
The DNA here is from genome assembly GCA_050015455.1 of Binatia bacterium. Classification (GTDB taxonomy): domain Bacteria; phylum Desulfobacterota; class Binatia; order HRBIN30; family HRBIN30; genus JAGDMS01. The sequence goes on from JBEKBJ010000048.1 coordinate 17,306, forward strand.
TGCACGTTCTCCGACGTTCGACCGGGCAATTCTTGAGGCGACAAAAATCGGGGTGATAGTGCCACCAGCCTAGCATGAGCTCGCCGCGTTTGCGCAGCGCGATGGCTGCCCGCACCGCGGCCCAGGTCTCTGCGGTGAACGTCAGCTTCGTCGAGGTGGATTCGGCGTGGGTGGCGGCGATCTGCGCTCTGATCTCGACGAAGATCTCGGGGACGCTGCTGTCGCGGCGCAGGGTTCCGACGAGTACTCCCCCCGTCTCGCAGTCACCTGCTTGCCGCGCCAGCAGTGTCAGTTCGTCAAGCACCGGTTCGGAAACGAATACCGGCATGTCGCCATCTGCGGCGGCGCCGCCGGCCGGCACCGCCCCGCAGAAGAACGATTCCAGCAGTGCTTCTTCCAGCGGTAGTGGTTCCAGCACCTCTTCCACCGAGAAATCCGCAGCGACTGCGCTCTCTGGGGCGGAACGCCCCGGCACAGGGTACGCACTCACCGCGTAGCGGAACACCTCTCCCTGCTCGAGCACTTCCTTCTCCACCAGCTGCTTTGCTGCCTGACGAGCGAGCCCTTGAAAGTAGGACCTTGGAATCTCGCGCGAGATTGCGGAGTCGCCGGTGCGGGCGACGGCGCGAACCGCGGAAATGCAAGGTTGCCCGATCCCGGGGTGCCACACCGGTTCGATGCTGCCGCATGCGGCAGCTGTCACTGGCGGTAGCCGCCCTTGGCGCATGCCCTCGAACTGCGTCCACTCCAGTGCCGGCTCCCAGTCCGGCGTGACCGGAACCTGCGCCAGCGCGCTGCCGTCCTCGCGGTAGAAGTCGATGGCGTACTGATACCCGGAGACCTGTCTCACAAGCTCGCTGAACATTGCATCACCTCACCCCCGCCCTCTTCCCTCGACGAGCTCGGGACAGGCTCTGGTAGGAAAGGGAGAGAAATAAGTCCCCTCGCCCTCCGGGAGAGCCTGTCCTGAGCCCCGTCGAAGGGGGTCAGGGTGAGGGCCATCCCTCGCTCACGCGTGACCGCCCGCGTCGATGTTGGGCGTCAGGACGATCTCGTCCCCTTCCTTGAGCGCGTCACCGACGATTTCCGAGCCGTTGAGGTGACGGCCCTCACGGTCGAGACGAGCATAATAGTTGAGTGGCCGCCCTTCCACATCATTTCGGTTGAGCCCCATCTTGGCCAAGAGGCCCTGCACCAGTTCCCCGACAGTGGCATCAACGGGTACCGCCGACGCCCTCACCGTCTTCTGCCCGGACACATCGCTGGCCCGGAGCCCCAGACTCATTGCTGCTGCTTGTCCCATGTTCTTCCTCCTTTTCTCTCAAGCCTTTAGTGATCGACTCTTGACCCGTCATGCAGGCCCTCGCCCCGACCCCCTTCGACGGGGCTCAGGACAGGCGCTCCCAAGGGGCGAAAGTGAAGTCTTCGGGTACGCTCTCGCGATGATCTCGTCGTGCTGCAGGATGACCGCCTCATGGCCGGCGATCCGACACGCAACGGAGAGCGCCGAAAAGGCGTGACTGAGCTCGGCGCCGCACGGCGTGTCACCGAAGAGGACTTCGAAGCGTGCCGCCATCCCAGATCCTACGTTTTGCACCGCCGCGCGCACCATGCGCACGACGCCACAGGTGCGCAACAGCAAAAGGGCCAACGCTTCCCGGCAGGGCATCGCGAGCGGCTCGCTGCTCGTGGTTACATCCACCGACACCGCGACCCCGCACGGCGTCTTCGCCTGCGCGACTGCTTGCTGGAACGAGCCCGGAACATCCAAATCGACGACGAGCTTTCCCGACCGCTCCGCGAACGCCCATCCGCTTTCGCGGCACACGGCGGCGAGCTCGACTGCGGGGGCGCATTCGACGATCTGTGTGTTGAGCGCTGTGTCGTCCTCTTCCCAAATCCATCGCACCCCCTCATCCTGACCCCCTTCGACGGGGCTCAGGACAGGCCCTCCCGAAGGGAGAGGGGACCTTGCTGCACCGAGGCGACGAAATTTCGCGGACGCTGCATTGAGACCCGCACACGCTTGCACGACGCGGCTGGGCAGGTTCACATCATCATCCAGCGGCAGCTCCGCGCGGGCGTGAATCCCCAATCCCGCGGCAAGCACCGCGAACTTCGCCCCGCCCGGCAGCGTCGCGTTCCACTGCAGCATTTCCCAAGATCGCAACTCGTGAGTCACGAGTCGCGGCTCGGACAGGGGCACACCGAGGAGAAGCCAGCTGTCGTTGATCAGGGCGGTTGCCTGCAGGTCAGTGCCGTTGGAGAGCGTGAACGTCCAGCACGCGCGTCCGCTCTGCTCAACCCGAGGGAAGCATCTGTCGAGGGTCGCCGCGATGATGCTTGCCTGTGGATCACTCGCGCCGATCATTTCCCCACCTCAATGTTCTCGACGCTCACGTCGAACGCGCGGCGCTTCAGCGGCCGCGGATCAATGGGGAAGCGATGCTGGTTGCGCCGCGCCCAAACACATGCCTCCTTGTTCAGCGCGTCGTCCTCACACATGGTGACCTTGTTGTAGGTGATGATCTCGAAGCATTGATAGAGGATATCCACCAGTGACGTTCCGGGCGCGAGCCGACCCACGCAGATCACGGGCGTCCGATCGCTGATGTTCGGATGGAACACGCGCCGCGGGCCGAACCACGTCAGCACCCGGAGCGGATCGGCTTCGCACAGGTAATCGTCCGGAAACCAGATGCCCAGCTCGAAGCGCTCGGCCCCGACGATGTCGCCGGCATCCGTGCGTACCAGCCCCTTACAGCGGAAGTGCGCGACGTAGTGTTGCGGCGGCGGCCCGTCGAGCGCGATTAGCTCCAGAAGGTCGCTGTCCCTGGCCAAGGCCGTGCCCTGCTCGTACTGGCGCCGCAGAAACGCATCGAAGATCTTGTCGGTCATCCCCTCTAGTTCCTCATTGCTGGTTCCTCGCGCTTACCCCTTACCCCTTACCCCTTACGCCTCACCCCTTGCGCCTCACGCCTTCCACCTCACCTGTTCCGATCTCGAAGTGCCGTTCGCCCTCAGCAGTGGAGAGCGTAACCACGTCGCCCGAGCGAATCCCAAAGCTCCGGAGCGAGCGCTCAAGCGTGGCTTCGGGAAGCTCAGCCGGGTTGAGCCGTTCAATCATGTCGAAACCCGCGCCCCTCATCTCCCCGCCGCACGTGCCGCAGCGCCGCTCCGCCGTGCGCATACGCCCGATCAGGCGCAAGCGCGCAGCTCGGGTTTGTCCGCATTCGTGACAGGTGAGTTGCCTGACGAACGCCTGCCCAGGGATTCGCAATGCGGAGGGGTGGCGGCCGTTGCTCTGGGACACGAGCGCCAGGACCCCAGCCACAGTGAGCTTGTCGGGCGGTTGGTCAACCGTTTCGATGCGCCAGACCGTGTGGTCGAACCGACACGCGGGGTTGTGTCCAAACCTCGTAACGTAATGTTTGTGCCCCGATGCATTGATCAGCACTTGTCGGCCGACCGCCGCCCACTCCCAACGCCCTGCCAGCACCTTCTCGCACTCCAGCGCCAGCAGCGAGGCGGCGAGCGCGCCGAGGCTCGAAGGGGAATTGGTCGGTTGCGGCGAGGCACTGCCGCCGCTGCACGGGTAGGTTTGTTCCAACGTCTGGTAATCTCGCTCGTCCCATGCGCATTCGAGACAGGGCTGATGCGCCTGTGGCACGTACACGTTAACGCGCGCCAGGAGGTCTTCGCCCTGGACCCCCGAATCGATCCAGGGTACACCGAGGCGCCAGGCGATTCGGTTCACATGGCGGCGTGCCGCGCGCGAATCCAAGCAGGCCAAGATGACATTGGCGCGCAGCTGGCCGAGCGGAACGTTCTCCACCGCATCGGCGACCGCAATCACCTTGAGCGCCGGATTCACACGGCGCAGCCGGTGCGCTTGCACCACGGCCTTCGGCCTATCGAGATCACGGCGTGTGATGTCCTGCGAGCACAGGTTCTTCTCTTCGTACATATCGTGGTCGATCAGTACGACCCGCCCCATGCCGGGCATGCGCCCGAGGTGCGGCACGAGATGCGATCCGATGGCCCCGCAACCGACGACCACCACCGATTGCATTTGGCTCTCGCGCTCAACAGCAACGTTCCCTCCCCTGTTCGCTTCTCTTGCGAACGGGGGAGGGTCAAGATGGGGGTTCCTTATCGGCTGCATTTCTCACAACCCCTCCGGCGTCCAGCGATAGCCGGCGTCCAGTGCAGTGGGCTGATCGCATAACGCGCAGCGCTCCGCGTACGTCCAGCACGGCAGGTCGTCGGATTGGTGGTGCCAGACGCGACACTGCGGGCACCGCACCGCCGCCGACCCCGGCTCGATCGCCTGCTTGCAGCGCGGACAGAAGACGGGCTTGTCGCCGCGTGGCATGGGCTCGACCAGCGCCAGAGTTTCGGTCGAGAAGAATGTGCAGAGCCCACCGATCTCCAACTCGTCCCGGTCGCGCAGCACACGGATGCCGGTGAGCAGCGGCATCCCGTTCACGCGAGCAGCGCCGATCAGCACCCAGCTCTCCTGGCCATCCAGCTGGCTGCGCAGCAATGTGGCAGGCGCATCTGCGGCTTCCGCGCCGACGCGGAGACAGAGTATCTGCCCAGGCCCTGAGATGAGGCTGAACGCCTCGCCGTCGAGAGAGGCGGCGGCCCATTCCGGCATCTCAGATTCCGCGCTGCCGCGATCAGCGTCCCGTTGTGGTAACCAAACATGCGCCATCGTTTCTACCTCGTGCCTAGACCGCGATATGGCCGCCGCACCTCAGCGTCAAACTAGAGTGGGTGAGTGTTTGCGCCATTTCCGCCGCCATAGGCAGGCGCGGATGCCTGACTTCCGCCGCAGGTTGCACCAGGGCTTGCCGTACACCCGGATTCCGCGGCGGCATCGGCGGCGGGTCGGTGGACCAGGTTTGGCGTCCGGGTAGTGGGCCGGGCCGGCGCGTCGATTTCCGCGGGCGGCCGCGCAGCTTTGAACCGCTTGCCATACGCAAAGGGGCTGTGCACACGGCGCGCCAGCCGCGTGCCGACGTCTCGTTACCGTGCGCGCATGACGGAGGGGTGAAATGTCGAGTTGAGTTACAGAAGGATTCGTTTAGTTGGGAGGCCGACGACGCAACTCAACCAGATAAGGAGCCAGACGCCTCCGCGCGACATGCGACCGCTTGACGTCCGCGGCTCGTCGAGTCAGCGTTGGCTGCGGTTGGGAGGGCATAGCGATGGCCAGACATAAGAGCCCAGGCTAGTTACCGTCATCAATCGGGTGTTCCCACTCGCTCACAAGATTGCGGCGGCCAGCACCACGAGCATCACCACCGCAAGGGCTGCCTTCAATACGAAACCCAGCAACCGCCCGCGCAGGGCCGCGAGTCCTGTCGATAGCGCCGAGCCCATCGTCCCGCCTTCCGAGACGACGGCAAGTGCCGCGCCGGCGAAGGTGCCGACAAGAGCGCCCAGGAGCGACCCCACACCGAACAAGACGGGCGTGCCGGCCAGGCCACCGACAACGCCGCCGGCCAGCGCACCGACCATGACGCGCCGCGAAGGCCGTTCCCCGGCCGCCCCCGCGGCACCAGCAAGGAACTCGAAACCTTCACCGACCACCGCCAGTAACAACAGCCACCCGACGGTCGACCATTGTACGGCCGCGAAACCGGTCGCCCACCCGTAGAGCAACGCTGCGGCCACGATGAAGAAGGTCCCCGGAAGCCCCAGCAGCAGCGACGCGAGGGAGGCGAGACAGGCGATCAGCAGGAGAAGTAAGCCGGCGGCGTGCAGCACGGTTTCCATGCGAGGCTCAATACCATCGGGCGACCGCCGCCGCCCGCAACTTTCTTCGCTTTCTTCTCATACGAGCCTCAGCTCCCGGCCGAGCACGCGGCTGACGAAGCCCTCACTGCGTGCGTCTGCCTTCACCCTGCCCTCATCACCCGTTTCGGCGCGCCGAGCAAGGGTGTATACCTTCGATCTCGATTCCTCGACTCTTGATTCGAGATTCTATTTGGCGTTGATTCGGAATCCGATAGCTGGTATTCTAGAATCATGAAGACGACCGTTGAGATTCCGGACGACGAGCTGCGCGACCTGGTGCGATTTACCCGGGCGAAAACGAAACGGGCAGCCATCGTCACGGCCATCGAGGACTTCAACCAGCGCCGCCGCATGGCCGCGCTGATCAAGCACTCCGGAACCTTCCGCTCGCTGCTCACAAACGACGAGATCGAGGCGCTGGAGAACCGCGAGCCTCACGGGTGCGTTCGCAGATGAAGCTTGTTGACACTTCGGCGTGGATTCATCAGATGCGATCGAAGGGCGACCCGCTGGTGCGCGCTCGCGTGGAGGCGCTTCTGCAAGCGGGTGAGGCCGCGTGGTGCGCCATGGTTCGCCTGGAGGTATGGGCGGGCGTCGGCAACGAGAGGGAACGAAGTGCCTTGCGGGAGTATGAGGCCGTGTTGCCAAACCTCGCGATCGACGACGACGTGTGGCAGGCGGCGTTTGACCTTGCGAGCCGGGCGCGGCGCGCCGGGAAGACAATCCCACCTTCCGACATCCTGATCCATGCTTGCGCTCGGCATCATGGCACCGAGATCGAGCACGCCGACGCTCACTTCGATATGCTTGCCACATTGGACTCTGCGGCCTGACGTAGCTGACGCCGCTCCCGACGTGCGGTTTTTGCGTCGCTGATGAAGTAGGTGCGTGCCATTGATAAGGCGAAAGGAAGCCGACGGCCGTGCGGTGCGGCGAGGCACGGTGCAGCATGAAGCTTTCGAGGGCGAGCGTGCGGCGGAGTTCGACGGAGTCAACCTCGGGACCGGCGTATGGCAGATGGCCCATGGCTGATTGTTCGGGCGATGCGACATCTGGGATTGGCGATATGCAAGGCGCCACCGACAGGCCTGTGAATCCGGCTTTGGACCTTAGACCTTGGACTTTCTTCTCCGTCTGGCTTTCCACTTTCACCTTTCGGTTTTGAGCTGTCTTCTCCGCCTTCGAGCGTGATGATGTACAGGTGATTCGCGCTCGTCCCAACCCAGGCGCGACCGTTCGGGAAGGTCGCGATGTGATCGATGGGCACCGGGAACCACGCGACGGGGGCTGCGGTGGCCGCGTCTTCGATGGCCATTTCGAGCACCCGACCGAGCGCGCGCAAGGGGAAGCGCGACGGCCCGGCGGCAATGGCCTCGACGTCGCCCGTGCCCTGGATCACTTCACGGCACTCTCCGCTCGCCGCGTCCCACACCCGCACCGTCTGGTCATAAGACCCGCTGACGATCGTCGTGGCGTCGGCGCTCAGCGCCACGCTCCTCACCGAATCCTCATGGCCGCGGAGCACCCGCCGCTGCGCCGTGCCGAGGTGCAGCGGCGGCGGCCGGTGCGCGCGCAGCCACACAAGCCCCGGCGTCGCAGCTTCCTTCTTCCGGCGCCAGCCTTCGAGCACCTCGTGGAGCTTCTGGGGCCCGCGCTCCTCCCATGGTGGTGGCTGAGCCCAGCCGCCCTGCGGCGCCTCGTAGTGCCGCGCCGCCTCCGGGCAGTCGTACCACCAGCACGCGTTCCACAGACACTGAAACAGCGCTTGCGGGTAGTCCCCGGCGTGCCGCGCGACGAAATGGATGTCCGCTCGAATCGCCTCCTCTACCAGCGCCAGGAGGCGCCGACGCGGGTGGGCCGGGCCGACTCGCCGCAGCGTTTCGCTGAAATCCTCCGCCAGATCGAAGACGAGCCCCGCCTCCGCTTTCGCTTCCAGCCACCGCAGATCGAGCAGCAGCTGGACCAGCTCGTCACCGCGACCGGCGTCGAGTAGGTGGTGGCGCAGGTGTTGAAGGAAGTAGCCGTCGTTTGGCCCGCTGGCCCAGCCACCGGCCGCCCCGGCGGAGCACTTCGCGCGGTAGGCGTCGAGCACCTGCTCATGCAGCGCGGGCATACTCCCGAAGCGCTGCACGGCCAGGCGCGTCGCGAAGTCGTGCAGCAGGTCGTGCACCAAGACATTGGCATTCGCGGACTCGACCGCCCCCCGCTGGGCGATCGACTTGCACGAGCGACCGCTGCTTGAGCTCCACCAGCAGACGCCGCGCATGGCGCTCGCTCATCCCGCCGGTGTGCGCCCAGAGCGTCAGCACCGCCGCCTCGGGCACCTTGGCGCCGTGTGGAAAAACGGCGAGCTCTGCGAACCGCCGCCGCTGGTCGTCGGGCAAGACGCTGACGCTAACCTCCATCGCCCGCCAGATGTTGCGGTGCTGCTCTTCGCGGGCGTGCTCGTCGACCAGAAACTCGATTTCGTGTTCGCGCAGGGCGTCGAGCAGGTCGCGCCACGGCGTGCCCGCCTGCACCATGCCGCCGCACAGGGCGAGCGCCAGCGGCAGCCGGCCGCATTCCGCGACGATGTCTGTTGCCTGTGGCGGCAGCGAGTCCACTGCGACCCGGGCGGCGGAGGCGAGCAACGCCAACGCTTCGGCCTCGGTCGGCAGTTGCACCTGGTAGTGCGTGCCGGCGCGCGCGGTCACCAGGCCCGCGTCGCGCGTGGTCAGCAGAAGCTTGCAGCGCGGGCCAAGGACATCGAACGCATCGGCGTCGGCGCTGCGCCAGACGTCGTCCAGGATCAGCAGCGCGGCGCGGTCGGCGAGCAGGTCCCGCAGCTTCTGCTTGCCCTCCGACCAGTTGGCGAACAGCCCATCGTCGCCCAGCTCCTTGGCGATCCGCCGCTGCAGCTCCACCAGATCCGGCTGCTGCCCGACGCCGACCCAGAAGACGCCGTCCGGGAAGGCACGGCGGACTTCGAGATCGCGCGCGAGCGCGTTGGCAAGCACGCTCTTGCCGATGCCGCCCATGCCCCTCCACGCCGACCCGCGCCGCGGCGCCGGTGACGACCACGGGCGTCTGGAGATCGATGAGCAAGGCCTCGCGCAGCGCGCGAAGGCGATCGGGTTGGGCGCGGTAGTGCACCGGCAGCGTTGGCACGGCAACGAGTTTGCCCAGTGGCGGCGCTGGATCGGAGGGCTGCCGCACCAGGTTGGCCAGATGCTCGGCGTAGCGGGAGCCGTCGCGAAAATCCTCCGCGTGGATGAGCTTCAGCTCCTCGGGAATCAGGTCGTAGCCGTCGACCGTGCCGCTGTCGTGCCGCTGCCCATTGAGCCGGACGATCGGATTGACGCACTTGCCCATCTCCAGCGCGCTGCGCCATTCCTGCGTCACATAGTCCGATTCCACAGCCTTCGGTCCAACCACCAGGACCAGTCGGTCGCGCGCAGCGATGGCGTCGCGGATCTCCTGGTAAAAGGTGAGCTGCCGGGACGGCATCGAGACCCGGTCGAACCAGACGTCGAAGTTGGCCTTGGTGAGATCGTCGTACAGCTGGTGAACGAACGCCTTGTCGTCGTCCCGCGCGTAGGAGAGGAAGAGCGTCGCGATCGGGGCCTACGAGATCGAGGTCTCCACACTGTTCGTCGCCGCACGCTTCCGCTGCGCCATCCTTCGGCAGTTCCTCTGTTCGGGGCCAACCGAGATCCCAACTGGGCTATTTCAGAGTCAACGACATACAGCGGAACGCCGCCCGGAGTCCAGTGTGATGGCACCAGTGTGGCCGTCTGTAGATCGAGGGTACGGCTCCAGCTGTACGGCTCGAAAGTCGAGAACTAAACTTGGCCTCGGTGTCACGCGCTGGCATCGCGCGATCTCCTCCAGGCAGATGCGCATCGTCTGCTGGTCGAGTGCCGCTTCTTCGCGCACGCCCCAGCGCAGGTCGATGGCCTGAAAGCGGCACCCATGCCGCGCGCACGGCTCCCGCAGCCGCGGGAACACGTGCCTCTGCAGCGCGTTACGCTCTTCTTTCAGGTCACTGAAGGTGGAGCTGACGAAGATCCGAAAGGTTCGGGTTGCTTGTGCCACGGTCTTGCCACCGCTGTCCGGGTCAGGCGACTGGTTCCTCGGGATTGAGAGGCGAGTGCCCTTCGGCTTTGACGATCTCGCACAAGCGGCCATCGGCACAGACGAAGATTGCCTCCTCGCGTGCACGGACGATGGCGAAGGTCGCTACCTGGAGGGCATCGAGAGAACGTAAGGCCCTCTGGTGCCCGTGCTTCTTTAGGAGTCGTTTCGCTTCCTGTACGATGGTGCTCGTCAGCGGCTCGATCACGAAGCGGTCCGCACAGTCTTGTTCGAAGTCGCGGACGACTTCTTCTTCCGCCTCCAAAGTGATCTCGCCGGTCCGCACCTTACGCGCCAAGGCAGATTGCAACTCCACCGCCGCCAACTCAGAGACGACCAGCGAGGCCTCGCTGGTCGCAAAGATCTCCTCGACTCGTTCGGTGCCCGGTTCCTCGTGGTACAGCTTTATCAGTGCCGAGGAGTCGAGGAAGAAAGTTCCGGTCACAGCCGGTCTTCCCTTTCTCGAATGATGCCCTGAGCCCAGTTGCTCTTCGAGGACGCAAGGAGCCGGCGTGTCCGTTCATGTGCCGCACGCCCGTTCCGCGTCGATCCCGGGGCAGACGCTGATCGGGCCCGATACTTCTCGCGCACTGCGGTGATCAGGCGGAGCACCTCAGCCAGCGCCGCCCGCGGCAGCGCGCGGAGCTCGTCGGCGATCTGCTTCTCATACGCTTCCTTGCTGTCCATTCGCGACCCTTCCGTGCCGATATTCTATTTGGCGCCCGCGATTGAAAGCAACCGCGGTGGTGATGATCCTTCCCAACCCATGCGCCGCAGCCTCTCTAAGCGCCGCCAGCCGTAGCGGTCACATGCTCGGGCAGCTCGATGCCACGAAGCCGGCGAGCGCGTCAGCACCAGAAGGACGGCTCACCGCCCGCGCGGAGCGCTGAACAGTGCGTGGGCTCCGGATTCGGCACGCCCGGAGCGGTCGCCGTGAACCGACTTCCGGTGGGGCGGCGGCAACTGCTTGGTGCGCTTCTTCGGGCGCGTGCGGCGAGAGCCGCGAGGCGGACCTCCCGGAGGAGGCTCGGGTTGGGGCTCCTCGACGAGCTCGGCACCGGTCACTTCACGATTGTCGCGTAGTGAGGCGATCGGGCCCCGGGTATAGGTGGCGCGGACGACACGCATGAGCGGCTTGCCACGCTCCGCCGGATACAGGCCGGAGGCATACCTGGAATTAGTGGCGGCCTGCGCCCCAGCGAACGTGCCCGCACCGCTGTGCCCGAGAATGCAGATGATCACACGCTCCTCGTCCCGTCCGTGCTGGCGACGGGCTGGCGGCACAAAAACACGGTACACGACAACCAGCGCGCAATCCTGCCCCTCCCCTTCCTTGACCATCGTGCGGAAGGCGACAAGCTTGCCGCTGCGCGTTGAGGCGATGCCGAACTCGTTCCCCATCCCCTGCCAGCCGAACGAGGAAGTGATCGTGCGGCGCGAGTCCCACACGAAACCGTACGGGAAAGCCCCACGCTTCTGTGGCGCGTACGGCGGAACCCCGAAGGCGTCGCAGACGGCCTCCTCCGTCAACTGGTTGGCGATCGGCGAGCCGATGATCACGTGGTTGCCGCTCTCGAAAATCTTGCGCACCGCATCGCGCGCCGAGGGATCGAACACGCGCTCGACCCCGGTCACGTGCTCCTGCAAGGTCACGCTGACTTCGAGCCCCGTTTGCTTGAGATACTCGAGAATCCAGTTCATGGCGCGCATGTCCCACACGCCGATGAATTGGCCCGTCCAAATCGTTTCGTCTGTGCTCCCGGTGCCGCGGTGCACCTCCGGAGACGAGCGTGAGCCGTAATGGATTGTGACCTCTCCGCTGAGCTTGATCGGAGCCCAAATGTCGTCGGGATTCAGAATGAACAACTGGCCCAGCGTGATATTCAAGGCACCGCAAATCTTCCCCATCACAAGGCGGCTGACCCGCTGCCAGTTGTCCTTACGCAGCGCCGAAATCGCCTCGCGACTCACCCCCGCCCACTGATGCAGCGTTTCAACCTTGATCTGCCGCTCCCGCATGATCTCGCGCAGCTGGCTGTGCACCTGCATGTGAGGACCCCCTTTCGTCATCGCCTAGACCACTTGGAACTGAAGATGGCAAGAGCGTTCGCGCTCGGCGGCGGGCACCCGGGCAGCGTAATAGTCGGCGAAGCCCGCCGCGCGCGCCCGCGAAGCCAGTCGGAACGCGGACCAAACACCACGAGACCCCACTACGGGAAGGATGCAACGATGCGGAAGGTGAGGCGCGCTCATGACGACACAGGAGAGCATCGCCCGTGCCGCCGGCGCGGGGACCGGGACGCGCCCGTTGCGAGACGCCGAGGTTGAATTGTCGGGTCGAGTTATCGGAGGCGTAGAGGAGGAGGCGACACAGAGATTACCGGGTGTTGCGCTCAGGGCTCAGCGCTGTTTCCCAGCCACACCGTATCGAGCCGTGGCGGGCGCAAGGGGTTTAGCTGCAAGCCCTGCACACGCGGCAGCACGATCTCGTACGTCACCGGGTGGAAGAGGAACACCCAAGGGGCGTCTCCCACGGCGATGCGCTCGACCTCCTGCAGTAGCTGCAAGCGCCGCTGTGCGTCCACCGTGTGCGCGGCTTCATCGAGCAGCGCATCGACCTGCGGATTGCGGTAGTTGGTGTTGTTGTTGGAGCCGATGTTCTTCGAGTGCAACAGCACCTCGAGAAAGTTGCTCGGATCCGGGAAGTCCGCCTCCCACCCGAGGAAAAAGAGCGGCACCAAGTCCGGCGCACGCACCGCTTCGAGGAACGGCCCCCACGCCAGCGCTTTGATCTGGATGCGGACGCCCACATCCGCCAGGTCTTGCTGCACCGACTCTGCCATGGGGAGCGTTGTTTCGTCGAACCGGACCCACAGGGTGGTGTCGAAGCCGGCGGCGTAGCCGGCCTCAGTCAGCAGCTGGCGTGCGCGCTGCGGATCAAAGGGATAACCGGCGATGCCGGGCTGATAACCGGGCATATTCGGCGGCAAAAAGCTGCGCGCCACCACGCCCCGCTTATTGATCAGCCGCAAGAGCTTGTGTTTGTTGACGGCGTAGTTCAAGGCCTGACGCACGCGGCGATCAGTGAAGGGCGGCATCTGACAATTCATCCCGATGTAGTGCGTTGCCATCGTGGTGATGTGATGGAGCAGAGGCTGGTATTGCGGTTCACGAATGACGCGGGGGAACTCGGCTGGCGGGATGTTGGAGATGTCCAGCTGGCCGGACTCGTACTTCAGCCACGCCAACTCGTCGTTCACGCCCACCAGGCGCTGGACGCCTTCAACGCGCGGCAGACCGCGGATGAAGTAATCCGGATTGCGCACCAACAACAAGTGCCGGCCACTCACCCAGGCCTGCAACCTGAACGGGCCGCTGCCGACCGGATGGCGCGCGAAATCCTCGCCCCATCGCGCCACTTCCTCCGCCGGCACTGCCGCGGCGAACGGCATCGTCAGCTTGTGCAGGAAGAGCGGGTCGAAGTCACGCAACTGAAAACGGATGGTGTACGCATCCGGTGTTTCGATGCCGGCCACGGCGCACGGTACTTCCCCGCAGGCCTCGGCGCCGCGAATGATGCGGAAGAACTCTGCACCCTGGGAACGTGTCTGCGGGTTGAGGACCCTCTCGATCGAGTACTTCACGTCGGCAGCCACAACCGGCCGGGCGTTGGTGAAACGAACGTCGCGGCGCAGGTGAAACGTATAGGTGCGATGGTCGGGTGAGGTTTCCCAATCAGTCGCCAGCTGCGGCACGAAGTTGGTGTCTGCATCATACCCGAGGAGGGTGGTAAAGAGCATTTGCTCGAATTGCCACGACGACGTGTCGTAGCCGCGCGCCGGATCGAGCGTTGGCACCTCGTCCGGCCCCGCGAGTCGTAAATACTGCGCCGGCGCTTCGCTCCCGCCGGATGACGACGTACAGGCACTCAGGAAACAGCAGAAAGCATACACGCCGCAGCACAGAAATATGGTGCATGTAGGGGCAGCCCGCCGGGGCCGCCCTGGCCGCGCCGACGTCATCATCGCCGCTCACGGCCGCTGACGATCGCCAGCAGGCCGTAGCCCAGGAAGTTGAACGCCACCACGGCGTAGACGATGGCAATGCCAGGACAGATCATGAGCCAGGGCGCTAGTCGATAATAGGTCTGGCTGTCGCTGATCATGCGCCCCCAGCTGGGTGTGGGTACCGGCACGCCGAGTCCTAAATAGCTGAGCCCGGCGTCGAGCAGGACGGTGTTGGAAGTGCTGAGCGCGCCCATGACGACGATCGTCGGCAACACGTTGGGCAGAACATGGCGGACCATGAGCCGCAGCGGCGTCCCACCCAGGGCCCGGGCGGCGGCCACGAAGTCGCGCTCGCGCAGCGACAGCACCTCGCCGCGTACGGTGCGGGCCACACCCGTCCAGCTTACCAGCGCGATCACCACGAGGATCGAGGTCAGTCCCGGTTGAAACAGCGCCGCGAGCGCGATGGCCAACAGCAACGCCGGAAAGGAAAGCACGACGTCGGTGCAGCGCATCAACAACGTGTCGATCCAGCCTCCAAGAAAGCCGGAGCACACCCCAATAGTGACACCGATCACCAGCGTCAGGCTGGTCGCCACCACGGCAACAAAAAGGGAGATGCGCGCGCCGAACAACAGTCGGCTGAGAACGTCACGGCCGAGTTCATCGGTGCCGAGCAAGTACCGCCCTCCGGGCGGGAACGGATCGCCGAAGCTGTCCGCCACCGCTTTGAGCGGATCGAACGGTGCCAGCCAGGGCGCGAAAATCGCGATGAGCACCAAGACCACAATCATGGCGCCGCCGATGACCGCGAGATAGCGCTGCTTCCCATGCCCCACCGTCAGCATCGGCTTCCCGCTGTTTCTACAGTCCGCGGTAGCGGATCCGAGGGTCGATGGTGAGATAGAGCAGATCCACCACCATGTTGGCGCCGACGACCAGCACGGCGCTGAACAGCACCGTGCCCATGATCATCGGGATGTCCTGGTTGAATACCGCCTCGACCGCTAGACGGCCCAAGCCGGGCCAATTGAACACCGTTTCGGTGAGCACGACTCCACTCATGAGACCGGCGAAGTCCAACCCGAGCAGCGTCACCAAGGGAATGATGGCGTTACGCAACGCGTGCTTGCCGTACACGCGCCAGGGCGACAGGCCCCTGGCATGTGCCGCACGGATGTAGTCCTGGTCAAGCACGGCGCGCATGTTGGTATGCAACAGTCGCGTGTAGTACGCGGCGCCCCCGAGGGCGAGCGTGCACGCCGGCAGTACCACGTTGACCCCGCCGAAGCCGCCGAGCGGGAACAGGCGGGCGCGGTAGGCGAGAAAGTACAGCAACATCATGCCAATCCAGAACACCGGCAGTGACAGCGCGATCAAGGAGGCGACCAATACCGACAGATCCATCGCGGAGCCCTGACCCACGGCCGTCAAGCAGCCGACCACAATGCCGATCAGCGCCGCGGCGCCGAGACTGGTGAGCGCGAGATACGCGGTGGCGGGAAGCCGTTCGAGAATCGCCTGCGTAACGTTCTGCCGCGTCAGATAGGAACGGCCCAAGTCGCCGTGGATCAGCCGTTCGAGATAGCGCGCGTACTGGACGGGCACAGGTTGATCGAGGCCCATTTCCTTGCGGATGGTCGCCAGCGTTTCCGGGTCCGCCTTCGGGCCGGCCACGGTTCGGGCTGGATCGCTGGGAACGATGTAGGCGATCACGAAGGTGAGGAACGTGACGCCCAGCAGGATGACCAGGCTCCACGCCAGGCGCTGCAACATTGCGATCATCGCCGCCCGTTCAATTCGAATGCGGGCGGCCGGAAGTAGTGCGCCAGGCAGATGCCGAGGTTGCCGACCAGATCCGGGTCGCTGTTGACGATGAACAGCCGGTCGCCGATCACGAACAGCTCGCCGCTGAGGCGCCGCAGGGGGAATCGCCGCGCCCCCTTGCCGAGGCGGCGCCGCAACTCGTGCGCAAACAACACCGCGATCTTGTCGCCCATGCGTAGCTGTGTGTCGTTGAGGAAAATCGCGAGCTGCGGCCGTAGTGTATCCAGACGATCGAAGAACGCCCGGACCTGCCGGCACTCGATGTTGCGTGGTGGAGAGGACTTGGTCTCAACGTAGATGCAGGCGCCGTCCTGAAAGCCGATCACATCGTAGTCGCCGCCCCCGCGCGCCGCATCGAGACGGAGATTCCAGGCGCACGGAATGCCGTATTCGCGCTCCAGCACCGCAGCCACGAACCATTCCAGCGTCGGTCCAAACGACCGCGCCTCGCACACCAGCCGAAAACCCCGCCCCCTGCGCCGGACGAGATGGTACTCGAGCAACCGCTGCAAGTAGCGACGGGCTGTCGCAGCTGAGCAGTAGCGCACCAGATCGGCAAGGCCTAACGCGTCGCGATGCTTGATCACGTCGCGCAGGAACAAGCGAAACGAATAATGCCGCAGCAACTGATAGAATGCGGATTGCGCCGTCGCGGCACGCGGCAACACGCAGCCCTCGTGCAGCTCGTTCTTCAGCACCAATCCGCGCCGCCGCAGCGCCTGCCGCACGGTGTCCGCATGGTTGCGGGTGGCCGCCCCCCGCAGACCACGAACCTCAACGGTGAGCCGATCGAGGCCACGGTGCAGACGTTCGAGGCGATCAATTGTGGACCTCACCGTTGCCAACAGGCTGCTCCCAATCGCGTGCAGCCGCCCGGCCGCTCGCCTCCTTCGACGTCGCCCCGGACAGAGTTGGCTCGCTGCGGGGCGGTTGCCGCGACCGGGTCTGAGAACATGTTGGTGTGAACAGAGAACAAACGCGCCGCCGAGCACACCGAGGCCATGGTTGGACCATACCCAGCGGCGCTAACGCTTGCAATTCATGGCAGCCTGGCGGCCAGACGTACGCGGTAGCGTGTAGGATCGGGGACCCCGGCGAGCTGGAAACCGCGCTGGCGTTCGGCACATTTGGTACACATCCCGCAATGCAAGCGTCCGCGCGGATGGGCGCAAGAGAAGGTCAGGTGCAGGGGCAGGCCTCGACCTCGCCGGATCACCGTGGATTTGCTCAGGCCACGGAATGGAGTCCGAACCTCGAGCGGCACCCCGAGCCCACAGCGCGCAGTGGCTGCGAAGCGGCGGAAGAATTCCGGCGCCCCATCGGCGAACGGATTGTCCCGGAGCACCGCCAGGGCGACGGCAGCGATGTCGTGCTGAGCACAGAACACGGCCGCCTTGCTGAGCAACAGCAGATTACGTCCAGGCAGGTAGTTCGAATCCAGCGGGGCGTCGTGCCCCGGTGTCCCCTTGCCCGAGATGCTCCAATGCGCGCCGTAGACATCTGCTGCCGGCAGCGTCAACTCGACCAGCGGATGCAACTGAGGAGCACGGAGCGCTCGCAAGAACCGCCACAAGCAGTCGCGCTCAACCGCTTCCCATTGCAGCCCGCTGCGCACGTAGAGGGGCTGTACCGCATGCCCCCGCCGCACCAGTTCCGCCAGCAGTACGCTGCTATCCAGTCCTCCGCTGGCGAGAACTGCAATCGCTGCGGTCTGACGGACACGACGGGTAGGTCGGACCGGAAGCTCTCGAGGATCGTACGCCTGCGTCGCTGCTCCTCCTCTCACGCGTTCAGCCGGCCTCCGTCCACCAAGTACACACCCCCAGTGGAGAACTCCGCTTCGCTGATGAGGAAGCGCACCATGCGGGCGACATCTTGCGGCGAGCCGAGCCGCTTCAGCAGCGTCCGTTGCACCAGTTCGTTCCGCTCCTCGTCCGTGTAGCTTTCGGGAGGCATCACTGGGCCGGGTGCGACACAGTTGACGCGCACTTTCGGCGCCAGTGCCTTCGCCAACCCGATCGTCATGGAAACAACGCCGGCCTTTGAGACGCAGTACGGCAGGTACTCGCGATATGGCCGCACCGCCGCCCAGTCTGCGATGTTGACGATAGCGCCACCGCCTCCTGCTTGCATGGCACGGCCAAGCCGGAGCGCGAGGAGGAACGGCCCTTTCAGGTTGACAGACATGGTCCGGTCCCACTGCTCGGTGCTCAGCATCTCAACCGGTGTGTGCAAAAAGATGGAAGCGCTGTTGACCAGGGCGTTGAGCTTTCCGAAGGTGGCGAGCGCTTCCTCACCCACCCGTCGCACCTCGCCCGCGTCGCCCAGATCACCAACGACTACACCGGCGCGGACGCCGAAGCTGCGGGCCATTTCACAGGTGGTGACCGCCTCTGCATGTGAGGATCGGCAGTGAACAACGACATTCGCCCCGGCCTTCGCGACTTCGAGCGCAATTGCCCTCCCGACCCGCTTAGCGCCTCCCGTCACCAACACCGTTTGCCCTTGCAGATCCATCTGCAACGACAATACCGCATCAGCCGCACACCTGCCACCGAGGGGCGCACGTCGGAACCTGAGAGTTGCCTGTAGCCGCAGCGACGAAGTGCTCGGAATTCGTGCACGCAACGCGGTTCGGATAGACGAAACCGCGTGAAAGGTCCAGGGCTCGATCCGGGCTGCTCGACTCGATCAAGCAGGCGCGCAATTGCGCGCCCGGGTACTACGCCCTGCGCGACTCTCTAACTTTCTTCGCTACTGGCATGTCGTGACGTTACAAACCCCACTGCAACAATCCGTGTCGAGTGCACAAGGCCCACTCGATGGTACGCATGTGGGCGTCGGACTAGGCATCTCCGGCGTAGGCGTGTCCGGTGGCGTCTCCGTAGGAGTCTCCGTCGGTGCCACCGTGGCGGTATCGGTCGGGGTCAGTGTAGGCGTGTCCGTTGGCGTCTCAGTGGGAGTCTCCGTCGGTGCCACCGTCGCGGTGTCGGTGGGGGTCAGTGTCGGAGTGTCCGTCGCCGTAGCTGTTGCCGTGGCGGTGTTCGTGCTGGTCGGAGTCAGGGTCGGTGTCTGAGTCGGCGTCGGTGTATCCGTTGGCGTGTTCGTTGGTGTCACGGTCGGGGTGTCGGTTGGGGACGCTGTTGCCGTTGGAGTCGCAGTAGGCACCGCCGTCGCGGTGGCGCTGGGCGTCGTCGTGACGGTCGGAGTTGCTGTGCTGGTCGCGGTAGAAGTAGCGGTTGGGGTTTGAGTGATCGTCGGTGTTGGCGCTACCAGCGTGACGATGATCGTTCCATCGGTGCCGGAAGCCGTCAGCCCCGCTCCGGTCGGATCCTGGGCGACGACATTCAGAATGCTCAACGGGTAGTTGCCCGGGAGCGTGCCCGGCAAGATATCGAACGTGCAGGTGTAGAGCAGCCCGTCAGGTATCGGCGTGATATTGACCGGCGGTCCTTGGACGAAGATCCGCACCGTGGTGGTGGTCGAGGTTGTCGTAACTGTGGTGACGGAGAATAGTTTCGAAAGTGCCGGGTTCAACGTGCAATTGGCGGTATCAAGCGCGAACGCAGTATTCTGGAACGAGAGATCGTTGGCCGTGCCGGCTACCAGGAAGCCCGAGCTTGCGAGGTTGACCGAAACCTCAACCGGGCCTCCGGCCAAGGCCTTTCCGGTGCCGACGTTGATCTGAACCACCGTGGGTGTCGGGGTTGCTGTCGGCATTGACGTCAGTGTCGGCGTCGACGTCGGGGTATTGGTCGGTGTCTGAGTCGGTCCAATCAGGGTGATGATGACGGCCCCATTGCTCCCGATCGTCGGTAGATTGGTGCCGGACGGATCCTGAGTCACCGTGTTGCCGTTGGTCAGCGTGTAACTTCCTGGCTGCGTTCCACCGACGATGCCGAAGGTGCAGGTGTAGAGGAGGCCGTCAGGAATTACCGCGCCGTTCGGTCCCTGCACCAGCACTCGAACGGTAGTGGTGGTGGCATTCGACGCCACGACGGTGGCAGAGAGCTCCTTTGGAATCGCCGGGTTGAGAATACAGTCTGGCGTATTGAGAGTCAGAGCGGCATTCGGGAACGTGATATCGTTGGCGGTTCCCGCAACCGACAACCCAGCCGTCACCAAGTTCACTTGAACATCGACAGTGCCGCCCGCGAGGCCGGTTCCCACGCCGATGTTGATCTGTGCCGCGGTTGGAGTCGGCGTTGCTGTCGCCGTAGCAGTTGGGGTCGAGGTCCACGTCGCGGTCTGTGTCGGCGTCGGGGTGACGGTGGCGGTGCTGGTTGGCGTCGAGGTGAACCCGATCAGCGTGGCGATCACGGCGCCATCTGTACCGGCGACCCGGACGTTCACGCCTGAGGCATCCTGGGCAAAGACGTTACCGTTGACGAGCGGGTAGGGTCCCGGCTGCGTCCCCGCTTTGATTCCGAAGGTGCAGGTATAGAGTGGTCCATCGGCAATCGGTTCGACGTTCGGTCCCTGCACGAACACGCGCACCGTCGTGGTGGTCGCGGTGGTCGCGACGGTGGTCGCGGCAGCCGACAACTCGGTCGGCAGCCCAGGACTCAGGACGCAGTTGCTTGGATCCAGGGTCAGCGCTGCGTTCAGGAAGGTGATGTCATTCACGGTGCCGGCAATTTGTAGGCCTGATGTCTGCAAACTCACGGTGACGGCCGCCGTGCCGCCAGCCAAGCCTGAGCCAACACCGATGTTGATGAAAGCAGTCGTCGGCGTCGGCGTCGGCGTACCAGGGGTTGCCGTCACCGTTGGGGTTTGGGTCGCCGTTGCAGTGTTGGTAGGAATGGCGGTTGGCGTCATGGTCGGCGTCGGTGACGGGGTCGGCGTGGGGGTTGCCGTCGGCGTCGGCGAAGGCCCCGGTGTTGCGGGAATGCAGCCGTCCACGGCAGCGGCCACTGCGTTCAGGAGTTCATCGATGGTGACCACCCCGTTGGAATCAGCATCCATCGCCGGGCACGTGCTGAGGCTCGCATTCCCCAGCATGATGTTGATTCCCTTCATGATTTCGTCAACTGTAACCTGGCCATCCAGGTTGCAGTCCCCGAAGCAGGTGACCACCACCGTACCGTCTGAGGCCGCGGCATCCAGAGGTTGGCCCGTCGGATCACTCACCACGACATCGGAGATATCCAGCGGGTGCTTGCCGGAAGTGGCATCGCTCTGAACGTCGATGTCACAGGTGTAAAGGATCGAACCATCGGCGAGGGTCACAGCCGGATTGCTCAAGTTGACGATCACGGCGCGCATCTCGCTGCAGGTGCCGAGGGTGCAGCCGTCGGGCAGCCACGCGAACCCGCTGTTCGGCATTAGGGGATTGGCGACACACGAGCCCGGCACGATGGGCGCGCTCGGATCAAAGCGGATAGTGTTTTGGACAGAGGCGACCTGCTCGTTATTCGAGGCCGTCAGCGTCACGTTCACTTGGGCGGGAATGCCCCACTGCCCGATCACGTTGCCGACGTTCACGCTCAGCGTTGCGCGGGTGAACAACTGTACCGAGTTGTTGCTGAGAGTGGCCAGCGCGATGTCAGGTCGACCATCGCCGTTGAAATCGCCCGTTGCGATGGCGCCGGGCGATGAGCCGGCTAGCCCCAACTGCTGCACCTGCAGGAAGGTACCGTCGCCCCGTCCGGAGAATAGCTGGAGCACGTCGGCCCCCGTATTCAGATCCCCAGCGCTCACGCCAACAGCGAGGTCGGTGGTACCGTTCTGGTCCAAATCGGCGGCGGCCAAGACTTTCGGGATACAGGGGGGCAAGAACACGTTGGGCTGCAGGGGACAGATCTGTAGAGCACCGCTGCTGACGAAACCGTTGGGGCCGTTGAGCAGAAACGTCAGGTCCTGCCCGTTGTACGTGGGGTAAGAGTCGTTGACCGTCGCCATGTCGATGAAGCCATCATTGTTTAGGTCGGCGGCGATCAGATTGTTGGCGCTAACACCGACCACAAAGCTGCCGACTGTGGTGAAATCGGGTACTGTATCGATAGGCCCCCCCAGCAGCTCGGTCACCTTGCGCGCACCGGCTCCCTGGAGGCTCAGAACGCCGAGATCGGGCAAGCCGTCGCCGTTGAAATCAGCCGCGACAATGGACCCAGGCAACGGCGGCACGGTAAAGTCATACTCCGACACGGTAAGGTCACCCTGCGAACATAAACCCCCGTTGCCGTCGTTGAGGCAGATGCGCACCACGCCCTTCTGATAGTCGGTGATCGCCAAGTCGTTCCCGTTTACGCCATCGAAGTCACCAATGGCTACTGCTTTGGGCCTACCCTTCAGACTCACGTAACTGGGGGCACCGAAGGTGCCGTCACCGTTGGAGATGACGACCCAAACGCCATTCGTATCGAGGACAGCAATATCGGGAATATTGTCCTGGTTCAGGTCGCCGACGGCCAGCGCGCCGAGCCGCTTAGGGAAGGTCTGCGCTGTGCCGATGGTAAACCCATCGGGGCCGCCAGGCAGAACCGTTAAGGTCCTGCTGCCCGGACTCGAGATGGCGAGATCGTCGATGTGGTCTTGGTTGAAGTCGCCCACCGCGAAGTACTGCGGTTGGCTCGCCACAGGGATCGCGGAACCGGGTCGGAAAGCCAGCTGCGCCAACGCCGGAGCGACCCCAAGTGCAATGACCGCAAAAGTCAAAGGAGCAACGGTTTTGCAAAGCACCAAAGTTCCATTTCACAGTAGCCATTATTATGCAAACGATATTTGATGCTTAGGACGACCGCACGACCGGCGGCGTGGCGCTCGGTTTCTCGCGCCGATCCAAGGGCCAGCGGCCGGGAGGTGCGCCAGGCAGATGCCGAGGTTGGCGATCAGAGACCTGGCCGGCCACGTCCTCAGATGACCCAAGGCGTTTCAGCGGCGTTAGCTGCATGAGTTGGGCTAGCTCGGCCGCAGAAGCAGTCCGCGCGGCAGTGTACAAAGACGCTGGCGCCGCATTTCGCTAGCTCGAGGGCGATCGCACGCCCGACCCGTCTGGCCCCGCCAGCCACCAGTGCGGTCTTGCCGTGCAGGTCCATGGGCGCTGACGATACCGGAAAGGAGGTGTGCTTGCCGCATGCGTCGTCAGACTTCGGCATCGTGAACTTGGACCTGACAATTTCTTTTGGTAGTATGCCTCGTGCCGGTCATGTCAAAAGGTTGTATTCTTGTCGTTGATGATAACCCCGACAACCGCCGGATTCTGCACGTGATGTTGCGGCGTGCCGGGTACGACGTACGCGCCGCCGGGTCGGGGCGCCAGGCGCTAAAGATCTACGACCAGAACCAGATCGACGTCGCACTGATCGACCTGGCGATGCCGGAGATGGATGGCATCGCGCTGTTGAAGGAGCTGCGGCACATCAACAACAACCTGCAGGCGATCGTCATCACGGCCTACGGATCGGTGCAACGTGCGGTCGAGGCGATGAAGGCCGGAGCGCTGGATTTTCTCACCAGGCCGGTGCGCAACCAGGTCTTGATGGCGCAGATCGAGAAAGCCTTGGCGATGAGCGCGCTGGTAGACGAGAACCGGCGGCTGCGGGAAGCGGTGGATAACAAGTACGACTTCTCACACCTGGTGGCGCGCTCACCGCAAATGCAGAAGGTGGTGCGGCTCGCCGAGGAGGCGGCGCAACGCGAGGTAATCGTTCTCATCACCGGCGAGAGCGGCGTCGGGAAAGAGGTGCTGGCCCGCGCCATCCACTACAACAGCGACCGGCGCAGCGGCCCGTTTTTCGCCCTCAACTGCGCCGCCATCCCCGAGACGTTGGTCGAAAGTGAGCTGTTCGGGTACGAGAAGGGCGCCTTCTCAGGTGCGCAGCAGCGTAAAGCGGGGCTCCTGGAGCAGGCCGCCCACGGCACACTGCTGCTCGACGAAATCGGTGATCTGCCGCTGCCCGCGCAGGCTAAACTGCTTCGCGTCATCGAGAGCCGCGAGATGATCCCGGTAGGGGGCACGCAGCCGGTCAAGGTTGCAGCGCGCTTGATGGCCGCCACCAACGCCGACCTGCGCCAGCGCGTGCGCACCAAGGAATTCCGTGAAGAGCTACTCTTCCGCCTCACCGTCTTTCCCATCCACATCCCGCCCCTGCGCGAGCGTCGGGAGGACATTCTCCCACTGGCGGCGCTCATCCTAGAGCGTTTGGCCCGCGAAACCGGGAAGGATCTGCCGGGCCTGTCGCAGGATGCCGTCGAATATTTGATGTGCGCTCCGTGGGAAGGGAACGTCCGCGAGCTGGCCAATGCCATCGAGCGCGCCGTAATCATCAGCCACGGCAATCTCATTGCCGCCAGTGATTTGCCCACAGATCACACCCTACCACCGGCCGCCGGCGGACTGCCGGCGAGCGGAGTGGACTTGAATGAGGTCGAGCGCAACCTGCTCGTGCAGGCGATGAATCGCAGCGGCAACAACCTCAGCCGTGCCGCCCGCTTGCTGGGGATCGGTCGTGGGGCGTTGCGTTATCGTCTGGAGAAGCACAACCTTGCCGCCAAGTAGCCTCACTGCTGGTGCCTGATGCAAATAGCATGTGCTGTGTAGAGAGCTACAGCAAGCCGCAGTCTGTCAGTGAGACGGCATCGACACCGCGCTAAGAAAAAGACGCTGCGACCGCGGCGTCACGCGCCCCTGCCTCCCGAAAGAGATCACAGCAGGACTCGTGATCTGCGGCATATCGCTTGCGTCAGCGCCGAACCATGGGGCGTCGCCACGGAAGTTCGCCGCTGCGCACTCGACGGCGGGGCGGTGCCAGCGATGCCCTCTCGGCCCCTGCTCTGCGTCTGGTCCATCCCGTCCCGGCAGACCCGGACGAGATCCTCGCTATCGCAGTACACCTGCTTACGCGGTCCGCCGCGGCGCAAGGCAAAGAGGCCGCGATTCTCTCGCAAGATGCTGCTTTGTTCCTCACGCGGCGTCGCTGGGGCTTGAAGGACCTTACCCTCCGCATCTCACGCGCGGTGGCGTGCAATGCGGGCAGTCTGATAACCGCCGCCGATCTGGGGTAGGACAGCAGCGGCGGACAGTTTGATGAGCGGGCTTTGCGACAGGTTGCTTTGAGGCAATGGCGGCGTCCGCTTCAGGCCGCAAAGTAGTCCGGCGCAGCCCCGGGCTTCCACTTGATGTTACAGCCGATGCCCGCCTTCTGTTCCCTCGGCACCGGCCGACTCGCCAGCACCGCGTCGACGGCGGCGCGCAAATCGGAGCCGGTGACCGGGCGGCCGTTGCTCGGCCGGCTGTCGTCGAACTGGCCACGATACACCAGCCGTCGGTCGCGATCGTAGAGGAAGAAGTCGGGTGTGCACGCGGCATGATACGCCTTGGCGACCGTCTGCGCATCGTCGTAGAGGTACGGGAAGGTGTAGGCCGCAGCCTTCACCTCCTCGGCCATCTTTGCCGGACTGTCCTCGGGGTAGCTGGCCACGTCGTTGGAATTGATGCCGACCATCGCCAGCCCGCGCGGCTGGTAGTCGCGCGCGAATTGCGCCAGCCCGGCGCGAATGTGCTTCACGAACGGACAGTGGTTGCACATGAAGACGACCAACAGCGCCGGCGCCTCCGCGAAGTCGCTGAGCGACACGAGCCTGCCGTTGGTGTCGGGCAACCGGAAATCCGGCGCCAGCGTTCCGAGTGGCGCCATCGTCGATGGGGTCTCTGCCATGTCACGTTCTCCCTTCAGTTCTGCCGGTCTGGCTACGCGCTCGCCGTCTTCAGTATCATTTGCCGCCGGCGCTCGTTCACGAACCCATGCTCCACCAGCCAGGTGATCGTGCGCTGCACCGTCTCGCGCGCCGGTAGGTAGGTGTAGCCGAGCTCGCGCTGCGCCTTGGCGCTGCTGAAGTAGGCGTACTTGCCGGCGAACTCGTCCACCTGGCTGCGATCGATCATGGGCCGCATGCCGGTGACCTGGGCAGCCAATTCCATCAGCGCCGCGGCCACGCGCAGCACCGGCACCGGAGCCTTGATCCGCGGCGCCTGCAGGCCGCTGAGATCGCCCATGAGATCGAACAACTGCTTCAAGGTCAGGTCCTCGCCGGAAAGGATGTAGCGTTCGCCAACGCGTCCCTTCTCCATCGCCAGCATGGAGCCGCGCGCCACGTCCTCAACGTCGACGACGCTGAAGCCGCCGTCGAAGTATACCGGCACCCCATGGTTCAGGAAGTCGGCGACCTGACGGACCGACTCGCTGAGCTTCCAGAAGCGTGGGCCGAGGACGAATCCGGGGTGCACCGCGACGACGGGTAGGCCCGTGCGCTTGGCGATGGAGAAGGCCTCCCGCTCGGCGGCGACCTTGCCCCGCATGTAATGTGTGTGCGGGTTGGTGTTGTCGTGCGTCTCGTCCCGTTGCACCGGAGTGGTGGCGGGACCGATCGTCCCACTTGTGCTCACGTACACCAGCTTCTCGACGCCGGCGCGAGCCGCGGCCTCCAGCACCGTGCGCGTACCCTCGAGGCACGGCCGGATGATGTCACCCTCCGGATCGCGCGACCACATCAAAAAACCGGCGGCCGCGTGGTACACACGCGAGCACTCCGCCACCGCCGTGGCCGCGTCGCCCGCGTGCAGGATATCACCACGCACGATCTCGACATCGAGTCCGGCTAACGGGGCTGGGTCCGCGTTGCGGCGGATCATCGCTCGCACCCGCTCGCCGCGCTCGACCAGCAAGCGGCACAGGTTGTTCCCGAGGTGGCCGTTCGCTCCGGTGACTAGGGTGGGTTTCGTCATGACGCGCATTCCTTTCGTGGTTCGGAAAACCCGGCGGCCGGACAATCCGAGATCCGTACCATATCCAAAAGACTCAGCCGGGCGTCCGGCTGAGCCCGCCCGGTAATCGCTTCAATAGTCGGTTCTTCCTCCGTACCATTGGTTTGTGGCGTGCTCAATAAGGGGGATGTCGAAGCGAGCAGGTTTCTCGCCGTGCGCCTCATGCCGCAGGCAGATGTTCAGAAGCTTCGCGTAACGCTGGCAATCGCCACGTGATAGAAGTCGTATCCCTTCATGCGTTCGCCATCCGGCCCGAAATACTGCCGGCGATATTCCCGCGCCCCGGCGTCACGCTCCAATCGAAGACCCCGCTCGCGAAGATAGTCGGGCAGCTCCTCCGGGTCGAGACCAAAAGTCCATGGCTCACCCAGCCGCGCGACTTCGCGCATGAGATCGGCTGCGCCCTCGAACAGCCCCGAGCCGTCGAGCGCACGCCGGTCGATGTACGTGAAGATGAGACGGCTGCCGGCGGCGCAGCCTGCAACGAAGCGCAGGACGGCATCGACGGCATCAGCGGTGAGGTAGCTGGTCACGCCTTCCCACAGAAACACGGCCGGCCGCAGCGGATCGAGACCGGCTTGGGTCAAGGTGTCACGCAAGCCCTGCCGGTTGAAATCCATCTCCACGAAACGAACATTCTCCGGGAGCTTTGCGAGCACTCGGTGCAGGTGGGCACGCTTCACGGAAAGCGTCGCGGGGTGGTCCACCTCGAAGACGGCGGCGGAGCCGATGCCGGGCAGCCGATAGGCACGGCAGTCGAAGCCCGCGCCTAGAATCAGAACTTGGCCGATGCCCTCGCGCAAGGCCTGGCATAGGGCGTCGTCGATCAGGCGCGTGCGGGCAACGCCGGACGTGCGCGCCCCGGGAAGACGCCGGTCTGAGTACCATGGGATCAGAGCGCCGAGCACGGGCACACGAGAGAGCCGCACCGCCCGGCGGAGGGCGGGACGCAGGAAGTCAACGGCGAAGGAATCGGTGAACAGCCGTCTGCGCGACGGCCGCGCCGACTCAAGGGCGCGAAAGAAAGCCATGTACTCGGCGGTGCGGCTCGCCTGACCGGTGTTCATCAGCAGGCGTCCAGCAAGCCGGCTGCTGCGAGTGTACTCCGCGCCAACTCAGCCTGGACGGTCGTCAGCTGCGGAAGCGGTGGCTTCACATCTGCCCTTATCGGATGGCCCAACAGCCGCAGCGCCTCTTTTATCAAAGCCTGCGGCGTGGGCGAGCCGACGGTGAAAGCTGCAATTACATTGAACGCGTTCTGGAGCGGCGCCGCCGCTTCCATGTCTCCCAGGGCCAGCGCTTCGTAAAGCTGCACGGCTTTCTGCGGCATGATGTTCGGCAACGGGCAGATTGCACCGCATGCGCCGACCTGCATGGCTTGGGTCAGATTCAGACACATCCCGGTGAAAACACTAAAGTCGTCATCCGTGGCCTCAACTAAACCTTGCACCTCGTTGATGTCGAGTATGGTTTCTTTGGCGCCGACAAGATTACCGATCTTGGCAAGAGAAGCGATCTGCTCAGGTGTCAGATACAGGTGGGAATGGCTCGGAAAATTGTAGAAGAGCACGGGAAGGTCCACGGCGGAGCAGATTGTCTGGTAATGCTTATGGACCGCGTCCAGTTCGAGTGGGTAGAAAAGGGGTAGCGCCACCAGCAGGCCATGGGCCCCGGCTGCCTGGGCGTACCTGGCCATCTCCAGTGCTGGCTCGGTGCCTCGCTCGTTGATGCCGACAATGACCGGCACCTGTCTGGCAGCCGCCTGCACAACCACGTCGATGGCTGTCCGCTGAAGGCTGTACGCAAGGTAGGGGCATTCGCCATTGCTGCCCAAGACGACGAGCCCATGCACGCCGCCCTCAATGAGGTGGCCGGCCATTTCAGCCATGGCCGCGCGGTCAATCCCGCCATCGGCTGTATAGGCAGTGACCATCACAGTGAAAATCCCCTCGAATCGTTTCATGACTCACTCCAATTTCCGCCGTTCCAAAGATTTGCAGGTGACGTCATTTCAACACATTCTATTTAGCTTGTGAGTCTCTAGTCGGCCGTAACCTAAATTCGCGTAATAAGCGACTAGCCATGGCGAGCCACGGTGTCAGCGCAGAAGCGGGCAATCTTCGTCAGAATCTCGTCCGCGGTCTTCACCCACTTGAAA
>JBEKBJ010000049.1:0-34611 GCA_050015455.1 Binatia bacterium
TTGCGTGTCATCGCCTTCACCTCTCGCCGTATCCGTCGCTCCATCGGCGACGGCGTAGCCGGTTAAGGCGGACCTCTCTAACTGCTTATACCCCCGGACATCTCCGGTGCTTCTAACACAGCCGAGAACTCTCCCTTGACGTAGCGAGCAATTCCGTAGTAGAGGACCCGCGCTATGCTGGGCGGTCCAACGGGTTGCGTGCGTTTCGCGCTCGCGGGGACATTGTGCGCGCTGTTTCTGCTGGCGCGCGCACCCACCGCGCAAGGGAGTTCTATCTGCCACGGCTCAACTCCGAACGGTGACAGCTGCACGGGCAACTCCGATTGTTGCAGCGGTTTCTGCGACGGTGAGACTTGCCAGCTGTGTAGTAGTTCTTTGGACTGCGCTCCAGACTACAGTAGTTGCGATCTGAATTTCAATGGTGGTTTTTGCTGTGAGGGTAGCGACTCCACCTGTGGCGGCGACTGCCCCGACGGGTGCGGCGATGGCGGAACGTGCAACTACGATTCTGACTGCGCTTATTCCGCCACGTGCGATACCAATGCAAGCCAGTGCTGCAACGGCACCGGTGACGGCTGTGGCGGCGACTGCCCCGACGGGTGCGGCGATGGTGGAACGTGCAACTACGATTCTGACTGCGCTTATTCCGCCACGTGCGATACCAATGCAAGCCAGTGCTGCAACGGCACCGGTGATGGCTGTGGCGGCGACGAGTACTCCGACAGTGACACCTACGCCGACGAACACACCGACACCAACGACCACGCCTACACCGACAGCCACAAACACCCCGCCGCCGCATGGGATTGTCATTGATCCAACCAGTGCGTTCGCGGGTTCGACATCGGTGAGCGGAACGACGTCGCCCGATTGTCCGAATGATACGTGCGTGAGTGGTCCCAGCATCGGAAAGCAGTGCGGAGGAAATGCGGACTGCTGCGTCGGCACGAATTGCGGTACGTGCAGCAACCCCAACCCGATCCAGGTGTTTGACTGCGGTCCCGAAACGCCGCCGGTCTGTCATGATGGCAACGATGTACGGATTGCCACCTGTCCAAAGAGCCAAGGCTTCTACAGCTGCCTGCTCACTGTCCCACTGAAGCCAGGACAGATCATCTACGATACGGACGGGTGCTTTGATCCGAGCTTGGTGAGCCCGGACGCTATTGTGCGGCAACTGCCAGCCGTCCCATTGCTGTCACAGCGCATGATGGTGGTGCTCGGCGTAGCTCTCGGTGTGGTCGGACTGCTAGGACTGCGGCGCATGCGTGTTATACGTAAGAACGGCTAAAGGCAGACGGCGCTCAACCAGGCGCAAACGCAAACTGTCGGCCCCCCCTGCAAAGGCGCCAAACGGCCTCCCGAAGTGGAGGAAAACCGCGAGTATTCATGGGGGGGACGAACAGTGTTCCATCACCGCGCCGCAATCCTGAGATTTTCCAACAGGTCTGCTCGGAGGCCTCGGCTACCACTTCTGGCGAAACTCACCTGATCGCCTCTTCCGACGACAGCTTGAGGATGTACATCGGGCCGAGTCTGTGATCTTGTGCGCGCTCATGGCGAAGGCGTTCGACCTCGAAGCCATCCGTCACGCGGTGCGGTCAGGCCGGTTGCGCTGGCGCATGCACGCGTTGGAACGGATGCCCAAGCGTCGTCTGTCGACGACGCACGTCAAGCAGGTTATCCTCAACGGCGAAGTGATTGAAGAGTATCCAACCAGCACCCCGTATCCGAGTGGCCTGCTTCACGCCGTGGTCGACGGCCGCCCTATCCACGCGGTCGTGGCGTGGGACCGACGCGGACAGGGGACGCCGTACGTGATCACGGCCTATGAGCCTGACGAAAGCCATTTCGAGCCGAATCTGAAGACCCGAAAGAAGGCGAGCAAGAGGAGATCGGATGACGAGTAGTGCAGCGGACTGCCCTCTGTGTGGAGGGCGATTGCAGACCGGAACCACTACCTTCACCGCGGATTTCGGTGAGGGGGTCGTCGTCGTGCGGCACGTGCCCGCACAGGAATGCAGCCAATGCGGCGAGGCCTGGATCGATGACGCCAGGGCAACCCACCTGGAAGGGCTGGTCGAACAAGCCAGGGCGAAAGGCGCGAAGGTCGAGGTCATTGATTTCGCCGCGTAGCCAACGGCTCAAGCCGAGAGCGGGAGCAAGCTCCCGCACTCCAAAACGCCGCCGCCTTCCGTTCGTGGCGAGTGGCGCGAAGATTTGGTGCTCAGCAAAGCGGTGCTCGTAATCGAGTCGCCAATCTCTCGAAGCGTTGACAGTCCTAGCGGGCCCGTCTAATCGTCGAGCGCCGATGGTCATCGACGATTTCGCCGGGTGCGAACTCGAGGCCCGCCGGGCTGCGGGATTGGACCGCCGGATCCGGTGGATCGATGGTGCCCAGGACACGTGGGTCACCGTGGACGGCCGCCGGGCACTGCTCCTGTGCTCGAACAACTATCTCGGCCTGGCAAATCATCCCGCCGTGCGCGAAGCAGCGGCTAAAGCGGCTGTCGATTACGGCGCCGGCGCCGGCGCGTCACGGCTGATCTCGGGATCGATGCGATTGCATCGCGAACTGGAAGAGCAGTTGGCGGCGTTCAAGGGTACCGACGCCGCACTGCTGTTCAACTCGGGCTACCACGCGAATGTCGGCACGATCACCACCTTGGTGGGCAACGGGGACGCAGTGTTCAGCGACGAACTGAACCACGCCAGCATCATCGATGGCTGTCGCTTGTCCGGAGCATGTATCCGCATCTACCAGCACAACGACGTCGAGCATCTGGACGCACTACTGGCGGGGACGGTGGCGCGGCGGCGGCTCGTCGTGACTGAGTCGGTGTTCAGCATGGACGGAGACAGGGCACCGCTAACGGCGATTTGCGACCTAGCCGAGCGCTACAACGCGATGGTGATGGTGGATGAGGCGCATGCGACCGGCGTCGTGGGTCCGGAGGGACGCGGCGTGATCGCGGCCGAGGGCTTACAGCACCGGGTCGCGGTGCAAATGGGGACTTTGGGCAAGGCGCTGGGGACTTTCGGCGCGTTTGTCGCCGGCAGCCGTGCGGTGACCGACTGGCTGCTGAACACCGCCCGCAGCTTCGTCTACACGACAGCATTGCCTCCGCCGGTCGTTGCGGCGGCGGCTGCGGCCCTTCGAATCGCCCGCACCGACGCGGAGCGCCGCCAACGGTTGCACGACAATGCGGAGTATCTTCGCAGTGCGTTTGAGCAGCTCGGGTTGCGCGTGGGTGCGCGAGGAACCCATATCCTGCCGGTCTTCATCAGTGACTCGGGGCACGCTGTGCGGATTTCGGAGCGGCTTCTTAGCGAAGGGGTCTTCGTCCAGGGAATTCGGCCGCCGACGGTTCCCGCGGGCACCGCTCGACTGCGCGTGACGCCGATGAGCACCCACAAGGCGGAGGATCTAGCGTTTGCCGTCGAGGCCTTTAGCCGAGTATTCGCGGAGGAATTGTGAGCGCATACCGCGCCGCCGAGCTTGCGGCCTGGGACCATGCCTATGTCTGGCATCCGTTCACGCAGATGCAAGAGTGGCTTGCAGAGGAGCCGCTGATTATCGCCCGCGGAGAGGGTGCGTATCTGATAGACGTGTCCGGCAAGCGCTACCTGGATGGGGTATCATCACTCTGGTGCAATGTGCACGGGCACCGGCACCCCGAGCTGGACAGAGCCCTGCGTGAGCAATCGGAGCAGATTGCGCACTCCACTCTCCTTGGCTTGGCGAACGTGCCGTCGATAGAGCTGGCAAAGCAGTTGGTCGAGATGGCGCCGCCGGGCTTGACCCGGGTGTTTTATTCCGATGCTGGAGCCACCGCGGTGGAGATTGCTTTGAAGATGGCCCTGCAATACTGGCAGCTCCGCGACGAGGGGCAGCGAACACGCTTTGTCGCGCTCACGGAGTCTTATCACGGTGACACGCTCGGAGCGGTGAGTGTCGGCTATTCCGAGACCTTCCACCGCTTTTTCAAGCCCGTCCTGTTTCCGTCTCACCGGCTGAACCCGCCGCATGTCTACCGCTGGCAGCGCGGCTTGAGTGAGCAAGACGCGCTCGATGCGGCCCTCACCGAGGCGGACTCGCTGCTACGCGGCAAGCGTGACGAAATTGCTGCCGTGATCATCGAGCCGCTCATGCAAGGCGCCGCCGGAATGTGGTCGCAGCCTCCGGGATATGTCCGTGCGCTCCGGCAGTTGACGCGCGTGAACGGCCTGCTGTTGATTTGCGATGAGGTGGCCACCGGCTTTGGCCGCACCGGAGAGATGTTTGCGGTCGAGCACGAGCAGGTGACGCCGGATCTGATGTGCGTGGGAAAGGGGATCACCGGCGGCTACCTCCCGCTGGCGGCGACGTTTGCGACCGAAGAAATCTTCCGCGCTTTTCTGGCCCCGTACGAAGATTTCACTGCCTTCTTCCACGGCCACACTTACACCGGCAATGCGCTGGCCTGCGCCGTTGCCCTCGCCAACCTGCGCGTGTTTGAGAACGAACGAGTGCTTGAAAACGTCCATCGCCGCACACGACAACTACAGGAGCGGCTCACGGACATTGCGGCGCTACCCCATGTCGGCGATATACGACGGTGGGGGCTGATGACCGGAATCGAGCTGGTGCGAAATCGTGACACACGACACCCATTTGACGCGTCAGATCGAGTCGGCATGCGAACCATCGCCGCGGCGCGACGGCGCGGCGTGATTCTGCGACCACTCGGGAACGTGATTGTGTTGATGCCCCCGCTCTGTATTACGGGAGACGAACTGGATTTCCTCTGTTCGGTTACACGGGAGGCAATTGCTAAGGCGACAGAGGCTTTTTGATCCGGCGGTCGCGCGACCACGGCATAGCTGTCCCGCTTTTGTAACTCGGGTCTCCAGATTAGGGCACTTCTTGCAATCCGCTCTTTCGAAGGCGGGCTGCATTGACTCAGCTGTGCCGTTCGTTACACTGTTCTTGGGCGGCATGTGAATTGCTTTCTCAGGAGGTGGGAGGCTTGAATGCAACTGACCTACGATCAACCGGCGGGGACTGCTGACGATTTGGCGCCCGAGGAAACTCGGAACATTCCCTTCTTCGGCTTCGTAATCGGTGCCCTGATCAGTCTGGGATTGTGGGGAATCGTTGCGTGGACGTTGTGGGCGCTATTGGACTGATTGCAGTGTGAGTTCTTTTCTGTTCGGGCTCTCCTGGCCAGCTTCGACCTGCGAGGGGCAGGTCAATTGCGATTCAGAAGCATCTTTGTGACGGGCACCGACACCGGGGTCGGTAAGACCACAGTGTCGGCTGGTATCGCAGCCGCCCTCCGTGCCCGGGCCTTGAGCGTGGGGGTGTGCAAGCCGGTAGAGACCGGCTGCCGCTTGGGGATGGGTGGGCGACCTGTTCCGGAGGACGCCAGCATTCTCCGATTCTTCTCGGGCTGCCGGTCCGAATTGACCGCGATTTGTCCGTATGCCCTGCGGCAGCCGCTCGCGCCGCTACTAGCAGCGGAACGGGAGCGAGTGGACATCGACTTGGAGCGGTTGGTCCACTGTTACCAGGGCATTGCCGGCGCTCACGATTTCACGCTGGTCGAGGGCGCGGGCGGGTTGCTCGTGCCCATAACGGACGCGGCCACGTACGCCGATCTTGCGAGGCGCCTCGCTGCTCCGGTCTTGGTCGTCGTCGGCTCACGGCTCGGTGCGATCAACCATGCTTTACTGACGATTCGTTACGCCGAGTCCATCGGATTGCTCGTGCTGGGATACGTGGTGAATTTCCCGCGATCGGAGAACGACGAGGCCGCATGCTCGAACGTCGAGGTCCTTACCCGGTTGCTGGGTCCTCCTCTCGGCGTTGTGCCTTTCCTCGGCGAGCTCAGCGCGACCGAGTTGGTGCGGCAGCGGCTTGCTGACTGCTTTGCCACGTGTCTGCACCTCGACGACCTACTTATTCCGGCCTGAGCCTAGGGCGGCGGCCAACGCCGCCTGGTAGACCAGCTTGATCGGCACGTTGTTGATCTGAGCGAGCCTTTTGCAGTCTTCGTATTCCGGGGCGATGTTCTCGTGGCCGTCTGCGCTCCGGGCGACCTTCACTCGCACGGTCCCGTACGGCGTTGTCACTTCCCGCATCTCTCGTGGCAACACGACCCGTTGGGCGCTGTGATAGCGCAGGCCGATCGCCGAGGTCTCGCTCAAGACGATCCCGGCCACATGATCGCGGTCAATCTCGCTGCAGAGCACTGTGAGCTGGACACCCGGGCGGTTCTTTTTCATGTGCACCGGCGTGAGGTAGACGTCGCGCGCCCCGGCGGTGAACAGCCGATCGATGACATATTCGTACAGCTCGGGATTGTAGTCATCGATGTTAGTCTCGATGACAATCACGTCATCTCGTTCAATCGATGCGACCACTTGTCCGAGGATGGCGCGCAGCAGATTCGGTCTGTCCTTCAGTCTCCGCTGCCCGGCGCCGTATCCGCTAGCCTGGAGGCGCAGCGCGGGCACGCGCTCGGGGGAAGCGAGGCTGGCGATGATGGCGGCGCCTGTCGGGGTCACGAGCTCGCCCTCGCCGTCGCCCGGACGGGTCACGAAACCGCGCAGCAACTCCACCGTTGCCGGAGCGGGGACGGGCAGCGTCCCATGTTGTGACTGCACCAGGCCGGTTCCGAGGGGCAGAGGTGAGACGTACACACGCTCAGCGCCAAGCCATGCCATTCCGAGCGCGGTTCCGACGATGTCGATGATGGAGTCGACCGCGCCGATCTCGTGGAATTGAACCTCGTCCGGCTGCACCGCATGAATGCGGCCCTCGGCCTCGGCGAGCTTGGCGAAGATGCCGATGGCGCACTGCTTCGCTGCCGGCTCGAGTGTGCTGCCGTCCAGCATCTGTCGAATGTCACGAAACGACCGGTGCGTCTGCCCCGCTGCGGCGACCTGCACCTGGAACTTTGTCGCGGTGATGCCGTGGACTTGCTGCGGCGTCGCAGAGATCAGATACTCGCCGAGGGGGAGCTGTGAAAGCGCTTGTCGCAGATGATCGAGCGGCAGGCCGAGTGCAAGCAGGGCGCCGACGGCCATATCGCCGCTGATGCCCGCAAACGCGTCGAAATAAAGAACTTTCATCGAGCGCCGCGTTACATACCTGGAATTCCCGCCGGCCGGGAGATCGAGTTTCTTAATCGGATCAGCATCGCGGTTTCGCTCCCCTATCACGAGTTCGCTCGGCTCGCAAAAGGCGAGGTCAGAGGGCACGACAAGATCAATCCGAATGGTGTTGTTACGAGGGGCAGGGTGGTCCGCACGGGCTGCACCGGTCAACGGGCGGAGCGCCGGCGATGCGGGCGCGACTGCCGCGTCCCCGCTCGATCAGCGGCCTAACGGTCGATCTGCTCGACATTTCCAAGCCACGGGGCGATCTCTTTCTGGATCGGATCGAGCAGCATCTTCGGGTCGTACGCCAACCGCCCCGTCTCATCGTTGCGGTAGCGCCACTCGAACACGCTCAGATCCAGGTGCTCTTCCACGATCTCGTTGAGCGCGTACTCGAACGAGCCGCGCACGATCTGATCCGCATAGCTCAGCGGAATCCACTTGTCCTGAAAAGCGGGCGGTTCTTGATCACAGAGAACTCGCCGGGCTGGTTTGTCATCGCCGGAGACGCGGTGACGCCCGGCATGTCGCCGGGCGTCACCGTCTTCGTGAAACGCGAACGGTGCGGGTTTGAGCCGCCTTCAACCTTTAGAGACCGGTCGCGGCCTGGGCGAGAATGGCCGTCCAGAAACTACAATTATGCTCCTGCGAAAAATCGAGCTCGATCTGCGGCTTCGGTGCCACCAGGGACTGGAAATTGTCCGTAAGGGCGTTGTAATTCAGCCACAGCGGATCGCCGGATTTGTTCGGATTCCCAGTCTTCGCGAACTGAGTCCAGTAATCCTTCATCGTGGTCGCCAGCGTCAGCTCGCTGGCGGTGAATGTGAATGGAAAAATTGATGGGCCGCTAACCTTGAAGAGAAACGCCAGCTCAGTCGTATGGGTGGCGTTGTAGGGGAAACTGGACACCGGCGGAAGGTATAGCATCGGGGCGTTTGCATCGTTGAATTCATAGGCAAACACCGGAACACTGAGCGACAGCAATTCATCCGCAATGTCAGCCGGGCAACTGAAGGTCGAGTCGCCAAAGGCCGTAGCGAACGCCTCCTCAGGCGTCGCGTAGTGGCTGATTGGATATTCGGCCTCGATCTCCTGTGCGATCAGATCCGGATTGCCCAATCCGGGGGTTCCCGGGATCACGCCGGTTTGCGCGACGATGACCTCAGCCAGCTCCTGGAGTGCGGTGGGATACTGCGCGGCGGTGAGCGGCGAACCCAGGAAGTCGAAGACCAGCGCGATCAAGAGCCGGCCCTCGACCTGGTCCGTCCCCTCCAGCACCGGCACGTGGTTGTAGGCTCCGGTGGCCAAGGCTGTTGCCAGCGGCAGGGGAAGGATGCTGCCGCCCGTGTTGAAAGCGAACGCCGCGAACGAGGTGAAATTGCCGGGAGTGAAGACGGCCTGCTGCACCGTCAGGATGGTCGAAACGGGCATCGAGCGCAGGCATGACGCCGATTGGTCGCTGCATCCGACGGCGGCCGCGAAGTTGGCGCCGCTAGTTTCCGCCTGTCCCTGTGTTACGAACGGGAAGGTGCACGGTCCGCTCTCGGTGATCGCTTTCGCGAACAGGCCGTGCGCGCTGGGCGATGCGATCTGCGCACAGACGCTCATCCCGCCGGCGGACTGGCCCGCGATCGTCACGTTGTTGGGATCGCCGCCGAAGTTCGCAATATTCTGCTGCACCCACTTGAGCGCAAGCTGCTGGTCCATCAAGGCCCAATTGCCCGATGAGCCGTTGGAGGTCAGGTTGGATTGGGCGAGGAATCCCAGCGCGCCCAGCCGATAGTTGATCGTGACGACGATCACCTTGTTATTCGTGACCATCGCAGTGGGATCGTAGTCACTGCCTTCGCCTGCCACGAACGCGCCGCCGTGGATCCATACGATAACCGGTAAACGGGACCCCGGGGGGTTGGGCGTATACACATTGAGAAACAGGCAATCCTCGTTGGTGCCTGCGGTTCCAAACGGCGTCGCGGCCTGCGGACACGGACTGCCGAATTGAGTCGCCTGAATCGTCGTCGATGAAAAAGAAGGAGACTGAGGCGGCGCCCAACGCAGGTTGCCGACGGGCGCGACCGCGTAGCGCACGCCGAGGAACTCGCGGAGGTTGGATGTCAGGATGCCGTGGACGGTTCCAAGGCTGGTGCTCACGAGGGAATTGTCGGCTCTCGCGCTTCCCGCCGTACCTATCGCCAGCGCGCATGCCACCAGAGCCACCAAGAGCCCCTCGACGAGCAATGAACCAACGAAGCGGATCGAACGACTGCCAGAAATCATCTTCATTACCGTCCTCCATTGAGATTGGAATGTGCAATGACCGAAAGAAAACGATGCTTCGGGGTAGCAAGGCGAGTCGGAGGACCCCGTCCTCCCGTTTGGCCATTTTGGATCGGCCGGACGCGAAATGGCCCTACACACTTGCGGATGATGGCGGCGCACATAACTTTTAACCGCGTATAAATGTTTGACCGTGACGGCTTCTTACCGTCCACGCCCGCGGCCGGCAAGCTAGCGTTTCCCCGTAGCTCCCGAAGACCGAACGAGGAGCCCCATGATTGGGCAGAAAGAACGAAAGCCCCAACCGCCAGGGGCGAAAGCGGAGCCACGCGACGAGGGCATCACGCGACGTCCGGCCGGCGGCGATCTCGCTGCCGCCCCCGTTGGTGAAAGCCGTCAATCGCCTGGCCAGGCAGCAACACCATACCACCTCCGAGCTGGTCCACGAGGTGCTGCGACGGTGCATCCGCGACGTGGAAGCGGACGCACCGTGGCGACGGGCCGTCGCCTATGACCGCAAGAAGGCCAAGGCGCTGGTCGTTCGGACGGACGACGAGCTCGAAGATGCCATCAACGACATCGTCAACGACTACCCTCACGGGGCGGCCTAACAGCGCACGGCGCGTGAGCGGCATGCCAAGCTGAAAGGCGGCCGGACCGACGGCGCGCTGCGCTTACCGAATCGCGTCCTCGCCGGTGATGTCGCGCCCGACGATCAACGTGTGCATATCGTAGGTGCCCTCGTATGTGTTTACGGTCTCCAAGTTCAGCATGTGACGGATGATCGGATACTCAATGACGATCCCGTTGGCCCCGAGGATGTCCCGCGCCAGGCGCGCGATCTCGAGCGCGTAAGCTACATTGTTGCGCTTGGCCAGTGAGATCTGCTCGGGCCGCGCCTTGCCCTGGTCCTTCAACTGCCCTAGCCGGTAGGCCAGCAGTTGGCCCTTGGTGATCTCGTTCACCATGTGGACGAGCTTTTGTTGCACCAGCTGGTAGCCCGCCAGCGGGCGATCGAATTGGCGGCGGTCCTTCGCATACTGCAAGGCCGTGTGGTAGCAGGCCATGGCTGCGCCGAGCGCGCCCCAGGCAATGCCGTAGCGCGCTTGACTCAAGCAGGAAAACGGCCCCTTGAGGCCGCTCACGTTGGGCAGCATGTTCTCGCGCGGGACGCGGACCTCATCGAGCACCAGCTCCGACGTGATCGAGGCACGCAAAGAGAACTTGCCTTTGATGTCGTTGGTCTCGAAACCGGGTGTGCCTTTTTCGACGAGAAAGCCGCGGATGCCCTCGGTGGTCTTCGCCCAGACGATGGCGAGATCGGCGATGCTGCCGTTGGTGATCCAGCGCTTTACGCCCGAGATGATGAACTGATTGCCATCGCCACGGGCACGGGTTTCCATGCCGCCCGGGTCAGAGCCGTGATCCGGCTCCGTCAGGCCGAAGCAGCCGATGACCTTGCCCGCGGCCATCTCCGGCAGCCAGCGCTGCTTCTGGGCCTCGGAGCCGAAGGCGTAGATGGGGTGCATACATAACGACCCCTGGACAGACACCATGGAGCGCAGACCGCTGTCACCGCGCTCGATCTCCTGGCAGATCAAGCCGTAGCAGATGTTGTTGAAGCCGGCGCAGCCGTAGCCTTTCAGGTTGGCGCCGAAGAAGCCGAGCTCGGCCAGGCGTGGGATGAGGTGCTGCGGGAAGGTCTCCCGCGCATGGTGTTCTTCGATGATGGGCAGCGCTTCGCGTTCGACGAAGTCGCGCGCCGTCTTCCGAACGATGCGCTCTTCCTCGCTCAGCAATTCGTCCAGGCCGTAGTAATCGACTCCCGCAAATGACGCCATGTCTGCTTCCTTTCCGCCGAGGCATGTTATGCTGAGGCATGTTATGCCGAGCACGGGGTTGGCGGCAAGGCGGGCCGCAAGAGATTTGGACGCTGGAGGGAGGGCAATTTGCGTACCGGAATGCCGCTCTCGGTGCGTTCAGCTCACCGAAGGGCTCGGATTGCGAGTTGTAAAGATTTCTTTGTCTTTCACGCCCTTTCCCTGTGTAAGATTTCCAATCCCCTTAGGCTTCGCGTATCCCCGGCATGGGGTTTCGCTCGGCAGACACACTCCTGTCCCAGGTGGCATGGGTGCTGCTTTTCGTGGTTGCATGGTGCAGGAAAACGAGGGAGCTCAGGTGGGGGCAAACAGCCGTACTCCGAATCGACACGACGAGCAAAGCGAGGAGTATGTGGCCGCCGCCGACGCTGAAAACAGGCACGCCACAGCGAATGCGGAGACCGAGATCCTTCCTGCCCCAGTGACGGTGCAGAGTGCCGCGCTCCCGGTAAATGAGAGGGCCGAACGTCACATCCTGCTCGTCGAGGACGATGCTGACAGCCGTGCATGTATGAAGTCTTTGCTGGAGCTTGAAGGATACGTCGTACACACGGCTGCCGATGGTGCAGAAGCGTTGAAGCGCCTGCGCAGCGGGTTGAAACCCGGGCTGATCCTGCTCGACTTGATGATGCCGGGTATGGACGGCTTTCAGTTCCGAAAAGAGCAGCGGCAGGACCCGAAACTGTCCACTATTCCCGTGGTGGTTTACTCCGGTCACCACGACGCCAACGCCAACGCCGCGCTTCTCGAACCGACAGCGTATGTCCAAAAGCCGATCGACTTCGATAGCTTCCTGGATTTGGTGAGTGCGCACTGCGCTACTCTCCGGGCTGCCGCGTAGCCGCAAGACTAGCCGGCAGTCCGGACCTTTCACACGCGTGGCGGCCGAGGCGCCAAGAGGGAGGGCGTGACCGGGCGCAGCGTAGTACGGCCTGCGGCGCGGCGCGACAGTAGCAGGGCGACGCCTTTTGTGCTCGCATAAAGGCATCATGGCCAGCACGTTGGCGCCCGCGTATTTGAACCTCCCGACCGGCGAACTGGAGCGGCGTGTCGACCAGGCGTGGGCACGCTTAGAAGATTGCGACCTCTGCCCGCGCGACTGCCACGTCAATCGCCGCCGGACGACGAAAGGGGCGGTGTGCCGCAGCGGCGAGCGGGCAGTGGTTGCCAGCTTCGGGCCGCACTTCGGCGAGGAATCGTGTCTGGTCGGCCGCCACGGATCAGGCACCATCTTCTTCTCGTGGTGCAACTTGCGTTGCCAGTTCTGCCAGAACTACGACATCAGCCAGTTGGGAGAGGGGCGCGAGGTCGCGCCCGAGCAGATCGCGGCCATGATGTTGGACCTGCAGGAGCGTGGCTGTCACAACATCAACTTCGTTACTCCGTCCCATGTCGTGCCGCAGATTCTGGCTGCCGTGGCCATCGCCGCCAACCATGGACTGCGCCTCCCGCTGGTGTACAACACCGGGGGTTATGACGCGCTGGTAAGTTTGAGCCTGCTCGACGGCGTGGTCGACATCTACATGCCGGACGTGAAGTATGCGCATGTATCACTGGCGCGAAGATGTTCGAAGGTGCGCAACTACCCGGCGCTCAATCAGGCGGCGGTGAAGGAGATGCACCGCCAGGTTGCCGATTTGGTTCTGGATGGCAATGGCGTTGCCCTACGCGGCCTCTTGGTCCGCCATCTCGTCTTGCCGGATGGGATCGCGGGCACGGCGGACATCGTGCGCTTCCTGGCCAACGAGATCTCCCCGAACACGTTTCTCAACGTGATGGATCAGTATCGGCCGTGTTTCAAGGCCGCTGACATGCCGGGCCTGAACCGGCCGATCACCGGCAACGAATACCGCGAGGCGATCCGGCTCGCCGAAGCCGCCGGCCTGCACCGGCTGGAAAGATGCGGGGCGCGATGGACCTGGATTGCGACGGAGTAACCTGCGGACTGCAAAGAGGTGAACCGTGAGTGAACATTTTCCCAGGACGGATCCAAGTGAGCTGTTGAGGTTCAGAGACTCTATCTACGCTTCGGATCTGCTCATCTGCGCTGTCGTGTACCTCGATTTCTTTACTGTTCGGAAAGACTCGCCGCGAAGTCTCGCGGAAATATGCGCCGCTCTGCAGCTTGCGTCACGGCCGGCCGACGTGATGCTGACGCTGTTTCTTGCGCAACGCCTCGTCAACAAGCGCGGTGGTCGATACTCACTCAGCGCGCTTGCCAGGGATTATCTGGTGAGTGGTACGCCATGGAGCCTGGTTCCCTACTACGCATCGCAGAAGAATCGCCCCCAATGCCGGGAGTTCCGTGAGGTGCTGAAAACCGACAGACCTGCCGGCTGGTCGAGCACGGGAGACGGCCGAGACTGGCTGGAGGCGATGAAGGACGCGCAGTTCGCCGACGCGTTTACCGCAGCCATGGACAGTCGTGGCGCCTTCCTGGCCCGCAAATTGGCGGCCAAACTCGATTGCCGGACGTATCGGTCGCTCTTGGATATCGCCGGGGGTTCTGGGGTGTATGCCTGCGTGCTGGCACAGGCAAATGACCGCATGGCGGCGACTGTTCTGGAGCTGGCCCCAGTGGACCGCGCGACGCGGCGATCAATCGAATCGAAGAAGATGTCCGGCCGTGTGCATGTCATTGCCGGTGATATGTTCAAGGAGATTCCTGAGGGGTACGACATTCACCTGTTCGCGAACGTGCTCCACGATTGGGACTATGAATCCGCACGGCGGCTCCTGGAGATGTCGTACAAAGCTGTCGATGACGGCGGCATGATTGCCATCTTTGACACCCATTTGGACAAGAGCAAGGATGGCCCGCTGGCGGTGGCCGAGTACTCATGCCTTCTCATGCACTCGACGGTCGGAAGATGCTACTCGATCGAAGAGGTAGAAGGGATGCTTTCAAGTGCAGGGTTCACTGATGCGCTCGTCAGAGATGTAGCGGCCCACAGGAGCGTGATCACGGCGAAGAAGAAGTGAGCCGAGCACACGGGCGGTTAAGAGCAATGACGTGCGATACGATCATGATGCCCAACGTTGGCAAGAACCAGCTGCGATGACGACGGTCTGGTACTTCGCGTACGGGTCGAACATGCAAAGCGCAACGCTGCGGGGGCGGCGCGGGATCCAATTCCTGCGCGCCGTGCCGGCGCGCGCTACAGGATGGCGTCTGGTCTTCGACAAGCCGCCGCTCGTGCCCATCGGCGAGGCGTTTGCCAACATCATCCCGGATGCGGCAGCGCACGTGCTCGGGGTAGCGTACGAAGTCAGCGAGGAAGATTTGCGGTACATCGAGCTGACGGAGGGCGTGCTCCTCGGCAATTACGAGCGCATCATCGTTCGAGTGGAGCCGCTGCCGGATTCGACCCCGCCGCTGACCGCATTCTCGCTGACCTCGGACCGTCGCGATCCGAGCCTGCGACCGTCAACGCGTTACATGGAGGCGGTGATCAGCGGCGCTGAGGAGCACGGCTTGCCGGCAGAGTACGTCGATTCTCTCCGCGCCATCCCAGCAACCCGGCCAACGTCCGAGGGGCTGCTTTTTCGCGCCCTGATGGACGAATTCCTGCGCCGCTGACGTCCGTTTGTCATACGGCCTCTCGGCCGCCAGCACAGCTGCTCGTCCAGGTCGGAAGTGACAAAATGATTCTTGTGACCGACTGGCCCTTCCCCAGAGTCAGCTTGCGAGCCAGACCGCGAAGAACCTCTCTAGGCTGCGCTGTGCCGCCGTCATCATGCGCTGCAACGCCACTAACTGAGAGAGCGTCGCGGGTTGCCGAGCCAGATGGCGCATTACCCCGAGCAGTTTGACCGTCCCCGTCCCCGGGTCGACAAAGTCCCCGGATTCGGGCAGCTCGGTTGTTGCGGTGTCGAGGATGGCCCGCACTGAGGCGAACGGCACGCCCGTCCGCTGCGCCAAGGCGCCGATGGCGGCGCCTTCCATTTCAACGGCCACCGCCCCGGTGCTGACCGCCGCCGCCTGCTTGGCGGCGACACTGGCGAGCACCCTCGGGCTGGACAATACCGGGCCGACGACAGCGCGCAGTGCCGCGTGTTGCGCCGCAACACACACGCGCTCCCGATGGACGGGATCCGTCTCGTAGCGGTCACCGGTGGCGTTGCCGATCACCGCCGTCGCAATGGCGAGATCGCCGGAGACCAATTCGGGCGACAATGCACCGGCGCAGCCGGTGGAGAGGAGGAGATCGAGCCGGCCGGCTTCCTCCAGGACTTGACCGGCCGCTGCCGTGTGTTGCTCGCCCATGGCCGTCTTGATCAACCAGATCTCACGCCCCGGCGCCTCGCCCCGCCAGAAAGCGCACTGCG
The DNA here is from genome assembly GCA_050015455.1 of Binatia bacterium. Lineage (GTDB taxonomy): Bacteria > Desulfobacterota > Binatia > HRBIN30 > HRBIN30 > JAGDMS01. The sequence continues at coordinate 15,630 of JBEKBJ010000049.1, forward strand.
CCACGCAGCCGGGCTCGACTCGCCGTAGATGACGCAAGATCGGCCCGCACTCCCAGCGCAGGGCCGCAAAAATCGCAATGCGCTCCACAAGCATACCTATACAGGTCAACGAGGCTGCCGCTCTCAGTTTCTCCCTCATCCAAATGTGCGCTACTTCAACACCGCTCTGCGTTGGCTAAGGAGGTACACGGCGCCGCACGACACGCCGATACCGCCGATCGCGTAGACAATGCCGAAGATCAGATAGCCGATTCCCGGCGGGACAGGATTTCTCAGGTTGAACAGAGTGAGGTTGATGATCACGTACGCCGCGTAGAGGTAGCCCATCACCAGCGCCGAACGCTTCATGCGCCAAATGCGGAAGGCGTAGATGAGCAGAAAGATCCCGAACAACGGCCCCATGATGGCATTGGCCGGACCGCTCAGCCGCCGGCCGAGGAAGACGAAGCCGGTCTCGCTGCCTCCGAAACCGAACGGCTTCAGGAGATCCGATATCGCTAGGAGCATGAACAGCACGGCGAAGATGCTGAGGATGCGCCCGCGCTGTGGCTCAGCGGTCGCCTGTGTGTGAGTCAAACCTGCCGGACCAGTTCCCATTGGGGCACCCCCAATCTGACGGCACAGAGTAACGTCATCCTCTACGACCAAGAGTCCGGAAACACAAGCGCCGGAACACCAAGGACTTCGAAGGGCGGACGGCGGTGCCGGTGCTTACACCGGACGCATTCTTCAGCGCCACGTCTCGCGATTAAAGTCGTGGCGTGCCGAGGGTCACGCCATTCGCTGCGCTATTCGTGCAGTCCTGTACGAAGCGATCTATCTCCAGACGCCGGGCACCCGTGTGCGGCAAGCCGAGCAGCGATCATCTTCGATGCAGCAGTCTAGCACCGTGAATCCGCGGCGCCTCGCCAGCCGCCCTCCACACACCGGGCAAATCGTGTCCTTCCATGCGCCGCCGGACACGTTGCCTATGTAGATGAAACGGAGCCCGGCTTCTTGTCCGATACGCGCGGCCCGCAAGAGCGTAGGCATCGGCGTCGGTGGGACATCCATCATCTTGTACGCCGGATAGAAAGCCGACACATGCCAAGGGATGTCGCGATCGAGGGCCGCGAGCCAAGAGGCCAAGGCACGCAGCTCCGTATCGGAATCGTTGCGGCCCGGCACCACCAGCGTGGTTATCTCGACCCAGACGCCACGCTCGTGCAAACGCCGGATCATGTCCAACACCGGCGCCAGCGTGGCGCCACAGACCCTGCGGTAGTAGCGATCGGTGAAGCTCTTCAAATCGATGTTGGCCGCGTGCAGCACCGGCGCGATGAGGTCGAGCGCTTCCGACGTCATGTAGCCGTTGGTAACAAATACATTCTTCAGTCCCGCCGCCGCCGCCAAGCGGCTGGTCTCCAGCGCCAACTCGAAGAAGATCGTCGGCTCGGTGTAGGTGTACGCAATCGCGGCGCAGCCGGTGGCGCGCGCAGCGCCAACGATCTTCCGCGGCGTCGTCGGCGTGCCGGGGACCGGGCCGGTGTGCTCTCGCGGCCACTGCGCGATCTCCCAGTTCTGGCAGAACGGACAACGGAAGTTACAGCCAACCGTCGAGAGCGAATATGCGAGGCTTCCCGGCAAGAAGTGGAAGAAAGGTTTCTTCTCGATGGGATCGATGCTCACGCTGACGACGCGGTCCGCTACGAGCGTCACGAGCTTTCCGTTCTGATTCTCGCGTACCCAGCAGATACCGCGCCGGCTCGGTCGGATCACACAGCGGTGGGCGCAGAGCTGGCAGATGACGGCCCCGTCCGGCTGGCGCACGTACAGGATTGCGTCGCGCCCCACCGGCGCGGCCGACGTACCTCCCGTTTCAGCCACATCGAGCATGGCAAGCGTCAAGCCGTCGATACCCCGCGGCCTCCTGGACGCGAGCGCGCGCCAGATCGAGGACAGCGGCCTGCGGAAGGACAAGCCGGTCGCGTGCCTGCTCGAGGACAAGCTGTGTGTTCTCCGCGATCTTTTCCTGGATTACCGCAAAGGCCTGAGCTCGCGTGCCGCCGTGATACTCAACCGCTGTGCAGATGCCCCCGCCGGCATTAGCGATAAAGTCTGGCCTCGAGAGCACGCTGGTCCAGGATCGGGCGAAAAGCTTCATTTGGCATCGTTTCGGGCCGCGCGCCCCCGACCCGCTGGCGCCAGGCGATCGAGCGCCTGGCGCGCGCACGTGTAGCCCTGGCGCATGAATCGCGGCCAGCGCGAGCGATCGAGAAAACTCTCGTAGAACTTGGCTCCGCGCACTTCGGTGTACGGAACCGGATGGAGCATGGTTAACCGCGGTCCGAGGAGTTTCATCTGCTCGCGTGCCAATTCCAGGTGGATGCACGAGCGCAACTGGCCTATGGCACGCAGGATAGCCCAGCTCTGCTTGCGCCAGCCGCTGAGGTCTTCACCTGCGAAGTTCTCCGGATAATAGCAGTTGACCCCAACGACGAAGTCGAACGGCTCCTCGAAGTCTATCAGGGGTCGGACGGGGAAAATATTGACGACCCCACCATCGCCATAGAGGTGGCGGCCGATACGCACCGGTTCCACGAAGAGTGGAATCGAGATGGCCGCTCGGACCACCGTCGCCAGCGGCAGTCTAGGCGTCGATTTCGTTCCGAAGTATTCCACCCTGTTCTCATCGACGTTCCACATCACCGCGTACAGCGGCACCGCCGTATCAGCCAGCGTGCGGCGACCGAGCCGGCGCCGGAAAGCGTGCTCGATCGCCGTGCCGCGTATGAAACCGCCGAAGTCTCGGAAACGATGCAGCCCGGCTCGTGCGAGTGCTTGCCAATCCGGATCGAGGTACTCGTCTTGCCTCAGCGATAGCCAGAACGTCGCCATCTCCTCCGCACTCAGGCCGCAAGCCCACAGCGCACCGAATAGTGTCGCTCCCGAGCAGGCACTGATGGCTGCCACCTCGATCCCGGCCTCCTCGAATGCCCGTCGAACGCCGCACAATGAGGCCAGGGCGCCGCTTCCGCCCGAAGCAACAAGGCCAACTCGTTTCCCTTCCAGTGCAGGAACCGATCGCCGCCGAAACTGCGGGAAGATTTTCCCCGGTACCGCCTCAGCCGCGGCCGGCCTCAGTATGGTTCGCCCGAGTATTCGGGCAAAGGACAAGTCCTCCCGCAGGTCCTCAACCAGGTCGCTCAGGAAACTCCCGGCGCCGAACAGCAGACGCAGATTATTGGGCTCGATGAGGTCGCTCAGCTGGCTCATCTCGAAAAGACCTTGGTGTGCAACCCAGATGCCAGGCGGCACACAATGCGCCGCACCCCAATATAGGTACATCAGGCCCAGGAGCTTCCCGCCGATGGGAATTGCTGCGGCAGGCTTCCCCGTGGCCTCCTGCCGTTCGAACACGTCGTGCTCATGGGCGACGGGCAGCAGCCCACAACGGTGCCGAACACGCCAGATTTCAATGCGCTGGTGGCTCGCCACGCCGCAGGGGTGGCTGCGACGGATTTTCCCACGTCGGCCGTTTAAGCGTGTGGGTCAATTGGGGCCCCGACAACAAGAAAGGAGATCGACATGCGAATCGGCCGATGCATCCTGATGGGAACCCTGCTGCTGTTCCCCGGGGTGATGCTTGCCCAGAGTCCCACTCCCCCGAGCCCGGCGGAGATAGAGGCAGAACGCGCCGCGCTGTTTGCACAGGCGGACGCCGACGGAAACGGAACGCTGTCCTTGGACGAGTTCAAGACCTTCGAGTCGCTTGTTCATGACAAGATGACAGAGCGACATTTCAAGCAGCTCGATACGAACGGCGACGGCGCCGTCAGTCTCGATGAGCTGCAGGCGGACCGCCCCCCAGGTCCGGGACCCGGCCATCCTCCCTGGGGCCCGTGATAGCTGCGGCCTTTGCTTTGGGCGTTTTCCGCGGCTAATCTCGCAACGCCGACCTCGCATTCGCCTTCATGCACCAGGCGCACACCCCCCGGCGCCTCGTGCATGGGGCGGGCGACCGACTCGACGGACGTGCCTTGGAGGACTCGGATGAGATGCTCATGCTCAGGATCGCCACAGGCGATCGAGAGGCCTTCCGCCGGCTTCTCGAGCGACACCTCGGGCGCGTTGTCGCTTTTGCCGCGCGTGTGCTCGGGGACCGCACCGGCGCCGAGGATGTGGCGCAGGAAGCCTTCCTCCGTCTCTGGACCCACGCGTCCCGCTGGCAACCGACAGCGCGTCTCAGCACGTGGCTGCACCGCGTCGCCCTCAACCTCTGCCTCGACCGCCTCGGGCGTGCCCGCGAGCTGGCGCTCGACGAAATCGCAGAGCCAACGGATCCGGGACCACCGCTCGTCGCGCGCATGCAAGCCCGTGACATCGGCCGCCACGTCAACGCGGCCCTGGCGCAACTTCCCGCCCAGCAGCGTGTCGCGATCACGCTCTGCCACTACCAGGGACTGCGTAACACGGAGGCGGCAGAGGTGATGGGCGTTAGCGTGGAGGCACTCGAGTCACTGCTGGCGCGCGGGAGGCGCACGCTACGCACCCGTCTTCGCGCCCTCCTACCGGACTTGCTCGGAGAGGAGTAAAGACACTCAGATGAACGATCGCTCGCGGATGACCCTGGCGCGCCTCGGCGAGTTGCTCGATGCCTACGGGGCGAACCCGGAACGCTGGCCGCCGGCAGAGCGAGAGGCAGCATGTGCGCTGCTCGCGCAGTCGGCGGAGGCCCAGCGCAGACGCGAGGCGAGCGCGCAACTGGATGCTGTCCTCAACCTCGCACCCGCGCACGCAGCGTCCCCAGCGCTGCTCGAGCGCATCCTCGCGGCCGTGCCCCAGCCCGCGAGCGTAGAGACCGCGACGGCGGAACAGCTCAACGCGGCGGCAAACCCCCCGGCCCTGCGTCTCGCGTCCCCCCCTGTGGGTCGCAGGGCCAGCCGCCACGTTCGCGCCTGGCGCTACGTCGGTGCCGCGCTGCCACTGGCCGCGGCTGCCGCGCTCGTGCTCTGGCTCCTGCGCGAACCGGCACCGACACCCGAACACAGGCGTGTCACGGTGGCCGAGCTGGGCACTTACGATGTGCCAACGGACGTGCTGCTTACGACGCCGGGCCTGGAGGCTCTCGATAGCGTTCCGTCGTTCGGCTGTACGGGTTCGGGACTCGGCTGCCTCGACCCTGAGCCGCTGAACAAGCAATCCGCCGTGGATGGGGAGACGTACGCATGACCCACCTCCGTATGACACTTGCGCTGTGTCTTGTGTTAGTCGCCGCGCTGCTGAACGCGGCCGCCGCGCAGCCGAGCGAGCCTCCGATCGAGGCAGGCCCGCCAGGCATGGGCGGCCCGTCTTTCCTTGAGAATGTCTTTCCGCCCGGCCTGATCATGCGTCACCAGAGCGAGATCGGCCTCACGGACGAGCAACGCGAGACGATCACGAAACAGATGGAGGAGACGGAGAAGGTGCTGGTCACGCTCCAGTGGGACGTCGAGCGGGAGTCGGAAAAGCTCGGCAAGTTGCTCGCGGCCGGGCACGTCGACGAGGCGGCCGCGCTACGTCAAGCGGACCAGGTCATGAGCGCCGAGGTGCGGCTCAAGAAGGCGCACCTCACGCTGCTGATCCGGATCAAGAACGATTTGACGCTGGCGCAGCAGGAGAAACTCCGCCAGCTACGGCTGGAGCGCCACGGCAGCCCGCGACCCCCGGACTGAGGGGTAGGCCTTGCAGAAGGCTCTCTCAAAGTAATCGGCGGACGCTTACACTGATCAAGAACCGCTGCACCCGCCGCAGCTTGTCCGCGTGCAGCCGCCGCAGCTCGACCCTGCCGCCACGGGTGCGGCGCCACCGCCGCGCGAGCGCGAGTTGACTACCGACATCAGCCGCTTGATCTTCTTGCCATTGCAGAGCGGGCACACCACCACTGTGGACGCCGACAGCACCAGCTCCTCGAACGGTCGCCGGCAATGGTTGCACATATACTCGTAGATCGGCACGTTGTTTCTCCAGCACCCATCCGCTGAGGTGACTATCAAAGACAAGCCACAGGTATCGCCGCGTGTCAAACGGCCGGTGCTCGGCGACATGCGGGCCGGCGTGCGTCATCTCAGGGGAAGCCAGGCGGACCTTGTGATCTGACAGGTCGCGCTACAGTCGGCGCTTGAGGTTCACTTGCGCCGCTCCGTCAGCGCCCGGCCTGACCGGCCTCCGCCCTTGATCGCGGGCGGCGCCTGGGCTACTTCGCACAATGGCAGCCATGAAAAGAAAGAGTAAACTTGCCGGCGCGGAGGTGCTGCCTGCTCCGCTTCTGAACGAGGCGCACTGGCGTGCGCTCCTGAATACCGCTCGCGACGCCATCGTCAGCATCGATTCGACCGGGCACATCACCCTGTTCAACCCGGCCGCGGAGCGCATGTTCGGCTACCACGCGGAAGAAGTGCTCGGCTGCGACCTCGGCGTGCTGATGCCGCCGCCCTATCGCGACGAGCACGGCGAGTACATCCGCATGTATCACCGCACCGGAGTCCCGAAGGCTATCGGCAAAATCCGTAAAGTTTGTGCCCGGCGCAAGAGCGGTGAGACTTTCCCTATTGAACTCTCCGTCTCCGAGGTAGGCACCGGGGACGATGTCGCCTTCTCCGCCATTATCCGCGACGTCACCGACCGTGAGGAAACCGAGGAAGCCCTGCGGCGCGAGCGCGATTTCGCCGAACGCATGCTCGAAACGGCCCGGGTCATCGTCCTGGTACTCGATCGGCAGGGGTGCATCGTGCGCTTCAACCGCTACATGGAACAGATCTCCGGCTATCGTCTCGAAGAGGTGAAAGGTGCCGACTGGTTCTCCATCTTCATCTCGGAGGCCGAGCGGGCCCGCGTCCGGCTGATCTTTGAGGAAGCTGTGAAGGATCTGCATGTGCGTGCGCGCGTCAACCCGATCGTTACCAAGGCCGGCACGGAACGCCTGATCGAGTGGTACGCCAACAGCCTCAAGGATCAGGACGGCAACGTAACCGCTGTGCTGGCCATTGGCCAGGACGTCACCGAACGGCAGCGCGCCGAAGCCCGTTTGATGGCGCAGTTCGCCGTGACCCGTCTCCTCGCCGGCTCCGCCTCGTTGCAGGAAGCGACTCCGGCGCTGCTGCAGGCGATGTGTGAAGCTACCGGCTGGGAATTCGGCGAGCTGTGGTCTGCCGAGCGCGATACGGGACTGCTGCGCTGGCGCGGCGCGTGGCACGACCCTGCACTCAACACGACGGAGCTGGAAGCGGTCAGCCGCACCCTGAAGCTGACACGCGGGCAGGGCTTGTGTGGCCGCGTCTTTGCGAGTGGCCAGCCCGGCTGGCTGGCGGACGTCACCACGGAACTGCATTCGCGGCGGGCCGCGCTCGCGGCTCAGCTGGGGTTGCGCGCCGCCTTTGCTTTCCCGGTACGCGCCCGCAACGTCGTGATCGGCGTCATCGCCTTCTACAGCCGTGACACGCGATCGCCGGACAACGATCTGCTGCAGATGCTGGAGGCCGTCGGCAGTCAGATCGGCGATTTCGTCGAGCGCAAGCGTGCCGAGGAAGGGCTCACCCGCATGAGCAAAGCGATCGAAAGCACGAGCGACGCCATCTGCATCGCCGACATGAAGGGCCGCGCGATCTATCACAATCGCGCCTTCGCCGATCTGTACAACTATACCATCGACGGGCTCAACGCTGCTGGCGGGCCCTTGGCGCTGTTGATCAAGGAGGGGCTCGCCGAGGAGGTTGCTGAGGCCATTCGCAGCGGCCGCTCGTGGAGCGGTGAGATGGAGTTGAAGGCGGGAGACGGCCGCATCGTCCCCACGCTGTTGCGGGCCGATGGCATCCTCGACGAGACCGGAAACCGCATCGGATTCATCGGCGCCTGCACCGACATGACCGAACGGCGCCGCGCCGAAGCCGAACTGCGCTATTTGCAGAACCGCTCGATCCAACGCGAGCGATTGGCCGATATCGGCGTTATTACCGCCAAGCTGGTGCACGACATCGGCAACCCACTGGCCGGCCTCTCCATGCAGGCGCAGCTGGTGCTCCGCCGCGTGCGGCTGAACGAAACCGGCGAGAGCGTGCTGCGCTCGGCGGAAAAGGTCGTCTCTGAGGTCCGCCGGCTCGAGGCCCTGATCAACGAGTTCAGAGAGTTCTCGCGCGAGCAGCGTCTGCGCCGCCAGCCCATCGATCTGCCCTATTTCCTGCAGGAGGTGGTCATTCGCTGGCAGCCAGTTGCCCGGCCGCAGGCTATCGCTCTCTGGCTCGAGGCTCCTGAGGACGTGCCGACGCTGCATGCCGATCCCGATAGGTTGAATCGCGTCTTCGATAACCTGGTGAAGAATGCCGTGGAAGCCGTTGAGCCCGGCCCTGGACACGTGATCCTCAAGGTGACCATTCCCACCCCTGGCAACGTCCGCATCTCGGTTGAAGACACCGGTCCCGGAATTCCGGAAACGGTGGACGTCTTCCGTCTATTCGAGACCACAAAAGCACATGGCTCGGGTCTAGGCCTCACCATTGCTAAGGAGATCGTGCTGGCGCACGGAGGCAGCATAGGGTTCACCGCTAGATACCCACATGGAACCATCTTCCACGTCGACCTTCCTTTCGAGGAACCCGCCGTGTAGCGCCATTGGGGTGCTGCTCGTCGATACGGACCAATGCTTCCGGAGCGGCCTGGCCGAGAATCTCCGCGACGACGGACACGACGTCCGCGACTATGCAGGGCCGGGGGAAGTGCCGTTGCTCACGGCCCTGGCGAACATCGCTGTTGCGGTACTGGACTACTCCTATCCCAGCCCCGACCGCCTGGCGTTGGCGGATGCACTTCATCGCGCGCGGCCCGATGCCGCTGTGATCATGGTCACTGCTTACGACTCCGGCGCCGACGAGGCGGGAGTCAGCTCGCGACCCTTCCTGCACGTGCAATCGCGCTCTCCGGACTACGAGGTGTTCCACGACTTGATTCACCGCCTGTGTGAATCGGCCCCATGCAGCAGCTGAGTCATCCTGAGTCAGCAGTCCGCTGAGGATTCGGTGCGAATAGGCGCTTCGCGAAGCCTAAGAGCCTGTCGGACTTTTCGCCGGTAGTGGGTCAGTTGCATCACTACCTTTTTGCCAAACCTCTTGACTGCTCGGGTAGACGCACTAAAAGCAGAGGCCCGCTGAGGTGGAGGGACGCTCATGCGAAGGTCAAACTCACGGATTATCCTGGCCAGCACCTTGCTCCTGTCGGTGCTGCTGCCCGGTGCGGTAGCGGCGGAGCTGTCGCCGGTCATCAAGACCGAGCTGGCCAACAGCAAGTACATTTACATCGCCACGACGCGAAAGAACGGCTCGCTCGGCAAGCCGGCGGAAATCTGGTTCTTGTACCACAACGGCGCCGTGTACGTCGCCTCACCGCCCACCACTTGGCGCGTACGCCGCATCAAAGCGGGCCGCCCCCAAGCGAAGATCGCCGTCGGCAAGCCCGACGGTCCTTCGTTCATGGTAACCGGCGCCGTGGTGACTGAGCCTGACGTGTATGCGGTCCTGTTCGAAACCTACGCGAAGAAATACGGTGGGGACTGGACCAGATACGAGAACAGCTTTCGTGGCGGATTGAAGGACGGAAGTCGTGTGTTGATCAAATACACGCCGAAGGATAGCTAGAAGTTGATAGTCAAATGGTAGGGATAGGATGAACCGCAAACCCTTGACGATTCGCCGTCTCCGCATGCTCCTCGGATGACGGAGCACCCGCCGCGAACTCGCGTCGCGGTGGTTTCTTTCCGCGTTTTGCTGGTCTCTTCTGGCGGGATGGGGGCAATTGGCATAGCTTAGGAGTTGCTTGACAGAGCGGAGTCGCGGTAGAAAGAAGGGGGCTGAGAGAATGAGCACGAAAGCCCGACCCCCCGGCCACTTTGGCGCCATTTGGAAGGGAGGAATAGCATGCAATTGACAAACGACTCTTTGCTTCGCGAGAATCAGCAAAACCTGAGCACGCAGTGGCACCCCCCAAAAGCCCCCACGAAGCTCGACGCCGCGGAGCGCAAACGACTGCAGGACAAGGCGCGCGAGCTGCGCGCGCAGATCGTCGAGGTGACGTACACCTGCGGCGGTTCCCACATCGGTGGGTCGCTCAGCCAGCACGACATCCTCGTGGCGCTGTACTACAGGTACCTGAATATTGACCCGTCCCGCCCCGATTGGGATCAGCGCGACCGCTTCGTGCTGAGCAAGGGCCACGGCGGCATCGGCCACGCGGTCATCCTCGCAGACAAGGGGTACTTCGACCCCCAGTTGCTGATGGACTTCAACAAGACTGGCTCGCCCTTCGGGATGCACCTGGACCGCCTCAAGGTCCGGGGCGTGGACTGCTCGACCGGCTCACTGGGCCACGGCTTTCCGCTCGCCGTCGGCATCGCGCTAGGTGCCCGGGTGCAGGGCCACAAGTACCGGACGTACTGTGTGCTTGGTGATGGCGAGTGCCACGAGGGTGCAGTGTGGGAGGCGGCGATGGCGGCCGGGCACTACAAGCCGACAAACCTGACCGCGTTCGTGGACCGCAACAAGTTGTGCATGGACGGCCCGACTGAGAAGGTCATGGCGCTGGAGCCGCTCGACAGGAAGTTCGAAAGCTTCGGCTGGCGCGTCCTGAAGATCGACGGCCACGACTTCGACCAGATCTGTGACGCCGTCGACACCGCGCTTGCGGAGACGGAGCGGCCCGTGATGATCATCGCCAACACGATCAAAGGCAAGGGCGTGGACTTCATGGAGAACAAGACCGCCTGGCACTACGGCGGCCTGGACGCGGAGATGCGGGCGAAGGCTCTGGAATCGATCCAGAGGTCGTAACGGTCGGCGCCGAGAAGAGGAGGTCGTGATGGCGAAGGCTGAAGGACTCACATGGACGGTCGATGACGCGGACCACATGACGCAGGCTGAGATCTACGGCGAGGTTCTGACGCAGCTGGCGCTGAAAAACGAGAAGATCGTGGCGATGACGGCGGACTTGGCGACCTCCACCAAGATCGGCAAGTTCCAGGCGAAGATCCCCGAGCGGTTCTTCGACTTCGGGATCGCCGAGGCAAACATGGTGGCGGTAGCATCGGGCATTGCCGAGACCGGGCTTATCCCGGTCATCTCGACCTTCGCGGTGTTTGCGTCGCTGCGTGCCGCGGAGTTCGTGCGCACGGACCTCTGCTACCAGAAACGCAACGTCAAGATCATCGGCACGCATTCCGGCACGTCGTTCGGCCAGGCGGGCACGACACACCACTGCACCGAGGATCTGGCGGTGATGCGCAGCTTCGCGAACATGGTGGTCATCGCGCCGGCGGACGCGCGCGAGACGGCGAAGGCCGTGGAAGCGGTGTTGGGGTGGGACGGGCCGTGCTACATCCGCATCGGTCGCGGCTTCGAGCCGCCGCTGCATAAGGATCTGGACTTCGACTTCGAGATTGGCAAGGCGATCGAGCTGCGCGACGGCCATGACGTGACGGTGATCGCGTGCGGCGTGACGGTGCTGCACGCCATGGAGGCGGCGGCGCGGGCGGCGGCCAACGGCGTATCGGTCCGCGTGCTGGACATGCACACCATCAAGCCGATCGACGAGGCGGCAGTGCTGAAGGCGGTCGCGGACACACGCCGCATCATCACGGCTGAGGACCACAGCGTGGTCGGCGGCTTGGGGTCGGCCGTGGCGGACCTGATCGCCAAGAGCGGCAAAGGCTGCGCCTTTCGCAAGCTCGGCTACCAGGACGAGTTCTCGATCGTCGGTTACCCCGAGGACCTGCTGCATCACTACAAGATCGACGCCGACGGCATCCTGGAGGCGATCGCGGAGGTGGTGCGGGCCGAGTTCGAGCAGGACGAGAACTGGGAGGACGAGGATTAGCAAGAGGATTGTCGGAGATGGCTGATCACACACAGGAACTGAGGGCGCGGATCTTTCTCCGCTCGGCCCTCCCGCTGGTCAAGGTCGTGGCCGAGGAGCGACCGCGGTACCGGAAGCTGCTCTTCAAGGCCAATGGTGTGGTGCAGTTCGCGGCGAGCGACAGCGACCGGGCCGCCTGGATCGAGCTGGGCGACGGGACCATCGACGTCAAGCAGGGTCTGCACCCGAACCCGTCGATCACGGTGAAGTTCAAGACGCTCAAGGATCTGAATACGTTCTTTGCGGGCGGCACGGCGCTGCCGTCGCTCAAACGGCTTGCGGGCATCCCGAACCTGCTGCGGGTCGTGCCGTTCCTGCTGAAGCTGAAGGTTCTGATGCCCAACGCGGTGCCGACCGACCCGGCAGGCAAGGCGCTGAAGGTCAAGATGCTGCTCTACATGGTCTCGAACGCCCTGAGTCAGCTCAACAAGGGCGGCGACGAAACCATGGTGAAGCTGGTCAAGAACAGCCCAGATCGTATCTTCCAATGGACGGTCGAGGGCGGCGGGCCGGCCGCGTATCTGCGCATGCGCGGCGGCCAGACCAAGGCCGGCCGCGGCACCTACACGCGCCGCCGCCCGTACGTCCACATGATCTTCCCCGACATTGAGGGTGCGTTCGACGTGTTGACGCAGAAGGTGGGGACGGTGGATGCGGTCCGCTACAACAAGCTGCGGATGGAAGGCGCGATGGAGGGTGGCAAGGAAGTCGGCTTGCTCATGCAGCGGGTCGAAGCGCTGACAACCGGGGCCTGATTCCCGCCGGCAGCTTGTCCGAGGCCCTCGAACGGGCCGTCTGACGGCTGACATTCGGACTCACCGCCGAGCAGCAGTGAATATAACTATCAGCCAGTAAGTATGGACTATCGACTATCAGCCACCTAGTATTAATTAGGAGCTGTTGAGTATCGACCCCATGGATCGCCAGCGCGCGCTTGCTGCCAGTGAAGACGAAGTCCGCCGTCTGACGGGGCAGTCGTTCGATAACGTCAGCCCCTGCCGCCGGGATTTTGCGTTGCACATCGGCACGAAAAAACAAGAACTGGCCATCATCGCGCGCTTGAGCACGCGCGAGACCGAGTCCGACCGGGTACGGGCCACGGCGGAGTTGGTGGCGCACGCCCGTGCCTGTGACGATGCCGAAGTGGCGGCGCTGGCGGTAGCCACAGGGGCGGGTGGGGTGTCGATACAAGACTTGGCGGCGATTGCGGAAGCGACGACGGCGCCGGTCCTACGCGACGATCTGATCATTCATCCCAGCCAGCTGTACTACACCCGCTTGCATGGCGCGGACGCGGCCGTGTTGCCGCTCGCGGATCTCGATGACGCCGCCGTCGAGACGCTCGTCGACACCGCCCATTCGCTAGACATGGCAGTGATCCTCGAATTGCTGGGCCAGGCACAAGTGGAACGCGCCTTGCGCCGGGCGCACGTACTGCTGGGACTTCGATGCACCGACGGGAACGGCACCCTCGACCTCGAGGACACACGCCGACTGGCAGAGCAGCTCCCGTGCCACCGCACGTCGGTGGCCTTGGCCGAGATCCGTTCGGCGGCAGAGTACAACGCGCTCCAGGGGGTGTGCGACGCCGTCGTTGTGGGAGAGGCGCTGCTGGCCGGTCAGGTCGGCAGCGTCCTGCAGGCGATTGCCGGCCGTTGAAATCGCGGCTTGCGACGCGTGGCTCGCGGCCGGGTCAGAGCGCTTCCACCGTTTGCAGCCATTCGAGCGCGAACGGCCACGGGCCGTACCCCGACTCGATGTTGTCATTGCATCTTCTCGCAACTGTCGACTGCGGCGCGGACGTTTGCTACGAGTCGGCGCAGTCAGAAGGAGTGTGTCATGCCCACCCCAGCAGGCGATCTGTTTTTCGCCCCGGCCGTCGACCTGGCGGCGCAGATTCGTAGCGGAGCTCTATCGCCGGTAGAGCTCATGCGCGCGACGCTGGACCGCATCGAGGCGATCAATCCGCAAGTGAATGCGCTCGTCAGCCTGCGCCCCGCCGAGCAGTTGCTTGCCGACGCGCAGAGTGTGGCGGATCGCCTCGCGCGTGGCGAGGATGTCGGACCGCTGGCCGGTCTGCCCTTAGGCGTGAAAGACCTGGAGGACACGATCGGCCTGCCCAACACGCGCGGCTCGCTGTTGTTCAAGGATTTCTATCCGCAACGCGACACGGTGCAGGTGGCCCGGCTCAAGCGCGCCGGCGCCATCGTCGTCGGCAAGACCAACACGCCGGAGTTCGGCTACACCGCGTTCACCAGCAACCGCGTCTACGGCACCACGCGCAACCCGTGGAACCTGGCGCGCACGCCCGGCGGATCGAGCGGCGGCTCGGCGGCGGCATTGGCTGGCGGGCTGCTGCCGCTGTCGACGGCCTCGGACGGCGGCGGTTCGGTGCGCATTCCGGCGAGCTACACCGGGCTCTTCGGACTCAAGCCCACCAACGGCCGCATTCCGTGGGGTCCGGAAGAGATGCTGCGCGGGTCGGCCACCATCGTCAGCGGTCCGCTGACCCGTTGCGTGCGCGATGCCGCTTTATGGCTCGATATCACTGCGGGTGCGCATGCGGCTGACCCTTTTTCACTGCCGCACCCGGGCTACTCGTATCGGGAGATCTTGGACCGGCCGCCGCCGCGCCTGCGCATCGCCTACAACCCCACCCTCGGGTACGCGCGGCCGGAGAAGCAGGTGCGGCGCGAGGTAGAGGCGGCGTTGCGGGCGCTGGAGGGGCTCGGCCATCACGTCGAACAGGTCACCGGCAGCATCCCCGACGTGGTGATGGATTGGGTGCGGCTCACGGCCTTCGAAGACCTCGGCGTCCTGGCGCCGTACCTGCATGACGAGAGCCTCTTGGATCCGGGCGTCCTGCCGGGGCTCGAGTTGGGCCGGCAGGTGATGGCGGCAGACATGGGACAGATCCAGCGCACACGCAGACAGCTCATCGACGAGCTGGAGCAGCTGTTTGCGCGCTTCGATTTGCTGGCGACGCCCACGGTCGCCACCGTCGCCTTTGCCGCGGAGGGACCGCTGCCGATGGAGGTGGAAGGCCAGCCGGTGGAGACCCCCGGCGGCGCCATCGCGTTCACCTACCCGTTCAACTTTTCCTGCAACCCGGCAGTCTCGTTGCGCGCCGGCTTGAACGACGAGCGCCTACCGGTCGGCCTGCAACTGGTGGCGCCCCGGCTGCGGGAAGATCTGCTCCTGCAGATCGCCTACGAGTACGAGCAAGCACGTCCGTGGGGCAACCAATGGCCACAGCTGTAGTGTCAACCAACTCGGCCGGCTTAGTGGAAGTGGCGCGCTATCGCGTCATCTTCGGCGACTGTGATCCCATGCGCATCATGTACTACGGCAGCTACTTCCGATTGTTTGAGATCGGCCGTGCTGAGCTTTTCCGCCGCCTCGGACATCCGTTTACGGAATACATCGCCCGCGGCTTGTATCTGGCGGTGATCGAGGCGAGCTGCCGCTACCTCAAGCCGGCACGCTACGACGACGAGTTGCTCATTCGTGCCGCGGTCACCGAGGTGAAGCGGGCGCGCCTGCAGATCAGTTACGAGGTCGCCGGCCTCGACGGTGAGGTACGAGCCACCGGCTCAACCGTGCACGCCGTGCTCGACGAGGTCGGCCGCCCGCAACGCATCCCGGCGGAGTTCCGGGAAGCGGCGCAAACGGCGCAGCGGCAGCGGAGCGGTGATTCGTGAGTGGCGACGTGCGCCAAAGGTTCAATTCGGCCGTGCCATTCGCGATGAGCGAGTAGGACAGTCTCGTGACGCGAGTGGTCTACCGAACCTGTACTCTGTGCGAAGCCTGTTGCGGGATCGAGGTCCATGTGGAGGGCGAGCGCATCACCGCAATCGGCGGCGACAAAAGGGACCCGTCCAGCCACGGCTATATCTGCGCCAAGGCCAGGGCTCTGAAAGATCTCCATGAGGACCCCGACCGCCTGCGTTACCCGATGCGACGCGCCGGGAGCGAATGGCAACGCGTGAGTTGGAAGGAGGCCTTCGCGTACGCGACCGACGGCATCCGCGCGGCGCAGCGCGCGCACGGCGACGCTGCGGCCGCCATCTACCTGGGCGAGCCCATGGTCCATAACCTTGACGCGCTCCTGTTCGCCGACACCCTGGTGGCCGCGCTCGGAACGCAGAAGCGCTTCAGCGCCAACTCACTCGATCAGTTTCCGAAGCAGCTCGTCAGCCACTGGATGTACGGCAGCGGTCTCTTCCTCTCGGTGCCGGATGTGGACCGCACCGACTACAT
The DNA here is from genome assembly GCA_050015455.1 of Binatia bacterium. Lineage (GTDB taxonomy): Bacteria > Desulfobacterota > Binatia > HRBIN30 > HRBIN30 > JAGDMS01. The sequence goes on from JBEKBJ010000049.1 coordinate 31,803, forward strand.
GCTGATCATCGGGGCAAACCCTGTAGTGTCCAACGGCAGCCTGATGACGGCGCCTGGCATGCCGGCACGCCTGCGCCGCATTCAACAACGCGGCGGGAGAGTGGTCGTCATCGATCCGCGGCGTACCGAGACGGCGAAGCTAGCCGATGAGCACTATTTCATCCGCCCCAACACCGATGGACTGCTCCTCGCCGCACTCATCCAGTGCCTGTTCGGCGAGGGCCGCGTTCGACTGGGCAAGCTTGGTTCCTTCGCCGAGGGGTTGGAGGTGGTGGAGAAGGCGGTCGCGGAGTTCACGCCAGAGGCGGTGTCAGAGTCCGTCGGTATCGAACCGGAGACTATGCGCGCCATCGCCCGCGCTTTTTCGGACGCGCCTAGCGCCGTGTGCTACGGCCGTATGGGGACGAGCACGGTTCCTTTCGGGACCACCACCACTTGGCTGATCGAGGTTCTCAACAGCGTCAGTGGCAATCTCGACCGGCCCGGCGGCGCCATGTTCCCGAAGCCGCCGGTGGATGTGACCAGCCTGCAGCCGCCGACGCAAAGAGGACGCTGGCGATCCCGTACGCGTGGCGTGCCGGAGTTCATGGGCGAGCTTCCCGCCGTGACTCTCGCGGAGGAAATCGAGACCCCTGGAGACGGGCAAGTCCGCGCCCTCGTCACTTTCGCAGGAAACCCGGTGCTCTCGTCGCCGGCTGGTCACCGCTTGAGCGAGGCGCTGGACAAGCTCGACTTCATGGTATCAATCGATTTGTACCTGAACGAGACGACTCGTCACGCACATATCATACTTCCACCGCTTGGGCCTCTCGAGCGCGACCATTTCGACGTGGCGTTTCAGCTCTTCTCGGTCCGCAATACGGCACACTGGTCGCCCGCCGTGTTCGATGCACCGCGCGATGCGAGGAGCGACGGGGACATTGTCCTCGCGCTCGCCAGTCGACTCTACTGGGCGCGCGGCGGTTCGGGACGGGTGCAGGCAGCAGTGCCGCGCACGCTGCTGGCGCTTGGGAGCGCGCGGGCGTCACGGATTGTGCTCGATGTCGCGCTCCGTGCCGGTCCCTACGGAAATGGTCTCCGCCCGTGGAGGCCAGGTCTGACCTTGGAACGCCTGTGCCGGGCCGCGCACGGTGTCGATCTCGGACCTCTGGAGCCCTGCCTGCCGGAGCGGCTGCCGGCCCGGTCGGACAGGAAACAGCGGAGGATCGATCTGGCGCCAGCCGAGATCGTAGCCGACCTGGTGCGACTGCGGCGAAGCCTCACCCACCAGCCGCCGGATCTCGTCTTAGTTGGCCGGAGGGAGGCGCGCACCGTCAACAGCTGGTCTCACAACTTGCCCAGCCTGGTTAGCGGACCGAGCCGTTGTGTGTTGTCCATGCATCCGGCGGACGCGGCGGCGCGCGGGATCGGTCCCGGTGACTGGGTGCGGGTGAGCAGCCGGGTCGGCGCAGTGGAGGTTCCGGTGCGGGTCACCGAGAGTGTCATGCGGGGCGTAGTTGCTTTGCCCCACGGCTATGGTCATGGCGGCGAAGGGATCCGACTGCACGTCGCTGCCGAACACGCCGGGGCGAGCTGCAACGATCTCACCGACCCCGCCGAGATCGATCCCTTGTCCGGAAATGCAGTTCTGAGCGGGGTTCCGGTACGTGTCGACCGTTGCCCGCCTTGTTGATCCAAGTAGAGACAGTAATCCGGGGGTGAGCGATGCGCTTAGTGACGTTGGTGAGCGATGGAGAACCGCACCTCGGCGCGGAAGGGCCGAAAGGTGTGGTTGATTTCGCGGTCATCGCGCCGCATTTGCCGGCGACGATGCTCGCGTTGTTGGCCGAAGGGCCGCGAGCGCTCGATGACGCGCGCGTCGCTGCGGGCCGCGCCTTTGCGGAAGGCGCGCACGTCATCCCGCCTGACCGGGTGCGCCTGCTCGCGCCGCTGCCGCGGCCGGGGAAGATTCTGGCCATCGGCCTGAACTATCGCGATCATGCCATGGAGACCGGCAATCCCATTCCCGAGGCGCCGATCATCTTCTCGAAAGCGGTCACGGCTGTCATCGGCCCCGGGGCGGCCATCGAGGTCCCGCCTGTCAGCGCGCTCATCGATTACGAGGGCGAGCTGGCGGTGGTGATAGGCCGCCCGTCCAAACGCGTGAGCCGACGCGACGCGTTGCGCTACGTGGCCGGGTACACCATCATGAACGACGTCACCGCGCGTGATTACCAGGCGCGCAGTGGCCATTGCGTCGCCAAGTCCTTCGACACCTTCGCGCCCATGGGGCCGGCGCTGGTGACGAGCGATGAGATTCCCGATCCCGGCGCGCTTGAGTTGCGCACCACCGTGAGCGGCCAAGAGATGCAGCGTGCGAGCACCGCGAACCTGATCTTCGATGTGCCCGCCTTGATCGAGTACATCACGGCGGGCGTCACCCTCGAGCCCGGCGACGTGATCAGCACGGGCACTCCGGCGGGGGTGGGATACCGCCGCCAGCCGCAACGCTTCCTCATGCATGGTGACACCGTGCGCATCGAGATCAGCCATATCGGCGCGCTCGAAAACCCGGTGATCAACGCGCCGGCATGATCTCCGGCGCTTGCTGAGGAAGCCAAGCGCCGCCAGCGCCTACGGCGCCGCAGTCTCGCTTGCGCCCGAGCAGAGAGGCCGCAATGTGTCCTCTCCCGCGCGTCACCTCAGCGTGGGAGTTACCATGTGCTCGGCCTGCACAGGTGTTGCACGCAAATGAGAATGGGAGCCATGACCCTTCTGAGTAGTTCAACCACAAACCGCTGCGGTGACCGCCGCAGCCAGAAGGGAGGCT
>JBEKBJ010000050.1:0-36307 GCA_050015455.1 Binatia bacterium
GTGTAGAGTCGAGATGTGGCGCGGTGGTTTAGGCCGGAGTTTGGGTTCCCTGTTGCTCGCCCTTTCGTCTGCGAGTGTCCCATGATCCCAGCCATGCTCCGTTTCCACATCCCGCTCATCAAACCGGACGTGCGGGTTTCCCGCATCCGGCTTTCGGACAGGCGCTCACGCGTTCGCCCACGCAAAGTTGCGCGTCCGGTTCGCCAACCGGACGAGGTTGAGCGTCTGGTACAGGTACGCATCGGGGAAGCGTGCGGTTCCCCGACCCTGCACCTGATACTTCCGTCGCAACCACTGACGTAGCCGGCTGGCCGTGTGTCGATCCACGGCCCGGTAGGCTCTGCTCACCGGGCCGAGGCAGAAGTAGTTGGCCCACCCGCGAAGCCGATGGTTGATACGCCCTACCTGCACCTCGGTGTCGATGAGCTGCCATCGGCGCTCAGTCAACTCGCTGATCTCGCGACACAGTCGCTGGATCGCCTTCTTCGACGGCGTGGTGCCGATATACACCTTCCCCGTCTTCGGCGAGTAACATCGCCCGATGGTGTACCCCAGAAAGTCGATCGCTTCGTCCCCGACGCGGCACCGCCGCGTTTTCTCATCGTTCACCGTCAGCCGCAGCCTCCGCATCATCTCCCGCATTGCGGCCATCGCGTCCATGGCCGTTCCGCGACAGCAGATCACGAAGTCGTCGGCATAGTTGACGATGTATGCCCGCAGTCGTCGTTCATGTCCGAGGACTTTCCACCCCAACACGAACCGTCGCATGTAGAGGTTGCTCAGCAGCGGGGAGCTCGGCGCCCCTTGCGGGGTGCCTCGTCCCTGGTCCTTGTTGCGGGTCGTTCGATGGTGCCGTCCCCGATCGTCGATCTCCTCCACCGGTGCTTCCAACCACATCTTGATGAGATGCAGCAGGTGCCGGTCGCTCACGCGACGGGCGACCGACTTCATGAGTTCGGCGTGGGGGATGCTGTCAAAATACCCGCTGAGGTCTGCGTCCACGACCTCCGCATGCCCCGTGTTCACCAGACTGTGCACTTTGCCCACCGCGTCCAGGGCGCTGCGGTTGGCTCGATACGCGTATTGCTCCGGCAGCAGATCGGCCTCGAAGATCGGCTCCAAGACCAGCACCGCCGCCATCTGCGCCACGCGATCTCTCACCGTCGGGATGCCCAACGGTCTCTGCTTGCCGTCCGGCTTCGGAATGTAGACTCGCCGCACGGCTTGGGGGCGATATCTCTTCTCCCTGAGTTCTTGCGCCAGTTCGCCGAGCCACTTCTTCACCCCATACGCTTCGATGCCCTCGAACGTCTGCCCATCGACGCCGGCGCCGCCGCCGTTTTTCCGGCAGCGTTCGTAGGCTTCGCTCAGCACATCGGCCCGATACACCTTGTCGTACAGGGAGTAGAAGCGATAGCTCGGCGAGTGCTTCGCTTTGGCGTGCAACGCCACCTGGAGTGTCTGAACCTTCTGTCGAGTTGGTAGGCTCATCGCCAATCTCGCGGCTCTCCTGCCCCTTCGTGCGTTGGTCCTGAACTACGGCCCCTTCGCTCCGCCGGCGTTCCCCGGCTTCGTCGCTACTACGGGCCGATCCGTCACCCGCTGCGGCCCGGCCTGTCCCTCGCGGGGTGCCGGTTGAGGTCACGCCCCTCACCGCCTGGGCTTCCCGTGTTCCGCTCGGATTCCTTGTCATGCATGCCGTCGCCAATACCCCGGTGGGACTGATGGGGCGCCTGTCGCTCGGTTCCTCCCCCACCAGCAGCGGCCTTCCCCGTATGATAGGCGGGTCGGCTCCCACGTTGACTGTTTCGAGGCCTGCTCGGCGTTCACTCGCGTTACGGCCTGCACGCTCGCTGAGTCGCCTGACGCGACCCTTCTACTGCTTCCGGCTGGAGCGACCAGTTGCCGGGTGGGATTCGCACCCACTGGAACCCGCCGTCTTTGCACGGCACACTATCATACGCAGTCAAGGGACGCGGGACGGGTCGCCGGAGAGCTGCGATTGGGGGTGGGGTTTAGTTTAGTGACCGCCGCACCCGTTTAGGGAGTTGTGCAACCCCCGCACGTCAACACCCCGTTGCAGTTAGCGATGTCGGAACTGCACGGTAGGGTAAGCTGCGGCGACCACACAGGAAATCCGGTGTCGTCTAAGCATAATGTACATGTGAGCGTGCAGGCAGACACAGAGCAGTCGGAGCATGTCGCCGAGTACGACCCAAGAGGTGGAGAGGTGTCGGTGCAGGTGCCACTGCAATTCGTTTGACCCGCTGGACAGCCACAGCTTGGCAGTGTGCAGGTTTGACCATTGTCTAGAATTTGCCCCACAGTGCACGGCTGGGATGGGGCAGGAATGTCAGTGCACGGAAGTGTTATATCGGTAATTCGAATTGGCTGTTGGCAGTCACTCGTCAGCGGAGTGAACCCAATGAACGGATAGAAGATATTCGTCTTGTGCTTCAGGCAATCTGCACCGCTGATGTCGATGCCTGGCAAGAAGGCGTAGCTGAGACCCCCCAGCACGGTCACCGCAGCCACGAGAACAACGACGATTGACCTCGCAGCCGTGCGTCGTAGCTTATAGACAGCTACAGCACTCAGCCCAACCGCCAACAAGAGCATGAGCGGTACACTGAGTGCAGGCGCGGGGGATTGGACTGGATCGGTGGTTACCGAACCCGTGGGACTTTGCGCAAACGCCGCAAGCGGCAAAACGAACGTTGCCACAACCGCAGCAACAGGAATCGCTCTCCGACGCATCATGGGCAGATCCTCCCTCCACACAACGGCGGTTACCCCTACCACATTCCCGGTCAAACTTAAAATTTCTTTCTCCAATATCCTCCGACAGATCCCGGCCTGGTCGGCCACTGTCGCTGACCGGTGGGGACGCTCCGGTAGCACCGGAGCGTTGAGCATTTCCAGCTCGGCGGCAAGCTGATCCGTGGCGACCTCATACGGCACAAGGGATGTTCCTATCCCTCGTGCTTCCGCGTCAGCTACTCGCAACGGCGGCCTGGGAGCTTTCTTCATTCCGCGTGCCGCGCACTTATACCCGATTTCTGCACCGAACGCCACGGAACACTCACGGTCGCGTGATGCCATCAGATTTAGGTTGAACACCCACGTTTGCAGGACGCAAGCGAGCCAGGGGCGGGCGCCCACCGACGGTGGCGGAGTTCGCTCCTCAAGTGAGAACGCTCGCCAAGGAAGGGATCAGCAAGCGGGCCATCGCGAACCGGCTCACGATCAGCCGGAGGTCCGTCCGGCAGTTCCCGGTCAGGCGCCGGGCTCTTCGCGTGGAAGATTCCAGCCGTCTGCTCGGTACAGAGACCCCCGATGACGGCAGCATTGGGTAGTGGGGTCTTTTGATTTCAAACGGCGTTGATCCCGTCGGGCGCAGTCTGGCCTGCGCGCGATTTTGTTTGACAGCCGTACTTGAACTCAGCCATACTCCCAGCCCATTTTAGTCACAACGTCATCCGGCCTGCTCGTCGGGCACGACGTCCTGGACGGGGCAAGCGAGCGAGCCTCAGAAATTTTTTACGCAGGCAGGGGTATGTATGAAGCATCTGACGTCAGCAGTTTTGTTCACGGTGGTGATCGCCGCGCCCGCGTTCGCCGGCACGCTGCCCATCATCACGAAGTGTCCGCCCCACGCGGTGCTCGTGGGCCAGACGTGCGTGGACACGTACGAGGCGAGCGTCTGGGAAGTCCCGGCAACCAACCTGGCAGGTAAGAGCAACGCCGGACTCATCAACAAGATCAAAAAGGGAACAGTGAAGCTCGCCGATCTCACTGCCGGCAACGCAACCGAGATCAGCCCGGCTATTGGCACCGGCAGCTGTTCGCCAGCGTTCCCTGCGACCTTCCCGGTCGATGGGCAATGGACGGCGCCGCTCTATGCAGTGTCCATCCCCGGCGTGATCCCGACGGCGTGCGTGAGCCGGTTCCAGGCTGATCAAGCTTGTCGGCTTTCAGGGAAGCGCCTTTTGACCAATGGCGAGTGGCAGTCCGCCGCCGCGGGCACGCCGAACGGGAAGAATCCGGACAACGGCGCAACCGACTGCAACACTGACAGCACACTCGAACCATCCAACACGGGCTCGCGCAGTGGCTGTGTGTCGAGTTGGGGTGCGTTTGACATGGTGGGCAACGTGTACGAGTGGGTGGCGGAGTGGGTACCCGAGTCGACCGCGTGCCCGGGATGGGGGGCCTTCAGCAGCGACTTCATGTGCCTGTCGGGTGCGAGCGCGGCGCTTACAGCGCCGGGCGCGGTGGCGCGTGGTGGCACCTTCACTGGCGGCGTGGCTTCCGGCGTGTTTGCCGTCGATGGTACCTGGACGCCGACGATGACGGCCGACTCCGTCGGTTTCCGGTGCGCGCGCTAGTCGTTCTGCGGGCTTTGCCCCTTTGAGAATTTGCGCTTTGGCTCCCGCGGGTGGGCGGCCGTTAGTGTGGCCGTTCCGCCCACGGGAGTCGCGGCGCGAGCGGCGGGCATGGGTGAGCGGCTCCGCTCACCACAGCTTCGGGGTTGAAGACCCTAATTCCAGCAAGACGGCCGGGCTGGGGGCCGGCGAGCAAGGTATTCCCCCGGCCGGGGTGGGTCCCAAAAGAGCAACGACGCGCCGGCCGGAGCGGCCGGCAATGCCTCACTGGTGCGCCGCGTCGCCCACTAGGTCCGGACGCGAGGTGAGTGTTCTTGACAGGGTATGGCTACAGCTCGTCCCGGAGCGCCGTCGCCTCGCGCAGGTACGAGTCGTTTTGGACTTTGGGAATGAAGCCTGATAGACGGCCTTTAGCAGATGGCAGGCGGGAGGCTAAAGATGAGGATTCCCGGCAGGTGGATGGTGCTGTTGATCCCCTTTGTAGCGCTTTGGGTTGGCGCGCCAGGGCCTGTGGCGGCGTGTGACTGTTGCGCTTGTGATGTTGGTGGTGACATCGAGTGCTACGCGGACACCGATTGCGAATATTGCTTAGGGCATGGCGGAACGCTCGCGGCTAACTGCTCGGCGTGCAATTTTGCCGCATGTAATGAGACATCGTATTGCAGCGGTGATCCTCAAGAGTGCTTCGGACAGCCCACAAGGACCCCGACACCGATGCCGACGCCCACCCCACTCGCCTTGGGTGACGCGTGCACCAGCGGGACGCAGTGCGCATCGACGTTCTGCGCGCCTGGTGGGGTGTGTTGTAATGCGCCCTGCACCGCACCGGCCCAATCCTGCACGGTCCCCGGCAGCGTGGGTCTGTGCCAAGGGCGGAGTCCAGCCCCGGCGATGTCGAGGCCAGGGTTTATCCTCGTTGCGCTGTTGCTTACCGGCGCTGGCGTCTGGCTCGCACGGCGGCGCATCAGGTCTTCGGGCGAGTTCAGGTAGATCTGGGTTGCTAGCAAACTCAGAAGGGCACCGCGACGGCGCAGGTCGCGGCCCACACGTTCACCCTGTTGCCGAGTGACTTCGCCCGCTTTGCGGAGCGTGGTTCACATTTCGTGAGGAGGTCAACTGGTTACGCACCCGTTGCTCACCACCATTCTCGGCGTGTTGGGTCGAAGTCGAACACCCGCTTAGCCGGTAGCCCACGCGCTCAGGGGCCGGCCGGCAAGGGATCTCGGCCGGCCGGGTTGCGGCCGGAGCGGCCGGCAAATGCCTCACCGGTGCGTCACGTCGCCTGCTAGCGGTGATTCCAACGCGGTTGGACCCGTGGCCTATGCCGCCGGGCGTTCGTCGCTCTCAGCCCGCTTCGCGTTCGCGCCGGCTGTTCCGGGTGACCGCCACTTCTCGACGTGGGCACGAGAACACGGGCACAGTCCGGGCACAGCGTGCGTGAAAGTGCTTGCCCCGCAAGGGCTGGCGCCGCGGCCCATTGATTGGTCATCAGCCGATCTGCACGGGGAACCACGCCGCCCCGAGGCGAAGCCTATTATACCGGTACAAGCCGGGCCAGAATAAGACCGCAACCATCAGGGCAACTACACACAGGATGATCAGGCTCCGTCTTGGCATGAACCACCGAATCAGTCTTCAGGGGCCTACTGCGCAGAACACTCGCAGATCACGGGTGGTCGCGGCTTGAAGATCGGCACGGCACTGCCGACCCTGTACATCTTCAGGGTGCGTCCCTGCCCGGAACACAGCGCCTCACAATCCGCCGCGCTCATGGGCGGCGGCAGGGGGCACCCGGCGAGCAGGAGCATCGCGAGCGCCACAGGAAGCAGACATCGCGCGACCGAGAGAAAACCGATTCAGTGTCATTCTGTGCCCTCTAACGGGAAGGCGCTGGATTCGTTCGCTCGTGTTCTTCGCCGTTCTGCTGTATACCGCCGTTCTGCTGTTTACCTTGGTTGAGCAAATCGCTGTCTTGGGGATCGTGGCCGGTGAACAGATTGGTCTCATTCGGATGCTGCTGTTGCCGTTGCGTGCCACGCAAGTCCCACTGGGAGCCCGCCGTCGGTTTCGGGTGTTGCTCGCTGGGCAGGTGCGTGTCCCACGGCACGACTTGCCCTTCGCACTCGCCCATAATCACCGGACCGATGCACCCGGCTTTGGCGACACCGGTTCCAGCCAGAAGAACGAAACCGAGCCCAAACACAGCGGTCTTCGCACGTCGCATCGTTTTCCCCTTTCTCGTCGCGGTTCCCATCCGCGAAAGGCGCAGTCAGGAGTAGCGACCCCGATTGTGCAGCTTGCGCGCAATCCTGAGCGTCGTCCCGCTCGTCGTCTCGGCTTTGGACTGAACGCCCACGAGAACAATTTACATCAGGGGTCAACCGATGTCACGCCGTCGCGCGGCGAGCGCTGACAGCGAAGAGCGGTTCTTCAGTGCGTAGAGTCCGACTGTGCCCGAAACTGTGCCCGCGACGGTCCACACAGTGCCACCCGAGCGCACCCGCAGCAGCCAAAAAAGCTAGGCACAGTGCCCCGGAAACCCTTGTCTGGTGCGGGTTTCCGGGGCCGGCCGATGCCTACGAATCAGAAGGTCGGGTGTTCAAGTCACCCAGGGCGCGCTTTGTTTTTCGCACAGTTACGCGAGCCATCCAGCGGTCTAGGTCGAAATTGTCCGAGATCTTCTCGGACATCGTTCTCAAGCCTCTGCTCTCCTCAAGGCCGCCACGCGCGCCGGGGAGCGCACTTTTCGCCGCGCGTCCCGCTCCAGAGGGCCCTGGGCAATGCCGGCGCGCGCCGAGCTTGACCTCTCTGTCATTCTCAAGGCAGAAGAACGATGAGACACTCGAACGAGATCGGCACCTTAATGATCTGCCGTGCCAAATGATCACCTCGATGTTCGACCGCAGCGATGGATGGGAGACCGGCGGCTGAAGCGGCAAGTTGAGATCGAGGAGCGCCAGGAGATGACCAGCCGCGCCAACGAGACGCTTCACACTGCGGCAATCGTCGCGGCCGCGGCTGCGGTCACGGTACCGGTGTTTCTGAGGGCGTGGATCTCCGAGGACGCGTTCATCACCTTCAGATACGTCGCCAACGTGCTGGCGGGATACGGGCCGGTATTCAACCGGGGGGAATATGTCCAGGGCTATACTCACCCCTTGTGGTTCTTGCTGCTTTGCCTCGGAACCATGCTGGTACGGGACCCGATTTATGTCGCGATCGGTTTCGGACTAGTCTTTACGATGCTCACGGTCTTTCAGCTCGCCCACGGCCTGCGGCGGCTGGATGGCGACCGATCACGCGCAATCGTCGCCACGGCGATCGCGTGCGTCGTTCTGGTGTCCAGCGAGTCATGGCTGTCCTTCCAGACCAGTGCATTGGAGAACGCGCTGGCCCACTTTCTGATCATCGCTCTCCTGGTGACGACGATCCGCCACGGCACAACTCGTCCGGGGCAGGCCGCTTTGCTCGCCGGGTTGCTGGTCTTGACACGGGCGGACTTCGCTTTGCTCGTGGCACCGCTTCTCTTGCTGCTGTCGTGGCGCACTCGCGATCGCCCTAGCCTCCTCCGCTTGGCAGCTGCGGCGCTGCCGGTACTGACCTGGGTGGTCGCGGCGTGGGTGTATTACGGCGATCCCGTCCCCAACACGGCCTACGCCAAGGTGGGTATCTATCCCTCCCTCGGTGCGGCCATCGCGCAGGGCAGCGTTTACTTCGCAGACTGGGTGGCGCATGAGCCGTTCCCGGCAGCCGCCGCCTTGCTTCTTTACGCCCTCGGTGTGATGCTGGCGAAACGACTGGAAGAGCGCGCATGCGCAGCGGGCATCCTGGCGTACACTATGTACGTCATCGGCATCGGCGGCGACTTCATGCGTGGGCGGATGTTGTTGCCGATCTTCGTGGCGAGCACAGGGTTCGGCGCGTTGGCGTGGGCGAAATACGCCGACAAGCGCTGGTCATCACCCCGGGTAGCGTTCCTGATTTGTAGCGTGTTCGGTGTGGCTCTGTTTGCCGGTCAGAAGGTGAAGGCGCCTCCAGGCATCGGAATGCGGCCGTTGGGCATCGTCGATGAGCGGCTCGTCTATCCTGGATACCATCTAGCCGCCTACCGCGCCCGCGGCTATGTGGTGCACCCCTTTTTTGATTTCCGCTTCGTGCAGGTATTGCGACGCTACGCCGCCGCATGCGGCCCCTTCACGATTCACCTCCCGTCCCCCCGGGACGGTGGGATACTTGGCGGGCCCCCAGGTCTCGGTTGTGGACACGCTCGGGCTGACGGACCGCTTCATCGCGAAGCTCCCAAGAACGTATCTCCTCAGTGAGCACCCAAGGCCGGGACATCCCGACAAGCGGATACCGCTCTGGTACCTGGCGCAAAAGGAAGACCTGGCGCTAATCAAGGGCTGGCAAGGCGCCCTCGTGCGCCAGGACTGCGCCTTTGGTAGCGCCACCCAGCGCTACAAGGGCTCGACGGATTTGTACGATCCACACACACAGTTGCCGTGAAAACGGCACCCTTGTCGCCGCCCAATGCGAGAGACTCACAACGCGTGATCGTGAGCGCCCTGTTGGCGATCGCGTTGTTGCTCAAAATGGTGCTACTCTTCACCAGCCGGCGTGAGCCAGGGGCGGGCCGGTCTCGGCACAGGCGCTGGCGGAATCTATGAGGCGCCACATCGTTACACCACCGCTATGGCGCACCCGCGTTTGCCATCAGTCGGTCCGCGAGTATCCGCGCCACCCGCTCGTGGCCTACCGCGGTCGGGTGATGATCGGGAAAGAGTTCGGGGCAGCGACCTTCAGGGCAGATGGGTCGGAATGCCGCACCTAGATCGACCACCGGAATGCCGGCTTCCTTCGCGGCGGCTCGGATGATGTCGTTCGTGGGTCCGTACCAGCCGTTTTCCGATGGGTAGGTGAGCAGTATCAGGGTAGTGCCGGCGCCCTTGGCTTGCGCAGCCAAGGTTTCGAGGTTCCTCGTTAGGTCTGCGGCTGGTTGCCACCCTGGTATTCCACCCTCGGGCACGTGCTTCCAGCCCAATTCGAATTCATATGTTCCATAACGCGCAATCCAACTCCGACGCCGCAAACCCTCCCGCGGCCCCGCAGTAATTTGCAGATCGGCTGGTTCCTGGGCAGCGCGCCAAAGCATGTAAAAAAGTCGGTAGACACGGGACACCCTCCACAGCGCTGCAGCCATTCGCTCGGCCGGATCAGGCGATTCGGCCGCTGTTTCGGGCACGGTCCAGAAGTCGTTTGCACCGATCATCACCGTGATCAATTGGGGATGGAAGACCCATAACATGCGATGGAAGTCTTTGGCGAGCTTCGACGAACTCATGCCCGGGAGGCCGAGATTGAGGACGTTAATGTGTTGATTCCTAGAGGTTGTGTTCCAAAGGGTCTCAAGAAGCTTCGGGTAGGCCTGCGACCTGTCCAGGTGCAAACCGTACGTGTTTGAGTCTCCTAAGGCGAGCACCTGCCATTTGTCCCCGGTCCATGAGAGCTGATTTTCTGGTCTGGCGCCGACAAACGCCGCACCGATCTGCAATGTCCCTTCGAGAACGATTAGCGCAAGGCCTACCCCAAACAGTACCAACGCGAGTCGGCTTAGGAACGCCTTGCCCCAGTCCCCCGACATTTGTGCGCAAAGAATAGCGCGTGGGGAATAGCCCGCAACCTGTCTCCGCCAGGTCGGCGGCCTCTTCGAGGGCCCCACGGCGGAAGTACCGGCGATCGGTGGTCAGCTCCAACTCGCCGTAGCGCCCGCGCCCGAGCAGTAGCCGCTCGGCAACCAGCGTCAGCACGGCCACCTCATCCGGCCCGAGCCGCTTCACGACGGTGAGCAAGTGCCGGAAGGGGCTTCTGTCAGTTTTGGCAGTGCCGTCCGTAGGCCTGCGCGCTGTCACGTTCCCGCTACGCCGCTCGGCGCCAGAGGCCGACCGCCGCGGCCGCACTCAGCAGGCCCACGAGCGCGATCAACCCCCAACGCGAGACTGCGGGCGCACCCGTCGGCGCTGGAAGCACCGGCCCACCGGGGTCAACGATCATCTCGTCCACACCCGTGTCATCGCCGAGCTGTCCGTCGGTCAGTGTGAACGTAGCCGTCGGCACGGTCCATTCGCCGGCAATCGTCGTCATCCCAAACGTGGCGCCCGGCAGCGTGTAGAACCGCGACGGCCCGGCGAAGTTCGGCGCCACCTTGCCGAACTTGCGATACAAGGTGAGGGGCACCCGGAGATTCGCCCCGCCGTGACACGTCAGGTCGGCAGCAGGATCACTCGACCCAGCCTCTATGCAGCAGTGAGATCGCCGCGAAGCTCAGGGAAAACGATTTGCCGTCAACGCAGAAACCCCCTAAGTCACCGGCATCGACTGAGCGGTTTTGCACCAAATCGATGTACGTTCACGCGGGGATCGAAATCAATTTTGCAACAGACTCGATGCAGCTCAGTGTATGCCGTGCCCGGCAACCGAGCTTTCGGGAGCCCCCTAGCCGCGGCGAACTTTTCTACCTGTCTGCCACCGCTCCCACTCGCCGAAGGTAAACCGAGCCGCCGGCCCGGATCGAAGACCTCCGGATTCTCCGAATCCGCTGATCCTCCTGAACGCTGATAACGCCGACTTCATCATGCACAACCTCGGCATCCCCATGGAGAGCTGACCATGGCCGTGGCGCCACTTCTACACCGCTAGCGTCCATCTTTGCACGCCGAAGCTGCCCGCGCGTGCGGGCATGGATTTATGGGCGTGCGCCCACGTTTCGCAAATCCCTTTGGAACCCGCTGTCTTGAACGCAGAGATGGGGGAACACTTCATCTCCGAGGTGCGTTGGCCTCCTCCATGCTAGCCAGTTTTCGCCACTGTTCTGTGATGCGAGGCTCACTATGGAGGAACGAGGTTCCCTACTGATCGTAGACGACGAGCGCGGTCCGGCCGAATCCCTCCGCATGATTTTCAAGCCGTCGTACAACGTCTTCACGGCGAGCGGAGGACAAGAGGCCCTTGAAATCTTGCGCTCGACATCCATCGACGTGGTCACGCTTGACTTGCGCATGCCCGCAATGTCCGGCATCGAGGTCATGGAACGCATCAAGGAGTTCGATCCCGACGTCGAAGTGATCGTGGTCACCGGTTACAGCTCGCTCGATTCCGCCATCCGCGGACTGCGCCACGGCATATTCGATTACATCACCAAGCCCTTCGATGTACCGCAAATCTCGGACCTCGTCCGCCGTGCGGTCGCGCGCCGACGCGCCAGACTGCGTGTGCGCCGCATGAAGGAAGATTTCTTGGCCAACCTCTCCCACGAGCTGCGCACGCCGCTCAGCGCCATTATCGGCTACAGCGCCATTTTGGCCGAAGAGCTGCGGGAGGTCGCCAACCGCGACCAGTGCAGTGCGCTCGACCGCATTCAGGTAAACTCTTACGAACTGCTCAATCTGATCGAGGGGGTGCTGCTGTTGAACGCCCTAGATGCCGGCGAGATCACCTTGAACATCGGACCGTTTGACATCGCAGACACCGTCAGGCGCGCCGTTGAGAGGTTCCGGGGATTGGCGACTGAGAAGGGGTTGCTCTTGCGGATGGAGACCGGTTCCCCCACTCTCGCCGCGATCGGCGATGAGGAAAAGGTCGAGCGCGTGCTATGGGCGCTCCTCGACAACGCGATCAAGTTCACTCCCAGCGGGACGGTCTCAGTCACGCTGCGCGGCGCCCCGCAACCCGGTGCCCTCGAAATCGAGGTGGACGATACGGGCGTGGGAATGGAGCCCGAGGAAATCGTGCATGCTCTCGAAGGGCTTTCGCAGGCTGACACCTCTGCGCGCCGGCGCTTCCGCGGCCTCGGATTGGGTCTGCGGATGGCCACCCGGTTGATCGAGTTGCTCGGTGGAGACTTGCGCGTAAGCAGCGAGGCCGGTCGTGGTACGCAGTTCGTCGTCACCCTTCCTTGCCGCCCGAGTCCTTCGAACCTGCAGTTACATTGACTAATGGAACTATCCAACAAGAGACGGCTGATTGCCTGCCGCGATTGCAGTGTGCTGCAACCGCTGACGTGTGTCCGATCAACTCAGGCCGACGATGCCGCCGACGTGTGGCGTCAGGCGTATCGCGACTTCCTCGCGGACCACCGCGGTCACGACCTCGCGTGCTTCGCCCGCCATGGCGATGCGCTTGCCTCCGACCACGCGCTTTGGGACCCCATGGCGACGATCAGGTTCGAGGTCACCGATGGCGAACGTATCTACGTGGCCACCGGCAGCCGGCCTTCGCTGGAGGAGCCGCGAGTATACCGCTTCGGCTCGGGCACCCTCGATGCGGTGGGTACGACGATCCTCGTCGACGACAAGGACCTCAGGCGCGGACTGGATTGGGAGTTCTACCCGCATGCCCTGAGGCTCGGGAAATTGGACCGTTTCGTCCTCGTCGTGCGCGAGATCGTCGGTCGTCTCAATCCAGAGGAACTGCCGATCGCGTTCGACGACGTGGACGATCCTATGGTGAGTATCGCCCGCATGCCCGACCGCAGCTATCAAGAGTTGCTGGCGCGTTGCGCCGAGATTTTCGATCCGACCGAGCTGGACACCGTGAGCAAATTCCTCCGCGACAACCGCGACGAAGACGGGCTGCTGGCCCTGCGTGTGCGCCGCGAATTGAGAGCTTCCGACTAGCGAGGCGGGGGCTCGTTCCGCCGGCGCATGCGGATCGCTCCCCGCCGCGCCTGGCCCTAACACCTGCGCTGATTCCTTTGCGCCTCGAAGCTGATTCCTTTGCGCCTCGAATCAGTGTAGCTTGACTGACCGGGAGCCATCTAATACAGCCAGCTGCGTTCCATGTCGTGCGCCCTAGATGCCGTTGTCGTCCCCGTCCATTTACGTCGTATCCGGCCGCAAATACGCGTGCCCCTCGAGCGTGCCTTGGACGGCGTCCGCATCGATGAAGCTGACGCGCAGGTCCTGATCGATACTGAAGCACCCGACGAAGTCGGCGCCCTGATCGCTGTTGCCGGATACCTGCGCACGCGGTTGCACGGCACCGTGACCACCTTTTCCCCGAAAGTCTTCTTGCCCGTCACCAATGTCTGCCGCAACCGTTGCTCGTACTGCACGTTCCGTAGCGATCCCGACGACGCGCACGCCTGGACGATGGCCCCTGATGAAATCCGCACCAGCTCGCGCAACGGCCGCGCCCTTGGTTGCATCGAGGCGCTGATGTGCCTCGGCGACAAGCCGGAGCTGGCCTTCGACTCGTACCGGGCAACACTGCGGCAGCTTGGCCACGCCAGCACACTCGCTTACGTGCATCAGGCCTGCGAGATCGCGCTTGAGGAGGGCTTGCTGCCACACACCAACGCGGGTTTGATGAGCCGTGAAGAGCTGGAGTCGCTGAAAGCCGTCAATGTCAGCATGGGGTCGATGCTGGAGAACGTCAGCCCGCGACTACGACGCAAAGGCGAAGCTCACTACTATTCGCCCGACAAGGATCCGGAACGGCGCCTTGCAATGATGCGGCACGCCGGCGAGTTGCGCATCCCGTTCACCACCGGCATCCTTATTGGAATCGGCGAGACCCGTGCCGAGCGTGTCGCCAGCCTCGGCGCCATCCGCGACCTGCACCGCGATTACGGCCATATCCAGGAGGTCATCATTCAAAATCTCCGCGTTAAACCGACCACCGCGATGGTCGGGCGCCACGAACCGGACAGCCTCGACATCGCCCGCACCATCGCCGTCGCCCGATTGATGCTCGGCGGCATGAATATCCAAGCTCCACCTAACCTCAGCCCATACGATCACCGCCTGCTCCTCGCCGCCGGCATCAATGATTGGGGCGGCATCTCGCCGCTCACTCCGGACTACGTCAACCCGGAGGCGCCCTGGCCACATATCGCGGCGCTCGCCGAGACCTGCCGCGCGCAGGGCTTCACCTTACAGCGCCGCTTGCCAATCTATTCCGAGTTCATCGACGGGCCAGGCTTTCTCGAATCGAGCTTGCGCCGGCTCATCGCTGAGCGCACGGCGCAATCAGGAGCACAATTATGCTGATGAACCACCTGCGCGAGTTAGTGGGCGATACGCGGCCCTTGGAGACCGCGATTGCGGCGGCACAACCGAAACTCGCCAACGCCCTGGAACGCTCGCTCGTTGGGCGAGAACTGGACTTCGAAGACGGCCTGCTGCTTCTGCAGGCGGAAGGTGCGGATTTGCTCGCCTTGCTGCGCGCAGCCGATTGTGCGCGCTCCACCGACGTCGGACCCGTGGTGACCTACGTCGTCAATAGGAACATCAACTTCACCAACGTGTGCTTCGTTGGTTGTCAGTTCTGCGCCTTCGCGCGTCATCGCAAAGACGACGACGCGCGCACCGATGACACGGAACAGCTGCTGGCCAAGGTCCAGGAGGCTGTCGACTGCGGCGCCACCGAGGTTTGCATGCAAGGCGGCATCAATCCCGAGATGGATGCCTTCGCCTACCGCGATCTCTTACTCGCCATTAAAGCCCGGTTTCCTGCGATCCATATGCATGCCTTCTCGCCGATGGAGATTATGTACGGCGCGCGTCGGACCGGCATGAACTACCGCGATTACATCACCATGCTGAAGGACGCCGGCCTCGACACAATCCCGGGGACCGCCGCCGAGATCCTCGACGACGAGGTGCGCCAGGTTCTCAGCCATAAGAAGATCGACGTCCGCACCTGGGTGGAGATCATCAGCACGGCACACCGTGTCGGTGTGCCCACCACGGCCACAATCATGTATGGGCACATCGAGCGGCCCGAACACATCGTCCGCCACCTCGAATTAATACGCTCGATTCAAAAGGAAACGGGTGGCTTTACCGAGTTCGTGCCGCTGCGCTTTATTCATACCTACACACAACTATATCAGAAAGGTCTGGTAGATCCGCCGCCGAAAGGGGCGGTCGATTTGCGCATGTACGCCTTCTCGCGGCTGATGCTGCGCGGGAGGGTCAACAATATCCAGACTTCATGGGTGAAGCTGGGCACCGAGCTGGCGCAGTTGAGCCTGAAGGCCGGCTGCAACGATTTCGGCGGCACGCTGATGGAGGAGCAGATCTCGAAGTCCGCTGGGGCGGACGCCGGCGAGTACTTGCCGGCCCAGCGCATCCGCGAGCTCATCGCCGGCGTAGGACGCACGCCGCAAGAACGCACGACGACGTATGGCAGAGTCTCCGCAGACCGGGCGCACAAAACGCGTGACGGTGCTGGCTGGAGGAGTGGGCGCGGCGCGCTTCTTACGGGGCCTCAGCCCGCTTCTTGATCCACGCCGCCTCACCGTTATCGTCAATACCGGGGACGACGAGACCTTCTTCGGCCTCCATGTCTCGCCGGACCTCGACACCGTGATTTACACGCTTGCCGGCGCCGTCAATCCGCTATCCGGTTGGGGCATCTACAAGGACACCACCGCCTGCCTCGGCGCGCTCGGCCGCTTCTATGACGAGACCTGGTTCCGGTTGGGAGATCGTGACCTGGCCACTCACATTTTTCGTACCGACGCGCTGCGGCGGGGCGCGACCTTGACTGAAATCACACGCGCGCTTGCCGCGGCCTTCGGTGTGTCCATCGATGTCGTACCCATGAGTGACGCGCCGGTGCGCACCGTCATAGAAGTCGCCGGCCGCGGTCCTCTGCCCTTCCAGCGCTATCTCGTCCGTGGCGGCGGCCGGGGACGTGTGACGGGCATCAAGCTGCGCGGCGCCCGGCGGGCGCGCCCCGCGCCGGGCACGCTGACTGCCGTTCGGCAATCGCAGTTCGTCATCCTCCCGCCCAGTAATCCGCTCGTCAGCATCGGCCCCATCCTGGCACTGCCGGGCATGCGCCGGGCGCTGCGAACGACGCGCGCCCGCGTCGCCGCCGTCAGCCCCATCGTCGGCGGTGCCCCGGTCAAAGGGCCGCTGCATCACATGCTCGAGGGACTCGGCCATGAGGTCTCGCCGGTGGGAGTAGCGCGGTTGTACCGCGACTGCGTCGACGTGTTCGTAGTCGACGTTCGCGATGCCGCCCTGGCCTCGCGCGTCGAGGCCCTCGGCATGCGTCCAGTCGTTACCGACACCCTGATGACCAGCCCCGCGAAATCGCGCCGCTTGGCAGCCACCGTCTTGCGCGAGTTGCAACGATGAGCATCAGCATCACAGGAATCAGCGGCATCCCGGCCGTCCAGCCCGGCGACGACCTCGCCGGCCTTCTGCTGTCGGCCCTGGAGCACGCCAAGCTGCGCCTCCTCACCGGCGACGTTCTAGTAATCTGCCAGAAGGTGGTCTCGAAGGCGGAGGGCCGGATCGTCCGCCTCACCGAGGTCACTGCATCACCGTTCGCGTGCAAGCTGGCGGCTGACATGACCGATAAGGACCCTCGCGTCATCGAGGTGGTGCTGCGCGAAACCAAGCGCATCGTCAAAATGGATCGCGGCCACCTCATCACTGAGGCCGGGCCGGGTTGGGTCTGTGCCAACGCCGGTGTTGACGAGTCGAACAGCCTCGGCCCGGATACGGTCGTGCTGCTGCCATTGGACCCAGACGCCTCTGCACGCTGCCTACGGCAGGCAGTGCGCCAGCGCGCCGGCGCGGACGTAGCGGTCCTGATTACCGATACCTTCGGACGGCCTTGGCGCGAGGGCCTCGTCGACTTCGCGCTCGGTGTCTCGGGTATGGATGCCCTGCTCGATCTGCGCGGCCAGCGCGATCTCACCGGTCGTGAGCTGCACCACACAGTGATGGCCCAAGCGGATGCGCTGGCGGCGGCGGCCGGCCTGGTGATGCGGAAAGGCGACGGCATCCCCGCCGCCCTGGTGCGGGGCTACCAATTCACGCCGGTGGAGGGCGGCGGCAAGCGCCTCATCCGCGCCCGCGAGTTCGACCTGTTCCGCTGAATTTGGGTGCGCAGGTGCGGCAACGACGGTCCCCTGCCCCCCTCTCCTCGCCTGTCGGGCCTGCCGTAAGATCGTTCCGCCGCCCGCTGTTCCGTCCACCCGCTCAGTCGAACCCTGGGGCGTACATTGCCAGCAGCGCTTGCGGCTCGGTGATCCCTTCGCGCTGGAAGTACTCGCGGGCTTGGGCAATCAACTGCCTTCCTATCTCACCGCCGATCAGCTCCCCGGTGCGCCGCCGCGTCAGCGCGAGGAAGAGTTGCATCCCCGCGGCTTCAAAGCGTCTCGCGGCTTCTCTGAGCTGGCTGATGGCTTTCTGCCCATCGCCACGCAGGGCGGCAGCTCCGGCCCCAATGAGCAACGCGTGCGCACTCATGTCGGGTCGACTCTCACGTGCGAAGCGGGCGGCATCGCGCTGGGCGCACGCGGACATAGCACTTCGAGCGGCGCTGTCGCGACACGCGACGGCCAGTGCGGTACGCGCGCGCAACAGCTGACTGTCGTTGCGAACCAGCGCGTGGCGTAGGAGGTTCGAGCGCTGCAGTTTCGGCCACGTGTCTTGAATCCGTCGCCATGCCTCAGACGGCCGCCCCTCGCATATGTCACAGTATGTCTCGAGGCGAAAAAGGTAAAAGTGCTGCATGTTAAAGCCGGACGGCGTCCAGCATGCGAGGATGCGCTTTGCCAAGCTGCGAACGCCTACGGTGTCACCCTTGAGTAGCCGACACAATGCTCGGTACAGCAATGCCGTAATGACGCCGTACAGGTCGCCTCTTTGCTCCGCCTGACCTAACAATTCGTCAGCACGCCGCCCCATTGCCCCGATCTCGCCGATCTCTTCGAGCGCGCGACACGACCCCGAGTACGTGCCGTCCACTTCCCAGGTAACTCCCCGGCAATGCTCTAGCAGAGCGTCCCTACCGGCATCGCAGAGGGCCAACATCTCTCGCCAGCGGCCTTCTATCATGCGGACCTCAGCCATGCTGACCACAGTCAAATCGCGCAAGTACTGGTTGGTTGTTGAGGTGGCGGTTTCACGCGCACTGTTGATCAGGCGCGCCGCCAAACGGCCGAGCGCCCCACCGATAGGCAACAATGCGATGCCGGCCGACGCAAAGGCGAGCGCAACCCGCTCCCTGTCACCCCAGCGCAATGCGAGCCAGAGGCTTAGCACGGCAAAGTAAAGCCCGCGTATCGGATCCACGAAGACCAGGCCCTTCGCCGCCGAGTGACAGGCCTCCATACGCGCCGCTGCCTCTGCCGCTGTGTCAGCGGCTGCACGGTTGGGAATCCAGCCGCCCCGCAACCACAACGCTATCAGGCGGGCGCCTAGCCCGACGGCAAGAGCACGAAAACTTTTAGGATACCTGAGTCCTATGTCCCCCAGCACCCCGCGGATGACGGCGCTGCCTTCGTCCATGTGGCCGGTGATCAGGTACTGCTCCGCGGCCCGCCGTCGCAGATCGAGCTGCTCGCCTGAAGCCGCGTGCGCGGCCGCCGACAGGAAGACCGGCGCCGCCTCGGCGCCACGCCCCGCATTGACCAATGCTTCGGCCCGCGCCACCTCGAGCGACGCCACTCGCGCCTCATCCCACTCCTTGAGCTCGAGGGCGCGGCCATACAATTCCGCCGCGCGCGCGAACGCCAGCGTCTCCGCCGCGCGCTCGGCCGCCTGCACCGCCCACTCGGCCGCGCGCTCGCGCCGGCCAGCGCCGAGATTATGCCGAAACAACGCCTCAGCATCGAGCACCGGCTGCTTTCCCAAGGCATCGGCGAGGCCGCCGTGCCGCGCTTGCCTCACGTCGGCTGCCAGCGAAGCCACCAGCGCCTCGCGGATACGGTCGTGGTAGACCTCGACCGCGACCTCATCCTTCAGCGTGATCGTCCGCAACAGGAAGCGTTGCTCCAGTGCGGCGACCAGTGGGCGGCCACGCTCTCCGACCGCCGCAGCGGCGAGCGCGATGCTTCGTTGCACCGGACCGCCGGCGATGGATACTACCTCCAGGAGCTGGCGCGCCGGCGCCGAGAGCTGCCGCGTTCGTTCCGTCATGACGTCCGCCAGACGCAGCGAACCAGTTGCCGGCGCTTCCCCTGCCAAATAGGAGCGCGCATCGACGGACCGGACCAGCTCACCGATGAAGAACGGGTTACCGGCAGACTCGGCGACGATCTCGGTGAGACAGCGGTTCGACTCGATCTGGGCTCTACAGAGTCGTGCCGCCAACTCGTGAGCCTCGCTCGCGTCCAACGGCCCGAGCACGATTTCCTCATGAGGCATGAGCGCGGCTTCGTCGGCGCGCGCCTCTGCCTTCCGCAGCAATGGGATGTGATCGCGATCTTCACTGCGGTAGGAGAGCAGCACCAGCATCGCGGGAGCGTCCGGCGGCCGCAGCAACTCGTGCAACAGGGCTGCGCTGTCCGCGTCGCTCCATTGCAAGTCGTCGATCCACAGGATCAGCGGCTGGCGATCGGCCAGGCGCCCCAGAAGAGCGCGCAACGCGCTGACGCCGCGGCGCCGCATCTCGCGCGGGTCGGTCGCTCGCGGCTCGGTCGCTTGCGGCGTGGCCGCTTGTTGCTGCGGTGCCGGCCCTTTAAATACCTCTACACGCCCGAGCACCGGGAACAGTCGGCTGAGCGCGTCGGCATGCTGCGGGATGAGAGGCTGGACCTCTTCTTGCGGCAGAGAGACGAGCCAGCGGCTCAACACATCGATCACAGCATCAAGCGCATTGTAGGATAGAGATTCTTGCGGCTGGCAACGGCCGCGCAGGATCAGCGCGCGCCGCCCCTGTTCGATTGCAGCGAGAAAGCGGCGAACCAGCTCACTCTTGCCGATGCCAGAACTACCGACGATGTGCACCACTGCTACTTGCCCGTCTTGCACTCGGTCGAACGCCGCGTGCAGTTTGGCCAGCTCAGCGCCGCGGCCGACGAACGGGATTTCACCTGCGGTCGACGCTCGCGCACCCGACCCTTCGACAACCGCACGGTAAGCAGAGGGCTCTCTCGGAAGCGAAATACCAAGCGCTCGCCCTGAGCGTGTCGAAGCACCCACCGCGCATTCACCGCTACTCTTGCTTGACAGGTGCAGCGTGCAGAAGGATTCGTCCAATGCTGCGAGAATCTCTCTCGCACTCGGCCGGCAGCTCGGGTCGGGGTTCAACAGCGCCGTAATCAACGCCTCGAGGCGCTCGGGTAGCGCCGGCACGAGCGTGCGCACGCCCGGCGGCGCGCCGCGGGCTTTGCTCATCAGCATACGAGCTGGGGATCCTTCGAACGGCAGCCGACCCGCCAGCGTCTCGTAGAACACCACGCCGACGCTATACCAATCGGCGGCCGGATGGGGCGGCTTACCCCACGCTTGCTCCGGCGCCATGTAAGCCAGCGTGCCGTTGAAGCCGCTTACATCCGCATCGGCAGGCCCCCTGCGGTGCAACGCCGTCGCCAGCCCGAAGTCGAGCAGCACGACCCGACCCTCTCGCGTGATCAAGATGTTAGGTGGCTTCACATCTCGGTGCAGCTTATCGGCGCTATGCACCGCCGCAAGCCCTTGTACGAGCTGGCGCGCCGCATCGACAAAGGGGCGGAGTCCATCCCCGTTGAGCGGGCTGCCGGACAGCCGCCCGGCTTCTCTACGCACATGCGCGACGAACTCCAAACCCTCCACCGGCTCCATGGTGAAAAAGCATTCGTGATCCGTCACCACGAGTTCGTACAACTCGACGAGGTTCGGATGCACGATACCGGCGAGCGCCCGGAATTCCTGTTTCAGGTGATAGAGTTGCTCCGGCGCAGGCGCGCCCAGGGTTTTCAGCGCAACTTCGGAGTCCGTTTCCCTGTCGTAGACCCGGTACACCGCACCGATGCTGCCACGGCCCAGACATGCCACGCTCCGGAAGCGCTCCGTTCCACTGAAGGTGATGGCGTCCGCAGCCGCTCCGAATCGCTGATCAGGACCGGTCATTCGTGCGCCTTTGCAGCTACGCCGCTGTTCCCCCCCTCCACAGCCACCTCAGCCACGCTGGCGTTCGAGTCCAACCCCACGAATTAGTTTGTACATATACGAGCGCGTGACATCGAGCCGGCGCGCGGCTTCGGCGACGTTCCAATCCGTCTCCGCCAGCGTCTGTTCGAGCAGCTGCATGTGGAAACGCCGCGTCGCCTGCTGGAAGGTCAGCACCCCGTTCGGTTCGCCGTCGAAGTTGTCGCCGTCGGCGAACAGGTGATGCCGCTCGACCTGGGTGGCCTCCTCGCCCGCGCCGCGGATGGCAGCGGCCTCCACTGCGTGTGCGAGCTGCCGCACGTTGCCGGGCCAGTCGGCCGACTCCGCGGCGCGCAGCGCGTTACGGGAGAATTCCAGGTGCGGCAGTCCGTGCCGCTCAACCGCGCGCGCAAAAGTAAGCAACCAGGTCCGCAATATCCTCGCGCCGCTCGGCCAGCGATGGGAGGCGGATGCTGATGACCTGCAAGCGGTAGAAGAGATCATCGCGGAAGCGCCGCTGCGCCATGGCGCGCTTGAGGTCGGTGTTGGTGGCGGCGATCACGCGTACGTCGGCCGTCACCGGTTGTGCGCTGCCGAGCGGATAGTACTCCTTCGACTGCAACAGCTGCAGGAGCTTCGCCTGCGCCGCCAGCGAGAGGTCGCTGATCTCGTCGAACAACAACGTGCCGCGCTCCGCCGCCGCCACCTTGCCCTCGACCCGCCGCACGGCGGTCGAGTGCGCGCCCGGCAAGGCGCCGAACAGCTCGCTTTCGATGAGCGTATCGGGCATGGCGCCGCAGTTCACCACGACAAACGGCCCTCCCGCCCGCGGACTGTTGTCGTGCAGCACGCGGGCCACATGCGTCTTGCCCGTGCCGGAATCACCGGTGAGCAACACGCTGATCTCGAGGGGCGCCACCTGCGCCGTCTGCTTGAGCACCGCCGCCAGTGCGGGGCTGTGCCCGATGACGGTCTCAGCACGCAGCGCGCGCCGCATCGGCTGGGTCGCATCAGCAGCAAGGTCCCGCCGCTCCTGATCGAGCAGGCGGTCGACCAGTGGCGCCAAGTGCCGTGTCACCAGCTCGGCGCGTGCCCGGCCCTCATCCGAAAACACGCTCGAGCACGGCGCCCCCTGCAAGTACAGCACTCCACGCGGGGGATCATCGCCGATGGGCGCGCACAAGACGGCCTCAATGCGGTTCCCCTGAACGCTGGCCCGCGCGCTGAAGCGCGGGTCGAGCACAGCGGACGGCGTCACGATGGTCTGGCCGGTGGCGAGCGCCTCGGCGATGATGCCGCGTGAAATCACCGCCCTGACGTCGTCGACCTCTTCTTCTGACAGCGCGTGTGCCACCCACCAGCGCGCCTCTCCACCTGGCGCCTCGTTGTCGTAAACCTCGATGTAGCCCTGATGCGCCGCGCTCAGCTCGACGAGCACTGCCAACGCCTCTTTCAGAAGCGGCGCAATCGCCTGCTGCGGACTGAGATGTAGCAGACGCAGGTACAGGTGACGTTCTCGGGCTAGGACATCAAGCGTCGGCGCGTCCATACAGGCGACCTTCTTTAACCCTAATCTGACTAAAAATGAAACCCTCGGCTGCGACACGCTGCCTCCAGGACACAGCGCGTCCACCGTGGCAGCCACCGTCCGCCGCCGCTGTCGGCGGAACGCGGCACCCAGGCAGCAGCCGCCCGGTGGCACCGGTCATGCACTGACCCCGCAGTGCCAGGGGGGCGGTATGCCCGTCGATCACGGCGAGCTATTCTCTGGCCGCGGGGGGACGGTTTTGCTCGGCGAGGTCGGCGGCATGCCGTTGGCGTTGCAGCCGCCCGTCCTGAGCATGCTACCCCCTGTTGGCAGGAAGCTGAAACGTTACCGGCATCCGCGAGCGACCGTGCAAAAGGCGTGTGGGCCAACCGAAACACCGGCAGAAGTCCCCGCCCCTGCCAAGGGCAAAACGGCTCGCATACTAGTCACCATGCAAACTATCAGCTATGATATTGACATAGGTCATCCCGTATTTTTCGGAGCTGCGGCAGTGGCGGCGGCGGAAGTAAGGTGGAGTTTCGAGAAGCTAGAGACGTAGATCCGACTGTTCCGACTTCACTATAAGTCAACGCGCACGCCAGGAGTACTTTCACCCGCCTCAATCCTCTTGAGGCGCGTGTTCCTCCAGCCACGCGCCGCGGCAGCCGCGATTGCGGCAAAACCAATGCCCGTCGGCGCTGAAGGCGGTGACGCAGCGCACGCTGCCGCCAGCGAGCTTGATGATGGGGTGGCGCTCGCCGCAGTGCTCACAGCTGATGAAACGTCCCGGCGCCCGGCGGACCGCGCGAAGGTCGGTAATCGTGCCCATGGCTCCGCTTCCACAACTATCTAGTGCCACCGAAGGGGATATTACAATAGTTGGAGTGGCAGTGGGTGTTCCCCGCCTCGATCTATGCGTGCATCCGCGCAGCGGAGTGGAGCACTCGATATTCCGTACCCAGTCAGACGGCGAAGAAAAGGCTCTGCGCGAACGCCCATTCCGAATCGATCCACTGGCCGGCGCCGCGGTACCCGGTCCGCTCGCCCATGGCGATGACTTCCTGCGGATTGTACTTGTGCGAGCTCTCGGTCCAGGTGGTTTCGCCCTCGCGCAGGTGACACCGGATTCCGGCTTTGCGAATGAGAATGTCCTGCGGGGATTTCGCACGCAGGTGCATCTCGACGCGGCGCTCCCGTTCGTCATAGCGCGCCACGTGATCGAATTGCGCCAGATCGAAATCGGCGTCCAGCTCTCGGTTGATGCGCGCAAGCAGATTCTTGTTGAACGCGGCGGTGACGCCTGCGGGATCGTCGTAAGCGAGGAGAAGCTCCGAGATGGGCTTTTCGAGATCGGTAGCGAGCAGGAGCGCATCGCCTGGTTGCAGGGCCTTCCGCACGTCACGGAGGAATTGGTCGCCCGCCGGACGGTCGAAATTCCCAATCGTGCTGCCGAGGAAGAGCACCAACACATGCACGCCGTCACGCCTGCGCGCCGCCACTGCGCGCAGGCCGTCAAGATAAGCGCTCTCGAACCCGAGGACGCTCACCCTGTCGATCTGCCCGATCTCCTGCTGGCAGCGCCACAGCGCGCTCCTTGAAATATCGATCGGATAGTAGTTCACGCGCTGCCGCCGCGCCATCGCCTTGAGCAGCCAGCGAGTCTTCTGGCCGCTGCCGCTGCCGAGCTCCACGACGACCACCGGATTCGGCAAGCAGGCAACGATCTCCGCCGAGTGACGTTGGAGCAGTCGCATTCCCGCGCGGCTCAGGCCGTACTCGGGAAGCAGGCAGATGGCATCGAACAGCGCCGAGCCGACATCGTCGTAGAGATACTTCGAAGGCAACTCCTTCTGCCCCGGCCGGCTGAGGCCCGCGACCACATCCGACGCGAATTCGCTCAGCGCCGGGGTGGCGGCGGCCGCGGTAACGAGCATCGGCGCGGGTGCCATCGCTACTCCTCCACACAGCGGAATTTCGCGTAGACGTACGGATAACGCGGCTGGAACCAGTTGCGGAACGACCGGCGCAGCATGCACGCGTCCGTGCGGGACGAGCCGCCTTTCAGCACGAAATGTTTCCCGTCGAAAAAAGCGGCCGAATAACCCCGGTAATACGGGAGCGGCTCGAATCCCGGCAGAGGAGCGAACGGCGTCGAGGTCCACTCCCAGCCGTTGCCTACAAGATCGCACACGCCGAAGGCGCTCGACCCGGCCAGATGCGCGTCCACCGGTGTCGGGTCCCAGTGACCGTGATGGAAGTTCCCGCGCGCGCGCTCCGGTTCCGCATCGCCCCAGGGGGCATCGCCCCAAGGATACATGCGTTCGCCTCCGATCGGCGTGCCGTACGCGGCGCGGTGCCACTGCGCTTCCGAAGGGAGTTTCTTGCCGGCCCAGCACGCAAACGCAGACGCTTCCGCGTGGCTGACGTACACGGGCCACGCCGCCGGCAACGGAATCGTTCCGAACATCGCTCGGTGTCCCCACCGCGTATCGCGATCGGTCGCGCGCGAGCCCGAGCGCAAGATCCAGAAGTGCGGATGCTCCAGACGCTCGCGGCTCCGCCAGTCCCAATCTTCCGGTTTCCAGTAGCGCGCGTCCTCATAGCCGCCCGCCTGCACGAATTTCAAATACTGCGCGTTGGTGACGGGAAATACGTCGATCGAGAATTCCGGCACGATGATTTGCTGCCTCTCGAATTCGTTGTCCCAGCCCAGCCAGCCGGCGCCACGTGATCGGCCGAGCGTTGCCGTGCCCACGGAAATCGTGGCTTGTCGTTGCTTCGGTGCCGGCCTGAAATCGGCGGTCGGGCCGGGCAGCCCCCTTCTCTTTTCAAGCGCCAGATTGTGAATAAGGTACGCGAGCGTTTCGGCGTGCATCAAGCGGTGCTCGATGGCCACCTGCAGCAGCGTTCCGTCAGCCAGCAAGGGATCGGAGACATCGGTGCTGCGCGGAAACTGTTCGTCTAACAGCGCCCGCACCTGCCGGCCGTATTGTTCTACCTGCCCAAGGCTAGGCCAGTCGCCGGGCGTGTCCACAGGAAGTCCGCCGCCCACGGGATCGATGCCGAATGCGAAGAGCTGGTCGAAGGTTGGTTCCCGCGACTCCAGGCCGAGTGCCGCGTGGAGCAAATTCCAATCAAACGCTTCGAGGTGCCCAAGATAGAAGATCGGCCGGTGGCGTTCCGGGATCGGGCGCTCGTAGAAAGACGCCGGCGGCAGCAAATCGAACAGCGCATCGGTCCGCGCCCGCGCCTCCGCCATGCGGGTAAACGGAGACGGCGGGCGCCTCAGCGCCAGTTGGGGAGTTGCCATGGTTCGCCTCGATGTAAACTTTCCCTTTTACGATTACGCCGCGTGAGGCCGAGGCGCAAGGCACCCCTCCGGAATTCTCAGTCCGGAAGTCTCAGTCCGGAAGTCTCGATTAATGCCAACCCGTGGCCAGGCAGGAGACTCTGTGGCAAGCCGTTCCCAGGATATGCGCAGTTTCAATTCCGGACGAATTTTGCGTACATGCAATGTACACCGAAGGAGCATG
Source organism: Binatia bacterium (assembly GCA_050015455.1). Classification (GTDB taxonomy): domain Bacteria; phylum Desulfobacterota; class Binatia; order HRBIN30; family HRBIN30; genus JAGDMS01. Next base: position 26,321 of record JBEKBJ010000050.1, read on the forward strand.
GCTACGTGCGGGAAGACGGCTTTCGTTGACCCCGCGGATTGCCTGCTCTACGCTCACCGCCATGGGCGCTACGTACGTGCATGCGCGACTGCGAGGGGCACGACGCACATCGCTGGAGCCGTAACTCTCGGCTTAGCGTACTGCTAATGCACATCAGACAAGCAACACACCAAGACCTGGCAACCCTTGCCAGGCTCGTCAGCGAATCGAACAAGGACGTAGCTTACAAGTTCGGACTGAACGCCGAGAACTGCCCGAAGCACCCCTCGTTCTGCACCGAAGACTGGATCAAGGCAGATCTCGAACGGGGTGAGATCTACTTTGTCATTGAGAATGGCGTCGAACCGGTTGGCTGCGTCGCCTACGAGAATCCAAGCGCCGGGCTGGCGTACCTGAATCGCTTGTCGGTCCTTCCAGCGCATCGCAGACGGGGCGTCGGAGCCCTCCTTGTAAAGCATGTCATTGAGCATGCACGTGCCGCATCGATTCGTACTGTGAGCATCGGGGTAATTGCCGAGCACGCCGATCTGCAACGCTGGTACAAGAAGCTCGGCTTCCAGGAAGGAGAGACCAAGCGGTTTCCTCATCTCCCGTTCTCGGTAAAGTACATGGCTTATGCGCTTGAAGGCGCGTAGCCCTTCAATTAACCGGACCCGCAAGACTTCGCCAGGGCGCTACGCGCCGCAAATGCCGCGCTCGACCCCACCGGTACTCTCAATGCGGGCGTGCTGATCGACGTCGAGGCGTAACCGGGCAGGAGACTCTTCGCAAGCGTTTCTCAGGAGCTGCGTCACGCGGCACGGCCCGGCGCAGAAGCTGGCGCCCGGCGTATTGTGAATGGACAAGTCTGTAACACAGGCCGGATGGTTGGAGGGATACACGGTAGATAAATGACGGGTGCATGTAGACATTGTGGGCTCTTCCAGGTTCTGCGCCATGTTCTCCCAATTGACGGGTGTTATTGTGCATTCTTGGGGTGCTTCTCTGTTCGGAGGAGCTTTCCTTATTAACAAGTCTGGCACGAAGCGGGCACCCTCCTTCGACAAAGCTGAGGACACTTCGGTACGGCCCCTGAACACACGGGGCCTACTCGGCGCGGGTTTTTCCCGTAACCCAACTTTCGACGCAAAGATTCCGCCTTCTCCCGCGCGTCTTCTCCGCGTGGGAGGGTTGGGGTGAGGGCGATCTGCCGCGCCCCGCTTGTACGACTCCGTCTCATGCTTGCACCCTCGCCCTGCCCTTCTCCCGCGCGTTTTCTCCGCGTGGGAGAGGGTTGGGGTGAGGGTGATTTGCCCGGGCGCTTGCACGACCCCGTCTCATACTTCCATGTCACAGACTGGGCTAATTGACCATTTGCAGTTCAGCAGGGGTCGCCGCGCCGATGGAGAGCCGCGATCCGCGCATCGATGATTATTTCTCAGCGCGAGCTTCGCTTGCCGCCCAAAGTCGAAGGTCCAAAGTCCGAAGTGGCTGGCCAGAATCTTAGCGCGGCTCGACGATGTGCGGAAACAGTAGCACAGAGGGGTTGCTCAGCGCGGGCTTTGCCCGTAACCCAACTGTGAAGAGACCGAAGCATAACCCTTTGGAACAGTGGCGCTACTGTTCTATGAATACCCACGAGCGTGGGGTGCGTTACATGACGGAGCAGGCAGATTCGAGCGCACCGCTGGCTCGCGTTCGCTCGCCGCAGGCGCAAGATAGCGGCTTCTATCTTGAATACGATGGATCCCTGGAGAGCCCCGCGAGGCCCCCGGCACGCGGGTCAGCAAATCTGAGGATGGCGGCGCCGATCACGGTCGGCCGGGCACCGGGTATCGGGATTGTGGGTGGAAAGCTACAGGTGCGGCGGCGCTCTTACAGGCGTTATCATACGCAGTTCAAGCCAGGGTACCCCATCACCCCATCGCGAAGACCCGACAGCCTCCGGTGCCGTCTACTTAACGATACCAAGCACGGCCCTCCGGCCAGGTGCAAAAGCGTCGGGGTACCGGCGATCAACTGGTGTTTTTTGGGCTCAGACAGACCGAACGGTGCTGCGCCGTAACCGACGGATGCCGACCAACAACAGCACGGCGGCAGCCATGGTCAACCCGGATACAGACAGCGTCGGGGCGGCGTTCGTAGGCCGCCCCGTAAACCCTGATATCACGTACACCACCGAGTCGCTGAAATCCGAAATGATCAGGTCGTTCGTGACAGGGTCGACGGCAGCCCCTTCCGGACCGGAGAACCCCGAAGCGAACACGGCGGCTGTCGACGGCACCGGATCACCGTTGCTGTCCACCTGGTAGGCATCGATCTCGTCGTTGGAATACGCGTTCACCAAAATGCTCGGGAGCGCGAAATCCGGCGCACCCATTGGCGCATACACAAAACCCTGCGGACTACCCGCCAGCGTGGTTTCCAAGGTGGCCGACGTGATGTCGAAGGTACCCGACCCGTCGGAGGCGAACGCCAGCGTGTACCAATTGCCGCTAGAGTAGACGTCAATCTTGAACTCTCCAGCGCCGGGGAAGCCGGACGGCACGAACTCCAGCGCGCCAACCGACGGGGTGACGCTCAACGGGGTCAACAGCACAGACTTGTTGGTCACTGCGCTGCCCGACTTGATCTCGCCGATTACATTGTCACTGTACTCCGTGAAGAACAGGACCTGACTCGGGCCATACGCCAAGCCGCCGTCGATGTCGTTAGCCGTGGCAAGCAAGCTCGCGGTGCCAGAAAAGCCGGTGATGTGACCGCTCCCGTTGCGCACCACCGCGATCGCGTAGACCCCGCCACTCGAATTGTTTGCATTACCGCCAATGAGCAGCGTGTTCGGATCGGTGGCGAGAAACGTCACGCCGCCGTAGCTTCCGGGCACCCCGGGAACGCTGCCCAAGCCGGTGATAGCGTAATGCGCGCTAAAGGGTGACGCGATCGTCTGCGCCCGAGACGCTGCTGCGTGCGCACAGAGGATCGTCGCGAATATGAATAATGCCTTCAGCCGGACACACACGGATCGATTCATCTCAACCATGGCGCACATCTATCTGAGCCGCGCTGTTTGTCAAGGCAACGAGTAACTTACCACTCCCCTCCGCTGTCAGCGATGCGCGGACAAACCCCAGCCGGACATGCCGGACATTCGCTGCAATATACGCGAACCGCCCCCCGTAGATAAGAGGTTCGCTGCCCGTCGCGCTTGACAGGCAGCGCTGGGGGAAACGGTGTCTGTCGGCTTCTGCGATAGAGAACAAAGCCGCTGACGCGGGGGCGCAAGGCAAGCGTTTCTGCCAGGGCGCGAGACGTCGGCGGGAACCCGCGGCCTGCAGTGATCGCGGATCGGGTTGACACAGCGGTGCGTGTGGAGGCCAACACTGCCCTCCAAAAGCGGCTCGCCGGCGTGGCGATTCCCGTCATCCCGCGAGTTGCACTCGGAGGGTACGATGGGACACCTACGCACCAAGATGGAGCAGGACATGCTGATCCCAACGACGAGATCACCCTCGACGAGATCGAGCGGATTGCGATCTAACAACGCATTCCCAGCTACCCGTAGGAAATCCTGGCTCTAGATCGTCTCCTTGACGTGGGTTCAATTTTCTCCGACTATCACCGTTGTTTCTAGCCTTCTTGTGCGACGGAGGACCACACGGCAACACAGTTCGAGCGTCTTGATTCTCTTATGGGCAGCCGCTTGTCACTGCGCACCGACGCGGCCCGCGATCACCGTCCAGCTACTGCAACCCTTCAGACGCCTCATGCCTGAAACCCCGGAGCAACGCGCCCGCCAACAGATCGATGCGCAACTCGTTGCGTGCGGCTGGGTCGTTCAGGATTACAAGCAGTTCAACCCAGCCGCCGGGCGCGGCATTGCGCTGCGTGAAACGCCGCTCAAGACCTGTCCCTGCGATTACCTGCTCCTCGTGGACCGCAAAGCTCTCGGCGTAATTGAAGCCAAGAAGGTAGGCAGCACGCTCTCCACCGTCGCCGATCAGTCCGCTCGCTACGCGTCCAGTCTCCCCGACCTCCTTGCCGCCGGAGCAACCAGGACACTGCCCTTTCTTTACGAATCCACAAGCGTCGAGACCTACTTCCGCGACTCGCGCGACCCCGACCCGCGCTCCCGGCGCGTCTTCGCTTTTCATCGCCCGGAGACGCTCGCCGAGTGGGCGGCCGAGCCAGACACCCTTCGGTATCGGCTCGCGCAAATGCCCTTCGCGCACCCGCTCGCGACCAACGGCATGCGCGACTGCCAGGTCGAAGCCATCACCGGCCTCGACAAATCCTTCGCCGAAGACCGTCCGCGTTCCCTCATTCACATGGCCACGGGCGCGGGAAAAACCTTCACCGCCTGCGCCTTCAGTTATCGCCTGATCAAATTCGCCAAAGCGCGCCGCATCCTGTTTCTCGTGGACCGCGCGCATCTCGGCGAACAGGCGCGCGATGAGTTCCACAGCTTCCGCACGCCCGACACCGGCCGCCTGTTCACCGAGCTGTACAACGTCCAGCACCTGACCTCGCCGAACATCGACGACGCGTGTCGCGTCACTATCTGCACGATCCAGCGCCTATACTCGATCCTGCGCGGTGAAGAGCTCGCGGAGGGCGCGGATGATCTCTCCGGCGCGGAGCTCGCCGCCGCTCTCGGCAGTACACGCGCGCGCGACGTTGCCTACAACCCCGCCGTGCCGATCGAGAAATTCGATTTCATCGTCACCGACGAGTGCCACCGCTCTATCTACAACCTGTGGCGGCAGGTGCTTGAATACTTCGACGGCTTTCTCATCGGCCTCACCGCCACGCCCGCGCCGCAGACCATCGCCTACTTCCACCAGAACCGCGTTGCCGAATACAACCACGAGCGCGCCGTCGCCGATGGCGTCAATGTCGGCTACGACGTCTATCGGATCAAAACCCGCGTTACCGAGCAGGGCGGCAAAGTCGAGAAGGGCTTCTTGATTGACCACCGCAGCAAGGCCTCGCGCGCCGCACGTCAGGCGGTGCTCGAAGACGATCTCGACTACACGCCCGCCGACCTCGACCGGTCCGTCGTCGTCCCCAATCAGATTCGCACCGTCCTGAGCGCGTACCGCGACGTCGTCTTCACCGAGCTGTTCCCCGGCCGCACGCTCGTGCCCAAGACCTTGATCTTCGCCAAGGACGATTCGCACGCCGAAGACACCGTCCACATCTGCCGCGAGGTGTTCGGCAAGGGCAACGACTTCTGCAAGAAGATCACCTACCAGGCCAAGCACCCGGTTACCGGGAAACCCGCGAAGTCCAGGGAACTCATCAAGGAATTCTGCCTCTCCCCCACGCTCCGCATCGCCGTGACCGTGGACATGGTTGCCACCGGCACAGACATCAGGCCGCTGGAGGTTCTCATCTTCCTCCGCGACGTTCGCAGCCGCGTCTATTTTGAACAGATGAAAGGCCGCGGCACGCGCGTGCTGACCGCCACGGACTTGCAGTCCGTCTCCGGCGAAGACGCCCGCGCCAAGACCCGCTTCATCATCGTGGACGCCGTGGGCGTATGCGAGAGCGACAAGACCGAATCCCGTCCGCTCGACCGCCAGCCCACCGTACCGCTCAAGACCCTGCTCCAGCGCGTCCTCTTTCCCGGTGGTCGAGATGAAGACTCACTGACGACCCTGGCCGCACGCCTTGCCCGGCTCGACCGCGAGCTCGAACCCGCGCAGCGCCAGCAGATCGCCACTGCCTCGGGTGGGCAGACGCCCGCCACACTCGCGGGCGCGCTGCTGCGCGCCTATGATCCCGACGCCATTGCGGAACGCGCCACCGGCCGGCCTGGCGCCGAGGCGCAGGAAATCGCGCCGGAAGAATACGAAGCGGCTCGCCAACAACTGATTGCCGAGGCCTGCGCCCCCTTCGACATACCCGCGCTCCGCGAAACGCTCGCGAGGCTGAAGACGGAGACGGAACAAGCCATCGACATCTACACGCCTGACGAAGTGGTAGCCCAAGGCTTCGACGAAGCCGCGAAGGCGAAGGCCGCCGGCCTCGTCCAGGCCTTCCGCGATTACCTTGCGCAACACCAGACCGAGATCGATGCCCTGCAGATCCTATACAGCCGCCCGTTTAAGCAGCGCCTTACCGAGCCGATGCTCAAGGAACTGGAGAAGAAGCTGCGCGACAACCACGCGGCGTGGACCGAGGACCGCCTCTGGGACGCCTTCGCCGTCACCGCACCCGGCAAGGTCAAGGGCCGCACGCAGGCCGGACGCTTCGCCGACCTCGTCGCGCTCATCCGCTTCGCGCTGGAACAACAACCCGTGCTCGCGCCGTTCGCCGACTCCGTGTCGGAGCGGTTCAATGAATGGCTCATGGACAAGGCCCAAGCCGGCACGGCCTTCACGCCCGAGCAACTCGCGTGGCTCAAGCTCATCCGCGACCACATCGCCACCAGCTTGAGCATCGAGCCGGACGATTTCGATTACGCCCCGTTCAACCAACGCGGCGGCCTGGGGAAGGCGCATCAACTCTTCGGCGACAACTTGAACCAGCTCCTTGACGAGCTAAACACGACCTTGGCCGCATGAAAATCCAGGGAGTCATCACCACTATCAACCAGATGCAGGCCGACGGCGTCATCGATCGCTACGCCATTGGTGGTGCGGTGGGCGCAACGTTCTACCTTGAGCCGGTCGCCACGCTCGACGTGGACATCTTCATCACGTTCCGGCCTGAGCCGGGGAGTCTGATTGCAAACCCAAAGCCGATTCTTGATTACCTTACGGCGAGGGGCGGCACGATGGAGGGAGAATACATCGTCATTGGCGGCTGGCCGGTCCAGTTTCTCCCGCCTACCGGGCCGCTGGTGGAGGAAGCTCTTGCTCAAGCCGTGGAGACCGATGTTGACGGTACTCCCGCCCGCGTCTTCACCGCGGAACACCTCGCCGCCATCGCCTTGCAGACCGGACGGGCGAAGGACAAGGCCCGACTCCTTGAGTTCATCGAGTCCGGCGCACTCGACGCCGGGCGCTTTCAGGCCATCCTCGTCCGGCATGGCCTCGTTGACGCCTGGCACAAGTTTGAACGACAATTCCTCAGCGACGCGCCATGAGCTTCGACCTAGAAAAGATTCTCGAAAGCAAACGCGCCCTGCGCCGCAACCTCGCCGCGCGGCCCGTGGCGGAAAAGCTGCGGATGCTCGATGCCTTGCGCGAGCGGGAACTCGCCATTCGTGGCCGGGCGGTGCATTCTGATTCGAGCGCCGTGCGCGAGGAATCCGCGCCCTACCGCATCAAGCCGGCATGAGAGCAAACGCTGGCAGCGCTTCGCGATGTCGCTGGAAACGAGTCCGGATTGGCGCCACGTTGCGGCTTGTGAACGGATCGGCATTCAAGCCAACCGATTGGAGCAAAGATGGTGTGCCGATTGTCCGCATCCAGAACCTGAACAATCCAGGGGCGGAGTTCAATCGCACCACTCGCGTGTTGCCGGAGAAGTTCAAGCTTCGCGGTGGTGAGTTGCTCTTCGCTTGGTCGGGCACACCGGGCACCTCATTCGGGGCTCACATTTGGCGCGGCGGCGAAGCATGGCTGAATCAGCACATCTTCAACGTCCTGTTCGACGAGAACGAGTGGGATAAGAAGTTTCTCCAGTTCGCGATCAACCAAAATCTGGCGGACTACGTTCGTGCCGCTCATGGCGGAGCAGGTTTGGCTCACATCACAAAGGGACGGTTTGAAGAATCCGAACTTCCTCAGCCAACGCCCGACGAACAGCGCCGCATCGTGGCGGAGATTGAGAAGCACTTCACCCGCCTGGAGGCGGGGGTGGCGGCGTTGCGGCGGGTGCAGGCCAACCTCAAACGGTACCGTGCCGCCGTCCTCAAAGCCGCCTGCGAAGGCCGCCTCGTCCCCACCGAAGCCGAACTCGCCAGGAGCGGAAATCGAAAAGCGACATTTGAAACCGGCGGAGAACTGCTCGTCCGCATCCTCGCCGAGCGTCGCCAAAGCTGGCAGGGCCGTGGTAAACACAAGGAAGCCGGCGTTCCGGACACCACCAATCTCCCGTCGCTCCCGGAGGGCTGGACGTGAACCAACTTGGACGCAGCGATCGTTTCAGGCCCTCAGAATGGTGTCTATCTGCCTCGCGAACTCTACGGTAGTGGTTACCCAATCTTGCGAATCGACGACTACCAAGATGGTTGGGTGCGGGGTGTTGATGAACTGAACAAAGTCACGACCGACAAGGCCACCGCTGAGAAGTATGAGCTGCTCCCGGGAGATTTTGTAATCAATCGCGTCAATAGTCTTACACACCTCGGGAAGTGCCTTGTCGTTCCCGAAACACACGCGGGCGCGTTGGTCGAATCCAACATGATGAAGGCACGTCTGGCTGACTGTGTGAATCCACGATACGTCGAGTTCTGCCTTCGTTCGCGCGACGGGAGAACTCGGCTTACGAATGGCGCGAAGTGGGCTGTCAATCAGGCAAGCATCAATCAGGAGGATGTGAAGCGCACTCCGTTCCCGCTCCCACCGCTCGCCGAGCAGACGCGGATCGTGGCGGAAGTGGAGCGGCGCTTGAGCGTGGTGGAGGAGCTCGAAGCCGTCGTGTCCGCCAACCTGCAGCGCGCCGCCTGCCTGCGCCAATCCATTCTGCAACGCGCCTTCACCGGAGATCTGGTCGCATGAGCAATCCCACCGCCCTTGTCCAGAAGCTCTGGAACTATTGCAACATCCTGCGCGACGACGGCCTGTCTTACGGCGATTACGTGGAGCAGCTCACGTTTCTGCTGTTCCTGAAAATGGCCGACGAGCAGGCGCAGCCGCCATTCAACAAGCCGTCGCCCATTCCCAACGGTTTCGGTTGGGACGCGCTGCTGAAGCTGGATGGCGACGAGCTGGAGATTCATTACCGCCATACGCTGGAAGAGCTCGGCAAGCGCTCGGGCATGCTCGGCGTCATCTTCCGCAAGGCACAGAACAAGATCCAAGATCCGGCCAAGCTGCGCCGGCTCATCGTTGATCTGATCGACAAGGAGCAATGGTCGAGCCTGTTCGCCGACGTGAAGGGTGATGCTTACGAGGGGTTGCTGCAAAAGAACGCCGAGGACGTGAAGGGCGGCGCGGGTCAGTACTTCACACCGCGCCCGCTCATCGCCGCAATCGTGGACGCCGTCGCCCCGCAGCCGGGACAGGCCATCTGTGATCCGGCGTGTGGCACGGGTGGGTTCCTGCTCGCGGCGCATGACTACCTGGCCAAGCACTACCAGCTCGACCGGGCGCAAAAGAAGAATCTCAAGAGCGGCACATTCTTCGGCATCGAACTGGTGGACAGCGTCACGCGCCTCTGCGCGATGAACCCGCTGCTGCACGGTATCGGCGGGGAGCTCGAAGAAGACTTGCCCGTCGTCACCAAGGACGCGCTGGCCGGGAAGCACGGCGAATACGAGATCGTCCTGGCCAATCCGCCCTTCGGCAAGAAGAGCAGCGTCACCATCGTCAACGAGGCGGGCGACACGTCCAAGGAATCGCTCGTCATCAACCGCGATGATTTCTGGGCGAGCACGAGCAACAAGCAGCTCAACTTCCTGCAGCACATCTTCACCATCCTCAAGCAGCACGGCCGCGCGGCGGTGGTATTGCCTGACAACGTGCTTTTCGAAGGTGGCGCAGGCGAAACCATCCGGCGCGAATTGCTCAAGCAGGCGGACGTGCACACGCTCCTGCGCCTACCCACCGGCATCTTCTACGCACAGGGCGTGAAGGCGAACGTCCTGTTCTTCGATCGCAAGCCGGCGCAGGAAGAACCGTGGACGCAGAAGCTCTGGATTTACGACCTGCGCACGAACCTGCATTTCACGCTCAAGGAAAACACCCTCAAGCGCACCGACCTCGATGACTTCGTCACCTGCTATACAGGCGCGCATAAATAACGAGACATCAGATCCCAACTGTGGCATAATCTCCTCGATTGTGGTGGGGAGGAGGAGGTTATGGTCCCACGGGTATTGCGCGTGCATCCGAAGAC
>JBEKBJ010000051.1:0-34331 GCA_050015455.1 Binatia bacterium
CGTCTCCATGGCGTCATCCTCCGGCCCCCGCTTCCCGGCGGGAGCTGTTCTTGGATTAAGAAACCGGCCGGATGATGACGCCTTTTTCGCTTTTCCACCACACTCCGGACACTACCGGTCGCGTTGTCTTCCTCTCAGATCAGGACGGTGCAACAAGATTCTATGTTATGAACGTGGACGGCTCTGATCAGCACAGACTATCCGACGCATCCGCCCTGAACGGTACCTTCTCCTTCAGCCCTGACGGTCAGTTTATCGTGTTTGACTCGGAGCGAGGCGGGAATTACCAGATTAGCGTCGTTGGCCTTGATGGTCACGACTTTCACCAGGTAACGAAGACCGTAGGAGTGGATAAGGTGGAACCGCAGTGGCAACCGGAAGGCGGACACCACCCCATTTCCGAGGAGGAGTTCGGCAGACCGATTGCAACGCCTGGCCTTACTGTGGTCGCACAAGAAACAACCCAGAAAACCCCGGACGGCAAGGCAGGCTCGAAGCAGCAACCAGTGGCAAATCCGAACAAAGATGATGCTGTTGCCGGACAGAGCCTTCGTGACGCCGCAAATAGTGGTGACATGGCGAAAGTAGCGGCTTTACTGAAACAGGATCCAACTCTGGTTTCTAGCAAGACTGAAGTCGGCGTAACGCCTCTGCATAAGGCTGCTGAAGCGGGTCACAGAGACGTTGCCGAACTGCTCTTGGCCAACAAAGCTCAAGTCAATGCAAAGACCGACAATGGCACGACGCCGTTACATCTCGCGGCCTTCAACGGTTTCAAGGACGTAGTCGAATCGCTACTGGCGCATGGGGCAGACGTTAATGCTACTATGGACGACGGCGGAACGGTTCTAATCTCTGCTCTACTGCACGACCACACGGACATAGTTAGACTGCTACTGGCCAGCAAGGCTAATGTCAATGCGAAGTTCAAGACTGGCATAACCGCGCTGCACCAAGCCGCGTCACAAGGTTCAACACAGATCGTCGCTTTGGTGCTAGCCAACAAGGCTGACATTGATGCAAAGGACAACTACGGCAAGACACCGTTGCATTACGCCGCGATGGAAGGGCAGAAGTCTGTAGTGGAAATGCTTATCAAGAATAAAGCTGATGTAAATGCGCAGGACGCAGTGAAGTTGACGCCGTTGCACTTAGCTTCTGCCAAAGGTCACAAAGGAGTTGTCGCGGTGTTGCTCAACAACGGCGCAGAAATTGACGCGAAGAATGAGGATAATCTGACACCATTACGCTTTGCTGCGTCGTATGGAAACAAGGACGTAGTTGAATTGCTGATTGAGAAGGGAGCAGACGTCAATTCAAAAGACAAACTCGGAAGAACGCCGCTGCGCGTCGCTGAGTTGAATGAACACAAGGACGTTGCGCAGGTACTTCGTCAACATGGCGGAAAGGAGTAGATCGCCATCTGACACGACCATCTCACTTGGCGCACTCCATTTCTCCTTATGAAGGCCAAGGCACCATGAAATGGCCGATCAAGCGCAGGCAGGGTACGGCTTCGCCGGCCCTATTGGTGTGCTGGCTGATCGCAACGCCAATCTACTTCGCGCTTGGGCTCAAGCAATGAAACGATCATGGCCGTGCAGCCGAGGCGTAGGCTTGAGGGCGTTGCCGAACCCGCCGCTCGACCCGGCGGCCCCCAAACGCCACGCCACCCAACGCGGGTCAGCGGCACGACGTTCGGCGCGCAGAGGCGCATCAGGATGGTTAGCGGGGAACGATTTTAGGTTAGAATCCCGGCTCCCAGATCGGCGCGAGATCTAACACGAACCCCGGGAGAACCGGATCGGCAGCCAGAAGCGTGGGATTGTCGAGCACCTCGACCGCAGCGCCCGGCCGGTAGCGGTACACGCGGCGGGGTACCGGATCAATCAACCACCCCAGTTGAGCGCCGTTGGCGAGGCACCACGCCTGCCCTGCCGGTGCCATCAACGAAGCGCAGCGATCAGCTTGGTCGACCGCAACGGCCGCGGCAGATGTAACGCCAGCAGACGGCCCATCAACTGCGCTGCTTCCGTCGCCACGCTACCCGGAAGACGGTGACCGCGCAGTTGATTCAGGGGCTGCCCTTTCAGTCTCTGCAAAGCTGCAAGCGTTCGAGGTCCGACCGGAATCAGCGGCTCTTCCCGACTGCGGCAGCCGGCGCACACGATGCTGCCGTGGATGGGATCGAGGAACGCCGCCGCGCCCAATCGCCGCCGACAACGCCCGCAATGCTGCAACTCCGGGTCGTATCCGGCGCGGCATAGGAGCTGTACCTCGAACGCCCGCAGCAACGCCGCCGTTGCCGCGCCGTAGCGCAACTCGTCGAGACCCTCGACGAGGAGGTTGTAGAGTTCTCGGACGGGGTAAGCTTCAGCGGTCAGCTGATCGATCAACTCGACCAGGTAGCTTCCGTAGGCGAACTTCGCGGGGTCCACCAGGGCTCCCACCGGTTCGAGCAGATCGCAGCTTTCCAGGAACACTAGGCCGGCCCCCGGGCGGCTGCGAAAGTGGGCGCGTACGCGGGTGAACGGGTCCAGGCAGTTGGCGAAACGTCGGCGCGAATTCTTTGCCCCCTTGGCAATGCCGGTGAGCTTGCCCGCATCCTCGGTGAGGAAGGTGACGATCTTGTCCGATTCTCCGTACGCCCGGGTACGCAAGATGATCGCCTGGCTCGCCTGCGATGGCCCCATCAGATGGAAACAAAACACTGGATCGCAATCTTGACAAGGGCGGCAAAGGTTCTTACCTCAGAGCTGCCCCACTTCGTTGAAGTTCGCTTTCGGGGAGGACCATGGATCGAAAGGATGAAAGGGATGAGGCAGCGGGGAAGAGTGCTCAGTGCACCGAGGGAGCAAATGAAGGCACCGCTGCTTTGCCGGAAACGGAAATCGAACAGTTGCGCCAGAAATTAGCGGAAAAAGAAGAGGAGGCCCGAGCCAACTACGACCTCTTCTTGCGCGAACGGGCCGAGCTGGAGAACTTCAAGAAACGCATGCAACGGGAAAAAACGGAAGCGCTGCGCTTCGCCAGCGAGCCGCTCATTCGCGAGCTGATCCCGGTCATCGACAACCTCGAGCGGGCGGTCGAGTGTGGCGATGGGGACGGCAAGTCCGTCGTCGAGGGCGTGCAGCTGGTCCTGAGCTCCCTGATGCAGATCCTGGAACGGCACGGCGTCAAACGTGTGGAAGCGCTCGGGCAAGCCTTTGATCCCACGCACCACCAGGCGGTCGCCCAGGTGGAATCGGCCGAGCATGAGCCCAATCGGGTCGTCGAACAGCATCACACCGGATACCTGCTCCATGATCGCCTGCTGCGGCCGGCCCTGGTGACGGTCAGTACACGAAAACGCCACGATACGGTTGAAAGTGGGCCAAAGCGTGATTAACCGATAAGCGCGGGCGTGCAAGTGAAGTCTCGATTGTTCTCTCGTTCGTGACGTCCCGAAGGAGATTGGCACTATGGCAAGAGTCATCGGAATCGATTTAGGAACCACCAACTCGTGTGTGGCCATTATGGAAGGCGGTGAGCCGCAGGTCGTCGCTAACGCGGAAGGCGGCCGGACAACCCCGTCCGTGGTGGCGTTCACCGAGTCCGGCGAACGCCTAGTCGGCCAGATCGCCTACCGCCAGGCGATTACCAATCCGGACAACACCATCTTCGCCGTGAAGCGCCTCATGGGCCGCAAGTACGACGATTCGGAAGTGCAGAAGGCGATGAAGGTGCTCCCTTACAAGATCGTGCGCGCCGACAACGGCGACGCCTGGGTCGAGATCCGCGGCAAACGCTACAGCCCACCGGAGATCTCCGCCTTCATCCTGCAGAAGATGCGGCAGACGGCCGAAGATTACCTCGGAGAGAAAATCACCGATGCCGTGGTCACGGTGCCCGCCTATTTCAATGACAGTCAGCGGCAGGCCACCAAGGATGCCGGCCGCGTCGCCGGGCTGAACGTGCTGCGGATCATCAACGAGCCCACGGCCGCGTCCCTGTCCTACGGCCTGGATAAGAAGAAGGACGAGAAAATCGCCGTCTTCGACCTCGGCGGCGGCACCTTCGATATTTCGATTCTGGAAATCGGGGAAGGCGTGTTCGAGGTCAAGTCCACCAACGGTGATACCTTCCTCGGCGGTGAGGACTACGACCAGCGCATCATGAGCTACCTCGCCGACGAGTTCCGCAAGGACCAGGGCATCGATCTGCGCAACGACCGCATGGCGCTGCAGCGCCTGAAGGAAGCGGCCGAGAAGGCCAAATGCGAGCTCTCGACCTCGACCGAAACCACCATCAACCTGCCCTTCGTCACCGCCGACCAGACCGGACCGAAGCATCTGAACATGAAGCTGACGCGCTCCAAGCTGGAAGCGCTCTGCGCCGACTTGCTGGACAAGCTCGATGGGCCGTGCGTGACGGCGTTGAAGGATGCCGGGCTGAGCGCCAGCGAAATCGATGAGGTCGTGCTGGTGGGCGGCATGACCCGGATGCCGGCGGTGCAGGCGCACGTGAAGAAGCTCTTCGGCAAGGAGCCGCACAAGGGCGTGAACCCGGATGAGGTGGTAGCGGTCGGCGCGGCGATTCAGGGCGGTGTGCTCAAGGGTGAGGTGAAAGATGTGGTGCTGCTCGACGTCACGCCGCTGTCGCTCGGCATCGAGACCCTGGGCGGCGTGTTCACGAAGCTGATCGACAAGAACACCACCATCCCAACCAAGAAGAGCCAGATCTTCTCGACGGCCGCGGATAACCAGACGGCGGTGACCATCCGCGTCTTCCAAGGCGAACGCGAGATGGCGGCCGACAACAAGCTGCTCGGGCAGTTCGACCTGATCGGGATCCCGCCGGCCCCACGCGGTTTGCCGCAGGTCGAGGTCAGCTTCGACATCGACGCCAACGGCATTGTGCACGTGAACGCTAAGGACCTCGGGACCGGCAAGGAGCAGTCGATCCGCATCACGGCCTCCAGCGGTCTGACCGAGCAGGAGATCAAGCAGATGGTCCGGGATGCGGAGCTGCACGCGGCCGAAGACCACAAGCGCCGCGAGACCGCAGATGCTCGCAACCAACTGGACAGCCTGGTGTACCAGACCGAGAAGTCGCTCAAGGAACACGGCGGCGATCTGGACGCTTCGACCAAGAGCAACATCGAGCAGGCCCTCGAGCGTGCCAAGAAGGAGCTGGAAGGTCAGGACGCGGCGGCCATGAAGTCGGCGGTGGAAGAACTCAGCAAGGCCTCGCACAAGCTGGCGGAAGCCATCTACGCCAAGGCCTCGCAGCAGCAGGCAGGGCAGGGGCCGCAGCCGGGTGAGGGGGCCGGGGCGGGCCGGACAGCCGGGGACGGCCAAGACCGTGGCCGCAAGGAGGATGTTGTTGACGCGGATTTCGAAGAAGTGAAGGGGAGCTGAGCAGGTTTGCGTTCTGGCGCGCAAAAGCCCTCCCCTCTCGACTGTCGGGGAGGGCTTTTGTATTGTTTGCCAGCGAGTGTCGGTTCAACTTGCTGTAACCCCTGATCGTGGCAGCCGGACGCTGGCCCTTAGCGCCGTCAAGTTGAAGCGGCTCGAGGAGGAGTGAGTGGCGCACAAGCGCGATTACTACGAAGTCCTCGGCGTGGACCGCAGCGCCAGCGAGGAGGACATCAAGAAGGCCTACCGCAAGCTGGCGATGAAGTACCACCCGGACCGCAATCCGGGCGACAAGCTCGCGGAGGAGCGGTTTAAGGGAGCGTCAGAAGCCTACCAGGCGCTCAGTGATCCGGAGCGCCGTGCCCAGTATGACCGTTTCGGCCACGCCGCCTTCGAACCAGGTGGTGGCTTCGGTGGCTTCGATTTCGCCAGCGCCGGTTTCGAAGACATCTTCAGCGACATTTTTGGTGACTTCCTCGGGGGCGGCCGTGGCCGTAGCCGCACCCGCGCTCGCCGCGGCGACGATCTTCGCTACGACCTCACTGTCAGTTTTGAGGAAGCGGTGTTCGGCACCGAAAAGGTCATCAGCGTGCCGCGCCTCGCCGCCTGCGAGGCGTGCAACGGCAAGGGCACCAAAGACGGTGTGCCGCGCGCCACCTGTCCGGCCTGTCGGGGCACCGGTCAAGTGCGCTATCAGCAAGGCTTTTTCACCATCGCCAAGACCTGCGGCCAGTGCAATGGCCAGGGCTCGGTCATCAAAGACCCGTGCCGCGTCTGCAGCGGCACCGCTGTGACCCAAAAGACGCATTCGTTGAACATCAAGATTCCGGCCGGCGTTGATACCGGCTCGCGGCTGAAGCTCCGTGGCGAGGGGGAGCCCGGACGCAACGGTGGGCCGCCGGGTGATCTGTACGTCATCACCGAAGTGCGCGAACACCCGCTGTTCAGCCGCCATGAGAATGACATCATCTGTGAGATCCCGATCAGCTTTCCGCAGGCGGCCTTGGGAGCGGAAATCGACGCACCGACACTGGAAGGAAAGATGAAGCTCAAGATCCCGGGGGGGACCCAGTCCGGACACGTCTTTCGATTGAAAGGAAAAGGAGCACACAACCTGCGCGGCTCGGGCCGCGGCGATGAGCTGGTGCGCATCATCGTCGAAACGCCACGCAAGCTGACGGCGCGCCAGCGCGAGCTGCTGGAAGAGTTTGCACGCAGCGGTGGAGAAGAGGTAAACCCAATGTCGAAAGGTTTCTTCGACAAGGTAAAGGAGATGCTCGGCTGATGGCTGCGAACGCTCTACCGGGATTCCGTTGGGCTGGGGCTGCAATCTGTTTCACCCTGATCTCTGCCTGCAGCCCCAAAGTCACCGCTCCCCCTGAGGCACCGGCCGCGGTGTACCGCGGCGATCAAGCCTTTCACTATCAAGACTATAGTTCGGCGATCGCCTCGTACCGCATTTACCTCGACCAAGTCGACCACGGCCTGTACACGGCCCGCACCTTCTACATGAGCGCCCTGGCACATTACCGGCTCGGCCAGTACGATGAAACACTGACGACGCTGGACGAACTGGCGCGGCGCTACCCTAAGGGACGCTGGGTGCAAGTGGACGCACTGCGTGGCGACGCCGAGCGCGCTTTGGGTCACCCGATTCTAGCGTTGCAGGCCTGGGATGCCGCCTGGAACATCGCTAGTGATACCGAGCGGACGGTTTTGCGACAGCGCATCCTGAAGACCGCCCGCCCGCTCGACGACGTCGAGCTCGCGAGCGCGGAGCGTGCAGTGGCAACGCAGGATGTCCGCGAGTTGCTGATGCAACAAATGGCGTTGCGGGAAACACCCGCAATCAACGAACCGCTCCCGACCGAGGGTGAGGAACTACCGGCAGCCGAGGAGGCATCGACCGCGCGCGCCGAGTTCGGGGCGCCCGCGGCAAGCGCTGCGGAAGAGAAGCTGACGTTGAGCGCCAAGGCGGAACAGCCGACGGAAGAGGTCAGCGCGTCAGCGCCCGCCAAGCAGGCACCCATTCAAGGCAAAGCCAAGGTGGGGTGCTTGTTTCCTCTGAGCGGTGCCACCGGTCAGTTCGGCGAACGATCGCTGCGCGGGCTGCGATTGATATTTGGGACAGACAACGATCAACTGGTCATCCGTGACACGGGCGGGCGTGCCGCCGACGCGGCGCGCATGTTCGATGAACTTGTGCGCGACCCGAACGTTCTCGCCATTATAGGGCCACTACAGAGCGACGCCGCCGAGGCGCTGGCGCCCAAGGCGGATGCGGCGCAGGTGCCATTGCTCCTGCTGTCGCACGGCGAGGTGCCAACCGGCCGATTTGTCTTACAGGCGGGCGTGACGCGCGCGCGCGAAGTTGAAGCGTTGCTCGATTACGCGACGCAGAAAGTCCGGGTCCGCCGCTTCGGCGTCCTCTATCCCGACGATCAGTACGGCAAGGAACTGCTCGGCGCCTTCCGTGCCGAGGTCGCACGACGCGGCGGCACGGTGGTTGGGACCGACACGTACGCGCCCGGCGGACCCGTCAGCGTCGCTTCCGCGTTGCGCACCGTCAAGAAGTGGCGCGATGAGGAGCACCTGCAGGCCTTATTCGTTCCTGACCGCGCCCCGGCAGTGGCGGAATTCGCCAAATCGGTGCAAGACACCATGCCTGATGTGATGCTGCTGGGCACCCATGGGTGGGAAGACCTTGCCGATCACGATAGCTCGTTGAACGGTATTCTCTTTAGTGATAGTTTCTACAGCGACAGTTATCGAGCCGGCACGCGTGCCTTCGTCGATGCGTACCGGCAGGCCTACGGAGAGATGCCTGGCATCACGGAGGCGCAGGCCTATGATGCTGGTTTGCTGGTCCGCCGCGCGCTCGACGCGGGCGCGTCGTCGCGTACCGATCTATGGCAACGTCTGCACGCGCTGGGCCCGGTCGATGGCGCCACCGGCGAGATCGATTTGACGCCGAACGAGGTGCGACGCACCCTCTTCCTGCTCCAGGTTTGCGACGGCAAGTTGCAGGAGATCGGCGCTCCCGTTCACGCCAAGCCCGTAGAGGCCGTGGCCGTCTCGCCGCCGGCAACTGCTCCCCCGCCCGTCGAAGCGGCCCCGCCCGAGATGGTCGCCTCACAACCTCCGGCGGTCGCCGCGCCGCCCCCTGAAGTGGCGCCAGCTGTTGAAGCAGCCCCACCCGTTGAAGTCGCGCCTCCGGTAGAAGCGGCCGCGCCCGTCGAAGCGGCCCCGCCTGAGATGGTCGCCTCACAACCTCCGGCGGTCGCCGCGCCGCCCCCTGAAGTGGCGCCAGCTGTTGAAGCAACCCCGCCCGTTGAAGTCGCGCCTCCGGTAGAAGCGGCCGTGCCCGTAGAGGCGCCTCCGGCCAAGCAGCCGGAAGCCACAGCCGGTGGCCCGTCGCAGGTCGTCAGCGCGGCTCCGGCCGAACCTGAAGTGGCCCCCACAGCTGCCCCGGTCGCCACTAAGGTTGCATGTTTGCTGCCGTTGACGGGGCCAGATGCGGCCTACGGCAAGCGTTCCCTCGCTGGCCTGCAGTTGGCGTTCGCCGACGCGCCGGAGCAACTCATCGTACACGACACCAACGGGAGTCCAAACGTCGCTACCGCCATACTGCGGGACTTGAAGAGCGATCCGACAGTGGTGGCGGTCATCGGACCGCTACGCAGCAGCGAGGCGGAGGCTACGGCACCGCTCGCCGAACGCGAACAAGTGCCCCTCCTGTTGCTGTCACAACGTGAGGGATTGGCGGGCCACTTTGCCTTGCAAATAGCCATGACGCGCAGCCAGCAGGTCCGCACGTTGGTGCGCTACGCTGTCGAGACTCTCAACCTAAGGCACTTTGGTATCCTCCGTCCGAGCAATGCGTACGGCTCAGCGTTTGCAGCCTCCTTCAAAGACGAAGTGGCCGATCACGGCGCCGACGTCGTCGGCACGCAAGAGTACGAACCAGGCACAGAGGAGTTCTCCGACGTCGTAGCCGTCGTCAAATCCTGGGGAGACAAAGGTGTCGATGGGTTGTTTATCCCCGATGCAGCCAAGACGGCGGCTCCTTTGGCCGCCGAGGCGCGCCGAGCCCTGCCCGGCGTTGCCCTGCTAGGCACCGAGAGTTGGAACGACCCGCAAGCATTGGCGAGCGTCGGCTCGGCAATCGACGGGGCGGTTTTCGCCGACGCCTTCTTTGCCGACAGCGCGCGGCCCTCGACGCGCCGTTTCGTCGAGCGATTCCAACACGGTGCCGGCCGGCTGCCGACCGGCTTTGAGGCCGAAGCGTTCGACGCGGGCCTGGCCGTCCGACAGGCGCTTACCGCCGGGGCGACATCACGAGACCAGATGGTCCCCCAGCTCATGTCGCTCGGAAGCCTCGACGGCGCCGGCGAGCTCCGCACGTCGCCGACAGGCTTCCAACGTGCCGTGTCAATCCTGCGCTATCGCGACGGAACGATCGAGGAAGTACCGCCAGACAACGCGGGCCATTGAACCAGGGGAACTCTCACGAGCGTCCGCCCGGGTCAACACGCTCTACTTGGGTGCCGGGGCGGCCGGGGGCGTCGGCGCGGGTGCCTGTTGCCCTTTCTGTTCAGCGGGGGCGCTTGCCTGGCACTTTTTGACCTCATCCACACTGATAATCATAGTCTCGGCAACATCTTGCGCCGAGCGGCCCGTCTGCAAGTACCGCCGGACTTGATCGCAATTCACACCTGCCGCCACCCGTGGCAGCAGTACCGCTGCAAACGCGCCGCCTGCGAGCATCCAACCAAAGGCTCCAGTTCTCATGTTACGTTTCCTCTCCTCTCAGCGCCAAAACGTCGCGCCGTGTTTGGATACCATTTCCTCGGACGCCAGACAATGTACATTCAAGCTCGTGCCGTGACAACCGCAGGCGTCTCCGCCGATAACGGGAAGTTGATCCGTTGGCGCAGCGCTTGCGCAAGATCGGCGGGAGAGAGCGTCTGGTCGCGTACCGCACGCAGCGCGTGCTGCCGAAACTCGCTCGCGTTGAGCGCCGGGGATAGGAGGAGGCCGATCGGAAGCTCGCGCGTTTTCGGATCCGCCCGCAAACGGCCCAGCAATCGCAAGGCGTCGCCGCCCGGAAGCGCCAAGTCGATCAGTAAAACCTCCGGCTCGACCATCGCCAGCAAGTCCGTTACCTGACGGAGGTCGAGGGCAACCGAAGTCGAGCAGCGCACGCGTGACAGGGCCGCGCGTAACGCCCCCATCATCTCGACGTTCTCACTCACTCCGAGGAGACGTTGGACTGTACCGCGCCACGCCAGCAGCCGCGCGACGCATGCATCCGTGTCGAGCGGTGCGGCGAACAAGGCCACATCCCCGAAAAGAAAGCCGTGCGTGCCATCGGCGCAGTAGGTAATAATGTGCTGCGGCTCGACGTCTACGGCTGCGGCGATGGCCGCCAGCGGATCAGGCGTCCGGTTGAGCAGATTGATCAAGAAGACCTGCATCCCCTCCCCGGAGGTGGCGTCCGTCTCAGGCGCATTCACGTATCGCGCCCCCGGCAGCCCGCGGAGGCATTCGGACACCGCCTCACGAAATGCCTTGTGCTGTTCCAGGTGGATCACCACCAGCGGACCGCTGACCCCGCCCGGGCGGGCGGCGGACTTTGCCGGGCTTTTGGCAGGACGTCGCTGTTCGCCGGACACCGGCGGCGGGGTTGAGCGGCCGGGCGCGGGTGCTGTGCGGCCGGTTTGTGCTGGGGGCCGTGGGGTCCCGCTCGCCGCTGCCGCCCGGAGCTCTGCGACCTGCCGTTGCAGCTCGTCCCGCTCCTCGCGCCCGGCGGCGAGTTGGGACATGGCGTCCTCGCACGCTTGACGCATGAGATCCACCTCTTCGGTCAGCCGTTGCAGTTCGCGCTCATGCTCATGCACAGCCTCGGCTCGTTCGTTCAGCTCCACCATGTAACCAGCCACCGCAGCTGAGTGGTTGTGCGCCGCTTCAGCACGCTGGCGTTCCATCTCGGCAATCCGCGCTTCCAAGCGCGCATTTTCCGTCTGCAGCCGGCGCGTTTCCTCGGCCGGAACGCGCTCCGCACGCACGCGCTCGCACTGGCGCTCAAGCTGAGCGGCCAGAGTGCTCAGTTGGTCTACGCGAACGCGAAGCGCTTCGCGTTCGCCTTGTAGCGTTTCGATCTGTGAAGCGGCCTCGTCTTGTGCTTGCAGGTACGCTGCGTTCTGCCCCTCCGACTCCTGGAAGCGGCCGCCCAGTTCCGTGCACTGGCGCTGCAATCGGGCCTCGCGTTGCTTCGCCGCCGAGAGCGCTTCTGCCTGTTGCCGCACCAAGCCTGCGGCCACCTCCGCCCGGCTCTCGAGCGCCTCGATCTCGGCAGCGCGGGCCGCAAGCTGCTCTTGCAGCTCCTGTGTCGCAGCGAGCAGTGTTTGGGTGTCGCCCGCCCCCTGGCGCAGCGCCTCGATCTGCTGCTGCCAAGATTCGTGTGCCGCCTGCCATTCCGCCTCGCGGCGCTGCGTTGCCTCGGCTGCCTCCAGTTGCGTCGCCGTGTATTCCTGCACGGTTCTTTCAAGGTCGGCGCTCAGTTCTGAAATCCGACCGTCGCGGCGGCGCAGTTCGTCTTCAACTGTTGACAGGCGACGGAGTAGCTCGGCACGCTCGGTGTCAGACTGCACCTGCAGCGCGGCCTGTGTACTGTGGTGTTCGGTCGCTGCAGCGGCAAGCCGTTGTTCGACTTCGGCGCACCGTTGCAGCGCCGCATCGCGATGCACCTCCAGCGTGGCCATGCGCTCCAAGAGCGCCGCGCGCTGCGCCTCCAGTTCGGCCCGCACCGCCTCAATGGCCTGGCGCTGCTCCACCGCGCGCCGCTGCGTGTCAGCTTCGAGTGCCGCGCTCTCCCGCGCATACGTGTCGCCGGCCGCTTGCAGCCGCTCCTCAAGCTCCACGCAGCGGCCCAGCGCCGCATCGCGATGCACCTCCAGCGTGGCCATGCGCTCCAAGAGCGCCGCGCGCTGCGCCTCCAGTTCGGCCCGCACCGCCTCAATGGCCTGACGCTGTTCCTGTTCCCGCTCTCGCACCGCCTCGAACGCGGCGCGTTCGCGCTCGCGTTCCTCCTCCAAGGCCACGAGCTGCGCCGTGACCTCTGTGCGCGCATACACGGCGGCAGCCAATTCGGTGGTGAGCGACTCGGAGCGAGCAGCGAGGGCCGCAGCTTCGTGCTGCAGAGCATCAACCTTGGCTTGTGTCTCCTCGAGGTGGGACGCCAACTCGTTCTGCGCGGCAACCAGCTCGGCCTCGCGCTGCGACGCAACGTCCTGCCATGCGGTCAACTCCTCCTCGTAGCCGGTGCGCAGGGCCGCTACCTCCGCCGCAGCCGCAGCGTGGCTTTGTTCGGCGGCGACACGTTGAGCGTCGAGCGCCCACTGTAGCGCAACCACCTCGGCCTTGAGCCGCACGACACGCTCAGGATCGGCGGTCCCTTCCCGCAGGCGTTCGATCTCTTCCTGGAGCGCCGCACGCTCGGTTTCGAGATCGGCCAAACTACATTGCGCCGCCTCTACCGCAGTGGTCAGCTCAACGTTGGCGACACGAAGCTTTTCCGCCGCCGCACTGTTGCGTTCGAGAGTCTTCTCCGCCTGTTCGGCGCGCTTGTTTGCGGCGTGTGCCTCGGCTTCGAGCCGGGCGCGTACCGCCTGTGCACTGCGCCGCAACGTCTCGATCTGCGCCAGCGCCTCGCTTAGACGTTTTTCCGCGGCTTGCGCCTGAGCTTCTGCGCGGCTCTGCACCTGCTCAAGCTGCCGCATCAGATCGGCGCGCTGCCGTTGCCAGTCATCCACCGCCGCTTGCAAGCAGGCCAGGTCGGCGGTGCTCGCCGTGTTGTCAGGGTCCGTGTCGAGCGCTACACCTGACGCCTGCGCGGAGGCAGCCTCTGCGCTAGGGTCATCATACTCTGGCATGGCCGCCTCATCCTGGCTGCAGCCGTGATGGTCGTCCCTGCAACGCGGGAGGCGGGGTTTGCATAACTGGGCCGTCACCGGCAGCACCCACGCCGATGACGGAGCACAAGTATTCGGCCAGCCGTGCGGGAGGCAGTTGCAGGGTGGCACAGCGCGCACGCACCGCGCTGCCCGGCATACCCCAGACCACGGAGCTGTGCTCGTCCTGCACGACTGTACCCGCGCCTCGGGCGTGCAGCCGCTGCATCGCCCCGACGCCATCGTCTCCCATGCCACTCAGCAGGACAGCTTGGACACGTTCGGGAATTCCTAGAAGGCTCTCGAACAAGATCTCGACACTAGGTCGGTACATGTTGTGCCGGGGGCTGGTGTGCAGCTTGATGCGCTCGCGCACCAGCTCCATGTGATACCCACCCGGTGCGATGTAGACAACGCCGGGCACGAGCGGATCGCCGTGGCGCGCTTCCACGACGGTCAAGGCGGTGCGCAGGTTGAGACAGTACGCCAGGTCGCTGGTGTACCCGGGCGGCATGTGCTGCACCACCATGACGCAACCGCGGAAGCCGCAAGGAATGAGCGGCAGCATCTCGTTGAGCGCCGCGGGCCCGCCGGTTGATGCGCCGATGGCAACCACGGGCACTCCCTGGCCCGGCGGGCGCGGAGGGGGTACCGGCAAGATCACCGTGCGGGGCGCCACCACCCTGGTGCGCCGGCAGGCCATGTCGAAGGAAGCCGTGCGTACGACGCGGACGCGCGCCGCCGCGCGCACTTTGGTTCGGATCTCGTGGGCCTGCAGCTCCAGGTCGAGACTGACACCGACCTGGGACGGCTTCTCCACGATCTCGATCGCACCGTATGCCAGCGCTTGGGATGCCGCCACGCCGCCACGCCGGGTGTACGAGCTGATGATAACGATGGGGACAGGGTGGCGACCCATTATGACTTCCACAGCGCGCAGCCCGTCGACGCGCGGCATGTTCACGTCCATCGTGATCGCGTTGGGCCGCAGCCGCCCGGCGAGCTCGATCGCCTCGGCGCCGTCGCGCGCCGTCGCAATGACCTGAATGTCACCTTCCGCCTCGAGAATGCGAGCAATCATCCGGCGCATGAGGCCCGAGTCGTCGGCCACCAAGACCTGCAACGGCTTGCGCTCGGGTTCAGCGACGGGGGCTACGCAAGTGGCGCCGTGCACCGCGGACATCGGCATCAGACGCTACCTCCCTGCCTTACTCGGGCGCCGATATCGTCGCCTGCTGCGGCGCTGCGGCGGCTCCACCCTGCGTCAGGCGCTGGATGTCAGCGAGCAACTGCTCCTTGGTGAATGGCTTGGTGATGTACCCCTGCGCTCCCAGCTCACGTGCTCGCCGCCGGTGCTTCTCACTGGAGCGCGAGGTGCACACGATCACCGGCAGGTGCCGATACTGCGGATGACGCCGGATCTCGGCGATCAACTCGTAGCCGTGCATGCGCGGCATCTCGAGATCCGTGATCACGACGCGGAAGCGTCCGCTGGCGAGCTTTTCCAGAGCATCCAAGCCATCGACCGCGGTGTCGACCTCGAGACCGCTGGTCTCCAGGAAGCGCGCGGCCAGCTTGCGCACGCTGATCGAATCGTCGACAAACAGCACGGCGCGTGCCTCCGTCGGCTCGACGTCGGACGACTCGCCCAGGATGAACATCGCTTCACGGGCTGCCACCGACGCCAGCATGTCGAACAGTCGCCCGACATGCAGCACGAAGATCACCGCGCCGGCGCCCGAAATCGTGGCGCCGGAGAGGAACGGATGCGTATCGAGCAAGGGCCCGAGAGGCCGGATGACGACTTCCTGCTGGGCGTGCACCCGATTGACGATCAACGCCATAGCGCGGTCGCCCGCGCGCAGCAGTACCGCCACAGCGTTCTCCGCCGGGGCGGGCTCGCCCACGAGCGGCGCCAGTATGAGTACCGGTAACAGCTCGTTACGCACCTTCAGCATCTGCTGACCGTCAACCTGCATCAGCTCCGCCATCTCGATCGCCATGACCTGCTCGATGAAATCGATCGGCAACGCGAATGATTGCGCCCCGGCCTGAAACAGCAGCACCTCGTCGATTGACGTCGTCGTCGGCAGGGCGATGCGGATGGTGGCGCCCTGGCCGTCGGTAGAATCGACCACCATGCTGCCGTTCAATGCGGCGATGTCCCGCGCCACCACGTCCAGGCCCATGCCACGCCCGGAGAAGCCGTTGACCGCCTCACCAGTGGTGAAACCAGGCCGAAAGATCAGCGGCAGCAGCTGATCGCGGGCCGGCTTAGCGTCCGGAGCCACCAGACCAAGCGCACGGCCCTTGGCCAGAACGGCCTCGAAATCGAGGCCCGCACCGTCGTCCTGCACCGACAAGAGCATGCTGTTGTGCCGCTGCATGGCCACGACGCGGGCGACGCCCACGGCGGGCTTGCCCCGACCTTGCCGCGCCGCCGGCGGCTCGATGCCGTGCGACACGGCGTTGCGTAGCATGTGCAGGAGCGGCGGATACAACGCCTCGACAATCGACTTGTCGAGTTGCACGTCTCCGCCAACCAGTTGCAGGTCAACCAGCTTGCCTTGCTGTCGTGCCGCGTCCCGCACTGGACGCAACAGACGCCGGAAGACCGTGTCGAGCGGCACCAATCGGACGCGCGTAATCTGACGCTGCAAACCAGAAGTGATCTTAGAAAACTGACGGGTTTCGTCGCCGAGGGCGTCGATGAACCCGCCCAGCTGCTCGGCAATCTCGCCGGTGTCAGTCGCCAGCTCGATGACGCTGCGCGCGAGGATGTTGAGATCGTCGTACTTGTCGAATTCCAGATCGGTGAAGAAGTCGTCCTCCGGCGCATGCTGCCGCTCGCCGTCGCCCGGCGTCACGCCGGGGCGGGCCACGGGGGATGCGGCACGCTCGCCGGTATTGAACTCGTACCGCTCCTGGAAACCCTCGATGATCTGCGCCAGACGCGATTGGCAGTAGTAGAGTTTGTCACGCAGCTCGGCAAACGCCTGCAGGTTGCGCTCCATGCGGGTGCGGCTGACCACCAGTTGGCCGACCTGGTTCATGAGCGCGTCGAGGCGCGCCGCCTGGACGCGGACGATGGTCTCGTGTTCGCGGCGCGCAACGGCTGGCGGCGGCACCTCCTGCGGCGCCGCTGCCCGAGTGTCGGCCGCCTTTGGCAGTACCGGCGGTGCGGGCGCCTGCGTGAGCGCCGCAATCTCACGCGCCACATCAGAGAGTACGCGGCGCTGCTCATCGAGCACGCCACGAGCCCTGTTGATCAAGGCGGTGACCGAGTCTGTCAGCTGGAAGAGAAAATCGACCAACTTGACGGCATCCACCGCTACGCCGCCGTCAAGCACCTCCTCCAGCAGCGACTCAGCGTGATGCAGTTGTTCGGCGACCTGCTCGAGACCAACGGCGGCCGCGGCCCCTTTCAGCGTATGGAAGTGCCGGAACAACTCGCGCAACAGTGAGTGCTCTTCCGGCTGGCGCTCAAGGTCCAGCAGCACACGCTCGACCGCTTCGATTGTCTCTGTTGCATCGATGGTGAAGGCGTCGAGCAGCTCGCGCTCGAGTTCGGTATCGAGGACTTGGGGCGCGCTCGGCGGCGGCGGCTGTACTGGAGCGAGTTGGGGCGCCGGCCGACCGGCCGCGGCGCAGAGCGCTTCCAGGGCGCTTTGTGCCGCGGCGATGAAGCGCGCCGATAGCGGCTCTGAAACGGGTTGTTCAGCGGCGGCCGCGAAATCCTCTTGCAGGCGTTTTGCCAAGCTGGCAACGTCGTCACGCTCCGGCATGACGGCGGAGCCGTTGATGGTGTGGAAGATGCGCGCGAGCTGGGCGCACGCGACGCCCTGCGTGTCGGGAGAGCTAAGCAACTTGGCGAACTCCGGTATCTGGCTGAGGTGTTCCTGCAGTTCCAGCGCGAATGCTTCCGCCAACTCGTTCGCCCACTCTCCATCATCACCCGCTGCCGGCGAGGTCTCCGCCGACAACTGCCGGGCAGACGGGACCTCCGGCACGTTCAGGTCGTGCAGCTGGCTCCGTACCCGTGGTGAGAAGGTCATCAGCAGCTCGGTGTACAAGTTCTCCTGCGTTTCGGGATTGTTGCCAGCCAAGGAATCGTCGAGCATCCGCTCAACGAACACCAGCGAGGCCTGCATCTCGCGAAACATCGCCAGCGCCTGGCCGACATCGGTCTCGCGATACGTGCCGGCAACTTCACCGATGCGTTCGATGACTGCGCCAGCCCGGCTGAGGCTGGTGAGACTCACCAGGGATGCAGTACCCTTCAGAGAGTGGCCCAGAGCACGCAGGTCATCGAGTGCAGCGGCATCCTGCGGGTTCGACACCAGCTGGGTCAAGCAGGCGTGCATGCCGCGCAAGAACCGCAGCACGTCGTCGCGAAACAGATCCTCAATTCCCTCAAGCGTGAAACGGCCGGCCATTAGTTCACACCCCGGTTCCCCGCAGCGGCTGCCGACAGCCATGGTGCAGCGGCGGCAGCTCGACTCTGAGCCACATCGGGGCGGCCGACGCGCCGGAACACCACGGCGCCGCTGACACGGATGGAATCCAGGATGTCGCGATAGGCCTGCAACGAATCGGCGTAGCCTGCGATCAGGAAACCACCCAGACGGAGCGCGGACACCAGGGTGCGCACCAGGGCATCACGCTGCGGCTCTTGAAAGTAAATCAACACGTTGCGACACAAGATGAGATCGACTTGCGTTAGTGGCAGCCCGCCGGTGAGATTCCACCGCAGCCAGCGTACGGCGTCGCGCAGCTCCGGTATGACCTCGTATTCCGTGCCCACACGGCGGAAATAGCGCTCGCGGCGCCAGGCGGACAGGCTCATAACCTCGCGGGCCGGATACACGCCTCGGGCTGCCCGCTCGATGGCATCGCCGCTGACGTCGAGCCCGACGGTCTCCGCTTCGATTTCTTCGAGTAGCACGCGGCCCTCATGCACCATCATCACCAGCGAGTACGCTTCCTGGCCGGTGGAGCAGCCAGCGCTCACCAAGCGCAGGCGGCGGCGGCCGCCACGCTGTGCCTCGCGGGCGAGCTGCGGCAGAACGAAACTTGCCACAGCTTGGAAGTCACTCGGATCGCGCAAGAAGCCGGTTTCGTGGATGCACAACCTTTCGATAAGGGTCTGCAGCTCCCCGCCGCCCGCCGGGCTCTCTTGCACAATGCGGGCGTAGTCCGCGAAGTTCACCTGCATCTCCTCCATTCGCGCCGCCAGCTGAGCGCTGAGGTAGCCCTCATGCGGCCCGCCGAGGTAGAGGCCACAGCGCGCGGCCACCGCGTCGCGCACCCACGCGACTTGCCATAGCGGAAGTTTCAGGGGGCGACTCATGGCAGAGTGCCGCTCCGTTTGTGACTAGACGGCGCCGCGTTGTCCGTTGCCCGCGCCGGCGGGCTCCTGCGGCTGCCCCCTCTGTGCAGGCGGCGCCACAGCGCGGCCATTGCCGTTCTCGCTCACGCGGAACAGCCCGACCTGCGTGTTGAGTTCCGACGCGACTTCCATCAGTGAGTGGGTGCTGTGCTGTGTCTGCTCCGACGACGCCTGCGCTTGGCGCGCCACTTCGGAAATGCTGAGCATCGCCTCGCTCAAGCTGGCGGCGCCACGCGCCTGCTGACTGGCAGCCATGGAGATCTCCGCAATCAGCTCGGCGCTCTGCACCGAGGCGCGCTCGATCCGTTCCAGGGTGCCGCCGGCTTCCGACACGAAGGTCGTTTGCTGCTCGACGTGCTCGGCCTGGCGCTCCATCCCGTTGACGGAATCGTTGGTTTCCGACTGTATGCCGGCGATCAACCGTGCGATCTCGTCGGCGGCAGCCTCGGTGCGCTCGGCGAGTCTGCGCACCTCGTCGGCGACCACGGTGAAGCCGAGCCCGTGCTCGCCGGCGCGCGACGCCTCGATCGCGGCGTTGAGGGCCAGCATGTTGGTTTGTGCCGAGATCTTCTGAATCGTCCCGATGATGGTCGAGATCTCCATCGAGCGCTCGCCGAGCCGCTTGATCTTCACGGCAGACGACTGGGTGTTCTTTTGCAGCGCCTGCATGCCGGTGATGACGCGTCTGATGACATCGCCTCCCTGATGGGCGGCATCCTCGGCGCGTTTCGCCGCTTCCGTAGCCACGGAGGCGTTCTCCGACACCGACTGGGTGTTGGATGTCATCTCCTGCACCGCCGTGGTCGTGCTGGTGATGTCACTGGTCTGTCGCGCCGCGCCTTGCGCCATCTGTTCGGACGAGGCCTGGATCTGGGTCGCCGATTCCACCACGCGCCGCGAGGCGTCCTTCAGGTGCTGCACCAGTTCGCCGACGTTCTCGAACATCAGATTGAGTGCGTCGGCGACGTTGCCGAGAACCCCGCTGCCCACTTCGCCGCGCTGCGTGAAATCGCCCTCCGAGGCCGCAGCCACCACCGTCAGCAGGCCACGGATATCAGACTGCAACTGCTGGTTGTCCTCTTCCGCCTTCACCAGCACGTCGACGCGCTCATCAAGCATCTGGTTGAAACCGCCGGCGAGCATGCCAAGCTCATTGCGCGCCTTCACGCTGGCACGGGCGCGGAAATTCCCCTGTTGAATCTCACGCATTGTGGCCGCCAGCGCGCGAACCGGGCGTGACAGCGCCGAGGAGACACCGAGGGAGACCGCCACAAAACCCGCGATCAAGATGCCGGCCAGCAGCAGCGCCAGGTTACGCAGGCGCACAACCGGCCGCAGGGCTTCGGCCTCGCTCATTTCGGCGATGATAGCCCAGTCCAAACCGCGCCGGGTGTCCCGCAGTGCGGCGGTAGCGCCCAACACTGGCACCCCACGATAGCCTACGTAGCGAAGGGTGAAATTTTCCAAATCCTCCGACGCCACGATCGCGGCCTGCGTATCGACCCGCAGGTTCAGAATCGTGGTGCCCGCTCCACGGACCGCATCGTTGGTCTTTTCGATTTCATCGAGGAAGCGTGAATCGCTGCGCATCAGGTGGTCATTGGACCGCCGGCCGATCAGATACGTCTCTCCGGTGTCGCCGAGCCCGACCTCCTGCCACTGCTTGTCGGCGGTCATGATGTTGTTGAGCTGGTCAATCGGTATCTGCACGATCAGCACGCCCGTCTTCTGCCCGTTCTCAAACACGGGCGAGCCGGCGAACACCACCGGCTGGCCATGCACCGGCCCATAGGCCGCGAAGTCGAGCAGCAGGTAGTCTCCCTCGCGAGACTCTACCTGCAAGCGCCGAAACAGAACGCCGAGCATACTATCGGCGTACGGCCCGTCCAGCAGGCCGGTCTGGAAATCGGGTGCCTTACTGACGCTGTACAGGACGCGTCCGGTGTTGACGTCGATCAGATACAGATCCTGGAAACTGAACTTTTCGGCCATGGTGCGGAAGACCGGATGCCAAACGGCATGATACCCACCATACGATGTCCCGTCGTTGCTGTTGTCCAACAGCTGCTTCTTGCCGATTGGATTAGGGTTCATAGCCATATAGGCGGCTTGCAACCAGACGGCGGAGCGTTGCGGCAGCAGCAGTGAGCGCAAGTCGACGTTCTTCCCGGCGAGTTCTACCGCGTAGTATTGTTCCAGGAATTTCTTCAGACTTTCCATGCGCGGCCGCATGTTGGCAGTTTCTGTGCTGGGGTCGTCGTCCAGCTCACGCGTGGCCCTGGCGAACTGCTTGATCGCAAGCACCGTGCTCGGATTGCGCGCCAGCGTTACCACCTCATCCTCCGTGACGCGGAACTGTCGCTCGACCTCGCGCTTCTTGCTGTCGCGCACCGACTCAAGCTGCCGCAGCGCCTGTTCACGGAGCGAATCCGAGGCGACACGGTATCCGACCGCACTCACCGCCGCGATCGCCGCTACCGCCAGGGGCACGAACGCCACGAGCAGCTGCCAGCGAATCTGGCGCGGCGCGATGCTGAAGCCACGAGAGCCGTACGCATCTGTGGGAGCCATCCGGTTATCCTCCTATTCGTTGCTCATCGAAACGGCGCCGGCCCGTCCTGGGGTACCGCCATAGTGGCCGGACAGGCGCTGTTGAAAACACAAACTTACGGTCTTGACCGCTTCTGCGACCAGCTTCTCCGCGTCAAGGACAGCAACCACGCCGGTCGGGCCACGCCAATCACCGCGGCATAGGCGATGGCCCGGCTCACCCGCCGGACACGGCGTGATTTCCTTCGGATCGATGGAGCGCACGTCGCGCACGCCATCGACCACCACTCCGACGTCGCCGATCTCGTCCGAGGACACGACGACAATTTGGTTGCCCGCCGCATAGGGCCGCGGCGGCATACCAAGCAGGCTGTCGAGCTGGACCAGCGGCAGCACCTCACCGCGGAGGTTGAGGACACCAACGAGCGCGGCGGGCGCTTGCGGCACCGGGGTCGCCGCTTCGCCTGCCAGCACTTCGTGCGCCGCGGACACACTGACGGCGAAGTCGCGGCCGCCGCGCGCGAAAATGCAGTAGTCCTGGCCGAGGTGGGCCAGCCGTGCCTTGAGGCGTGCCGCCAGGCTAAAGTGTTCGCTACTCACGCGTACCTCTTCACCAGCGAGACCAGATCATCCGGAGTAAAGGGCTTCGTCACGTACTCCGAGGCGCCCTGCTTACGGGCCCAGAAGCGGTCGCTTTCGCCGTCTTTCAAGCTGACCATGACCACCGGAATGTCCTTGGTCGCGGGATCGCGCTTCAGCTGCCGGCAGGTGGAGAAGCCGTCCTGTCCCGGCATCACGATATCGAGCAGAATCAGGTTGGGCTGTTCGGCGCGTGCGCGCTCCATGGCCTCGATACCGTTGCTTGCCTGCAGGCAGTCGTAGCCCTCGGGCTTCAGCACATTGGTGATCAACTGCACCTCGCTGCGGATGTCATCGACGATCAAGATCTTGCTCATTGGTCCTCACTCATAGTGATATGCCGCTCTCATGGGGCCGCGGATACTTCGTTCAACACCGGCATGGTGGTGCACGCAGGATCGTTCGCCGCCGCTCCACCGCACAACTCGCGCTCGATATCGAAGGCGGAGTGCCAGACCTGGGTCATGCCACGTTCCACCAGCAGCGGCCCGAGTCCATCGCCATTGCCCAGGCCCGCGAGCCGCTCGCGCTCGGCGATGCCGAAGACCGTCATGGCCTGCGCCTCCGGCATACGTTGCACCACGCGCAACTGATCCCACAGTGCCCCGTTGCCCGTCAGCTCGGCGATCAAATGTGTCGGGCCGTAGAGCCGCGTCACCATCGGCAGCTGACGGAACTCCGAGGAGATGACGAAGACCTGCCACTCCGGATGTGCCGGGAGCATGGACTGCAGCTGCTCGTGGACGCGGCTGTCATGGTGGCAAGCCACTAGGATCCGCCGCGGGTTCGGTGGGCTTTCCCCACTGATCGCGCCCGCAACTACGGCACGGAACAACAGGCGGCAGGAGCGGCGGAAGACGTCCAGCAACGTTTCGTCGAGCGAGCGCACGGAGCCATCGCCGTACAGCGTAAAGCGCGCGCCCGAACGCGCGTGCCGCAGAGTCTCGCCGAGCTCGCTGCTGAGCTGCTCGACGAGGTCGGTGTAGGTTTTCGCCTGATCCGCGGCGGCGCCGGCTGGCGTATCGACCTCCTCGACATAGACGCCTTCGAGGCCGGCGCGCAACGCCTCGAACATCCACTCCAGCAGCTCGCGACGCGCCGTGGCGCTCAGACCGCTCTCGATCTCCTGCGCTTCCTCGGCCTCGCCCAGATCGGCGCTCTCCATCTCCTCGCGAGCGTCGGCGGCAGCGTGCGCCGCCTCCTGCGCATACCCCTCACCGTTGCCTTCCGCTTGCGCTTGTACGATTTGAGAGATGGAGGGGGGCTCGGGTGGAAGCGGTGGGGTTGCAATTGTCGCCGCTGCCGCTCCACCTTCGGTGATGGGTTCCGTCAGCTTGACGAGGCTGCCCGCCCTCGCCTTGGCGAGCACCTCGGAGACGGTGCGGGTGACATCCTGCGGCTTGAACGGTTTGGTGATGTAGGTGACAACGTTACCGACGTCGCGATACGCTTGGCGGATCTCTGCACCCTTGGCCGAGATCAGCACGATTGGAATGTGTGCGGTGTCCGGATCAGCGGCCAAGCGGCGGCACACATCGGTGCCACGCATATCAGGGAGAATGAAATCGAGCAGGATGAGCGCCGGATTCACCGCCTTGGCCATGTCAATCGCTGCGGCGCCATCTGCCGCCAGCTCCAACTCGTAACCGGCTGGTTTGAGAACGATCTCGAGAGCCCTGCGAATCGTGAGGCTGTCATCAACGCCAAGAATCCGCGGTTTGCCTTCCATGTCGGTGTTCCCTCCCTGTAGGCCTCGGTCACGCCGCGCCCGCGTGGCGCACCCGTCCGCGCCGCTCCTCGTTGAGCTGCTCGAGGGTCTGGACGAGGACCCACAAGGCCGCATCTTCGATGCGCCGCGAATCCGTCGGCACATCTGAAGGCATGAAGCGGTACGAGCCGTCACGCGCGGCGAGGACACGCTTTAAGGCCGCGCGTCCCCACTCGCCGTCGACGCAGGCATCGACGATGCAGCCCGCAGCCGAGAAGATCCGTGCATCGCCTTCGGGCACCTGCACCTGGAGTTCCCCCGTCAGGCGCCCCACGCTCAGCGCCACCAAGTCGCGCAGCAGGGTGCCGGCGTTGAGGTCTCCAGCGATCGCACCGGCAACGACAGCCTGTGCCTCACACTGCTGCAGCGCCTTCAGCACCAGTCGCGCGGCACTAGCAGCACGGGTCTCTCCGTTGCGGCGGCTTAGGCGAGCATACGCCTTGAGACCGGCGGCGCTCGGTTCACGGCGGAGTGCTTCACAAAGGGCCGCAATCTTGTCCTGCCGCTCGCAGAAGCCCCGCGCCTCCTTTAGAGTGCCCTCAAGCTTGTCGCGTAGCGCGCCGCTCAGAATGCGGCTGGGCTCCAGCAAGGTGTGCACTCGTCCGTCCAGCTCGACAAGATGGCCGACGGGAACGTTGCCGTCCCGAAGCAGACTGGTCGGCACGGGCGTTTTTGTGCGCAGGTCCAGTTCCCGGACGCCAAGGAAGGCATCAACCTGAACCGCGAGCAGGAAGGGGCCGACGCGGACAATTAGGAAGGCCGCTCGCTCCGTCATATCGAGGAGCTCGTTGAGGCCCAAGGCCTCGCGCAGGTCGATCACCAACGCCGGCTGGTCGCGGTGGACGACGAAGGTCCGGACCGCACCCGTCGCATCCTTTGTAATATGTGGCCGAACCTCGCCGCGCTGCTGCACTGCGTCTACCCAATCGAGATCGACGCAGAAGCGGCCATCGTCCACCGAAAACACCAGGACACGCCTTGGCCCGGCTTCTACTGCGACTGCTGCGTTGGTCATGCTCCCTCCTATGGGGCGCTGTCCAGCAGAAGACATGCCAAGTCAACGACCAAACCACCGGCATTCACGATTTGTCACACGGAACTTCTCCCGTACGATATTCATCCGACGCAGCGTCCAGCATGCGTCACGTCAACGGATTTAGGCGGTACAGCAGGTGTCCAGGACCCGGCCCATTTGCATTGCGGCGGTTGCTCGGACAGGGGGATGGAGGCGAACGATTTCCTTGTAACATACGGCACTTACGCCGACCAAGAGTCGCGTTCTTGCGCCCCAAAAGCGGCCACTCGTGGGCCTGAGTCAGCAAGACTGTAAAGTGACCAAATCAAGGCGCTCCATGGCGCGAAACTGAACTTCAGAGCGTCGAGGTCACGTACACAGTGGCGCAACATCGCGCCATTGACACTGTCACGACGGGTAGCACACGGATTGCTACTTGCCCGGCCGAAGGAGGAACCCCATGCGGAGTCGCCGACTGAGTGGATACATCTGCGTTATCGTCACAGCGCTGTTCTTGCAGCTGGGCAACGCGCGCGCGCAGGTGGATTGGAGCGAGCTGTTTCCCGGCGAGGGGGGCAAGCCAACTGCGCCGAAGCCACGGGCTGTGGAACCGCCTGCGGCACGCCCGCTGCCGCGTGTGCAAGAGCCTGCGCCCTCCCAAGAGCCTGCGCCCTCCAAGGTAGCAAGGCCAAGAGCGGCCCGAGTTAAGACCCGACAACACGCCAATGCAAAGCCGAGTCGCAGGATCGCGCGGTCGAGTCCGATCGTGCAGTCGCGTCCGGAGGAAGAGCCGGAGTTTCCGGCGGTCGCCGATGTCGCTGCGCCCCACTTCGACCGGCAGGGCAAGCAGCATCAATATCGTCCGGAACCCAGTGCGCATGAGGTGCAACAGGCGGCGGGCCCACGACCCGAGCCAGAGGCTGCCAAGCCAGAGGCTGCCGCGCCAGAGGTTGCCGCGCCGGCCGCGGTGCAAGCGGAAGCAGGCACTCAGCAGCAGCCCGCCGCTCCCGAGCGGCAGCCGGCTGCTGTTGCTGTCGAGCCGGCCGCGCCGCGAAAGGCCGCACCACGAAAGGCCGCGCCCCCACAGATCGCTGCGGCTCCGGTCGCTGCCGCTCCGGTTGAAGTCGCTGCGGCTCCGGTCGCTGCCGCTCCAATTGAAGTCGCTGCCGCTGCCAGACCGGGGGACGGAACCCACGACGGCATTGGTACCGTGGCAGATAGCGACGGCAGTGGCGAACTGAAATTCGGCCTTCATGCTGGCGATGTAATCAGCGATAAGAACATGGATAAGTACAAAGCGCTGCTGTCGCCTGGCCTTGAGTGGGTCCTCCGTTACGGCCTGCGCATGACCATCACCGCGCCGAAGCATATTGCGATGCTGAAGGCCTACCGCGAGGCCACCGAGAAATACTCCGGCCAGGTCAAACTCTCCCCGGATGGCAGGCGGGTGCTGAACTGGACGGCGGGACGGCCGTTCCTGGCCATCGATCCAAACGATCCGCAGGTGGCGACCAAAATCATGTTCAACTACGATCTTGGCTTCGCTGTCACCGACGATTTGGATCAGAAGAACTTCGACGCCGATACGGGTCCCTTTGGTAAGAACCGGGGGCAGACCGTCGAACGCCACTACATCATCGATCACCAACGCGTCCTGAACTATAACGGTCGTCTCTACGTCGATCCGAAGCCCAGTTTGCCGAACCCCGACGGTCTGCGTTCGAAGGAATCTCTCCACCCCATTATCGAGCCCTTCGATTTGAAAGGCGTCGGCGGCACGTTCTATCGCTACCTCGACCCAGACCGCATGGACGATAGCTGGTTGTACCTACCCCAATTGCGGCGCGTGCGCCGTATGTCGACGGCGCAACGGTCGGATGCGCTCTTCGGGCAGGACACCGACCCAGACAGTTACTGGGGTTACAAAGGGCAAGTCGGGTGGACGGACTGGAAATTCCTCGGTGAGCGGACCATCCTTGCCGTCATGCACGGCATCCACAGTCCGGTGAAGTGGCAAGATCCGGAGGATTGGATCTTCGACGAGGTGTGGGAACCACGGCAAGTGTATGCCGTCGAGGGTGTCTCCAGGCTGCCGCAATACGCCTACGGCAAGCGGGTCATCTTCATTGACAAGGAAGCTTACGTAGTCACCAGTACGGATATCTACGACCGCTCCGGACAGCTGTGGAAAGTTTGGATCAATGATTGGGGCTTCCGGAAGGAAGCGATCCCCGGCGCAAGGCTCTCACGCTACTCGGAGGAGATGGCGTACCAGAACGCGTTCGCGATGATCGACACACAACTGGTGCACATGACGAAGGGTGCGCTGCCCAGCACACGCACGCCGGGCGAGGAGTGTATCTTCTTCAACATGGGTGAGAAGTCCGGCACCACCGAAGACTTCTTCACTATTGCCAACCTGATCCAAGGCGGTAGTTAAAACAGTGAGGGGGGCGCGATCACAGCGCCCCCCTGCATCTTTCAACACATCCTTCGAACTCCCCGCCTCACTTGACGCTGCCCGTCGCCGTCACTTATGGTCCGGCGTGATGTCGCACGCCGCGCATGCCGACACCGTTGCTGCGGTTGGCGAGTTCCGTTTCCTCTCACGGCTGTTGCCGCGCCTGGGCAGTGGGCCGGGAACGATCGTCGGCCCCGGCCAGGACTGCGCCGTCGTCCGCTGCGGCGCACGGCGGTTGCTTTACACTGTGGATGCGCTAGTCGAGGGCGTCCACTTCGAAACCCACTGGTTGACGCCCCATCAGCTCGGGCGGAAGAGTTTGCTCGTCAACGCCAGCGACATTGCCGCCATGGGCGGTCGGCCGCGGTTCTGCGTCGTCAGCGCCGGGGTCCCGTTGTCGTACCTGACTCGAGACCTCGCCGCGCTCCACGCGGGAATCGTGGCGGCAGCGCGCGAATGCGGCGCTTCCGTGGTCGGCGGGAACCTGACCCGCGCCGACAAGCTCTTTGTGTCCGTCGCCCTGCTCGGCGATGCACCCGAGCGGCTCGTCACACGGCGCGGTGCGCGCGCCGGCGATCGGATCTATGTCACCGGGACGCTCGGTGATGCCGCGCTGGCTGTCTCTCTGCTCCGCAGCGGTTCGGGCACACGATCGGCCGCTCCTGTCATTCGGCGTTTCCGGGAGCCGTCGCCGCGACTGCAGGCCGGACGTCTCCTGGTCGAGTCGGGAATCGCGTCGGCAATGATCGACCTAAGCGACGGCCTTGTGCAGGATCTCGGTCACGTTTGCGACGAGAGCCACGTCGGCGCCGAGATCAATTCCGATGTGCTGCCCCTCTCGGCCACGTACCGCGCCGCCAGCGCCGATCGGTCACTTGCCTTGCAGGGAGGCGAGGATTACGAATTGTTGTGCACGGTTCCGGAGCGTAACGTGAAGCGGCTGCAACGGATGCGGTTACACCTTGGGTGCCCGATCACCTGTATCGGGCGGATTACCCGTGGCCGGGGCGTGCGCATTGCCGGCGCGGCCGTGAACCGTGGCGGGTACGATCACTTCCGGCAGTGAGGGCATGGACGTCAATCGTTTGCGAGAGCTGCTCGCCCAGGTGAGCGCGGGGACGGTAAGCGCGGAGAAAGCGCTCGAGCTGCTGCGGTCGCTGCCATTTGAGGACCTCGGTTTCGCCAAGGTGGACCACCACCGGTCGCTGCGCACGGGCTTTCCGGAAGTGATATTTGGGTCCGGCAAGACGGCGGATCAGATCATTGAGATCGCGCGCCGCCTGAACGACAAGGCACAGAACGTGCTTATCACGCGGCTGGGGCGTGCCGAAGCTGAGCAAGTACGGCTGGCCTTCCCCGAGATGAGCTACTCCGAGCACGCTCGTGTCGGGACCATCGTCCACTCCCTGCCGGAGATCGTCGGCCGCGGCCTCGTGCTAGTGGTGGCGGCCGGTACCTCCGACGTGCCCGTGGCCGAAGAGGCTGCGCTGACAGCGGAACTGCTGGGCAACACCACGGAGCGACTGTACGACGTCGGCATCTCCGGGATTCACCGTTTGTTCGCCCATCGTGACAAGCTGCGTCAGGCCGCCGTGCTCGTGGTAGTCGCCGGCATGGAAGGGGCGCTGCCGAGCGTGGTCGCCGGCCTCGTCGATCGTCCCGTCATCGCCGTGCCCACCAGTATCGGCTACGGTGCCAGCTTTGGCGGACTGGCGGCATTGCTCGCCATGCTCAACTCCTGCGCCGCCGGCGTGCTGGTGGTAAACATCGACAACGGCTTCGGCGCGGCGGTGGCCGCGAGTCTGATCAATAGGCGTGATTCGTGAGCCTGAGCGCCGGCGTGGGCTCAGGCCCATTGGGGCTTCGGTCTCAGTCCCGGGCGGAGTGGCGTTCACTCAACTCGTCCGCGGATCGCCGGGGCGCGGATCAATGAGATGTGTCCTTCTCTTTGGCCTCCGAGAACCTCACGGCATCCTCGGGACGAGGCACCCGCGCAATCATACGTGCCAGGTACGACGGCCCGGACGATGTTTGGTAGAGTCCCTCCTCATAAATCAGAATATCACAGTCCGAGAATGCTGCCTGCAGCTCGCCGCGGCGCAGCAGATACGCGGCAGTGCGGTGCTTGCTGATGGCCTGCTGGTCGATGAGGAAGGTCTCGAACAAGATGATGCCGCCGGGTTTGAGCGCTCGCCGCAAGGGGACGAACAACGAGCGTTGCAGGTAGCGGATGTTGAGGATGGCGTCGTAGCGTTGCTTCGGCAGCGGAAAGCTTTCCAGGTCCGCCTGCACCGCAAGCAGGGTGAGCCTTTCCGCAATTGCCTCCTGGCGTGCCAGGCGCAAGCCGCTGA
This sequence comes from Binatia bacterium, assembly GCA_050015455.1. Taxonomy (GTDB): domain Bacteria; phylum Desulfobacterota; class Binatia; order HRBIN30; family HRBIN30; genus JAGDMS01. Next base: position 29,522 of record JBEKBJ010000051.1, read on the forward strand.
AAGAGATGTCCAGCGCCTCGACGATGGCGCCTCGGCGGGCTAGAAACAAGGCGTTACGCCCGGCGCCGGCGGCCACGTCGAGCACCCGCCCGGAAATCAAATCCACATGCGCGGCCAGGAACTCGGACGGTGGCCCGTTGGGAGAATGGCGGCCGCTGCGGTAACGCTCCTCCCAGCAATGCAGGTCTTCTAAGGCCAAGGACACGCCTTCAGTGCAACACGGCGCGTGCGAGCACCAGGACGTCCACGCTCGCCGCTCCCGCCCGCTTCAGTTCGCGGCTGCATTCGTCCACCGTGGCGCCGGTTGTATACACGTCGTCGACCAACAAGATTCTCCGCCGGCGGACGCACTCAGGACGCGTGACGCGAAACGCATGCGCCACGTTGCGCCGCCGCTCGGCTTCGGTCAACTGTACCTGCGGACGCGTGTGCCGGATGCGCTCTAGCGACAGCGCGTCCATCGACACGCCGGCCTGCCGCGCGAGCGGCCTGGCGAGTAGCTGCGCTTGGTTGAAACCGCGCCAGCGCAGCCGCGAGACATGCAGCGGCACCGGCATGATCACGTCGTAAGCGCCAACGACGACCGGACACCGCTCGGACAGCAGCCGCCCGAGCGGACGCGCCAGGCCAACGTCGCGATTGTACTTGTATCGTTGTAGCACCGACTTCAGAGGATGCTGAACCGTGTCGCCGGCATCGTACAACGTACAGGCGCGGGCGCAGCCAAAGCCGAAGGTGTGCGTCAGACAGCGATCACAACGGTGATCCGCACCGCCGGCGGTGGCGAACGGTGCACCGCAGACGAGACACAACGGCGAGCGAGGAGTGTGAATCTCCGCCCGACAGCGACTACAGAACTCCAGCCGAGTGGTCGGTCGGTCGCAACCGCAACATGCGGCTGGGTACAACAGATTCAGAGCTTCATCCCACAGGCGGCGCACGCGTACTATGCTATGCGGGCGGCGATGCCGACGCAACTTCGAGGCTTTTGGCCAGCGCCCCCGCCAGAGCGTCGCCGGCGTGAAGCGCATTCGCGAACGCGGTGGTTGGACGGTTTTGGACCGCCGCCTGCGCGAGCGGCGTTTTGACTGCTTGACACAAGCATACTATAGATCGTCCTGAGTGCGACGAGTTGCATGAAACGTTTTGTGATCGGATTCCTGGTCGGCATCGGCCTCATGTATCTGTACCTGTATAAGGGCGATACGGTGCAGACCGAGGTCAGCCGGTGGTTGCACGGCGCGGCATCGAAGTATCGCGGGGACACCGAACACCAGGCTGCCGGCGAGGCCTTCGGAGGAAGTGAGCACCGCCCCTGATGGCTAGGGCGCTGGATGAGGTCTGTATCGTCGACCTCACCCGCGTCATCGCCGGGCCGTTCGCGACCACCTTGCTGGCGGACATGGGAGCCATGGTCATCAAGATCGAGTTGGCCGGGCGCGGCGACGACCCGTTGCAGCCACCCGGCCGTTGAGGGAGTACCGGTGGCCGGTGGCGTTCCTGGCGTTGAACCGCAATAAGAAAGGGATTAGGCTTATCTGTCACGCGGCAAAGTGTAACGCCTGGGCCCTGAGTCGGGCCGGCACAACGCCGAGATCTACGGCGGGTTGCTCGGCCTATCGGAACATGAGATCAGTAAACTACAAGCTGAAGGTGTGATCTAGGGTTGATATGGAACTGCCGGTTATCCAACGGCTCAAGAAAGAGCTGTCCGAGTTGCAATACGAATTGAGCCATAAAATCCCGAAGGAATTGGAAGAGGCACGCGCCCACGGCGACCTTAGCGAAAACGCGGAGTACGAAGCCGCCAAGAACCGACAGGAGTTCGTTCGGGCGCGTGTCGCCCAGATTCAGGGTCGCATCCGCGACTTGTCGCTGTACAACATTCATTCGATCCCGCACGGTGTGGTAGCGTACGGGAGCCGCGTCACGGTCGAAGACCTCGACGAAGGAGAATCGTTGGTCTACGAGATCGTCTTCCCAGAGGAAGTGAATGCGGCCGCCGGGCTGATTTCGCTCGGCTCACCGCTCGGCCGCGCCTTGTTGAACAAGTCAGTGGGTGACGAGGTGGAAGTACAAACACCCCGCGGAAAGCGCTCTTACCAGATCACCGAACTGGTGACGCTGCACCAAAAGAGCTGAAAAGCGGGAAGCCAGCAGGCTCTCTGGCTTTCACCTTTGACCTTTGAACCTTGAGCCGTTCTTTACGCCAGCGGTATTCCCTCTCGTAAGCACGCCGCTGCGTCTTCGGGGGCAATCGGGTTGAAGTACACGCCGGTGGCCCACTCCATCCCGAGCTCGCCAGCCAAGTGGGGGATGAGCTCCCAGTGCCAGTGAAAACCGTCGCCGTTGTCGGAATGCAGCGGCCCGCTGTGCAGCGCCAGGCTGAAATGCGGGTCGTGCAGAGTGGTTCGCAGCTTCGACATGGTCTCCTGAAAGATGGCGGCGAGCGCCGGCACAGTGCGTGCGCCCATCTCGCCGAAGTCGGCCATGTGACGGCGCGGCAGCACCCAGATTTCGAACGGAAAGCCGGAAGCAAACGGCGCGAAAGCGACGAAATCCTCGTTGGCGCAGACGATGCGGACGTTACGCATCTCCTCCTCGCGCAGCGCGTCGCAGAACACGCAGCGCTCCTTGAGGCGGAAATACTCGCTTGCGCCCAAGAACTCGTCATCAATGCGCCGCGGCGTAAAGGGCATGGCGACGATGTGCGAATGCTGATGCGGGTAGCGGCTCCAGGGCGCGCCATAGTTCTTCATGATGACGGCGTGCAGGAAGCGGCGGTCTTGCCGCAGGTCGTTGTACCTAGCCAGATAGCTGTGCAGCAGTCGTCCCATCTGCGCCAGATCGAAGTCCGCCCAGTGGGCGTCGTGGTCGGGTGTGTCGGTGACCAGCTCATGTGCCCCGGTAGCGCTCATGAGGTCGAAAAGCCCTACGCCACGGCGCTCCAGCACACCTTCGATGCGCAGCAGCGGCTTCTGGTCTGGGGTGATGCGCACCGCCCAGCCGTGCGGGTTCTGCGCCGTGCGCTCCGTGCGCACCACGTAGATCTCGGCGGGATTCATGTGTTCGTTGCCCGGGCAAAACGGGCATGGGTCTTCCTGGACCACCGGCGGACGCAACAGGCGGCGGGTAATCAGATCTGCACGCCGCTCCGGGGCAATGATGACCCAGCGACGAAGTAGTGGATCGCGACGTAACTCCGACATAATCAAAAAGATCCGCCAGGCCTTGCAGCACCCTGGCACCAAACCACTATAGCTCTAAGGCACACTGTATTCCAAGGCAGAAGCGCGGCGCGCTGGCGCGCTGTAACCCCTCAGGGCCAACGGTCTCGCCTTCCTCCGTTTATCGCGAGCAAGCCCCGTCCTCTTTGGGGGCCGTATTGATGGCGGCTTGAGAGGACCGACCCTACTGAGCGACCATTCTCAATCCGGCTCAGCCGGCGGGTCACAGGACGGACGCGATTGCCTCGCACAGCCGGTCCATATTCGCCTCGGTCATGCCCGCAACGTTGATGCGTCCGGAGCCGACGATGTAGATTGCATACTTCTCACGCAGCTTGTCGACCTGCTCCTTCGTCAACCCTGAGTAGCTGAACATGCCGCGTTGCTGGATGATGAACGAGAAGTCTCGGCCAACGCCCTTGGCCTTGAGGGTGTCGACGAACAGGCGGCGCATGCCGTTGATGCGATCGCGTATCTCGGCGACTTCGGTCACCCACTTGGCCCGCAGCTCGGGGTCCTGCAACACGGTCGTCACGATGGCACCGCCGTGCGACGGGGGGTTCGAGTAGTTGGCGCGGATGACCAGCTTCATCTGACTCATCACGGTCTGAGCCTGAGCGGCCGTGGCACCGACGATGGTCAGGGCGCCTGTGCGCTCGCGGTACAGGCCGAAGTTCTTCGAGAAGCTCGAGGAGACGAACATTTCGTCGACCTTCTCGCACAGGGCACGCAGGCCTGCGGCGTCCTCCTCGAGTCCCTCGGCCAAGCCCTGATATGCAAAGTCCACCAACGGCAACACGCGGCGCCGGTGGAGCACATCGCCGATCTGGGACCATTGCTCGACGGTCGGGTCGATGCCCGTCGGGTTGTGGCAGCAGGCATGCAGCAGCACCACGTCGCCTGCTGGAATCTGCTCGAGCGATTCCAGCATCGCGGTAAAGTTGAGTCCATTGGTAGCCGCATCGCGGTAGCTATACCTCTTGACCTGGAGGCCAGCGGCCCCGAACACGGTCGCATGGTTCTCCCACGTCGGGTCACTGAGCCAGATGGCCGACGTTGGATGCAGCTTGTGCAGATAATCGCCAGCGACGCGCAGAGCCCCCGTCCCGCCGGGGCAGTGAGCCGTGGCGCCTCGTCCACTGGTGACAATGATGTGGTTATCACCGAACAGCAGCTTCTGGACTAGAGATCCGTAGGTTGGATCACCCGGCATCGGCAGGTATGCCTTGGTCGTCTCGCTTTGGAGCAGACGCCGCTCGGCCTCCTTGACCGTCTTCAGCACTGGTGTCCGGCCGCTGCCGTCCTTGTAAACGCCGACCGCCAGGTTGATCTTGCTGGGGTTAGGGTCCTGGTTGAATGCCTCGGTCAGGCCGAGGATGGGATCCGCGGGAGCGGTTTTGATCGTCTCAAACATGGTGCAATACCTTCCCTCAATTCACCTGGCAGGTCAACCCAAGGCACTTCTCCCAAATCCGGCGCTAACGCACCGGCGCGCGCGATCCGGCGCGTTGGGCGCCGCTGCGGGCGGCTGACGCCGGCCGGGCGGCCCGCTGTGGTCGGCGAGTGGGCCGAGCCAAACTGCG
>JBEKBJ010000052.1:0-34117 GCA_050015455.1 Binatia bacterium
GCTTCTGCATATCATGCAGCTTTGTGGACACTGCTGTGTACCACGCGCACCGGGGGAGGCTCCCCAGGTTTTCATCTCGCTCCCTTCGCTACCCACGGGACACATGGTAACTCGAAGGGGTGGTCCGCTGTTCATCGGCAATCTTCTTTGAAATGGGGTCAGGATTAGGGCTCATGCAAACACCCGCCCGCCATCCACCGGCAGGACCGCGCCGGTGATGTAGTCGTTGCGCAGCAGGCAGAGCACGGCATCGGCGACGTTGGAGGAAGCGCCCTGGCGCTGCAAGAGTGTGCGGCTCACCTCGCAGGCTTTGGCGGCGGCATCAAATCCCTCGGGGAACAGCACCGGTCCAGGGGCGACGGCATTGACGCGCACCGAGGGCGCCAGCTCCTGCGCCAGAGCGCGGGTGAGCGCGATGACGCAAGCTTTGGCAATGCAGTAGGGCAGGTGGTCGGCCCACGGGCGCAAGCCGGCGACATCGGCGAGCGTGACAATCGCGCCCCCGCCGTGCGCGCGCATGTGCAGGCCGAAGCGGTGACTGCACAAGAATGCGGTGCGCAGGTTGTTGGTGATCATGTCGTCCCAATCGGCTTCGGTCAGCGCGCTCACCGGCGTGCGCCGGAACGCACCGGCGTTGGCGACGAGAATATCAACCCGGCCAAACGCCGCCAGCGTGCGGTCAAGGACGCGATCAACTTGCTCCGCGTCAGCGACATCCGCCTGCACAGCAAGTGAGTTTACGCCGGTCGCACGCAAATTCTCAAGCGTGGCATCGGCATCGGCTGGGGAGCTGCGGAAGGTGATCGCGACGTTGCATCCGGCCTGCGCCAAGGCAAGCGCGATGGCGCGGCCCAAACGCCGCGCCCCAGCCGTCACCACCGCGACCGTGCCCTGAAGGTTTTGCATCACGGCTGCTCAGGATCGAACTGCGGTTCGAGAATCACTTCGGCAGGGCACGCGCGTGGATCGGACGTCAGCACCTGAAAGATCGTTTCAGCCACGTCCTCGGGCTGCAGAAATTTGCTCCGGTCGACACGGCGGTTCACCGGCACCAGGTCGGTATCGACGTATCCCGGGCAGATGACTGCGACCTTGATACCGCTGCCGCGCACCTCGGCGAACAGCGCCCGCGTGAAAGCAACGAGCCCGGTCTTGGCGGCTGCGTAGGCAGCCTCGCCCGGGCGCACCGCGCGGGCCGCAACCGAACCGATGTTGATGATGGCGCCGCGCCTGTGCGCGAGCATATCGGGCAGTAGCAGGCGGCTGAGCACCATCGGCGCGCGCAAGCAGGTTGCCAGCACGCGATCCCACTCAGCCACGGTAGCCTTGCCGACGCGCGTGCGCGGCGGGGCATAGCCGGCGTTGTTGACGAGGATCGAGATGGTACCTAGTTGCACCACCGCGCGCTGCAGCAAGAATTCGACTTGCGCGTCGTCGGTAATATCCGCGGGCAACACCAGGGTGCGGCCGCCGCTCGGTGCCGCCTCGGCGGCGACTGCCTCCAACTCGGCTTGTGTGCGCGCCACCAGTGTCAGATCGCATCCGGCACGCGCCAGGCGCAGCGCCGTGGCGCGGCCGATTCCGCGCCCGGCGCCCGTGATCAGCGCAATGTTATTGCTGAGCTCGGCGGGCACTCGGTTCTTTTATCAGATGGCCAGATTACTGGCGAGATAGGGCCTCGGACTACACCCCGATGACAAACGACACGCTGGTGGTACCGCTCCCGCCGATGTTCAGGGTGGCGATCTTCTTGGCGCCTTCGATCTGGTAGTCACCGGCGCCTCCGGTCACCTGCTTGAAGGCGTCGAGCATCTGACGGACGCCGGTCGCGCCGACGGGGTGGCCGCAACCGATAAGGCCACCGCTGGCGTTGATCGGCATCTTGCCGCCCATCTCGATGGTGCCGTCTTCAACCGCTTTCCACGATTCCCCCTGCCTAGTGATGCCGAAGTGATCGATGGCCATGTACTCCGAGGTGGTGAAGCAGTCGTGTGTTTCGATGCCGTCCACGCCCCAGACGTCGGCGACCCCGGCACGTTGAAATGCGTCGAGGATGGCCTGCCGTGTGTGCGGCAGCACGTAGAGGTTGTCACGGCTCTCGGCGACCTTGGCGCCGAACTCGATCGGTGCGGTGTGGTGACCCCAACCCAGGAGGCGTGGGATACTTTCGAGCTTGATACCTCGCGTCTTGGCGTATGCGCCCGCGGCCTTCTCGGAGGCGAGGAACAACGAAACCGCGCCGTCGGTGACTTGCGAGCAGTCCGACACCTTGATGCGGCCGCCGATCACGGCGTTGAACTTGTCTATCGAGCGGGCGTGGTCTTCGGTCATGTACCAATTGCGTGTTTGGGCCAGCGGATTGCGCTTGGCGTTCGAGTAGTTCACCGCGGCGATGTGCGAGAGGTGTTCATCTTTCAGCCCGAAGCGCTTGTCGTATTCGTCGCCCAGGCGGCCGAACAATTTTGGAAAGGGGAAGTCGATGCCTTTGGCTTCGATCTCATACCATGCGGCTGTACCCAGGTAGTCGCCGCCGGTCTTGGGATCAACCGTCTTCATTTGTTCGACGCCGACCACCAGCGCGCAGTCGTAACGGCCGGCCTCGATCTCCGCCGAGGCGGCGAGGATGGCGATGCTGCCGGAGGCGCAGGCCGCCTCGTGCCGTGAAGTCGGCAGGCCCGAGAACGCCGGGTCGACATCGATGAGAAAAGCGCCCAGGTGCCCCTGCATGCAGTAGAGCTCGGCGGCGAAGTTGCCGACGTGCCCCACCTCGACGTCCTTGGGTTCCAGCCCAGTCACCTCCAAGCCGCCGGTCACCGCCTCGCGCAGCATCGCGACAATGTGTTTGTTCTCCTTGGCCCAGTTGCGCGCGAAGTCAGTTTGATATCCACCTAATACATACACCGGAGCAGCCATGTGTAACCTCTCTTAGAGCTAGAAAATTCCCCTCCTTACGAAGGAGGGGTTGGGGGAGGTTGTTCTGCGCGGTTCGTCCTGCGCCAAATCAGACGTCCCCCTGGCCCCCTCCTTGGCAAAGAGGGGGGAAGCCAGGTTCCGCAGGTTGTCCGTTTCCATCGTCATGAACACTCTGCTCATCAAGGCTATCCGGCGAAAAACCGGCCGATGTTGACGTGCGGTTCCCTGAACAAGCGCTGATCCGGGTGTTTCGCCGCCTGCTCAAGCAGCCGCGGAACCGGCAGACGCTGCGTTTCCAGGAGCTGAATGGTATCGCGAATACCAAGCATATCCACCAGGGCCGTCGGTGGAGCCCAGTTAAATCCAAAACCCATGATGCGGTCGATGTCGCGCGAGCTGCGCACGACTTCGCCGTCACCGACACGGTTCAAAGCATAACTCACGTAGCCGAGCAGCACCCGTCGTGCCAAGTCGGCTTCGGACCCGTCGGCGTCGACAAAAACCCGAAACGCCTCGCGGTAACGCCCGAGGCGATTGAGCCGCTTCATCTCTTCAACGAACGCCACCGGCCGCACCGCAGTCTCGTCCATGTCCTTGTACGCGCCGGTCGCCGGATCGAGGACGAGGCTGAACGTCCGCTTGCCCTCTTTCGCTCGGCGATAGAAGCCACCACGCTGAGGCGCCTTGTCACCCAGATGACCGTGGTCGAGCAGCGGTTGCATGTAGGCGGGCATGGCGAAGGTGGCGTGCGCCTCGTCGTTGGTGTGCGCGTACACGTTGTCGACGATCGCCTTGTGCACGTCCCAGCCAACCAGATCGATGGTAGCCAGCGGCGGCATGGCGCGGCCGGTGTGTGGTCCGAGCAGGTAATCAATGAAAGCGACGCCGAGCTCACCTGCCAGAATGGCCGCTTCGTTCAGAAACTTGAATCCGATGCGGTTGCCGGCGAACGCGGGGGTGTCGGCAGCGACGATGGCGACACGACCGAAGCGGGTTTCCAGCATGCGCACGATCTCGGGCACCAGACTCGGATCCGTTCCGGCGTGCGGGATCACCTCGGTGCCGACGATCACGTTGGGAGGATTGTACAGATGCATGCCGAGGAAATTGCGCCGGAAGCTGTCGCTGCGTCCACGCGCCATCTCGGCCATCGACAGGCCGGACGATGCGGTGGCCACGATGGAGTTGGGCCTACGGCAGCGATCCACGCGGGTGAAGAATTCCTTCTTCAGCTCGATGTCCTCCGCCAGCGCCTCGAAGATGAGGTCTGCCTTGGCGACCGCCTCCTCCAGATCTTCGCTGTATGTGCCTACGGAAATGCGGTCGGCGATGCGCTGCGACTTCGCGAGGTTCTGCGCCGCAACTAGGCCTTCATGTGCCTTCTCGGCCGACCGGGCCAGCAACGCCACGTCGCAGCCGCCCGCAGCGAAGACCTCACCGCTTCCGGCGCCCATAGTTCCATTGGCGCCCAAGATTACCACGTCATTGATGTCAATCATGTGTGCCGTGGCCCCCCAGATTACCGATGATCAGAGTCTCAAGCTAGTGGACCGCCTTCCCAAATTACACGAGACCGGGGGGCCCAAACTTGCCCTGCGGTTGCAAGGCCCAGCGGAGGCGTGCAATGTGATTGCCATGGCTGGCCGAAAGACGCTCGCTGCAACCTGGCTCGAGCAGCCCGAAGCGGACCTAGCCGCCGCGCGCGACAGCGCCGCTGCTGGTCACCACGAGTGGAGCTGCTTCCAATCCCAGCAAGCCGGAGAGAAGGCGCTGAAAGCGCTCCTCTATGCGCGCGGCAATACGTCGATCGTCACCCATAGTCTGCGGCGGCTGGTGCGCGAGTGCCAGGCGATCGATCCCGGGTTCGCTACCCTTGACGAAGAGGCTCGCATGCTCGACCAGTACTACATCCTCACCCGCTACCCGAACGGCCTCGACGAAGAAATTCCACCAGCGCGATACTACGACCACACGGATGCCCAACGATGTCTGCAATCTGCTCGATCGATCCTCGAGCGCGTGAAGCCATCCTTTGCGAGCTGAAACAGCTCGCGGCAGGCCTTCGGTGCGACTTCTCCGTCGACGCGGTGTACGTGTTCGGCTCGTTCGCGCGCGGCGAAGAGCATGAAGGCAGCGACATCGACCTCTGTGTCGTGGGCGCGTTGCCCGGCCGCGCCTTCGACCGAATCGGCGAGGTCCTGAGGCGCACGGAGCTCCCGGTGGAGCCGATCGTGGTGCGCGCGGAAACGTTCGAACGGCGCCGCCGTGAGGGCCACCCACTCTTCACGGCGATCGCATCGGAAGGCATCCGGCTCGTCTGACGCAGCCGCCGCAGCGCGCGTTGCGTGAGCGTTGACAGCTGCCCCCTTACTTCTCACCGCTCACGCCTCACGGCCCCGCCTCCCGCCTTACCGCCGCGCGCCCTGGGTATCGGCTTCCTTCGGCTTGGGTAACTTGACTAGAATTCTAGTCTGTCATAGCGTGACGTCAATATGCCATGGACCGTCACGCTGCGGGAATCCGTGATCGAGGATCTCCGGTATTTCGGACGGAAGGTGGGGCGCCTGATCCTCAAGGAGACTCGCAAGCGGCTCACGGCGGATCCGCTGGCGAAAACGGGACAGATGAGGACCCTGCGCCCGAACCCGGTGGCTCAGCGAGAGCTGCGCCTGTTTGGGAAGTACCGCGTGCTGTTCAATGTCGATGCCCCAGGCCACGCGGTCGACATGGTCCTCGTCGGCGAGAAACGGGGCGATGCGCTGATCGTGCAAGGAAAGGAGTTTGTTGCGCATCATGAAAGTGATTCCACTCAGTGAAGCCAAGGCGCACCTCAGTCGCTACGCGCGGGTGTGCCACGATGAACCGGTCGTCGTGACCGTGAATGGGGTGCCGGCATTTCAGTTAGCGCCACTTGAAGAGGAGGACGATCTGATTGACCAGCTCCTCGAATACAACCCCAAGTTTCGTCTGCTGCTCCAGACGCGTCTCCGGGAACGGACGGTCTCGGCCAAAGAGGCGGCGCGGCGGTTGTGAAGGCTGGGCTGTGGTCTACGGCCGGCCGCAACGAAGCAGTTACAGCAAATCGTCAAACGTCCGGATACGTTGGAGGCGGGCGAGACGCAGCATTACTTGGAGCTGAAGGGCGAGATCGGCCGGGTCGAAACGGAGCTGAAGAGTGACATCGCCGGGCTCGGGAAACGCGTGACGAAACTGGAGAAGAAGGTCGATCGCCTCGCCGACACGGTGGGCGACAAGCTCGCGGACCACGAGAAACGGCCGCGCAAGATCGAGCGTCGTCGCCCCGCAGCGTAAAGCGTTCACGCCCTCGATCTCCGGCTCAGAGCCGCTCCCCGAGCTTGTACCGATCAGCGTAGTTCGATCTGGGCAGCGGGGATGTCGATGTGCGCACCCAGCGCGACGAGCACGTCCATGCCGAGGAGGCCATCGATCGGGCCGGAGAATGGGAGGTCGTGGGCGATCAGCTCGGCGTTGTCGATGCGACGCCCGAACACGCTCAACGCTAGCGCGCGCACTTGTGGCAAGATCACCCGGCCGTTGGCAGTCATGATCCGCAGGTGGTCTCGACTTGCTGCTGGACTGCACCCGATCTTTTCGAGCGCTTCAACCGAGAGGACCGTATGGTTGGATCCAGTGTCAAGCAGGAGGACAGCGTCGTGGGCATCCTGCGGGCCAGCGACGACGGCGTTGCACAGCAGGAGCTTGCCGTACCGTATCAGCGGGAAGATGTGAGCCAAAACATCACCGCGATGTCTGTCGGCCACTCACCACAATAGCGGATCGCCGTGTTCTTGCCGCGGCCGACGGTGAGGAGCTTGCCGTAGATGTCCTCCTTGCTGCCCGCGTCGGCGATCACGTCGCCTTCCACTACTTCGAGGTTTTCGTCGAGTTGGTGATAGGCGATCAGCACCCACTTGCCCTTGTAGCGCTCCCGAATCTCAGCGAGGGTCATGATCCACTTTTAGCACCGTGCGCCCTTCCGATCCAACGGGACGGGAGCGAGGCTAGAAACTGCTGGACGCTGGAGCCTTTGACTTTCAGCTGTCTAAGTGAGAGCCGCAGCCCTCAAGCTGTTGCTTGAACCTCACGCCTCACTCCTCACGTCTCGCTTCTCACGGTCCCTTCTCTGTCGTCGGCCCGCCCCAAGCCCCAAGATGCTGCCGTTTGGCGTCGGCCTCCAAGGCGTCGAGCTTGTCCGCGTGTTCTCTCCAGTTCTCGCCGTCAGGTAGGTTGGTGATAACTCCCTTCCTGCGCGCCAAGCCCTTGCTCACAAGCATCTTGTCCAGCCATCTGTGGTTGACCTGGACGAGGGCGTAATATCTTCGCTTCTTACTGCGCCCGCCAGCACTTGCCCGGCGCGTCCAAACCGTGAACGGCTCGCGCAGCGTCTGCTGCACCAGATCCGCGGCTTCCTTGCCGGTCTTCATGACCTGGTCGAGTGTGGCGCCAAAATACTCGGCTTGCTCGCGGGTCCGCTCCGGGTAGGCAAGGTTAGTTTCCGGCGCGTCCACGAAGTACAGCCGCACGGTGAACTCCTTGTCGCCACAACGCACGTGAAAACTGTCGCCGTCGTTGCTGCGGTTGGTCACATACTGGCAACCGGTGAGCATCACGAATTTCTTGCTCCTGCGTGCAGCGCCCCAACTGGCCGAGCACGCCAAGCACAGGAGAAGCACGACGATTCGGGTGGGTCTCAACCAGGGTAGGAGCCTTTGGATACTTCAATCCGCCGTAGTCAGAAGGGTCTCGGGAGCATACGTGTGAACTTTGCTTCTGGTGCTACTAAATGTAAAGCGTGGTAGCAGCAGCAATCCACCCACTCAGGACGGGCTGGTATTGCGTGCCTCGGTGTGGGGAGGAGTTGGGACCAGCGAAGACTTCTCCCTGCCGCCGTGCGATCTCGATGATCGCGCTGGAGGTGTCCTCGTGCCACTGCCGTTCTCCGGACGGTACAGGTTCAATCCGGCTGTCCGTTCGCGCCGCGACGCGCCACAGGAGATCGACATCGGCGCGGCGCCGCGGCAGATCGAAGCGGGGAGACACCACGAGCACATCGATGTCGCTCCACTGATCGGCCATGCCGGTAACGTGGGAGCCGAACACCACCGCGAAGCGGACCGCAATGCCGTTCCGCTGCAACGCTGCAACATAACTCTCCACCGCTCTCACAACTGGCTGAGCAACCATTGCAATACCTCCTCCGCCCACGTGGCGTAGAGTTGCGCTTCGCTTGAGCTTGGCGGCGGCACGAGCAGATCCGGATACCGCCCGGGCGCAGATTATGTCCCTGCCGCGTTCCCGGTGTCAAACTAAAATGAACTCGACCGGCGAGGTGCGTCCGTGCTTGATCTCCAGAAACTCACTAGGAGAGAGCACGAAATGCAGCTCGTGTTCCTTGCTTTGCCAGAAGTGGAGCTCTTCCGGTACCTCCGCCCCTAACGTTCACGACGTTAGACTCCTTAACGTCCGAGACGTTAGCGACAGTAAGGTGCCGAAGAGTCGAGGCGCCCGAGTTCCGGTACGAAACTGCGGTAGTCACCTCACGGCCGGGCAACCCAGCCGTAGCCGTGCCGTCAGTCAAGGCGCTGCGACAGCTTCGGGGCTGGCGGCGTGCGCGGGTCGTACTGGGCGGCCGCTGGTCGCTCCAACGCCGGAAGGCCGAAATGAAGGCGCCAGAAATGGGCGGACTTGGGATCGATCTCGCCAGGACGAGCCTCGATGAGCACTTGCCGGAACATCTCTTTGCCCCAGATCTCTTCCGCCGCGACGTAGTCCTCGGGCCGCCCGTAACGGAGAATCTGACAGAGCAGCTTACGTGGATTGGCCAGCGTTGTGGCGGCTTCCTGCCACCATACATACGTTGTCGCCAATCGCCGTGCTTCGCGTTCGCGATCCACGTTGCAACGATAGCACAGACTGGCGGAGCCGACACGTCGGCGAGCTTTCGCGCGTTTCCTGTTTCTCATTCCATTCAGCCGCGCCAACCTCTCCCTGGCCCTCTCCTTGGTAAGGAGAGGGAACCTGACGGTCACGGTGTGCTATTCGGTCGGCGTCAAGACAGGCCGGTCCGAAAATTTGGACACTACCGTCGGGCGAATCAGGACAGTACGGCCGCTTGACCCTTGGTTGCCTCAGCAGGGACGGGAAGGGTATCCTGACAACATGCCGCACCGTCAGGAACCCTGGTTCATGCGCACGTACGCGGGCCATACGAACCCGCGTGCCGCTAACGAGTTGTTCCGCACCAACCTGGCGAAAGGCCAAACCGGCCTGAGCGTGGCGTTCGACCTGCCGACGCAGACCGGCTACGACTCCGACCATCCTATGGCGGCCGGCGAGGTCGGTAAGGTGGGCGTGCCGATCTGCCACCTCGGCGACATGGAGGCGCTGTTCGCCCAGATCCCGCTGGCGAAGATGAATACGTCGATGACCATCAACGCTACGGCGGCGTGGCTGCTGGCCCTCTACGTGGCGGTGGCGGAAGGGCAGGGCGCCAACCCACGCGAGCTGCGCGGCACGACACAGAACGACATCCTGAAGGAGTTCCTCGCCCGCGGCACCTACATCTTCCCCCCGGAACCGTCGCTGCGTCTCACGGCGGACACCATCGAGTACACGGTCGAGCACATCCCGAAATGGAATCCGGTCAACATCTGCAGCTACCACCTGCAGGAGGCCGGCGCGACGCCGGTGCAGGAGTTGGCCTTCACCCTGGCAAATGCTTTCGCCGTGCTGGATAGTGTCCAGGCCCGGCCGGGCGTCTCGCTGCCCAATGTCGTCGGCCAGATCTCTTTCTTCGTCAACGCCGGCATCCGCTTCATCGAAGAGATGTGCAAGATGAAGGCGTTCGTGCGCTTGTGGGATCGCTACACGCGCGAGCGCTACGGCATCGAGGATCCCATCAAGCGGCGCTTCCGCTACGGCGTCCAGGTCAACTCACTGGGGCTCACGGCGCAACAGCCGGAGAACAATGTGCAGCGTATCGTGCTGGAGATGCTTGCGGTGACGCTGTCGCAGGAGGCGCGGGCGCGCTCGGTGCAACTGCCGGCATGGAATGAGGCGCTCGGCCTGCCGCGGCCGTGGGATCAGCAGTGGTCACTGCGCATTCAGCAGGTGCTGGCCTACGAGACCGATCTGCTCGAGTACGACGGCGATCTCTTCGGGGGCTCGACCATCATCGAAGCCAAAGTCAAAGAGCTGGTCGACACGGCGGAGGCCGAGTTGAAACGGATCCAGCAGATTGGCGATGCGTGCGAGGCCATCGAGGTGATGAAGCGCGCCTTGGTGGCCAGCCACGCCGCGCGCCAGCGCCGCATCGAAAGCGGCGAACTGACGATGGTTGGCGTGAACCAGTTCACCGAGCACGACCCGTCACCACTGGTGACTGGCGAGGCGGAAAGCATCCTCGTCGTAGACCCGGAGGGTGAGCGGCGGCAGCTCGAGCGCTTGCGCGCCTTTCGTGCCACTCGGAACAACGCCGAGGTCGGCGCGGCGCTGCACGCCCTGGTGGATGCGGCGACGAGCGGCGCCAACATCATGCCCGCGTCGATCCGGGCGGCGCGGGTCGGTGTCACCACCGGCGAGTGGGCCGGGGCGTTGCGCAAGGTGTTCGGCGAATATCGCGCCCCCACAGGCCTGCAGGGCATGACCTTCGCCAGTGACGCCGGCGCGCTGGCGGCGGTTCGGACGCGCGCCGCGGCGGTGTCGAGACAGATCGGCCATCCGATCCGTCTGCTGGTCGCGAAGCCTGGTCTGGACGGCCATTCGAACGGCGCCGAACAGGTCGCGGTGCGGGCCAAGGAAGCCGGGCTCGAGGTGATCTACGAAGGCATTCGCTTGACGCCCGAGGAGATCGCGGCCTCGGCAGCCGACGAGGATGTCGACGTGGTCGGCCTCTCCATCCATTCGGGCTCGCACCTGACGCTGGTGCCACGCGTTGCCGCCCTGCTGCGCCAACGCGGTCTGGATGATGTCCCCGTGTTCGTCGGCGGGATCATTCCCGACACAGACCGTGACACACTGAAGCGCTGCGGCGTCACCCGTGTCTACACGCCGGGCCAGGCGACGCTGACGCAGATTGTCGGCGACATCGTCAATGCGGTCGCAGAGCGACCGCGGCGCGCCACCGGTACGGCGTAGGACGGGTGCGCGCTGCCCCAGCGGCCTGGGGTAGCCAAGAGAAGGAATAGAGACATTGATCACAGCATAGATGATGGTGAGCCGGCGCGGCGTTTGGGGCCGTTACAGGCTTCCAGGAGCTTCTGGGCACGCGTCTGCAGGCGCGCGAAGCCGATCTCTCCGGCGATGGCCAGCGCTTGACGGAACGAGCGCTGACCGCTGTCTTCATCGCCTTGCGCCAGAGCCAACTCGCCGGCGCCCAGGGCTGCCGTTGCCAGCGCCGAGCGAGCCCCGATAGCTTCGGCGAGCCCCAGCGCTTGCTGGTACCAGCGTTCCGCCTCGGCCCAGTGGCGGGGACCAAGCCGGAGCATGATGTCACCGCGGGCCGTCGCGCACCATGCTTGGCGCAAGCGGCCACCGGCGTGCCCGTATGCGATCTCGGCAAAACGCCGAGCGCGGTCGGCCTCGCCGATCGCGAGGAACGCCTCGACCACCAGATAGCATTTCACGGCCATGTCACTGCGGGCGGCGTATCCCTGCTCGATCAGCTCGATGTATCGCGACGGTCCGACCGCTTCACCCGCACTCGCCCGCGCCGCCAACGCCAGAGCGGCCGCGGTGCGGATGGTGGCGACATTGCCGATGACCTCCGCGACCTCCAAGCTTGTATCCGCCCACCGGCGGGCCTCGCCGTATTGGGCACGCGCGAAATGTACCCAGGCCAGGATGGAGGCGGCAAGGCTCTGAACGGTGCGATTTGAGGCGCGCACGGCTTGTTCGTAGGTCTCGGTGACACCCTGCTCGGCGCCCTCCAGGTCGTCGCACATGCAGCGTAAGGAATCTCGCATGTAACGCGCGCTCAGATACAGATCCGAGAGCCGATCCTTCTCCCCCAAGCGTTCCAACTCAGCCACCGCCCAGCGCAGCGTCTCCTGCCCCAGGTCGCAGCGCCCGTCGTACACGTAAGCGACTGCGAGGGCGCGCGAAATACTGATGGCGGTGACCGTCAGCCCGGCGCGCTGGGCGACGGCGAACCCCTCCTCGACCAGCGGCACGCCATCGGCGAAGGCGGCGCGGGCGCCGCTCATGATCATCAGGCCTTGGTACGTGCAGGCCCCCGCTAACGCCTCCGCATTGCCGAGCGCTTCGGCCCAGGCGCGCGCCCGCCGCACCGGCCGCTCGATCTCGGCGGCTTCGGACGAGCCATACAGGATGACCACGCGGCACAAGCCCAACGCGGCCTCGAGTGCCACCGGCACAAGCCCCACCGAGGCAGGCCCCACCGGGGCGGTCACCGCGGCGGCACCCGTGCCCGTGGCACCCTGCGTTTCCGGCAGCGCTGCATCCGCGAGCTGCCAGGCGTCGCGATAGAAGCGTAGGGCCACCGGGTACGACGGCAGCTGCTCGGCCTGGTGAGCGGCACGCAGCAGTGCCGCAAGAGCCTTCTCGCGATCGTCGCCGAGCGCGTAATGATGCGCGATCAGCGCCGAGCGCTCCGCCGTCAGCTCGCCCGCCACGGCCTCGAGCAGCCGGCCGATGCGGGCGTGCAAATGCCGCCTTTCCTTCAGCAGCAGCGCCTCGTACGCCACTTCCTGTGTCAAACTCTCGCCGAAACGAAACTCATCACGCGACAACAAGTCCTTGCGGTGGATGATGCCACGGCCCTCCAGGAGCTCCAGCTGGGCGCCGACGTCGATGCCCTCGCCGTCGAGCAGTGCTTCCAGCTGGCTGCGTTGGAATTGCCGGCCGAGGACGGCCGCGACCTGAACGACGCGTTTCCCCTGCGGGCCCAGCCGGTCCAAGCGCGCGCCGATCAGCTCCTGCACGGTGTCGGGAATGCGCACGTCAGCCACCGGACGCGTCAGCCGCACCTGGTCGTCCCCACGCAGCACCACCCCTTGTTCCAGCAAGTCGCGGGTGATCTCCTCGGCCACAAACGGGTTGCCTTCGGCCTTCACCAGAATGCGCCGTTCGAGCTCGGCTGGGAGCCGGCCGCCAGCGAGGGCGCGGATGATCTCGGCAGTGTGCTCGTCCGACAGCGGACGCAGGTTGAGCTGCGTAAAGGCCGCGTGCGTTCTCCATGCCGGTTGGTAATCGGGCCGGTGGCTCACGACGAGCATGATGCGGCCGCGCAGATGCGACACCGCCAGGTCGAGCATCTCGCGGGACGGTTCATCGATCCACTGCAGGTCTTCCAGCAACATGATCACGGGGGCGCGATTGCTGGCGGCCATCACCAGCCGTGCTACCACCTCGAAGGTCTTGCTCTGCAACTCTTGCAGCGGCACGTCGGGCAGGGGCTCCGCCGGCAGCGCCAGGAGCCGGCACAGGTAGGGGAACAACTCCCTCAGGGTCTCGTCCGACTCCGGGATCTTGGCGAGCATCTTCTCACAGGCACACCCGCTCAGTTCGGTCGGACTGAGATCGAAGTACTGCCGCAGCATGTTGATCCACACCGCGTACGGGACCACTTGGTTCAACGAGGCGCAGCGGCCTTCGAAAAAGACCACCCGCTGCCCATCGAGACGTCGCTTGAACTCGTAGAGCAGCCGCGATTTGCCACTCCCTGCCGGCCCGACTACGGCGACGATTTGCGTCAGATCTCCGGTCAGCCGCTCGAAGCAGGCTGTGAGCTGCGCCAGTTCCTCGTCGCGCCCCACCAACGGCGTCAGGCCGCGCTCGGCGGCGATCGCCATGGGCGTTGTCAGCGGGTTGCGCCGCAGCACCTCGAAGGCAGTGACCGCCTCCCGTTTCCCCTTCACTTCGAAAGGGCCCACCGGGCGCATCTCGAACAGGCCGCGCACCAGACGCTCGGTGGCTTCACTGACCAACACCGTTCCGGGTTCGGCGAGGGATTCGAGCCGCGACGCCAGATTCGTCGTATCGCCGATCGCCGTGTAGTCCATCTTGAAATCATTACCCACGGTGCCGACCACCACCGGTCCGGTGTGAATCCCGATGCGAGCGCGCAACGTCAAACCGCGCTCCGCTGAGAGCTGCTGGTTCAGCGTGCTGAGCGCGTCGCGGATGGCGAGCGCCGCCTCCACCGCGCGCTCGGGCGCGTTTTCGTGCGCCAGTGGGGCGCCGAACAGTGCCATCATGCCGTCGCCGGCAAGCTGATTGACGATGCCCTCGAGACGGTAGATCTCGCGAAAGGCGAGCGCGAGATACTGTTCCAGCAGCTCGTGATACTCTTCGGGATCGAGGCGCTCCGCGATCGCCGTTGATCCGGCGACATCGCAAAACATGACAGTGACCAGCTTGCGCTCACCCGCGATAGCGCCGGTGCTGGCGCGGATCTTTTGTGCCAGTTCCGCCGGGATGTGCTTTGCCAAGACATTCGGCGGCTGGTCGGTTGGCGACTCCCCGGCCGTCGTGGATTTCGATCCGGTGCTATGGTCCGCAGTTAGGCGGAAACCGCAGTCGGGACAAAAACGGAAGCCCGGCTCGATGGTGCTGCCACAGTTCGGGCACGTCAAAGACACCTGCGTCCCGCAGATGTGACAAAACCGTTTGCCCGCGATCAGCTCGGTCCCGCAGTTGGTGCAGTGCACCTGAAAACCTTCGCCTTGAAATCGAGCCGAGTCAAGTCGGGGGAGCGCAACTGATCCGAGCCTTTGCACACACGCATCGCGGCGGGAAACGCTTGGTCACGCTGCCGCACGATGTGCGTGCCTTGTCGGCCCCTCTTTCGATCCAGATCGTCCTGGAACAGATGTGATCAGACCGTCGCGGGATCTGGAGCGCAAAAGTCCTCGCTGAACTGAGCCCTCGCACAGCTTGCGTGCCGGAGTTTTAAGCTTGTCGGCCCCTCTTTCGATGCGAATCGCCCCAGAACCGAGGTGATCATGCCGTCGCGCGATGTGAAACGGAAAATCACCCGCTGAACTAAGCCTTCGCACAGCTTACGTGCCGAAGTTTTACGCTTGTCGGCGCGTTTTTCGATCCGGATCGTGCCGGAACAAGCGTGATCATGCCGTCGCACATCTAGATTTGAGAAATTCACGCCGAACTCAGCCCTCGCAGTTCCAAATTTGAAAAGTTCATGCTGGTACAAGCCTTCCGAGATTCTCGCGGGCCGAAGTTTTGGACTTGTCGGTGCGTTTTTCGATCTAGATCGTGCCGGAACAGGCGTGATCATGCCGTCGGAGATCTGAAATGGAAAAGTTCACTCTGTACTTTCGCCTCGCAGATACAAATCTCAAGAGTTCGTCTTGGTACAAGCCTTCCGAGACCTCGCGTGCTGAAAGTTTAGGCTTGTCGACGCCCATTCAGATTCCGCAAGGCCGTGCATCGCGTTCTCCGACGGCCTGCGCATGCGGAGAGAACCAATCGGCAAGCGTTCCCCTCCTTTTCAGCTGCGCCAACCTCTCCCTGACCCTCCTTCGTAAGGAGAGGGAACCTCAGGGTGATTGTGTGCTATTCGGTGGGCATCAAGACAGGAAGCTACGCGGGCAGGCCCGTCGACTCCGGAACGCCGAGCATGAGATTCAGCGCTTGGATGGCCGTGCCCGAGGCGCCTTTGCCGAGGTTGTCGAGGATCGCCATGAGGATGACATGCCCGGACGGGTGCGCCAAGACGTGCAACTCGGCGCGATTGGTATCGTTGCACCGCTGCGGGTCGAACGCGCGCTCGTTCGGCTCTTTCGAAGTCTCGCAGGGGCAGCACCAGAACGAAGGGCTCGGTGGCGTAGCGATCGTGCAGCGCCTGCCAGATCGCTTTGGCATCGGTTCGCGCCCCGAAGGTTGGTTGCTGGAAGAGCGACCTGGACGCGCATCCCGCACGGGAATGGCCCTACGGCGGGAGGAAATTGGGGCTGCACGCCAAGACCGCTGAACTTCACCATCTCCGGGATATGCTTATGCGCGCGCGTCAAGGCATAGGGGGCCTCGTACACGAGAGAGGCGAGGCGCAGCTCGTGGTTCTCCCAGCGTTCGTGCGCGCGGCGCGCGGGGCGGTCTTGACATGCGGGCCGCGCCGCTGAGTATACTGCGGTCGTGCGGGTTGGGAGAAGCGCTGGGCGGACGGCGGCGGCCGGCGGGCATGCGGGACCCGAAACAGCGAGGTGACACGGATGATCAGGGCGAAAGTGGTGGGCGCCGGCGGCTACGGCGGCGTGGGCATTACGGAGCTGCTGACGAGCCATCCCCAGGCCCGCATCGCGGCCCTGATCGACGTGGAGAACGTCGGCGCGCCGATCAGCCAGGTGTACCCCCATCTGCGCGGGTTCTGCGACCAGGTCATCGTCGACCCGGCCGACCCCGGCGCCCAGGCGCCGGCCGACGTCGTCTTCATGGCCACGCCGGACGGGGTGGGCATGAAACTGGCGCCGCAGGCTCTGGAGAAGGGCGAGAAGGTGGTCGACTACAGCGGCGATTTCCGCTTCAACTCGGCCGAGGCCTATGCCACCTATGCGACGCGCATCGGCCGCAGCCCGGAGCACGCCTCGCCCCAGTTGCTGGCGGACGCCGTGTACGGCCTGCCCGAACTGCACCGCCGCGAGATCGGCCCGCGGATGCGGCTGGTCGGCAACCCGGGCTGTTTCGCGGTAAGCTGTCTCCTGGGGCTGTCGCCCGCGGTGGCGCGCGGCCTGGTTGAGCCCGGCACCCTCATCTGCGACTGCAAGACCGGCGTCTCGGGCGCGGGCAAGAAGCCCAGTCCCACGTTCCACTACCCCGCGCGCTACGATCAGATGAACGCGTACAAGCTGGCCGGGCATCAGCACGTCTGCGAGATCGAGCGCGAGCTGACGTTGCTTGCGGGCCGGGAGCAGACCGTCACCTTCACGGCGCAGGTCGTCCCTGTCTGCCGGGGCATCATGTCGACCCTCTACGCCACGCTGCGCCAGCCCCTGGCGGAAGCGGACGTCGCGGCAGCGTATCGTGACTTCTACAGGGATTCGGCTTTCGTGCGGGTCTTCCCGAGCTACGCGGCCATCGGCACGATGCACGTGCGCGGCACGAACTACTGCAACCTCGTGGTCAGCGTGGACGATCGAGCGCAGCGGCTGCGCGTGGTCTCCTACATCGACAACCTCGTCAAGGGGCAGGCGGGCTCGGCGCTGCAGAACATGAACCTGCTTTTCGGGCTGCCTGAGAACATGGGCCTGGACCGGCCCGGCATCTACCCCTGAGCACGCGCGGCGGCGCCCGGCGCCGCAGGCCAGTCTGCCAACCGCCGTCCCGAAGCTGGCGCCGTTGGACCGGGTATCTAATCCTTTACACGAGGCGGAGAACCCGGCCTGGTCAGTGCGCAGGCCTGCTATGGCGCAGCACCGCCAGCGCCTCCTTACCGCCGTCTTATGCAGTGACGTTGTGAAACCCAAACTTCAGCTTGGAGTGACCGGAGTTGAAGGCCTGCAGTTGATCGTCCGGTGACCACCACGCGTCCTGAATTCGCGGGCGAATCCCCTGGGATTCGAGGCTGTCAATAACGGACGCGATCCGCGTGCGAAATGTTCGATACAGCTCCGTCAGCCTCTCGGCATTTCGCCGCTGGCGCTCTTCTTCTGTCATTCAGGTCTGCCCCCGTTTCGTCTCCGTCGACGAAGTCGCGCAGCTCATCGGTGGGGACCTTCCCACGCCCGTCTTTGCGGCGGACGGAGTCGACCGCCACTGCTACAAGGCTCTTTCGCGCCATGGTCAGGTTGGCCCGCTGGAGAGGATCTGTTCCAAGTGGCTGATGAGCACCGGGAGATCGACCGTAAGCGTCTTCCAGATGATATCGAGGTCAACAAAGTCACTTGATTCCACTTTCGTGAAGCGGCTTCCAGTCGGGCCCTTGTTCGGACGCCTTTCGAGCAGCGGATTATGCCCGTTCCCAGTCTCTTCGGGAGATTCCGGCTTGGCGGAGTACCAGCGCGAGTAGTTCGACCCCGATGTCGCCTCGGTGTGGGTTGGGGATGGTGAGCACCCGATCGCCGCGGACCATGAACTGGTGCTTCGCACCCGAAAACGGACCTTCAAACCCCAAACGGCGCAGGACCGCAATGAGCTGCCGGCGACTGACAGGCCCCCAAGCGGGCATCAGCTCGCCTGTCTGATTTCAACGGTCACGCCGCCAAGCCGCGGAACGGGAAGGCCGCGCGCCACCCGCACGAGCACCCACTCCTCCACCACTTCGGCGAGTTGATTGCGGCACGCTTCAAGGTTTGTCCCGGTCGCGATGACGCCGCGCAAGCCCGGTACTGTCGCGCAGAACAGGCCACCGTCCACTTGCCTGTACCGAGCGCGGCGAAGTGCCTGGCTGATGTATCGGGTGATCATCGGCGGCTCCGAAGGGAGTGTTCTCCAAAGCTGAAGAGGATGCAAGCCGGGCTGCCGCCCGCAGCGCCGGGGGCAGGCTCGGTGACGGTTAGCTGTGGATGCGCGCCGAGCTGCACTCCGGCGGGTACTCTCTTCCTGAACGTCGCGTGCGGCGGCGGGGCATGGTGAATGCCCTTGATTCCATATTCAGGGGCGGCCCCGGATCGCTACTGCTATGTCTGCGAAACAACAAAGTTGTTGACGGAAGGCGGGTTCAAAACAGGTTCGGTGTGCCACGCGAAGCATCCCACACGCGCACCACCTGGAGCGGCTTGGTCTCAGGCCGATAGACAATTAGGTAGCGGTAATGCGGCCAGACGAGGAGTTCAACGGGCAACAAGTCGGCACGGGGGGTGACCGATGCGCGGGTTTCGCGCCAAGCGGCGCATGGTCGCGCGCAGGTCTTGAAGCACGCGCCGCGCCGCCTCGTGACCCCTCTCCCTCCGATACCAGTCGCGGATCTCCTTCAGATCTGCCGCTGCATCGGGAGTGAGAACGTAGCCGCTCACTCCGGAGCACTCTTATCGAGGTCGGCTTCGAGTTCGGCGAAGACCTCTTCACCTTCGCGGAGCTCGCCACGGTCGGCTTGGGCTAGACCGTGGGCGACGGCCTGGCGAAAGGCTTCGCGCTGCTCGAGTAGACGCAGGGCGTCATCGAGGAGCTCATCCGCAGAGCGATAAGTACCGTCGCGAAGACGGGCCCGAAAACGCTCTTCAACGGGTCTACTGACGTCGATAGCCATAGGAACAACATAGCACAGCGGGTTCGGGCGGGGCAATTTTGGGGGTGGAGATGCGCGCCGAGCTGCAATCCGGCGGGGACTCTTTGGGCGCGGCGGGCAAAGCAGAGCCGCGTTTTTTGACCCCAGAAGAATCCGTGGTAACCTGTGCGTGTAGTCAGACGATGACGAGGTGAGACCCATGCAGACCATCGACGTGAGCGACCTGCCTGAGCCCGTCGCCAAGGCCCTTGCAGAAACCGTGCAGCATCTACGCGAGCAGCTTGCCACGCGCAAAGCCGCAGCGCCGCCAAGACTACCGGTCTGGAGCGGCGCGGTTATCGGTGAACTGACCCGCGAAGAAATCTATGACGATGACCGCTACTAATCTCTCCTTGGTCGACACAACGTGCTCGTCTACGCACTGTATGTGGCGGCGCGACACCATCGCCCAGCCAAAGCGCTCGTCGACCGCGATCGAGCCCCCGAGGCGGCGTTCTGTGTGGCGCCCCAGAACCTCATCGAGTTCTACGCCGTGGTGACCAATCCGCGCCGCGTCACGGAACCAAAATCCTCCGAGGTTGCGCTGGGGGCCATCACCGAACTCTTGGCGTTGCCGGGTCTTTCCCTTCTTCCCGTTCCGGGAGACCTGCTCAGCCGGTGGATGGTTCTTGCGCAAGAGCAGCCCCTCACCGGCAGGAGAGTTTTTGACCTGCAACTTATTGCCACCATGCTCGGCAACGGTGTGCCCCGCATTTACACCTTCAACGCGAAGGACTTCGAGCCGTTTCAGGAACTCGACGTCATCGTCCCGACCCTCGCGCCCGAACCGGTGACCTCCGATCCACAGCCCGGCACATGAGTGGCGCCCTTCCGCTCTCGGCAAAGACGTCCCGGTGACAGCGCCTGACGGCGGGGCGTGGAAGTCGTCGAGGCTCGCGCTCCAGACGCGTCATTCCCCGTAACAACGTAACACCGTAACAGCCTGCCTTGGAGTGTTCTCGCCTCCGCGAGTTCGCCGCCCATGGGTGACGGAGATCAGCGATCTCGCGACCCATATCCACTTCGCGCTGCGCCTTCTCATACCCCGGACCTCGGAGAGCCAACGGCTACAATTCCAATGTGACGGCTCCGCAAGCGGTTGCACCCCTCACACTGAAGAGCAACAATGCGCTTGAGGTAACTGCCGTATGAGCATCGAGCGAGCCGATTCCGACATTGGGAGCGTTGCGCACCCGTACGTAGAAAGTCGCCCCGGCGTACAGGGAGGTCGGCCTGTCATCAAGGGGAGCCGCTTCCCGATCAGCTCGATCGTGCAGAATCACCATCGCGGACTGTCGGTGGAAGACATCCTACGCGAATTTCCTCACCTGACGCCCGCGCAGGTCTACGACGCGCTCTCGTACTACTACGATCACCGGGCCGAGATCGACGCAGAGATCGCCGAGTTCACCGACTTGGACGGGGCGATGCGGGACTGCCCGCCTACGGTGCGTCCGCCCGGCACCGACAATGGCGGCCATTAGAGTATACCTCGACGAAGACGTTCACCCATTCATCGCCGACGCCCTGCGCTTGCGTGGCTGGGAGGCGCTGACGACCGTAGAGGCAGGGCGCCGGACCACAGACGATCATGAGCAATTGACCTTCGCGACTGAGAAGGGATACGCCCTGGTCACGTACAACATCCGTCACTTCCCGCGCATCCACTATGAGATGGTCACGCGCGGGGAAGCCCATGCCGGGATCATCGTGGCGATGCAAGACGACCCGCGGCGGAACATTCGGGCTTTATTCAACCTCCTGACCAACGTGTCCGCCGAAGCGATCCGCGGGAACCTCGTCTATCTGAACAACTGGGCAGACGTCCCGCCGGGAAAATAGCACAGGCGCGTTCCGCGGCTGTGACGCCGTTCGGAGCGGCGGACGGTCCATCCTGTAGTAGGAGGAAGGACATCGTAGAGGCGTAGGTTATCGCACGCCAAAGGCAGCAAGAACACCAGGCCTCGACCAGCGCTCCAGACGCGTCATTCCCCGTAACGGCATAACAACCTACCTTCTTGCCGTGCTCGACATGAGCGAGCCGGAACGTTTGGAGATGCGCGCCGAGCTGCACTCCGGTGGGGACTCTCTTCCTCAACGTCGCGTGCGGCGGTGGGGCATGGCGAATGCCCTTTATTTCATTGTGGTTCTCGACTAGCACGGCCAGTGGCGTTTTTGCGCCACGAGCGAAAGACGGGTCCGAGAGGCCAACGTAGGCTACGGGACTCCGCCCAGACGGTGTACGCAGTGTCACAGCTTGACCAGAGTCGCGATCGTTTGGTCCTATGCCACCTCTTGGTGTAGAAGGAGACGCATGTGGGTGCGGAATAGTCTCGGGCTACTTGACGCACGGCCTTGGTGCAAGGCTGACAATAGCGACTCGAATGGCACGTTCGTTTCCAACGCATTTTCTACCTGATTCGTTCGGCGGCCCGCGAGCGGCTCAGCACGCCCATCGGGA
Organism: Binatia bacterium; assembly: GCA_050015455.1. Lineage (GTDB taxonomy): Bacteria > Desulfobacterota > Binatia > HRBIN30 > HRBIN30 > JAGDMS01. The sequence continues at coordinate 21,576 of JBEKBJ010000052.1, forward strand.
GGACGCGTTTCAACAACTCGTGGGTGACGCGCTCCGGGAGCAATGGGGTAGCAACGCCTTCGTCGCCCCGACCAAAGGAAGGGACGGCGGTATCGATGCTCACGTAACAGCAGGCGGGGATACACTTGCTGCGGTTCACGGCGTACCGCTCCCCAGCATTGTTGAGTGCAAAGACCACGACGATCGGCTTCCCAAAGTCACTGAGAACATCCTCGCCGGTTGGCGTGCCGTAGAGAAGAAACTTCGCGAGCAGGCGAGCCAAGGTTGGCCAGGGCTGTACCGGCCGTGGAGGGCGGCCCGCGGGTATGTCTAGTGCGTCAGCGCGGTCCTGCCGAACGAGGAGACCCGAGAACAGCTCGCAGCCCAGATTGAGAAGTTCTTTCGAGGTCTGCCGCCCGAACAATGCCCGCCCATTGAACGGGCCCAAGTCATAGACTGGGCGGCCATCCGACACTGGCTGGATCGGTTCCCGCGGGTCGTCGATCGCTGGCTCGGTGTCGGCTTGCCCGCATTGGTGGGGCATGAAGAATACGTGCGTAGTCTCCAAGGATTCCGACAATTCCTTCTCGACGACAATCTGTCGTTTGTCGCCCCCCCACCGGATGCCCCATACCATCCTGACCTACTACTCGAACAGGCAATCACTCTTGCGAATGGAAAGGGTGTCCTGCTGGTTGGCCCAAGCGGGGTTGGAAAAACCCGAGCGTTGATGGAGGTCGCCGCGCGGGCGAACGCTTCCGGATGCCGCGTCCTACACGCCCTGCCGGGCGAGCCGGCATTGACGACCGAAGAACTGGTAGAGGTCGTTCTCCATGGTAACGCTCCGACGCTCGTGCTGATCGACTACCTGGAGCAAGCTCACCTTGATCTGGGCTCGATCCGACGACGGCTCCTGCCAGAGGCGCAGAAGCGTGGAGTGGCGCTGTCATTGATTGCGGATGCGCGCCCCGGGTACGAACTCAGAGCGGCAAATGATTGGCCAGTTTTGTTTGAGCGAGTCGAGCTACGGCCCTCAGATACGCACGCACGACAGATATCGCTTCACGTTCAGGAAACAATCGCGCCGCAAGCGATCCGGCTTTTGGGTCAGTACCGAGTGGCCTTCCTTTGCGGAACGCGCCCGATCATTGCCCTCCTGATTGCCCGTGAGCTCGAGCGCCGAGCCCACGATGGCACCCTCACTCCGGACTTGGTCGCCGGCCTGCGGTCTGGTGACCTCATCGAATGGCTGCGCCGGCGACTGAGAGAGGACGACCTGGCCGTGAAGCCTTCCCCCTCGATCCTTCGACCCGCAGAGCCAGCAGATGAACTCGTTACCAGCGCAGCCGTACTCGCTGCGGCCCCTCAGGAGGCTGACGCGCTGCAGCGGGTCGCGGAACAGGTCCTGAACACTGGAAGGCCATCGCCACGGAGAACCGACGCCACCGAACGAGCCAGTTTCTTGATCGATGTTCTGTGCAACCTCGGGTGGCTCGAGTGGAGAGGGCAGTCCCTCGCCGCGGCGCATGATGTGGTTGCGGACGAGGTGTTGGAACAGGCCCTGCGGGCAGCGCCTGCCGCCGCGGTTCGACGGGACGCCTTGCTGCGCATACTGAGTGGCTGTTTGCGGTCACCGAGGACGCTTGGGCGATATGCGATTAGCCTCGGTCGCCTCATCGGACAGGAACACGGAAGCGCGGAAGGCTTTTTCGGGCAAACGCTTCAAGAGGCTGCCAGTGAGTGGTTCAAGAGTGTGGCAGCGGTTCTGGGTGCAGCGCTGTTGGCCGCCGACCCGGACGAAAGCTCATACGCGCTCGGAGCCGTGCTGGCGGGTCCGCCCTGGGGCCAAGCAGTGGTGGCTTCATGGGATGAGACTGTCCAGCCCTGGTTGGATCGGCACCAGACCGTTTCGGAGGCTCGTCATCTTCTGTACCGAGGCCTACGGCAGCTGGAGGCAGACAAGGGACAGGCGCTGGTGCACACTGCAAACGGCTGGCTCGCGTGTTGCGGTGTGGAGTCCGAAGCCACCTTCGTCCTCGGTCCGTTGTTGGCGCGACCCGACCTGGAGGCCGGCGATGCGCAAACCGCGATCGGCCACGCGCTGAGCTGGCTCGCGATCGAGGCGCACCGCGCCAGTCCCGAGGCGGGGTTTGTCCTGCATCCGCTGCTGAAGTGCTCCGAGCTGGGCACCGAAGATGCGCAAACCGCGATCGCCCACGCGCTGAGCTGGCTCGCGATCGAGGCGCACCGCGCCAGTTTCGAGGCGGGGTTTGTCCTGCATCCGCTGCTGAAGTGCTCCGAGCTGGGCACCGAAGATGCGCAAACCGCGATCGGCCACGCGCTGAGCTGGCTCGCGATCGAGGCGCACCGCGCCAGTCCCGATGCGAAGTTCGTCCTGCATCCGCTGCTGGAACGCTCCGACGTAGGCGCCGAGGACGCGCAAACCGCGATCGGCCACGCGCTGAGCTGGCTCGCGATGGAGGCGCACCGCGCCAGCCCGGAGGCGGATTTTGTCCTGCGCCCGTTGTTGGAACGCAACGACCTAAACTCGAGTGCACTGGCCCGGGCAGCGGAAGTATCTATCTTGTGGCTGGAGTCTCATGCGACGAACCCGCAAGCATCGTTCTTGCTTCAGCGCTGCCTCAAGAATAAGAGGCTGGCACTCGAGCAGGCTGATCGCGTCTCTCGCGTTACCTTCACTTGGGCGGACGCGAACTCCGACCATCCAGATGTAGAGTTCGTCATCAACGCGTTTCTTCGCGGGCCACGAAATGACAATTTTCTCCGACACGCAATTGTGCTGGCGGTGAGTTGGTGGCGCTCGAACCGTGCACGTCCAGACCGGGATTTCACGCTCAACTCTCTACTGATTCACTGGAAGCTTCTTGGCGACACCGTACTGGACGAGATTGTCGCTGATGCCCTGGCATGGCTGCGAGAACGTCAACGCCGCTCAGTCGAAGCAGCCCCCTTCTTGAAGCGACTGCATCAAGCGACCCACGGAACAGCCTGGTCCGTCCAGGTGGCGGATCTTGCGACCCACTATGGCGTCAGTCTCGACGATGGCGAAGTTGCCGGGGGGCCGGCCACGGGGAGACAGATCTCGCCATTTCGAGAGCTTACTGCAGATATTGATCGAATGGCGAGAAGAGCCGACGGACCCGTGTCTGTAGAGTTCGTGCGGCGTGCCCTCGATGAAGTGGGGGAGCGCGTGGAAGCTGGCGCCAGTGCTGCAGCTGGCTGGGCGCTTCCTGGGCTCCTTCCCCTGGCTGCGCGGACCGGCGATACTGCGCAACTCAACGAAGCGACGGTCCTCGCCAAGAGGATTGTTCCGACACTCACCCCATCTCAACGTACGGGGCTGTCGTACGCTTGCTACCGACTGGTCGACGCAGGTGCCTGGCCCGACGCTACGATCGCCATCGCACTCCTGAACTCAATCGGCATCCCTCGCCCTGAAGCACAGGATTCGGGATAGATCTCGACCGTCGGAGCTTGAATGGGACCTGGCGCGGAATCAATGGAAAGATTCTGCTTGGCCGTGATTCTTCGTGAGCGGCGGGGAGTGACTCGCGCCGTCGAAGCCTTGGGGACAAAAGTTCACCGTGGGTGGACCGAGCAAACGTGCGGGCTGCAACGTGCAGTGAATCCCGGCCCTTCGACACGCTTCGCTGCTCAGGAGGCTCGAAAGTATTCGGACGGGCGTTCCTCGATGATCCCAAAAACATGTTTTGTCCTTCGGTGAAGGTGAAATCCCTGGCGCGTTTCCTTTCTACGGATTCAGAATCTCCCGGCTGATGATCAACTTCTGCACGTCATTGGTGCCCTGCGCCGCGATCCAGGTATAGGCGTCGCGCAGGTAGCGTTCCACCGGATAGTCGGTGTCGCCGCCGAACCCGCCATGGATCCGGTTGGCGAGATCCACCGCCGCAATTAACGTATCGCCGGCGAAGTACTTAGCCATGGAGGTCTCTTTGCGGTGTTCGTAGGTTTGACCGCTCAACACAGCGGCGCGGTACGCCAGCAGCCGCGCCGCATCGATGCGCGTGGCCAATTCGGCCAGGCTAAACTGGATGTTCTGTTTATCCGCCAGCACCTTACCGGCGATCTCGCGTTTTTGGGCAAAGGCCGCTGCGGCTTCGAAGGCGGCGCGGGCCAGGCCGACGTAGCCAAAGGCCAGGCTGATCCGGGTTTTGCTGAGCACCTTGAGGGCCAGCCGCAAGCCGTCACCGGTTTTGCCGATCCGGTTTTCCGCCGGAATCCGCATGTCTGTAAAGGCCAGGTTGTAGGCGCGGTGGCCTTTCAAGCCCATGCATTCGCAATGTTTGGTGAGCTCGAGCCCCGGCGTGCCTTTTTCCACGATGAACGCGCTGATTCCGTTCGCCCCCTTGGCGAGATCCTCATTGGCAAAAATGGCGAACAGATCCGACATGTCGGCGAAGGTAATCAGCCTCTTCATCCCATTGACGACAAAACTGTCGCCGTCCAAAGCGGCCGTGCTCTTCATCGACGCCGGATCGGAACCCGGGCCTTCATCGGTCAGCGCGTAACAGCCGATATCGCCGCGGGCGATGCGGGTCAGAAAACGCTCCTGCTGCCGCTCGGTGCCGCCGAGCAGGATTACGTGGGTGTACAGCTGGGCGATCTCGAGGAAGGGAATCAGCGCCGGGCAGCCGTAACCGATTTCCTCGGCGATCACGCAGACCGACACCTTGTCCATTTCCAGCCCCCCGAACTTTTTCGGCACCGAAAGGGCGGTCAAGGAAAACGGGGCTTGAACAAGCTTCTTGACCAGCTGCGGCGGAATGCGGTCGGTCTGGTCGATCTGCTTCACCAGCGGCGCGACGTGCTCCCGCACCGCTTCCCGGTAGGTCCCCTGCAGCTTCTTTTGCTCCACGGTATAAAAAGTATTGGCCATGATTCGTTTCCCCTCATTCATGCAACGGTTCAAAGTAGATATCCGTAATCGAACCGGACTTCTCCTTTCATGCGCGAGGCAAACAGCTTAGCCATGGCCGCCTGCCGGGTGATGCCTTTGCCCCGCCGCACCAGTTCCAGCAACTGATAGCAGTAAGAGCGGATGATCTCCAGATTCATGGGGGAGACCCCGTGGGGGACGTAGGAACGAGTGTTCCGAGTTCGAGTTGAGGATCAGCAAACGGGGCCTCTGGAGTTTGGACATGAGGCATCCTCGTGGTGCGATCCGAGCCGAGGCCGACGGCGGGGGTAGCGGGCTCTCTTCAGCAAGCCGCAAAGCGAGCCGCGACCGCCGATCTGCATGGGGGTGGCGGCGCACTATGATGGCGGCCCTCGATTTGCCGATTTTCTCCGCATTGATCACGCGCACGTGCGTGGCGACTCGTGGGCCGCGATCCGCCTGCGTCACAGAGCCTTCGGCGGATAGGTCTGCCGCGCGTGCTCCAGCGTGCCGCCGTTCTCCAGGCAGTGATCAGCGGGCGGCGAGTGAACAGCGGTCGGTCCGCCGGAGATGACGACCACCGACTACCGACCACCTTCAATACCAACGGGTTGGCGCGGTCGAGCCGAGATGATAAGCGTATTGTTGCAGTGAGTCTCCCATGAAAGCGATCACGGTCGAAGTTCCCGACAAGGCAGCGGCCGAGATTGATCATTACGTGCGCGCCGGCTGGTTCACCTCCGAAGCCGAGGTGGTGCGGGTGGCGATCCGAGATTTCGTTCGCCGCAACCGCGTCGAACTGCTCGAACGGTTCATGCGCGAGGATATTGCCTGGGCGCTAAAGCAAAAGAAGCGCAAGCGAGCCGCTTGAGCGTCGTCGTTTGCGACACGGGCCCGATCCTCCATCTGCCCGAGGCGGACGCGCTGAACGTGCTCGCCGGAGCCGCTGATTTCGTCGTACCCGGAGCCGTGCAGGACGAGCTCAGAGAGCTGATACCTGGATGGCGCCGACGCAAACCCCGGTGGCTGCTGGTCCGTCGGCTTAGCTCGAAGCAAGGTAAGGACCCGATCATCAAGCGGCTCGCCCGGGAACTCGGAGCAGGTGAGGCTGAAGCGATCACACTGGCGCGGCTGCTGGACGCGGATTGGCTGCTGACTGACGACGCGGAAGCGCGGGCGATCGCACAACTGGTCGGCTTGGAGGCCCACGGCTCGCTCGGGGTGATCCTGTGGGGTGCAGCGACGGGTCGGCTAGGTGAAGCCGAGGCCAGCGCGGCCCTCAATCGGCTGCGCCGCTCCTCTCTCTGGATCTCGACCACAGTTTTCGAGGAGGCGCGGCGCGCACTCGGGAAGCTGTTCGAATGAGCGTCGGATTGCGATCCGCTCGATCTCGTCGAGACTGACCTGGTGGGTGGTGCGGTCGTAGAGTTTGGTGGTTCGCGGCGACTCGTGCGCGCGCTTACTGGCGCGAAGATCTGGCGCGGTAACTATGTCCACCCTCGCCCGCGCGTTTTTTCAGCGCGGGAGAAGGGCAGGGTGATGGTGCAAGCATGAGACGGAGTCGCGCAAGCGCCCGGGGCAGATCGCCCTCACCCCAACCCTCTGCCACGCGGAGAAGACGCGCGGGAGAGGGCAACTCTCTCAGTCGACAGTCGGGTTGCGGGGGTCGGCCCGCGCTGAGCAAACCCCGTATGTTCAGGGGCCCTACCGAAGCATGTGCTGAGCGCAGTCGAAGGGGGTGCCAGCCGGTTGCCGGACTTTTTGTGCAACACCCTGTCGGCCCTCGGTCTGGACGGCTATTGTGAAAGGCCGCCATGCAGCTTGCAATCTTTGACCTCGACGGGACGCTGATGCGCACCACGCGCGTGGACGAAGTGTGCTACGTGCGGGCCGTACGCCAGGAACTCGGTATCCAGGACATCGACAACGATTGGTCGAAGTATACCCACTCGACCGATTCGGGGATCACCGCGGAGATCTTGCAGATCCGTTTCGGCCGGCCACCCAGGCCTGATGAGCTGGCCCGCGTGCGGGAGCGATTTGTCGGCCTGCTCGCCGAGACGTTCAGGACGGAACCCGATTCATGCAGCGAGATCGCGGGCGCCTCGGCGGCGCTGCAGCGGCTCAGAGCCCATCCGCAGTGGAGGATCGCGTTGGCCACGGGTAGCTGGCAGGCGTGCGCCATGCTGAAGCTCCGGACCGCAGGCCCGGATCTCGATGGGGTTCCGGCGGCTTTCGCCGATGACAGCCCTGCACGTGAGGAGATCATCGCTCTGGCCCAGTCGCGCGCGCTCCAGGGGTATGGCCAAGATGACTTCGGCCGGGTTGTTTACATCGGCGATGCTCCGTGGGACGTCCGCTCGGCACGGCGACTCGGTCTGCCATTTCTCGGGATCGGCAGCGGCCGTGGAGCCCGACGGCTGCTGGCTGACGGCGCCAGCGAAGTGCTGCCGGATTTCAGCGACTTCGATCGGCTCCTTCAAGCGCTAGAACAGGCCGCGGTGCCGACACCAGCCTGAGGCGCTTTGAAATCAGCATCGAGACATGCTTAGGGAAGTCGAAGGCAGCGCAGCCACGTTTGGTACGACACCAAAAGGAGAGAGCATGGATCTGATCCACATGTTCATCGATTACTTTCTGCATCTCGATCAGCATCTGACCGATGTCATTCAGATGTACGGCATGTGGACCTACGTGATTCTTTTTTTCATTGTCTTCTGCGAGACCGGCCTGGTGGTGACGCCGATCCTGCCGGGAGACTCGCTGCTGTTCGCCGCCGGCACCTTGGCCGCCCGTGGGGCGTTGCAGGTCGAGTCGTTGTTCATCCTCCTCAGCATCGCGGCCGTCGGTGGGGACACGGTGAACTACTGGGTCGGGAACATCGTCGGCCCCAAGGTATTCCAGCAGGAAAAGGTCCGATTCATGAAGAAGGAATACCTCGACCGCACCCACGAGTTTTACGAACGGCACGGCGGCAAGACCATCATCATAGCGCGGTTCATCCCGATCATCCGCACGTTTGCGCCGTTTGTCGCTGGCATCGGCCGCATGACGTACTTCCGCTTCCTCAGCTACAACGTCATCGGCGGTGTCGCCTGGATCGCCCTGTTCATTTTCGGCGGCTATTTCTTCGGCAATATTGCCATGGTGAAGAAGAACTTCACCCTCGTGATCCTGGCCATCATCTTCATCTCGATCCTGCCCGGCATGATCGAGTACGCCCGCCAGCGTTCGAAAAGGCTGCCCGCCGTCAGCGCTTGAGAGAAGGCGGCTGGCGGTCACCGGTCGGCTTCACCGATACCCCAGGCAGCCCGAGCACCGGGCGCGACCGCAGCAGCGCTCCAGAGGCCCGCAAATTTCGGCGTATCGCAAGCCGAGAGCGGTACGGATGTGTCTCATCGGCTGTCACTTTCTCGCCTCAGTTGACAGCGAACGCCTTGGCACTTGCGTTGCCGCAGGTGGCATATCGGTTGCGGAGTAGAGAACGCCAATGCGGGACCAAAGTGGAAGCAGAGCCCTGCTACGTTTTCTGGTGCGAGCTGGGGTGCTTACGAATGACATAGCTGACCAAGCCGAAAGCCAACTCGCGGACGGCACAGGTGAATCTGCGATTGACTGGCTCGTCCGTAACGGCATCACCGGCGAACATGCCGTGGCGGAAGCACTCGCCAAGGGCCTACAGCGGGGGTTCGTTGACCTTGCGGCCGTGGCCCTCGATCCGACGGTGACGGCGCTCATCCGCGAAGAAGTTGCCCAGCACCACCAAATCATACCGTTGCGTACGCGCGACCGCACCCTGGTCATTGCGATGGCCAATCCTCTCGACCGCGAAGCGCTGCGAGCGGTCGAATTTGCCACCGGACGAAGGGTGCAGATCTTGGTGGCCACACAGACCGCCGTTCGCGATGCTCTGGAACATGCCTATCATCTTGATGCCGCCCTCGACGCTTATCTCAAGGGCGTGCCCGAGGACGGTGACCTACGGGTGGCGGAGGCCGACGAAGGCGCATCCACAGATACCCGGAACCTGATGCTCGAAACGAACCTCGCGCCGGTGGTGAAGCTGTTCAATTCTATTGTCTACGGAGGGCTGCGCGCCCACGCCAGCGATATCCACATCGAAGCCGCGGCCGCGGGGGTGCGCGTTCGCTACCGCATTGATGGCCTGTTGGAGGAATCCTCGTTACGTCTCCCGAAATGGGTCCAGGATCCTTTGATCGCGCGCTGCAAGGTGCTGGCGAGGCTGGACATCACCGAACACCGAGTCCCGCAGGATGGGCGGTTCCAAGTCCGTCATCGTGATGCGTTGATCGACATCCGCGTCTCGAGTCTCCCGACCCAGTTTGGGGAGAAGGTGACCATGCGCGTCCTCGACCGGACCGCCGCGCCCACCAGCCTTGACGCATTCGACTTGTCCAGCCGCGATCTCAGGTGCATTCGCCAAGCCATCGGACGGCCGGAAGGGATGATCCTGGTGACCGGTCCGACCGGCAGTGGCAAGACAACCACGCTCTACGGCATGATCGCCGAGATCATGTCTCCGACTCGCAACATCATCACCATCGAAAACCCGATCGAGTACCAGACCAACGGCATCAACCAAGTCGAGATCAACGAAAAGCAGGGACTGACCTTCGCCGGCACGCTGCGCTCGATTCTGCGGCAGGATCCCGACGTCATTTTGGTCGGTGAAATCCGCGATACGGAGACAGCGGAAATCGTGGTGCGGGCGGCGCAAACCGGCCATCTTGTCCTCAGCACGCTGCACACCAATGACGCAGTGGCCACGATCACGCGCCTGGCTGACCTGGGCATCCCGCCGTACATGCTGGCCTCCTCTCTGCACTTGATCATCGCCCAGCGGTTGGTACGCCGCGCCTGTCCGCAATGTGCCGAGCTGTACGAGCCGGACGCCGAGGTGCTGTCCAGACTGCAGATCGAGGGCAGGGATCATAAGTTTCGCCGCGGCCGGGGTTGCAGCGCCTGCCGCAATTCGGGGTTCGCCGGACGCGTCGGCGTTTTTGAGGTGGTGCCGATTACTCCACAAATCGCCAAGTTAATCGAGGCCAAAGCTCCGGAAAGCATGCTACGGGCGCAGGCGCGCGCGGACGGCGCGATGCTCATCGCACAACATGCGGCCAAACGGGTGTGCGCCGGCCTAGTCACGCCGGAAGAAGTCTTGCGCGTGGTCGACGTGAGCATCGAGGGAGCGCGCTGTCCGGCTTGCGACAGGGCTGTCGAAGAGGGCTTTGCCGTCTGCCCGCATTGCACCACGGTCTTGCAGCGCCACTGCACGACCTGCGGCATCCGGCTTCAGCCAGAATGGCAAGTGTGCCCGTATTGCGGGCGGAGCAGTCGCCCTGCAGGTGCAGGCCTCAGCCCAAGCGTCCGCCACGACGCTTCACCTGGAGGAGAGCCCCCACGCCAGTACCGCGCGCTGCTCGTCGACGACGATCCCGATATCCGGGAGTTGGTCAGGTTTACATTGGAGCACAGCTCCTTACCGCTCCGGGTTCAGGTGGCGGCAAATGGGGTCGAGGCCCTTCAGCAGGCGCAAGATGAGCCGCCGGACCTCATTCTGCTCGACGTTATGATGCCAGGGATGGATGGGTTTGCGGTCTGTGAGCAGCTGCGCGCCAACGTCCAGACGGCATTCATTCCGATACTGATGGTGACCGCGTGCGATGATCCTGGCAGCCGGGTACGAGGGTTCCTCGCCGGGACGGATGACTACGTCGGCAAGCCGTTTGCCCGTGCCGAATTGCTGGCGCGCGTGCGCCGCCTCATCGAGCGGACCTACGGCACCCTGCACCCGACGCCTCCTGCGCCCACCGTGACGGAGGCGCTGGAACTCCTGCAGTGAAGGTTGAGTGGTCCGCATTTTGCCCGGCGTCACAGCTGACGGCGGATAGCCTTTTGTGATATTCAGGGTTTGTGGATGCCACGCTGAAGCGCGTCGTCGCCCTGATCGGTGAGGCGGACGTCGAGACCCGGTGCGCCGCCCTCTTGGTGCTCAGCCATCTCGGTGCCGCCGATTCGGCCGTGGTGCGTGCGGTAGGCGCGGCGCTCGGCGGCAAGAACGCGGTGGTGCGCGACTTCGCTATCGGCTACCTCGAGCGCGTACGGCCACGCGATGGGCTCCCGTATCTGCTGCCGTTGCTCGACAACGAGGAGGAAGCGTTGCGGAGTCGCGCCGTCACCATTCTGGCGAATTACGGCGCGAGCGCGGTCCCCGCCGTCAAGAAACTGCTCGACGATGCCCCCCGGCAGCGGCTGAACGCGATCATCGATCTGTGCGCCCGCGTACGCTCGGGCGCCGCCTTCGACCTGTTGTTCGAGCTGATGGGCGGAGAGGACTTCGACGCCAATCGCACCGCTTGTGATGCCATCATCTCGGCGGTCCCGACGTTGGAGGCGCGCGCGCGTGCCGAGCTGTTCGCCCGCAGCGAGGCCCTCGCGGCCAAGACCACGTCGCGGCCGGCACTGGTTGCGGCCGCCAAGCTCTTCGGCGCACTCGCGGAGCCGAAGGCGCGCAAACGGCTCTTCAGCTTGCTCGACAAAGAGCGACCACAAGCGGTGCGAACGCATACGCTGGGGGCGCTGCAGCATTGCCTGCGCGGGCAAAAACTCAGCGCCGACGAGATCGAGCGGTTGCTACCGCTGCTCGAAGAAGACGACGAGAGCGGCATCGTGCGGCCGGCGATTCACCTACTGGATGAACAGTCGCTCGACCGCAGTTACCTAGCGCAACTGAACCGGCTGGCGGAGAGCCCGCAGCCGGTGGTCAAGCGCTTCGCGGTGCAGAAGCTCGCCGGGTTTGAGTCCGGCGGGGTGATCAAGACGTTGATCGGGTATTTGACCGACGCCAGCTACGCTCGCCGCGATCAAGCTGCCGCCTCACTCAAGAAGATGCCCGCGGCCCGTGGTGCTCTCATGAAAGAGTTCCTCGGCTGCGATGACGAACGCAAGGCCTGGGCGCTCGCCGACATCCTCTTGGCGCATGAGCGCGACTGGAAACGGAGCACGCTCGAGGCGCTGTCGGAGAGGCTAGGCGATACGCTTCAGCACCGCAACGACCGCTTGTACACAGCCTACTTTCACTTGCTGCAGGGGCTCGCTCCCGACTTTCTCGCGAGCGGCATCCGTGACCGTGCGGAGCGCCTGCGTAAGGGGAAGGACTTCACCGGTGTGGCGAAATGGCTCGGGCTGCTCAAGGATTCGCCTGCCTTGGATGCCGAAGCGACGTACCTGCTTGCGCTTGCCGAACTGAAGTCGCATCCGCGTGCCCCCTCGGGCATGCCGCGGCGGCACGAGCTGATGCTTGAGTTGTTGCGCGGTTTGGCCGCCTCGACGTTCCCGCTCGCCGAGCGATTGCGCAAAGAGCGCGTGCTCGAACCTGACGAGCTGTTCTACATCGCCTTTAATCTAGCCGAAGGTGATTCCGAAGAGAAAGCCGTTGCCCGTGAGCTGCTGCAACACCTGGCGCGCAAGTACACCCGCAGCAAGGTCGGTAAGGCCGCCAAGAACAAGCTAGTCGGTCGTAACAGAAAATAATTGAAGAAATAAACAGGTTGACCGTCTCCCCCATAAAGGCAATGGGAGGAGACAGCATGGCGAAACTCGGTCGGCCGAAAAGTCCGCTCAT